>MERQ01000090.1 GCA_001770655.1 Betaproteobacteria bacterium RIFCSPLOWO2_12_FULL_68_20
AGCAGGAACGCGGCGCGGTGGCCGATGCCGTCGATCGCGAATCCGGCGAGCAGCGGCCCGGCGAGCGCCCCGCTGGAAAAGCCGAGCGCGAGCCAGGCGAAGTTCGATGCGCGCTCGGCGGGACCGCCCAGGGCGCCGACCACGTTGTTCAGCGCCACCTGGTAGACCATGAACGCGGTGCCGATGACGACCGAGGACAGGTAGAGCGCCGCGAGCGAGGGCCAGGCGAAAGGCACCAGCAAACCGAGCACGACCGCGCCCGCCGCCCAGGCCATCGGACGCGCCGCTCCGATGCGGTCGATCATGCGCCCGGCCTTGACCGCGAAGATCATCGGCAGCAGCGCGAAGAGCGACATGAGGAGTCCGACGGTGAGCGGGCTCGCGTCGAGCGCGATCGCGTAGAGGGCGGTGGTGACGCGCCCGCCGGTGAGGCCGACGTGGGCGAGCACCGTGAGGAGGTAGACGAGCGCGAGCTTCACAGGCGGCGGGAGCGCCTCGCGCGGCGCGGCCAGCGGGGCAAGCTCACCCGCGCGAGCGTTCAGTCTTGCAGTCGAACGACTTGTCCCACTCGAGCTTGCCCATCAATTCGGCCAGGCGCTTCTGCCCGCGACGGGCGATGAACTCCTCCAGCGCGCGGGTGACCGCGGCCTTTTTGGTCCGCTCGCCGCTCACTTCCACGGCGCGCTCGATCAGCTCGGGATCGAGTGACAGGTTGGTAGCCATGAGTGATCTTCTACACAATCGGCAGCCTGCGGACAAGGCCGGGCTGCATGGAGCGTTCATTGGCAGGCGCGGATTCCAGGGCGTATGCTGGAACAGACAGTTGATCCGGAGGAGGAGTGAAGGCAAGCGCCGAAAGAACGTGAGCAGCCGAGCGCGGAGGTATCATGTTGCTTTAAGCGCCATTTGCAGATCGGAAATCAAGTGAGCTCGGTTCGTCCAGTCTTCGCCGTCGCCAACCTCGAGCACAGGCTCGAGCAGGCGCTCGCGCCGCGCACGGAGGTCCTGGAAGCGTATTTGTACGGATCTCAGGCCACCGGGCGTGCGCAGCCACATAGCGACATCGACATTGCCGTATACGTCGACGAAGGCCGTGCCGTCGGTTCGCACTACGGTTACGCGGCCGAGCTCACCGCTCACCTGATGTCGGCGCTCGGCACGAACGAGATCGACGTGGTGGTGCTGAACCGCGCTCCGCCGCTGCTTTACCACCGCGTCCTGCGCGACGGCCGGCGCATCCTGGCGCGCGACCTGCGAGCGACGACGACGCGCGAAGGCTATGCGCTGTCGCGCTACTGCGACTTCCTGCCCCAACTCGCGAAGATCGAAAGCGCGCGACGGGCGGCCCTGAGCCGCGCGCGGTGACCGGCGGGCAGGCGGACCCGGAAGTCGTCCGCAGGCACCTTGCGGCGCTTCGCGAAGCGCTGACGAACCTTCGCCGGCATGCCGGGTGCACGGCGCAGGAGCTGCGCGCGAATGCGGACCTCCGCTGGACGGTCGAGCGCGGCCTTCAGCTCTGCGCGCAGAACGTGCTGGATATCGCGACGCACCTCGCCGCGGCTTCCGGACTCGACTCGCCGGACTACGCCACGGCGATCGACCGGCTTGCCGAGCTTGCCGTGCTTCCCGCCGACTTCGCGTCGCGCCTGCGGCCGATGGCGGGGTTCCGCAACGTCCTTGTGCACGGATATCTGCAGGTGGACCTGGGCATCCTCGCGCACGTCCTCAAGGAGAAGCCGCAGGAGCTGGATGAGTTCGCCGACCGCGTGGAAGACCACCTCAAACAGCGCAAGAACTAGCGGCGGCCTTGCACGGTGCCATCCCGACGCGGCATCGACGCTCGCTTGATCGACGCCGTACTCGGCGGCGACGCCATCGCCGTGCGGCGGGCGCTCGCCGCCGGCGCCGACCCGAACACCGTCATCGAAGCGGGCGAGACCGCGCTGATGCGCGCCGTTTCGGCGGAGCGCGGCAGCGACATGGTGCGCATGCTGCTCGCGCGAGGCGCGCGCGTCGACCAGGCCGACGACGTCGGGCGCACCGCGCTGCATCACGCGGCGTGCGCCGCCGGGCGGCTCGACGTGGTGCAGGCGCTGCTGGCGCACGGCGCGCAGGTGGACGCGCGCGCGAGCGGCGGCGACACGCCGCTCGACTTCGCGCTGCGCATCTCCCACGATCTCTCGCTCATCGACCTCCTGCGCGCCCGCATGGGCGCGAAGGCCGCGCCGGCCGGGCGAGCGCTCGCGGTCGCCGCCATCCACGGCGACCACGCCCGAGCGTGGAAGCTGATTGCCGAAGGCGTGGACGTGGCGGCGCTCACCGAGGCGCTGCGGGGGGCGGCGCAGATCGGCGACGTCGTGCTGGCGCGCGGGCTGATCGATGCCGGCGCGCTGCCCGGCGGAGACGAGCGGGGCGAGCCGCCGCTGCACCGCGCGGCCTGGCACGGCCGGGCGGCGGCGGCGCGGCTGCTGCTCGATGCCGGCGCAGACCTGAATGCGCAGGCGCGCTCGCACGGTCTGACCCCGTTGCAGGTTGCGGTGAGGACCGGCCACGCCGAGCCGGCGGCGATCGTGGAGACGGTGCGGCTCCTGCTCGATGCCGGCGCCGACGCCTTGATCCTCGATCGGGACGGTTGCTGGCCGCGCGCGACGGCGCGCTCGCTCGGCCGCGGGGCGCTGGTCGCGATACTGCCGGCCGCCGCGGACGAGCGCCCGATCGACGCGAGCGCGGACGGGGTGGCAAAGCTGGTGCTCGGCAGCGCCGGCGATCTCGAAGCCTCTTTCCGTCCGAACGACGTGGTCCTGCCGTTCGCCGTGGCCGGCGGCTACTCGAGGGACTACGTCTGGGGTCACGACTGCGACGCCGGGAATGCGCTCGGCCGTCATCGCGAGGACTTCGAAAGAGCGAACGCGGCCTGGGCGTTTCCGATCATGGAGGCGATGCGCGACGGGCCCTGGCCAGCGTACGCCGAGGTCGAGGCGGCGTACCGGGTCCGCCACGGCCGGGAGCCGCAGGTGCGGCGCTTCGGGCCCTGGCCGGCTTGAGGCGTCTCAGCGCTTCGATTGCCCGCGAACCTCCTCGAACGCCCGCTTCCAAGCGTCGAAGATGAGCCCCGGGGCCGCGATGAATACGACGAGCCCCGCAAGCCCGGCGGCGGCGATCAGCGCGCCGAACAGCACAAAGGGCCAGCCTACCCCGATCTCGGCGTCGTTGTATTCCTTCGCTGTCCGGTACTGGACGAGACCGTAGCGCGCGGGCAACGGCTGCCCGGTCACGACGCTGAAGTGGCCGTAACCCCTGTTCCTCGTCTTCGGGTCCGAACGCTCGAGCGGCTGCAGCACCCCGGCGATGGAACCCGTGAAGCTCTTCTCCAGCTCGGGGGTTGCCCGGACGAACATGGATTGGCGGCTTCCTTCGACCGGCACCCAGAAGTACGAGCTGCGCTGCGCGCGCGATTTTTCGTCGGAGAAGCGATCGCTGCCGTCGTGGATGATGAACGATGCGGCCTTCGGCGCCGCTTTGCCCGCCTGCCACGCGACCATCGCCTGCTCGTAGGTGGAGAGGACCCCGCCGTAGGAGCCTTTCGCGAGCCACTGCGCTTCGCGGGAATCCCCTTCCTCGAAAGCCTCCGAGGCCACCAGAATCCGCACTTTCGTTCCGGGAAGCTCGGCGAGCACGCGTTGCTCTTTGCGCAAAGCGAGGCGACCTGCCGGCTTGAGCGGCCCGGTGAGCGTCACCCTGCATCCGACAAGCTTCTCGAATGCGCTCGAAGGCGCCTCGCGAGGCGGCAGGGGATGGATTTCCGCCGGCGGGCAGTGCCCCCAGTAAGGCACCCAGCCGGTGTCGTAGATCTTCTTCGAGAAATCGAGTCCGGCTTCGAATTCCACGTAGCGCGGCGAGGACTCGCCGAGCAGGTTCATCACTGCATCGAAACCGAGACGCTCGGGCTTGTCGGGCAGGTACGGTCTCGTGAGCAGGATGGCGCCGCCGCCGGCGAGGAACAGCCCGGACAAGATGATGAAAAGCATCCTGGCGAAGTGAGGCCAGCGGGCCGCGTACCAGAATGCGCCGAAGAACTGGCGGAACCGCGACATTCATCCCCTCCCTCTGCGCCAGGCGCGCGCAGGGCGGCGCACCCGACGGCTGCCGGGTTCAGCCCCGGTTCTGCAGCGCCGCGATCCGCTCCTCGACCGGCGGGTGCGTGGAGAAAAGCGCCATCATCCCCGGGCGGCTGCTGATGCCCGAGGACTTGAACGACTGCGGCAGCGCGCCCGGCTCCAGTCCGCCGAGGCGCGCGAGAGCGGCGATCATCGGCCGCGGCGAGCCGAGCAGCCCGGCCGAGCCGGCGTCGGCACGGAACTCGCGCCGGCGCGAGAACCAGGCGACGATGATCGAGGCGAGCACGCCGAGCAGGATCTGCGACACGATCATGGTGATATAGAAGCCCGGCCCGATGCCGCGCTCGGTGCGGAAAATCGCCCGGTCGACGATGAAGCCGATGACGCGCGACAGGAACACGACGAAGGTGTTGAGAACCCCCTGGATGAGGGTGAGGGTCACCATGTCGCCGTTGGCGACGTGCGAGATCTCGTGCCCGAGCACCGCCTCGACCTCCTCGCGGCTCATGGATTCCACGAGGCCGCTCGAGACCGCGACCAGCGCCGAATTCTTGAACGCCCCGGTCGCGAAGGCGTTCGGCGGACCCTCGTAGACCGCGACTTCCGGCATGCCGATGCCGGCCCGCTCGGCGAGCTTCTGCACCGTCTGCACCAGCCAGTACTGCGTCGTGCCCTCCGAGCCGTCGATCAGCTGCGCGCCGGTCGACCACTTGGCGATTGTTTTCGATATCAGCAGCGAGATGAAGGCGCCGCCGAAACCGAGCACTGCCGAGAACGCCAGCAGTTGCTGGTAGTCGATGCCCTCGGCCGTCAACCAGCGATCCAGGCCGAGCACGCTGATGACCACCGACAGCAGCAGCAGGACGGCGATGTTGGTGGCGAGGAAAAGGACGATCCGCTTCATCAAAAGTTCTCCTTGGTCAGCCCCTTAGATAGGGGAGAGGCGTCAGAGTTTCAAGATCGCCCGGGCCCCCATCTCGGCGATCACATAGGTCGGCGCATTGGTGTTGCCCGAGGTGATCCGCGGCATGATCGAGGCGTCGATCACGCGCAGGCGCTCGATTCCCCGCACGCGCAGCTTGTCGTCCACCACCGCCATGGCGTCGTTCCCCATCTTGCAGGTGCCGACCGGGTGGAAGATGGTGGTGCCGAGCTCGCCGGCGGCCCTTTCAAGCGCCTCATCCGACTGGATTTCCGGGCCGGGTCGGAACTCCTCCGGCGCGTATTTTTCGAGCGCCTTCGCCGCCATGATGCGCCGCGTGAAGCGCATCCCCTCCACCGCCACCCGGCGATCGTCCTCGGTCGAGAGGTAATTCAGCTTGATTTCCGGGTAGGCCGCCGGGTCGGGCGACTTGATCCTCAGCCAGCCGCGCGAGCTCGGGCGCAGGTTGCACACGCTCGGGGTGATGGCGGGGAACGGGTGCAGCGGATCGCCGAACTTGTCGAGCGAGAGCGGCTGCACGTGCCACTCGATGTTCGGCGTCGGCTGCGACGGATCGCTCCTGGCAAATGCGCCGGCCTGCGAGGGCGGCATGGTGAGCGGCCCGGTGCGAAAAAAAAGGTACTCCAGCCCCATCGCCGCCTTGCCGAAGAGGCTGTTCGCCCGCTCGTTCAGCGTCCGGACGTTCTTCACCTTGTACTGCATGCGGATCTGCAGGTGATCGTGCAGGTTTTCGCCGACGCCCGGGAGATGGTGGACGACCGGGATGCCGTGTTTGCGAAGGAGTTCGGCAGGGCCCACGCCGGAGAGCTGTAGCAGTTGGGGTGACCCGATCGCGCCGGCGGCGAGGACGGTCTCGAGCCTCGCTTCGGCAAAGCGCCCCTCGCCGCCGGCGCGAAACTCCACCCCCAGCGCCCTGCGGCCCTCCAAACGCAGCCTGGACACCAGCGCACCGGTCACAACGGTCAAATTCTTCCGATGACGCACGGGCTTGAGAAAAGCATCGGTCGCGCTCCAGCGCCGGCCGCGCTTCTGGTTCATCTGGAAATACGCGCAGCCGAAGTTGTCGCCGCCGTTGAACGCCTTCACGGGCGGGATGCCGCACTCGGCCGCGGCCGCACGCCAGGCGTCGACGATCTCCCAGGAGACGCGCGGGTCCTCGACGCGCAGCTCGCCGCCCGCGCCGTAGCCGTCCTGCTCGCCGTGCTGGTAGTCCTCGAGCGAGCGGAAAATCGGCAGTACGTCCTGCCAGCCCCAGCCGCGGTTGCCCAGCGACGCCCAGTAGTCCCAGTCTTCCTTCTGGCCGCGCATGTAGATCATGGCGTTGATCGTGGAACAGCCGCCGAGCACGCGGCCGCGCGCGTAGTGGATCGAGCGCCCCGCGAGGTGCTCGTCGGGCTCGGTCCTGTAGCACCAGTCGGTGCGCGGATTGGCGATGGTGTAGAGGTAGCCGACCGGGATCGGGATCCAGAACCAGTCGTCCCTGCCGCCCGCCTCGAGCAGCAGCACGGTGGTGTCCGGACGCGCGGACAGGCGATTGGCGAGCAGGCAGCCGGCGCTGCCCGCGCCGACGATCACGTAGTCCCAGGTTCCGAGCCGGTTCACGCCGCTGTCACGCTTTCAGCCAATTGTAGCGAGGTCTAGAATCTTGCCTGGGGAGGGGATCGCAGTGCACGAGCAGCTCGCAAGCGCGCTCGAGTCGGTACGCGCCGCCTATTTCGACGCGAGCGGGACCGCGTGCGACTACGCTTCGTTCGCCGCCTCGCGCGAGCACGGCCACCTGGCCGCGAGCCTGGGGTCGCTGCTCGAATTCGACCCGCGCAAGCTGCGCATCCCGGCGCAGACGGCATTCTGGCTGAACGCGTACAACGCCTGCGTGCTGCGCGACGCGCGCGAGATCGAGTTGACGGGGAACACGCTCGAGACGGAAGGATTTTTCGATCGCCAGCGCGCGCGCGTGGG
Organism: Betaproteobacteria bacterium RIFCSPLOWO2_12_FULL_68_20; assembly: GCA_001770655.1. Lineage (GTDB taxonomy): Bacteria > Pseudomonadota > Gammaproteobacteria > Burkholderiales > SG8-39 > 2-12-FULL-68-20. The sequence goes on from MERQ01000090.1 coordinate 7,021, forward strand.
CGGTCACACCTTCTCGCTGGACGACATCGAGCATGGGCTGCTGCGCGGCAACGCGGCGAAATACGCGCGCATGCGCGCGCAGATGAAAAAGAGCGATCCGCGCCTCGCCTTCATGCCGCTCGCCTACGACGAGCGGATGCACTTCGCCATGTACACCGCCTGCCGCTCGTCCCCCGCGCTGCGCGTGTTCGACGGCGAGCGGATCGAGGCGCAGCTGGAGGAGGCCGCCCTCGATTACCTCGGGCGCAGCGTGCGGGTCGGCAAGGACGGCGCTCTGGTGGTGGTGCCGAAGATCTTCCAGTGGTACCCGGACGACTTCGGCGGCGAGCGCGGGGTGCTCGAGTTCGTCCTCGCGCGCCAGGACGACGCGACGGTCGACCTGATCGACCGCCGGCGCGGGCGGGTGAAGCTGCAGTACGCCGAGTTCGACTGGACGCTGAACCGGCGCTAGCTTGATGCGGATCGGGATCGATCTCGGCGGCACCAAGATCGAGGCGCTGGCGCTGGATGCAGCGGGGGGAGAAACGTGGCGAAAACGGGTTGCGACGCCACGCGGCGATTACCGGGCGACCGTCGCCGCGGTCGCCGCGCTGGTTCGTGAAGCCGGGGAAGGAAACGTGGGCATCGGAATCCCGGGCGCACTGTCGCGCGTCACCGGCCTGGTCAAGAACGCCAACTCGACCTGGCTCATCGGCAAGCCGCTGAAGCAGGACCTGGAGGCAGCGATCGGCCGGGAGGTACGCCTCGCGAACGACGCGAACTGCTTCGCGCTTTCCGAGGCGATGGACGGGGCGGGCAGGGGCGACCGAGTGGTATTCGGCGTGATTCTCGGAACCGGCGTGGGCGGCGGCATCGTCGTGAACGGCCGGGTGCTCGAAGGCCCGAACGCGATCGCCGGCGAATGGGGACACAACCCGCTGCCGCTGCCGCACGGCGCCGATCTGCCGCTTCCGAAGTGCTACTGCGGCCGCGAGGGCTGCATCGAGACCTACCTCTCCGGCCCCGGGCTCGCTCGCGACCATGCCGCGGCGACCGGGCAGACGCTCACTCCCGAGGAAATCGTCGCGGGCGGGAACGAAGAGACGCTGGCTCGCTATGAAGAGCGGCTCGCCCGTGCGCTCGCGGGTGTGATCAACGTGCTCGATCCGGATGTCGTCGTGCTCGGCGGCGGAATGTCCAACATCGAACGCCTCTATACGGGAGTGCCGCGCCTGTGGGGCGAATATGTCTTCTCCGACGATGTCGCCACCCGGCTCGTGAAGCACCTGCACGGCGATTCGAGCGGCGTGCGCGGCGCGGCGTGGTTGTGGGGCGGACCCGGCGACAGGTAAGCTCTCGGCTGCTACGATGCTCTGAGTCCGCAGATCGGGGAGGAACCATGTTTCGAACAATTGTCGTCGCGGCACTTTGCCTCTTCGCCACGTCTGCGATCGCCCAGGAGGGCCCGCTGCGCATCGTCCTCGGCTTCCCCGCCGGCGCCTCGCTCGACATCGCGACCCGGCTGGTCGCCGATCACATGCGCCAGGGCCTCGGCCGGCCGGTGATCGTCGAGAACAAGGTCGGCGCAGGGGGCCAGATCGCGAACGACACCGTGAAGGCGGCAGCGCCCGACGGAAACACGCTGCTCATGACCCCGGTGGCGACGATGGCGATCTACCCGCACTCGTTCGCGGGCAAGCTGCGCTACGACGCGTTCAAGGACTTCACGCCGGTGGCGCACGTGTACAGCTTCCACAGCGCGTTCGGCGTTTCCGCAAGCCTCCCGGCGCAGACCCTCGCCGAGTACGTGGCGTTGGTGAAGAAGGACCCCAAGGCCGGCTATTACGCCTCGGCCGCGCCGGGGAGCATCCCGCACTTCATCGGCGTGATGCTCGGAAACGCGGCGGGGATCGGCATGACGCACGTGGCGTACAAAGGCACCGCACCGGCCATGCAGGCGCTCGCCGGCGGGCAGATCGCCGCAATCATCACCGTGACCGCCGACGTCGCCAACCTGGAGAAACAGGGCAGGGCGCGCCTGCTCGCAGTCGCCGCCAAGACGCGCAGGCCGGCGTTCCCCAATGTGCCGACCTTCAAGGAGCAAGGCTACGACGTGGACGGCGAGGCGTGGACCGCGCTGTTCGCGCCGGCCGGCACCCCGAAGCAGATGATGGAGCGGTTTTCGCAGGCGGCGATCGCCGCGGTGCGCGACCCGGCGGTCAGGCAGAAGCTGGAAGGCATGGGGCTCGAGCCGACCGGCCTGGGGCCGGCGGAGCTGGCCGCGATCCACAAGGCGGACTACGACAAGTGGGGCCCGGTGATCCGGGCTTCTGGCTTCAAGCCCGGCCAATAGGCTTGGCGCGTCCCAACTTCATCTTCATCCTGGCCGACGATCTCGGCCACGCCGACTTGGGCTGCTACGGCGGGCGGGCGCCGTCCTGCTCGCCCGCGCTCGACCGCATGGCGGCTGAAGGATTGCGCTTCACCGACGGCTACGCCAATTCGCCGGTGTGCTCCCCGACGCGCTTCGCGCTCATCACCGGGCGCTGGCAGTACCGGCTGCGCGGCGGCGCGGACGAGCCGATCGCCAGCCGCGCGCGCGGCAGCAGCATCCTGGGGCTCCCGCCCGGAGATCCGACGCTTCCATCGCTGCTGCGCGACGCGGGCTACGCGACGGCGCTCGTCGGCAAATGGCATCTCGGCTTTCCGCCGGAATTCGGGCCGCTGCGCAGCGGCTACCGGGAGTTTTTCGGGATTCTCGCCGGCGGCGTGGACTACTTCACCCATTGCGACCCGGCCGGCGTGCACGACCTGTACGAGGGCGAAACGGAAGTGCGCCGCAAGGGATACCTCACCGACATCCTCTCCCAGCGCGCGGTCGAGTTCATCGAACGGCAGAAAGGATCGAAATCCCCGTTCCTGCTCTCGCTCCACTACACGGCGCCGCACTGGCCGTGGGAGACGCGCGCCGACGAGGCCGAGTCGGGGCGCATCCACCGCGCGCTGACGCACCTCGACGGCGGCTCGGTGGAGGCCTACCGCACCATGATCCGGCACATGGACGAGGGCATCGGGGCGGTATTCGGCGCGCTACGCCGCATCGGGGCCGACGACAGCACGCTGGTCGTCTTCACCAGCGACAACGGCGGCGAGCGCTACTCGGACAACTGGCCGCTGGTGGGCGGCAAGATGGATCTTCTCGAGGGCGGGATCCGCGTGCCGCTCATCGCGCGCTGGCCGGGGCGGATCCCGGCGGGGCGCGCGAGCCCGCAGCTCGCGATCACGATGGATTGGGTGGCGACGTTCCTGGACGCCGCGGGCGTAGCGGCTCATCCCGACTATCCGCTCGACGGCGTGTCGCTGCTGAAAAATCTCCAGTCCCCGGAACTCATCGGGCAGCGCGAGCTCTTCTGGCGCACGAAATACCGCGACCAGAAAGCGATGCGCGCGGGCGACTGGAAGTACCTTTCGCTCGAAGGGAACGAGTTCCTCTTCAATCTGGCGCGCGATTCGCGCGAGCGCGCCAATCTCGCGCGCCGCGACCCGGAGCGCCTCGCTTCGATGAGAGCGCGCTACAAGGAATGGGAGGCGAGCGTTCCGCCCACGCCTGTCGACGCGGCCGTGTCGCTCGTCTACGACCGCTCGTCGATGGCGTTGCCCTGAGGCTGTTTACTTCGGCAGCACTACTTTCGGGCTCACTCCGATCCGATTCGCGCGGCGTGCGAACTTGCGGTCGTCGAACGTGGCGACCGCCTCGCACTCGCGGTAGCTTGCGTGGTGCAGCGCGTCGGCGAAGTCCAGCCCGGCTTCATAGTGCGAGAGCGCGGCCTCCACCGTCGGCCGGTCTTCGATTCGCACGTGCGCGAGCGACAAAAGATGGCGCAGCGCCTTCGCGATTTCCCGCGGCGCGAACGCGTAGTAGCCGCGCATCACCCACTCAAGCTCGAGCAACGCGGACTTGCAGGCGAAAAGCTGTGCTCCAGAGTCCATCAGGCGTCGCGCCGCTTCGCGCTGCCGCACGCTTTCCTTGTCGGCCTTGTCTTCGACGTAGTAGCGCGCGAGGACGTTGGTATCCAGGCCGATCATGGCGACTATCGTTTCAGCAGCGACGCGGGGTCGATATCCGGCGGCGCGGCCCGGCGCTTGCTGCGGAGCAGGCCGAACCCGGTTTCCCTCACTTCGGCCGGCGTACTGGCGACTCGCAACTCGACGTGGTCGCCGACCACGCTGAACTCGACCTTCGTACCACGACGGATGCCGAAGCGCCGGCGCACGTCCCGGGGAATGGTGACCTGACCCTTGCTGGTGACGGTCGTAGCGTCCATCTGAGCCTCGTAATACGCGGTAAGAATTATAGCATCGGTCGGGCGCCCGGCGAGCACACCGCGCCGCGCATCGGCAGCCGGCTAGTAAGGCCGCGCGCCGAACAGCCAGGGGTGGAAGGTGAAGAAGCCCCCGAACAGGATCAGGCCGACCACGACGCGCACCAGGCCGATCTCGCTCCAGACGAAGCGGTTGCGTCCCGCGGCGATGGCGACGAACGGGACGTTCGAGGTGAGCGCGGCGAAGCGCTTCCAGTCCTCGCCGTGGAGCTTGGCCTTGCGCGCATCCTGAAGAAGGGTTCCCGCCGCCGCGAGCAGCAGGAAGCCGCCGAAGAAGATCGTCGACTTCAGCTCGCCGCGCGCGAGCAGGTGCGCGCCGGCCCACAGCATGATTGCCCACATCACCGGATGCCGCGTGATGCGCACGATGCCGCGCGCGGGGTCGGCATGGGCCAGGAGCTTTCCTTGCGCGACCACCGTCGGGTTCGGGGTCATCAGTCCGCAGGCGAGCAGGATGAAGGCGAGCGGCATGACGGCGGACGGCACATGGCGCAGGCCCGGCCAGAGCGGGGTGAGTGGCGTCTGGCCGTAGGCCCAGACCATCCACACGATTCCCGCGAGCGAGGCGAGGGAGAACAGGCCCAGGTACGGGCCCTCGCCGATCGCGGAGGCCGCCGCGCTGCGCAGGGGCGTGCTCGGCACGACGTGGATCGCGAGGAATACGGCGGTGGCGAGGGCGAGGTGGGCGATCGGGTCCATGGTCAGGCCAGCGATTTAATCACGATTTCCGACACGTCCTTCGACAGCCCCTCCGCGTCGCGCATGCGCTCGAGCTGCGCGCGCGCGCGCGCCTGGCGCCCGGGGTCGAATTTCCTCCAGCGATCGAAGCCTCTTGCCAGGCGCGCCGCGACCATCGGGTTGGTCGCGTTCAGCGCCAGCACCTGGTCGGCGAGAAACGCATAGCCCGAGCCGTCGGCAGCGTGGAAGCGCACGTGGTTCGCGGCGAAGCCGCGGATGAGCGCGTACACCTTGTTCGGCACCCTGAGATCGAACGCCGGATGGCCGAGCAGCTCCTGCACGCGCGCGAGCGTCGACGGCAGGCGCGACGACGCCTGCACCGCGAACCACTTGTCCACCACCAGCGGCTCGTCCTTCCATTTCGCGTAGAACGAGTCGAGCGCCGGCTGGCGCTCCGCGCAGTCGAGGTTCGCCAGGCAGCCGAGCGCAGCCATCGCGTCGGTCATGTTGTCCGCGCCGGCGTACTGGCGCCGGCACAGCTCGGCCGCGCCGAGCTCGGAGAGATACGACAGGCAGGCGTTGCGCAGCGCGCGCCTGCCCATCGACGCCGGGTCGGGCGAGTAGGGCCCCGCGTTCGCCAGCGCCTCGTACCGTTCCAGAAGGTCCTTCTCGATCGCGCCGGCCAGCTCGCGCCGCAGCCGGTTGCGCGACTCGTGCAGCCGGTCGGGATCGACCACGTCCATCTTCTCGGCGAGAAAGGTCTCCGAGGGCAGGTTGAGTGCCTCCGCGGCGAACGCCGGATCTGGATCCGAGAGCAGCCGGCGAATGGCCTCGATGAACGCGGCGGAGGGCACGCCGCCCTTCTCGAGGATGATCGATGCGGCGAGCCGCTGGCCGGCTTCCCAGCGGTTGAAGGGATCGTCGTCGTGCGCCATCAGGTGCACGAGCTCGTCCTCGGTGTACGGGTAACTCAGGATCACCGGGGCGGAAAACCGGCGCAGCAGCGACGCGATCGGCCTGCCGGTCAGGTTTCCGAACACGAAATTCTCTTCTGGCTTCGTGACCGACAGCATGCGTTCGCCGGCGCCGACCTTCACCGCGAGGGGAACGTGGAACGGCGGGCTCATCGACTGCTTTACCATCAGCGTGAACGTGCCGCCTGCGTAGGTACCTGTGCAGTCGAGCACCGGAGTGCCCGCGACGTCGTACCAGCGCCGGAACTGCGCGAGGTCCACGCCCGAGGCGTCCTGCATCGCCTGCACGAAGTCGTCGCAGGTCACCGCCTGACCGTCGTGGCGCTGGAAGTAAAGGCGCATGCCGGCCTGGAACTTTTCCTCGCCGAGCAGCGTGTGCTGCATGCGCACCACCTCGGCGCCCTTCTCGTACACGGTGGAGGTGTAGAAGTTGCGCACCTCCATGTACGACTGCGGCCGCACCGGGTGCGCCATCGGCCCGGCGTCCTCGGGAAACTGCGCCGCGCGCAGGCCGCGAACTTCCTGGATGCGCGTCACCGCACGCGAGTAGGTGTCGGCGCCGTATTCCTGGTCGCGGAAGACGGTGAGACCCTCCTTGAGCGAGAGCTGGAACCAGTCGCGGCAGGTGACGCGGTTGCCGGTCCAGTTGTGGAAGTACTCGTGCGCCACCACGCGGTCGATGTTCAGGTAGTCGAAATCGGTGGCGGTATCGGCGCGCGCGAGCACGTACTTGGTGTTGAACAGGTTGAGGCCCTTGTTCTCCATCGCGCCCGAGTTGAAGTCGCCGACCGCGACGATCTTGTACTCGTCGAGGTCGAGCTCCAGTCCGAAGCGCCGCTCGTCCCAGCGGATCGCGCGCTTGAGGCAATCCATCGCCCAGCCGGCCTGGTCGAGCCTGCCGGGCTCGACGTAGACGAAGAGCTTCTTTCGCTTGCCGGACTTCGAGACGATTTCGTCCTTCAAGGCCTCGAGCTCGGCCGCGACCATGGCGAACAGGTAGGAGGGCTTGGGGAAGGGATCCTCGAACCTCGCCCAATGGCGGCCGCCCGGCTCCTCGCCCGAGCCGACGCGGTTACCGTTGGAGAGCAGCACGGGGCACTTCTTTCCGTCGGCGTGGATCGTGGTCGTGAATTTCGCCAGCACGTCGGGACGGTCGAGGTACCACGTGATGCGCCGGAAGCCGTCGGCCTCGCACTGCGTGACGAAGCCGTTCTTGGTCGCGTACAGGCCCTCGAGCCGCGTGTTCTTCTGCGGCAGGAGGCGCGAGACGGTCTCGAGCGAGAACGCTTCGGGCACCTGCGCGATGGTGAGTCGCTCCGGCGTCACCGCATAGGCGTTCGCGCGCAGCAGCGTGCCGTCGAGCGCGACCGACACCAGCTCCAGCTCCTCGCCGTCGAGCGCGAGCGGCGCCCTCGGGTCGGCGGCGCGCGCATTGCGCCGAAGCGACTGCCTGGCCTTCACCAGCGCGTCCTCGGGCCGCAGGTCGATATCGAGCTCGATCGAATCGATCAGGAAGGCGGGCTGGGTGTAATCCTCGAGGTGGATCGTCCTGGGCTGGGGTTCGCGCATGGATCGAATGTGCCACAAAGTGATGCGTTGCAGCACGCGCGCTATTGCCTAGGTTCTCAGGAGTGCATTATCGTTCGGCGATCGAGCCGGCGTTCCGCGGGCCGATCGGCAACCATCGGAAGGAGGGGTCCAATGAACAAGCTGCTCAGAACGCTGGCAATCTCGTTGGCGGCGGCGGTGCTCGTACCGGGCGCGGTCATCGCCCAGACGCTCGGCTTCACGACGCTGCCCGTCGGCGCCATCAACAACATCCAGGCGCAGGTGATTGCCAAGGTCGTGCAGGGCAAAACCGGGATGCAGGTGCGAGTGATCCCGGTCTCGGGCACGACGGCGACGCTCGCAGCGGTGCAAAACCGGGAAGCGGAGTTCTCGATCAGCAACATCGACAACGTGGCCGACGCAATGCGCTCGGAAGGCGTGTTCAGCACTCTGCCGAAGATGGACAACCAGCGGCTCGCGTTCAAGCTGATCAGCTTCCCGATCGGCATCATGGTGCGCAACGACGGCCCGATCAAGAAAATCGAGGACCTCAAGGGCAAGCGCTTCGGCAGCGGCTTCCAGGGCTTCCCCAACATGATCCCGCTCTCGAACGGAGTGCTGGCGGCCGGCGGGCTGAGCCTCGACGACACCGTCGGCGTCCCGGTCTCGGGCCTGATCCCGGCGGCCGACGACTTCAAAGCCGGCAAGACCGACGGCACGAACATCGCGCTGGAAGCGCCCAAGGTGAAGGAGGTCCACGCTGCGATTCCGGGGGGCGTGCGGTTCCTGTCCATGTCGGACACGCCGCAGGCGCTCGCCGCGGTGCAGAAAGTGAAGCCCGAGTACGGGATCATGCGCATCGAGCCCGGCCCGCGCTTCGCCGGCGTGCTCGAGCCGATCAACGTGCTGCGCATCGACCTCATGATCACCACCGGCGGGCACGTAGCCGACGACATCGTCTACCGCTTCGTCAAGGCCGTCGCCGAGAACAAGGACGAGATGGTGAAGGGCCATCCGATCATGAACGGGTTCTTCCCCGAGCGCATGGCGCAGCAGTACGACACCGTGAAGTACCATCCCGGCGCGATCAAGTACTACAAGGAAAGGGGCATCTGGGCCGGCTCGTGAGTGACCGGATAGGACCTCCGGACACGAGGTCGCCATAGCCGACCGCCCCAGGAGTCAGCCGGGCGCCACCCGCGCGGACACGATCGCGGGAGCCTCCCTCCCGCGGGCGGTGCGCGCCCTGCGCTCGGTGCTTGCGGTCGCGCTCACCGGCGGCTCGCTCGCCTGGTCGGCCGACCTGTATCGCCGGTTCGGCCTTTCGCTGTTCGACGAGCAGATCCTCGGGCCGATGCTCGGCACCGGGCTCGCGCTCGTCTACCTCATCTTCCCTGCCAGGCGCGGCAGCGAGAGGACCCGCGTGCCGTGGTACGACTGGGCGTGCGCGCTCGCCGGCCTGGCTGCCGGCTGGTACGTCGGCTTCAAGTACGCGGACCTGGTCGAGCGTCTGATCCTCTCGCCGGCGGACGCGCTCATCGTGAGCGCCGTCCTCTACTTCCTGTGCATGGAGGGCCTGCGCCGCACCACCGGGTATGCGCTTTTCACCATCGTCGCCATCTTCTCCCTGTACGCGCTGGTGGGCCACCTCGCGCCGGGCGACTGGCAGACGCGGCGCATCAACCCCGGCCGCCTGCTCGTGTACCTCGCGCTCGACACCAACGCGCTGTTCGGATTCGTGCTGGTCACGGCGGCCTCGATCGTGTTCACGTTCGTGTTCTTCGGCCAGCTGCTGATGCGCTCGGGCGGCTCGCAGTTCTTCAACGACCTGTCGCTCGCGCTCATGGGCCGCTTCCGCGGCGGCTCCGCCAAGATCTCAATCGTCGCCTCGAGCCTGTTCGGCTCGGTGTCGGGAATCGTCGTCTCCAACATCGTCGCCACCGGGATCGTCACCATCCCGCTCATGAAGAAGCAGGGTTTCCCGCCGCGCCTTGCCGCGGCGGTCGAGGCCTGCGCCTCGACCGGCGGCCAGCTGATGCCGCCGGTGATGGGGGCGACCGCGTTCGTGATGGCGGACTTCCTGTCGCGGCCCTATCAGGACATCGTGATCGCCGCGCTGGTGCCGTCGCTCCTTTATTACGTCGCGCTCTTCATCCAGGCCGACCTGGAGGCGGCGAGCCGCGGCATCTCGCGCATCGAGGAGAGCCTGATCCCGCGGCTGTGGCCGGTGCTGAAGACCGGCTGGATTTTCCTGGTGCCGTTCGCGGTGCTCATCTATACGCTGTTCTGGCTCAACTGGCAGGTCCAGGCCTCGGCCATCGCGGCCTCGCTCACGGTGCTCGTGCTCGGCTTCGCGTTCGGCTATCGGGGCCAGCGGCTCACGCTGCTCGGGGTCTACGAGTCGCTGCGCGACACCGGCACCTCCATCCTCGACCTGCTGATGCTCGTCACCGGCGCGTCGTTCATCATCGGCATGCTCGCGGTGACCGGGCTGGGCTTCGCCGTCACGCTGATCCTGCTCAAGGTCGGCGGCGGCAGCCTGCTCGCGCTGCTCCTGATCGCCGCGGCGATCTGCATCGTGCTCGGCATGGGCATGCCGACGCTTGCGGTCTATATCATTCTCGCGGCGCTGATCGTGCCCTCGCTGGTCGAGCTCGGCGTCACACCGCTCGCCGCCCACATGTTCGTCATGTACCTCGGCATGATGTCGTTCCTCACGCCGCCGGTGGCCATCGCGGCGTTCTTCGCCGCCTCGATGGCCGGCGCGCCGGCGTTCGCGACCGGCTGGACCTCGGTGCGCTTCGCCTGGACCGCCTACGTGGTGCCGTTCCTGTTCGTGTTCTCGCCGACGCTGCTGCTGGAGGACCGCGACGCGTTCAAGGTCACGGTCGACGTTGCGACCGCGATCGGCGGCGTGTGGCTGATGTCGATGGCGATCGTGGGCTACATGCTGCGGCCGCTGCCGCGCGCCGCGCGCGCGCTGGTGCTCGCGGCGAGCGTCATGCTCCTGCTTCCCTACAAGATCGTCCCGGGCGGGTATTGGACCAACGCCGCCGGCGCGGCGCTCGCGCTCGCGCTCATCGCCTGGGAATTCGCCGCACGCAATCGCGTTCGGCGCGCCGCCCAGCCGGCCGGCTGAACGCCCGATCTGCCGGGAGGCGGTGCGCAAGCACCTCGTTGTGCACCGCAGCAGTGCGCTCGAAACAGATTCGAGCCTTGGCCGCGCGGATCAAATGTCCGTTAAGTACATGAAATAAAAAATAAACGTTGCGATCCACACGTCATGGCATAGGCCTTGCGGAAGGACTTGCATGGCCAAGACGCCTTTTCTCAAAACCGGGCACACGCCCACGCTGTTCGCCGCGTTTCTTTACTTCGATCTGTCCTTCATGGTCTGGGTGATGCTCGGCCCGCTTGGCGTGCAGATCGCGCACGACCTGGCGCTCGCCCCCGCGCAGAAGGGCCTGATGGTGGCGACTCCGGTGCTCGCCGGCGCGCTGCTGCGCGTCGTGATGGGTCTGCTGGTCGATCACCTGAAACCGAAGACCGCCGGCACGGTCGGCCAGATCGTGGTGCTGATCGGCCTCGCGTGGGCGCAGTTCGTTGGAATCGCCACCTACTTCGAAGTGCTGGTGCTCGGCTTGTTCCTCGGCATGGCGGGCGCCTCGTTCGCAGTGGCGCTGCCGCTCGCGTCGCGCTGGTATCCGCCCGAGCACCAGGGCACCGCGCTCGGCATCGCAGGCGCCGGCAACTCGGGCACCGTGCTGGCGGCGCTGTTCGCACCCGGCCTCGCGGTCGCGTTCGGCTGGCAGAACGTGTTCGGCCTGGCGATGGTTCCGCTCGTTCTCGCTCTCATCGCGTATCTCGCGCTCGCCAAGGACAGCCCGGATTGCCCCGCGCCGAAACCGCTCGCCGCGTACCTCGAAGTGCTCAAGGACCGCGATGCGTGGTGGTTCATGTTCTTCTACAGCGTCACCTTCGGCGGCTTCGTCGGCCTCGCCTCTTCGCTCACGATCTACTTCAACGACCAGTACGGGCTGAGCCCGGTGGTCGCCGGCTACTTCACCGCGGTCTGCGTGGCGGCGGGCTCGTTCGTGCGGCCGGTGGGCGGCCTGGTCGCCGATCGCGTCGGCGGCATCCGCTCGCTTTCACTGATGTACGCCGCCGCCGCCGCCGCGCTCGGCGTCGCCAGCCTCGGGTTGGCGAGCATGTGGCTCGGGCTCGCCGCTTTCGTGGTCGCGATGCTCGCCTTCGGCACAGGCAACGGCGCGGTGTTCCAGCTCGTCCCGCAACGCTTCCGCAAGGAGATCGGCATGATGACCGGCCTGGTCGGCATGGCCGGGGGCATCGGGGGGTTCTACCTTGCTTCCAGCCTGGGCTATTCCAAGCAGCTCACGGGCGGCTATCAGGTCGGATTGCTCCTGTTCGGCGCGCTCGCGCTCGCGGCGCTCACCGGCTTGAGCGGGGTGAAAACACGCTGGCGCACGACCTGGGGCGCAGCGCATCTGACGGCGGCGAAAATCTAGGCCGGCGTTAAGCTGGGAGATGTCTTTGCAGGTCTCCACCGGCTATTGCAGCCTCGCCGGGTCGCGCGAGGAGAACCAGGACTTTTGCGGCATGGCGACGCCCGCGGGCGCGGAGCTCGACGCCAAGGGGGTGATCGCAGCCGTCGCCGACGGCGTCTCCGGAGGGCGCGGCGGGCGCGAAGCCGCCGAATACAGCGTGCGCGGGCTGCTCGCCGACTATTACGCGACGCCCGACACCTGGGCGATCCCGCACGCGCTCGACCGCGTGCTGAACGCGAACAATCGCTGGCTGATCAGCCAGGCCTCGACGCATCGCCAGCTCGACGGCATGGCGACCACGCTCACGGCGCTGGTGCTGCGCGGGCGGCGCTATACGGTGGCGCACGTCGGCGACAGCCGGGCCTATCTGTTGCGCGACGGGCGCCTGACGCGGTTGACGACCGATCACGTCTGGGATCGTCCGGACATGCGCCACGTGCTGAAGCGCGCGATCGGGCTCGATCCGCACCTCGCCGTCGATTACTCGGAAGACCGCCTGCGCGCGGGCGACGTGTTTGCGCTCGCGAGCGACGGCGTGTGGGAGCCGATCGGAGAGCACAGCCTGAAGGAACTGCTGCAGCGGCATGCGGACCCTGCCGCGGCTGCCGCGGCGCTGGTCGAGGAAGCGCTCGCGCGGGGCGGCCAGGACAATGCGAGCGCCGTCGTATTGCGCGTGGACGCCGTCCCGGAAGCCGACAGGGTCGCGACGCTTGCCGAAGGGCGCACCCTGCCGCTGCCGCCGAGGCTGAAGCCCGGGCACGCGATCGACGGCTTCGACGTGCTCGAGCTGCTGCACGAATCGCGCGCCACGCTGCTGTACAAAGTAAGAAGCCGCGGCGATGCGACGCTCGCGGTCCTCAAGACGTTGCAGCCGTCGCTTTCCGCCGACGGCGAGCAGCGCGCGGCGCTGGCCGGGGAAGAGTGGCTCGCGCGGCGCGTGCTCTCCCACTATTTTCCGCAGGTGCTGCCCGCGCCCGAGCGCAATTACCTGTATTACCTGATGAGCTACCACGAAGGCGCGACGCTGCAGCAGCGGCTCGACGCGGGCGCGCACTTCGCGGTCCCGGACGCGGTGCGCATCGGCATCCGCATCCTGAAAGGTCTCGGCGCGCTGCACCGGCTGAACGTGGTGCATCGCGACGTGAAGCCCGCGAACCTGCACCTGGGCGCGGACGACAAGCTGCGCATCCTCGACCTGGGCGTGGCGCTGAACCCCGGCGCCATCCACGAAACGAGCGAAGGTGCTCCCGGGACGCCGAGCTACATGGCGCCCGAGCTGTTCGAAGGGGCGTCCGCCAGCGTAGCGAGCGATTTGTATGCGACGGGCGTCACGATGTATCACATGCTCACGCGTAAGTACCCGTACGGAGAGATCGAGCCGTTCCAGCATCCGCGCTTCGGCGATCCGCTGCCGCCCACGCGCTACCGGCCCGACGTGCCTCAATGGCTCGAGGCGGCATTGCTGAAAGCGCTGGCGCGCGATCCGGTGCCGCGGTTCGAGACCGCGGAGGAGATGCTGCTCGCGCTGGAGCGCGGCGAGCGATTGCCGCTCGCGCTGCCGCGCCGCTCGCCGCTGGCCGCGCGCTATTTCCCCTTGGCCCTGTGGCGCTCGCTTGCCGTGGCGCTGCTCGTGCTGAATCTGCTGCTCTTATATCTCCTGGTGGCACGCTGAGTGCACGAGTCTCGTTTTTGTGCACCGCAGCGGTGCATGGCGGAATTGCCGTAGGAAGGATACTTCCTTGTTTATGAAGGGAAATAGGCAGCGTCGACCCTTGGCACAAGGCTTGCGGAAGCTGAAGTGTGGAGCAACGAACGATTTCCGCGCCCGACGTTGGAAAGGTCACCCTGATCGGCGCCGGACCCGGCGATCCTGAGCTGCTGACGCTCAAGGCGGCGCGCGCGCTCGGCGCAGCCGAAGTGGTCCTGATCGACGATCTCGTCGATCGCCGCTGCCTCGTCCACGCGCGCCCCGGCGCCCGGATCATCGAGGTCGGCAAGCGCGGCGGCTGCAAATCGACGCCGCAGGCATTCATCGAGCGGCTCATGATCCGCTGCGCGCGCCAGGGGCGTACGGTCGCGCGCTTGAAAGGCGGCGATCCGTTCGTGTTCGGCCGCGGCGGCGAGGAGTTGCAGGCACTGCGGGCTGCGGGCATGGAGGTCGAGGTGATTCCCGGCATCACGGCGGGAATCGGCGTCCCGGCGACGCTCGGCATTCCGGTGACGCATCGCAACCTCGCCCGCGGCGTCACCTTCGTGACCGGGCATGCCAGGGACGGCGCCGAGCCGGACTGGGCGGCGCTCGCGCGCACCGGCACGACGCTGGTGATCTACATGGGTTTGAAACGCCTGGGCCGGATCGCTTCCTCGTTGATGCAGGCCGGGATGAAACGCGACACGCCCGCGTGCGCCATCGAGAACGGCACTCTCGAGACTCAACGGCAAGTGATCGGCACGCTCGCCGATCTTGCAACAGACGTCATGGACCGGGGACTCGATGGCCCGGCCATCATCGTCGTCGGCGACGTCGTGCGCTGCGCGGGGATCGCCGGCGTCGTGCCGGTCAGGCGCGCCGCATGACGGCGACGGGCAAGAGCAGGGTCGTGGTCATCGGCAACGGCATGGTAGGCCAGCGCTTTCTCGAACAGCTGGTCGCCCGCAGCCGGGACTTCGACATCACGACTTTCTGCGAGGAACCGCGTCCCGCGTACGACCGCGTGCAGCTCACCAGCTTCTTCTCCGGGAAGAGCGCCGCCGACCTCAGCCTGGTCTCGAAGAGTTTCTTCGAAGAATCGAAAATGACCTTGAGGCTGAACGACAGCGTCCTCGCAGTCGACGCGCGGCGCAAGATCGTGCGCTCGGCGCGCTATCGCGAAGTGCCCTACGACAAGCTGGTGCTCGCCACCGGCTCCACCCCGTTCGTGCCTGCGGTGTCGGGCAGGGACCGGCGCGATTGCTTCGTCTACCGCACCATCGAGGACCTCGAGGTGATCACCGCCACGGCAGCGCGGGCGAAGGTCGGCACGGTGATCGGCGGCGGGCTGCTCGGGCTCGAAGCCGCCAAGGCGCTGAAGGACCTGGGGCTCGAGACGCACATCGTGGAGTTCGCGCCGCGGCTCATGGCGGTGCAGCTCGACGATTCCGCCGGCCGCCTCCTGCGCCGCAAGATCGAGGCATTGGGCGCCAGGGTTCACTTGCAGAAGAACACCAAGGAGATCGTCGACGGCGAAAGCCGCCGCCACAAGCTGGTGTTCGCCGACGGCACCTGCCTCGAGACCGACTTGATCGTGTTCTCCGCCGGAATCCGCCCGCGCGACGAGCTGGCGCGCGCGGCCGGGCTCGCCGTTGGAGAGCGGGGCGGCATCCAGATCAATTCGCATTGCCAGACGAACAATCCCGACATCTACGCGGTCGGGGAATGCGCGCTGTGGGAAGGACGCACCTTCGGGCTGGTCGCCCCCGGCTATCAGATGGCCGAGGTCGCTGCGCGGCACCTCCTGGGCGAGGAGAACGTACAGTTCCTCGGCGCCGACATGAGCACCAAGCTGAAGCTCATGGGCGTCGACGTCGCGTCCATCGGCGACGCGCACGGCGCGACGCCTGACGCGCTCAATTACGTTTTCACCGACGAAGCGGCGGGGGTCTACAAGAAGCTCGTCGTCTCCGGCGACCGCAAGTCGCTCCTCGGCGCGATCCTCGTCGGCGACGCCTCGGACTACGGGACGCTGCTCCAGCTCGTGCTCAATTCCGTGCCGCTCCCCGTGCATCCCGAGGAGCTGATCCTTCCTCTGCGCGCCAGCTCGGGCAGGGGCGTCGGCGTGGAGCTGCTGCCCGATGGCGCTCTGGTGTGCTCGTGCAACGGCGTGTCGAAGGGAACGATCGTCGAAGCCGTGGCCGCGGGATGCGCGAGCCTCGGCGCGCTGAAGAAGGTCACCAAGGCGGCGACGAGCTGCGGCGGCTGCGCGCCGCTCGCCAA
Organism: Betaproteobacteria bacterium RIFCSPLOWO2_12_FULL_68_20; assembly: GCA_001770655.1. Classification (GTDB taxonomy): domain Bacteria; phylum Pseudomonadota; class Gammaproteobacteria; order Burkholderiales; family SG8-39; genus 2-12-FULL-68-20. The sequence continues at coordinate 23,120 of MERQ01000090.1, forward strand.
GCAGATCCTCGACGCCGAGATGAAGAAGCGCGGCTTCAGCGTGAACAACCACCTGTGCGAGCACTTCGCGCATTCGCGCCAGGAGCTGTTTCACCTCGTCAGGATCAACCAGATCCGGGATTTCGAGACTGCGATCCGCAAGCACGGGCGGGGGCGCGGCTGCGACATCTGCAAGCCGGCGGTCGCCTCGATCCTCGCCTCCTGCTGGAACGAGATGGTCCTCGAGCCCAGGCATGCGCCGCTGCAGGATACCAACGACCATTTCCTGGCGAACTTGCAGAAGGACGGCACCTACTCGGTGGTGCCGAGGGTGCCGGGCGGCGAGATCACGCCGCAGAAGCTCATCGTGCTGGGCGAGGTGGCCAAGCGCTACGGCCTGTACACCAAGATCACCGGCGCGCAGCGCATCGACCTCTTCGGCGCGCGCGTCGACCAGCTGCCGCTCATCTGGAAGGACTTGGTCGCCGCCGGCTTCGAGTCCGGCCACGCCTACGGCAAGGCGCTGCGCACGGTGAAATCCTGCGTCGGCAGCACCTGGTGCCGCTACGGCGTGCAGGACTCGGTGGCGATGGCGATCCGGCTCGAGAACCGCTACCGCGGCATCCGCTCGCCGCACAAGATGAAGATGGCGGTCTCGGGCTGCACGCGCGAATGCGCCGAGGCGCAGGGC
>MERQ01000091.1 GCA_001770655.1 Betaproteobacteria bacterium RIFCSPLOWO2_12_FULL_68_20
TAGACGTCGTCCCCCGCTCCTCCCACCATCGTGTCCTTGCCCGCTCCCCCGTCGAGCGTGTCGTTGCCCGCTCCTCCGAGCAGCGAGTCGTTGCCGAGGCCGCCGCTCAGATAGTCGTTGCCGGCCGTGCCGACCCGAGTGTCGTTGCCGTCCGTGCCGGTGATGACGCCCAGGAGCTAGCCAAGGCTTGCTTCCTCGCCGTTGCCGAAACGCACCCGCTCGACGTTGAGCAGCTGGTCGAGCTCTCCGGAGCCGCCGTGCGTGGCGGTCGCAGCAGACAGCAGGCCCTCAAACGCGTAGTCCTCGCGATTTCCGGACAGCGAGACGAGGTCGTTCCCGGTGCCGCCGTCCAGGGTGTCGTTCCCGTCACCGCCCGCGAGCGTGTCGTTGCCCCCCGCTCCGATCAGCGCGTCGTCGTCGGCCGCGCCTTCCAGCGAATCCGCGCCGACACCACCGATCAAGGTGTTCGCCCCGGCGTTTCCGATGCCGTGGAAGTCGCCTTCGCCGGTGAACTGCAGGATCTCGACCTCGGGCAACTCCTCCAGGCTGTAGAGCGCGAGCACCGTCTGCACCCGGTCGGCGCTGCCTTCGCCCGGCGCTTCCACGATCTGGTCGCCCGCCGAATCGACGATGTAGTTGTCGTTGCCTGCACCTCCGACGAGAGTGTCGTCGCCCCCCTGGCCGTTCAGCGCATCGTTCCCCTCCCCGCCTGCGAGCGAGTCGTTCCCGTTGCCACCGAGCAGCACGTCGTTCCCGGATGCGCCTTCGAGCGTGTCATCGCCATCGAGGCCGTCGAGCACATCGTTCCCCGCACCCCCCAGGAGTGAGCCGGTCCCGTTCGAGTCGGCGATGTAGTTCTCGCCGAAATTGACCTCGGCGCTCGCGAGCAGGCCCTGCGGAGTGAGGGCAAACTCGACATCGTCGGCGCTCGTGTCCGGGTCGCCGACGAAGCGCACTTTCTCGACGCCCGCCAGGCGGTCGATGCGCCCGCTCTGGTTGACGATGTTGACGATGTCGCCGGGCTGCAATCCGAAGCCCGGGTCGTAGAAGGTCTGGCCGCCGCTGCCGGGGCTGAGGATTGAAAGCGCATAGTCCGCGAGCGTTCCAGGCAGCAGCGCGAGGTCCGCCCCGGCGTCGCCGTGCAGCAGGTTGTCGCCGGTCCCGCCATCGATCGTGTCGTTGCCGCCTGCGCCGTGGAGCGTGTCGTTGCCGCTCACCCCGACGATGAACTCGCTCTCGTCGGTGCCCTGGATGGTCTTGGTCAACTCACGCGCGATTGGAACGCCCTGTGCGTCATAGCGCTGTGCGTAGACCCCGTAGCTGCTGCCGTCCTGGAGGTTGGAATGCCAGGTCACCACGAAGCCGCCGTCGGCGAGCGCGGCAACGAACGGCGTGTATTGGTCATTCGCAGTCGTGGTGTTGACCCGGAATTCGCCGCCTGCCGCCGCACCGCCGGCGTCATAGCGCTGGGCGTAGATGCCGTAGCCGCTGCCGTCCTGGCCCTGGGAGATCCATGCCACGACAAAACCCCCGTCGGACAAAGCTGCGATGTGCTGCGTGGCCTGCGCATTTGCAGTCGTGGTGTTAACCCGGAACTCCGCCCCCGACGCCACGCCGCTCGCGTCATAGCGCTGGGCGTAGACTCCAGTACCGCTGCCGTCCTGGCCGTCGGAATTCCACGTCACTACGAAGCCGCCGTCGGACAGCGCCGCGATGTCGGCGTAGTTCTCCCAATTGGCGCTGGTGGTGTTGACCTGGAACTCGCTGCCTACCGCCGCGCCGCCGGCGTCATAGCGCTGGGCATGGACTCCGCCGGGGCTGTCGCCCCCGGGACCCCACGTCACCACGAAACCGCCGTCGGACAGTGCCGCGACCGCGGAGTAGTCCTGCGAACCGGCGGTGGTGGTGTTGACCCGGAACTCCGCGCCCGCGGCCGCGCCGCCGGCGTCATAGCGCTGGGCGTAGATGCCGTAGCCGCTGCCGTCCTGGCCTTCGGAACTCCACGTCACCACGAAGCCGCCGTCGGACAGCGCGGCTACGGCCGTGTGGTACTGCCCGTTCTCCGTGGCGGTGTTGACACGGAACTCCGCGTCCACCGCCGCGCCGCTGGCGTCATAGCGCTGTGCGTAGATGCCGTACAAGCTGCCGTCCTGCAAGTAGGACTGCCACGTCACCACGAAGCCGCCGTCGGACAGCGCCGCAACCCTTGGCTCGGTCTGCCAACTTGCAGCGGTGGTGTTGACCCTGAATTCCACCCCCGCTGCCGCGCCGCTGGCGTCATAGCGCTGCGCGTAGATCTCGCTGTTGCTGCCGTCCAGGAGGAAGGATTGCCATGTCACCACGAAACCACCGTCGGACAGTGCGGCAACGGATGCAACGCCTTGCTCGTCCGCCGTGGTGGTGTTGACCCGGAACTCGGTCAGGGAACCGATGATCCGCACGGTTCCGTCAGTGAATTCAGCAGCCTCGATGCCGATCAGCGTGTCGGCGCCGTCGTTGCCACCCGTGATGGTGTCCGTGTCGGTGACGACGACGCCGCCGCCGCCCAGCCTGAAGGTGTAACTCGCGGAGCTGCCGTTGAAGACCGCGGTGTCGTTGCCGTCGCCGCCGTCCAGCACGTCGTCGCCCGCGCCGCCGGTGAGGATGTTGTCGGCGCTGTTCCCCGTGAGCGTGTTGTTGGCGCTGTTGCCGGTGCCGTTGGGAGCACCGCCGGTCAGGACCAGGTTCTCGAGGGTGCTTGAAAGCGTGTGGCTGGCCGAACTGTGGACGGTGTCCGTGCCTCCGTTGACGGCCTCGATGACGACGTCATTGGCGCTATCAACGAAAAAGACATCATTGCCGGCCCCCCCGACCAACGTATCTGTCCCGCCGCCACCAATGAGCGTATCGTTGCCAGCGCCTCCGTCGAGCAGATTCGCGGCGCTGTTGCCGGTGAGCACATTGTCAAGCGCGTTGCCGGTGCCGTTGATCGCGCCGGCGCCGGTGAAGGTGAGGTTCTCGACGTTGCTGGGGAGAGTGAAGGAAACCGAGCGGTCGTCCTGGTCAGTTCCCGCCGAAGGACTCTCGGTGACGACGTCGCCGGCGTTGTCGACGACGAAGCGGTCATCTCCCGTCCCGCCTCTCAGGCTGTCCGCGCCGGCGCCGCCGTCCAGTTTCACGCCGTCCGTGCCGGACCACGCGATGACGTTGTTTCCGGCATCGCCGATGAGCTGGGTCACCGAGATTGGGTTTCCGGAGGCATCGAAGCGCTGTGCGTAGATGCCGAGGCCGCTGCCGTCCTGGCCGTCGGAACTCCACGTCAAGACGAAGCCGCCGTCGGGCAGCGCGGCAACGTCTGGATGGGACTGGCCAAACTCCGTGGTCGTGTTGAACTGGATCTCAGGGCCAATTGCCGCGCCGCTGGCGTCAAAGCGCTGTGCGTGGCCGCGGTAATAGCTGCTGTCCTCGAAGTAGGACTGCCACGTCACCACGAAGCCGCCGTCGGACAGCGCGGCAACGGTTGGCTCGGTCTGCCAACTCGCCGTGGTGGTGTTGACCCTGAATTGCGCGCCTGCCGCCACGCCGCTGGCTTCGTAGCGCTGTGCATAGATCTCGCTATTGCTGCCATCCAGGAGGAAGGACTGCCAGGTCACCACGAAGCCGCCGCCGGCCAATGCTGCGACGTCCTCAGTTGACTCTGAATTTTCCGTGGTGGAGTTGACCTTGAATTCCACACCTGACGCCGTGCCGTTCGCGCCATAGCGCTGGGCGTAGACGTCGGCGTCGCCGTTCGGGTCGGCGAAGGACGTCCAGGTCACCACGAAGCCGCCGCCGGACAGCGCGGCAATGGAAGGATAGAACTCATTGTTTGCAGTCGTGGTGTTGACCCGGAATTCGCTGCCTACTGCCGCCCCGCTATCGTCGTAGCGCTGGGCGTAGATGCCCCAGCCATTGCCGTCGGTGCCTTGGGAGGTCCATGCCACGACATAGCCCCCGTCGGACAAGGCCGCCACATCCGCCACGGCCTGCTCGTTCGCCGTCGTCGAGTTGACCTGGAACTCGGCACCCGACGCCGCGCCGCTCGCGTCATAGCGCTGGGCGTAGATGCCGGGGCCGCTGCCGTCCTGGCCGTCGGAATTCCACGTCACCACGAAGCCGCCGTCGGACAGCGCCGCGATGGCGGCGTAGTTCTCCCAATTGGCGCTGGTGGTGTTGACCTGGAACTCGCTGCCTACAGCCGCGCCGCCGGCGTCATAGCGCTGGGCATGGACTCCGCCGGGACTGCTCCCCCCGGGACCCCACGTCACCACGAAGCCGCCGTCGGACAGCGCCGCGATGGCGGAGTAATCCTGCGAACCGGAGGTGGTGGTGTTGACTCGGAACTCAGGCGCGGCAGCAATGATCCGCACGGTTCCGTCAGTGAAAGAAGCAGCCTCGATGCCGATCAGCGTGTCGGCACCGTCATTGCCGCCTGAAATGGTGTCGGTGTCGGTGACGACGACATTACCGCTGATGAGACTGAAGTCATATCCGGAGGAACTGCCGCTGAAGCCCGCGGCGTCGTTGCCGACGCCGCCGTTCAGGACATCGTCCCCCGCCTCTCCCACCAGAGAATCGTTGCCCGCGCCACCGATCAGCGAATCGTCGCCGGCCGTGCCGATCATCGTGTCGTCATCGTTCGTGCCGGTGATGACGTTGAGGAGGAGATCGCCAAGGCTCGCCTCTTCGCCGTCGCCGAAGCGCACGCGCTCGACGTTGAGCAGCTGGTCAAGCTCTCCGGAGCTGCCGTGCGTGGCGCTAGCATTGCCTGCTTCGCCCTGGAAGACGTAGTCCTCCCGGTCCGCGGACAGCGAGACGAGATCGTTCCCTGTGCCGCCATCCAGAGTGTCGTTCCCGTCACCGCCCGCGAGCGTGTCGTTGCCACTGGCGCCGATCAGGGAGTCGTCCCCCGCGTTCGCTTCTAGTAAGTCCGCGCCAGTCGTGCCGATGAGAACGTTCGCGGCGGCGTTTCCGATGCCGTGGAAATCTCCTTCTCCGGTGAATTGCAGGATCTCGACTTCGGGCAGGCCCTCCAGGCTGTAGAGCGTAAGGAGCGTCTGCACCCGGTCGGTGCTGCCTTCGCCCGGTGATTCGACGATCTGGTCGCCCAGCGAATCAACGATGTAGTTGTCGTTGCCCGGCCCACCCACGAGGGTGTCGTTACCCGCGCCGCCGTTCAGCGCGTCGTTGTTCTCGCCACCTTCCAGCGAATCGTTCCCGGCCCCGCCCAGCAGCACGTCGTTGCCGCCTGCACCCTCGAGCGTGTCCGGGCCGCTCAGCCCATCGAGCACGTCGTTGCCCGACCCGCCCACGAGCGAGTTCGCAACCGTCGAGTCGGCGAGGTAGTTCTGTCCGAAGTTGAGCGCCGCGGCCGCAAGCAATCCCGCCGGCGTCAGCTCCAGCTCCACGTCGTCAGCTTCGGTCGAGGGATTGCCCACGAAGCGCACCTTCTCCACCCCCGCCAGCCGGTCGATGCGACCGGTCTGGTTGACGAGGTTGACGATGTCCCCGGGCTGAAGCCCAAAGCCCGGGTCGTAGAAGGTCTGCCCGCCGCTCCCCGGGCTCAGGATCGAGACCGCGTAGTCGGCGAGCGTCCCGGAGAGCAGCGCCACGTCCGAGCCCGCGTCGCCCTGGACGATGTTGTCGCCGACGCCGCCATCCAGGAGGTCGTCGCCGTCCGCACCGGTGAGCGTGTCGTCGCCCGCAAACGCAATGACGGTGTCGTCGCCCACACCACCTTCGAGAACGTCGTCGCCTTCGGTACCGATGATGACGAGCCCGATCCCCAGCCCGGTGCCGGTCTGGGTGGAACCCACCGCAACGATGCTGCCGTCGGCCTGCTTGACGAGATCCAGAGGAATATCTTCGCCGGGGCCGAGCTTGATCAGCAAGATGCCATCGCCGTCGAACGTCGTATCGAGACTGCCGTCCGTGTTGTACCGGACCAGGGCAAAGTCGATATCCCCGCCATCCAAGGCCTGTCCCGCCACCACAATCTTGCCGTCGTCTTGCAGCACGACGCTGGAACTGCCGGGACCACCGGGATTGCCGTGTGTGCCGATGGGGGTGGTGACCTTGCCGCCGGTGCCGAAGCTCGTATCAAGGCTCCCATCGGCGTTGTAGCGCACGACCGCGAAGACGTTGTCGGTAAACGCGAGGCTGCCGGCCCAACTGTATCCCGACATCACGATCTTGCCGTCGTCCTGCAGCGCCATTGCGTAGCCAATGTCGTCCTCCGCCCCGATGGCCGTGGAGACCAGGCCGCCGTCGCCGAAGCTCGTGTCGAGGCTGCCGTCGGGGTTGTAGCGTGCGAGCGCGAAGTCGTAGCGGTTGTCCAATGCCCTGGATCCGCCAGCGACGATCTTGCCGTCGGGCAGTACCGCCAAGGCATAGACAGCGCTGGCGCTCGAGCCGCCGCCCCCGCCGAAGGAGGTGATGACCATCCCGTCACCGTCGAAGCTGGTATCGAGACTGCCGTCCGGGTTGTAGCGCGCGAGCCCGAAGCGCGAGGTAAACGAGATGCCGGGATCATTGGCGTAGCCGGCCGCGATGATCTTGCCGTCGTCCTGCAGCACGACGCTCTGGGCGCCATCGGGCCCCGAAGCGTTCGGAAAGTCCGTGGTGACCTTGCCGTCGCCCCCACCGAAGCTCGTATCGAGCGAGCCGTCGGCGTTGTAGCGCACGAGCGCGAAGACGAGGGGGCTGTCGGCGATCTCGCCAACCACCACGATCTTGTCGTCGGATTGCAGCACGACGCCGCGGCCAACGTCGTATGTGCTCCCACCAATGTCGGTGGTGATTCTGCCGCCGGTACCGAAGCTCGTATCGAGGGTGCCGTCGGCGTTGTAGAGCCAGAGCGCGAAGTCGTAGGTGGCGATATGGCTGTAGCCCGTTATCAGGATCTTGCCGTCGGGTCGCAGCACTCCGCTGGTGCCACTCTCGTCGTGCGTAAGGACATGGCGATAGCCGGCCATCGCGCGTTCGCCGAAAGGGGGAGCGGCGTCGATCTTGCCGACCGCTTCCTCAAACAGCCAGTCGCCGCCTAGCGCCGCGCTTCCCGTGCGATTGCGCGAGGCGCAAACGTCGGCTCCGGTAAGCTCGGCGAGAGAACGGATGAACGATCGCCCTCGTTCTCCGGCGGCGACGCTGCAGCCGTAGAGCAGAATGTCGCCGCCGTCGCGCAGCGCGCCGCCGATCTGGCACAGCTCGGATTCGTATTCAGGGAGCGTTTCCGGATTGAGTACGCTGTTCCCGAGGTACAGCGTCGCTTCGGACCCGTGCGAGAGCACGTGCAGCGCCGGAATCCCGGACATGCCGCGAACGGCGTTCGAGATCTGCTCCAAGCCGTCCCGGTCACGATCGAGATACAGGACATCGAGCGCGGGATCGACACCCGCAAGAAGAACCTGCGCGTCCGGAACGCGCCAGTCGACTACGAGCAGGGCTCTTGCACAGGGAAAGTCCATGACTTTCCTCCATACCAACCAGCCAGGCTGGCGGGCATGGCGCGGCCCGCAGCTCCCGTTGCCGTGGGAACGGTTCTTCGCCGCCTCAGCGGGCAACCGATCGACCATACGCCGCTGCCCGGACGCGACTGCAAGAATTTGTGAGGGATCCATCGCTCAGATCACCACGATGTCGCTCGCGGCGATCGCCGATATCCCGGCGAGTTGCGCCACCTGGACGCTCACGCCTGCGTCCGAACCGTCGGCGTCGTAGTAAAGGTTGCCGGTCGCCGTGTCGAGCACGAGCCGGTCGTCGGCATCGGCGCCCTGCGTGGCGCCCGCGCCCTGGCGCAGCGCCGAGGCGGCCAGCGCGCCCTCGCCGCCGATCTCGGTGAAGACGGCGTTGTCGAAAACGAGGCGGTCCACGCCGATCGCGAAATCGCTCACCGAATCCACGCCGCCCGGAGAGTCGAATACGAACTGGTCGGCCCCCGCGCCGCCGGTGAGCGTGTCGTTTCCCGCGCCGCCGGCGAGCGTGTCGTTCCCCACACCGCCGAGCAGCCTGTTGTTGCCCGCGCCTCCCGCGATCTGGTTGGCGAGTCCGTTGCCGGTGATCGTGGTGTTGCCCGAACCGAGCATCACCAGGTTCTCCACGTTCGCACCGAGCGCGTAGTTGACGTTTGCGCTCAGCTGCACCGTGTCGACGCCCGCGTTCAGCGCCTCGGTGACCGTCTCCCCAGCCTGGTCCACGTAATAGAGGTCGTTCCCCAGCCCGCCCGCCATCGTGTCGGCCCCGGCTCCGCCGTCGAGCGTGTTGTTGCCAGGGTTGCCGGTGAGCGTGTTGGCGAGCCCATTGCCCGTGCCCGCGAGATCCGCGCCGCCCAAGAGCACCAGCCGCTCCAGGTTCGCCCCCAGCGTCGCATCGACCCAGCTGCGCACCAGGTCCGAGCCCCCGCCCGCGGCCATCGTCTCGCCCGCGACATCGCCCACGCTGTCCAGCTCGTAGAGGTCGTTGCCCGCCCCGCCATCCATCAGGTCGTCGTCCGCACCTCCCACAAGCGTGTCGTTGCCCGCGCCCCCGAGGAGCGTGTCCGCGCCCGCGCCTCCGCTGAGGGAGTTGGCGCCGGTATTTCCCGTGAGGGCGTTCGCCTTTTCGTCGCCCGTCGCCTTGAGCGCGGCGATGCCCGAGAGCGTGACGTGCTCTATCTCGGTGAACTCGATGAGCGAATTCAGATCAACCGTGCGGTTGATGACGATCGTGTCACCGGAATCTCCGCCTGCCTCGGTGACCACATCGCCCGCGGCGTTCACCACGTAGGTGTCGTTGCCCGAGCCGCCGTCCATCGAGTCATTGCCCGCCCCGCCATCGAGCGTGTCGTCGCCCGCTCCTCCGGTGAGCGAGTTGTTCGAAGCATTGCCCACCAGGCGGTTCGCCTCGCCATCGCCCATGAGGTGCACCACGCCCGTTCCCGTCACCACGATGCTCTCGACGTTCGCCCAGGTGGTCCCGGCGGTCAGCGTCGGAGCGAAGGTGAGCGCATAGCCCACTTGCACCGTGTCCGCGCCCTGCGACGCCTGCTCGATCACCATGTCGGCCGCGTTGTCCAGCACATAGGTGTCGCGGCCTTCGCCGCCCTGCAGCGTGTCGTTGCCCGCGGCACCGCTCAAGACGTTGTCGCCCTCGTTGCCGGCAATCCGATTCGCCAGGGAGTTGCCCGTGGCGTTCACGTTCGCAGAGCCGGTGAGCTCCAGGTCTTCCAGGTTCGCACCCAGCACGTAGCTCACCGAGGAGCGCACCGTGTCGCTGCCCGCATTCAGCGCCTCGCTGACCGTCTCGCCCGCCTGGTTCACGTAGTAGAGGTCGTTCCCCAGCCCGCCCGCCATCGTGTCCGCCCCCGCACCGCCGTCGAGCGTGTTGTTGCCAGGGTTGCCGGTGAGCGTGTTGTTGAGCGCGTTGCCGGTGCCCGAAAGAGCACTGCCCAAGAGCGTCAATCGCTCCAGATTCGAGCCGAGCGTCGCATCGACCCAGCTGCGCACCAGGTCCGAGCCCCCGCCCGCGGCCATCGTCTCGCCCGCGATGTCGCCCGCGCTGTCCAGGTCGTAGACGTCGTTGCCCGCGCCGCCATCCATCAGGTCGTCGTCCGCACCGCCCGCGAGCGTGTCGTTGCCCGCGCCCCCGAAGAGCGTGTCCGCGCCCGCGCCTCCGCT
>MERQ01000092.1 GCA_001770655.1 Betaproteobacteria bacterium RIFCSPLOWO2_12_FULL_68_20
ATGCTCTTGTCGCGGTTGTGCTCGATCGTCTCCGGCTCGCCCTTGCGCACCGTGACCGAGAGCCCGTAGCCTTCCGACACGTCGCATTCGCAGCCGCTCGCGCCGCCGCGGCGCGCCGCATCGAGCACCGATTGCGCGAACTCGCGCAGCCGCTGCGGCGCGTAGGTGAAGCCCGGGCGCTTCGCCATGGCGAGCTATGATAGCAGCGTGAGCGAGGGCGCATTTCTCAGCAAGACGCAGCGCAAGCGGCAGATGCACGAGCTGCAGGCGCTCGGCGCCGAGCTGGTCGAGCTGCCCGCGGCGCAGCTCGCCGCGATGGCGCTAGAGGAGGAGCTCGCGCGGGCGGTGCTCGAGGCGAAGCGAATCGCGAGCCGCGAGGCGAAACGCCGGCAGATGCAGTTCATCGGGCGCCTGATGCGCGGCATGGACCCGGAGCCGATCCGCGCGCGGCTCGCCGAGGTCGCCGGGCGCTCGTCGCGGGTGCTGGCGCGCCACCGCAGGCTGGAAGCCTGGCGCGAGCGGCTGGTCGGCGACGACGCGGCGCTCACCGAGTTCGCCACCGGCCACCCGGGCGCCGACCTGCAGGCGCTGCGCGCGCTGATCCGCAACGCGCGGCGCGAGGCCGCCGAGGGCAAGCCGCCGCGCGCGTACCGCGAGCTGTTTCGCCTGATCCGCGAGGCGGCCGGCGGCTAGCTCACCGAGCGCACGCGGCGCGCTAGCCAGACCGCGGCGAGGGTCATCGCCACCGCGAACCAGCCCATCCAGCCGTAGCGCGTCAGCTCGCCCGCCGCGTTCTGGCCGATCACCAGGCCGGAGAGGAGCGACGCGAGGCCCGCCGAGGCCTGCTGCACGGCCCCGGAAAGGCTGAGGAAGCTGCCGCGCGCTCCGGGCGCGGCCGCCGCGTTGACCAGCGCCATCGCCGGCACGAAGCGGCCCGAGGAGATGCTCATGAACAGCACCGAGGCGAGCACCGCCACCGCCAGCGGCACCGGCGGCAGGTAGGTGGTGATCAGGATCGGCACCGTGGACGCGAGCGCTACCGCCCGGAACATGCGCTGCTTGCCGTGCAGGTCCACCTGCCGGCCGATCCAGCGCGTGGTGAAGAAGGTCACCAGGCCGCTCACGAACCACAGCAGCGCCAGGTCCGATTCGGCGACGCGCACGTTGCGCACGTAATACGGCGCGAGCTGCGGGACGATCGAGAACGCCGCGAGCATCAGCGCGGCGATCAGCAGGAATGCGCGCCGGTGGTTCGGGTCGGCGATCACGCGGGCGAGCGTGGCGAGGAAATGCTCCGCCCGCCGCCCGTGCAGGTGCCCGGCGAGCGGCGGCAGCACGCGCGCCGCGAGCAGCGCGAGCGCCGCCGCGCCGGCGGCGAGCAGCGCGAACGGCGCGCGCCAGCCGGCGAGATCGGCGAGGACAAGGCCGATCGGGATCCCCGCCACCGACGACACCGCGAACGCCGACATGACCAGGCCGGTGGCGGCGCCGCGCCGGCCCTCGGGGATGGTGTCGCCGATGTAGGCGTGCACCTGCATGCCGAGCACGCCGCCGAAAACGCCGCCGAGCGCGTGCGCGGCGAGCAGCGCCGGGTAGCCGGGCGCAGCCGCGGTGCCGAGCAGCGCCGCGGCGAAGCCGCCGAACAGCGCGAGCAGCACCTTCTTGCGGTCGAAGCGGTCGATGAAGGCGCTGGCCGCGATTCCCGCCGCCGCGGCGGCGAACATGTACGCGGAGACGAGCAGCCCGAACTCGCGCGGCGTGAGGTCGAACAGGCGCATCAGCTGCGGGCCGAGCGGCATCATCAGCACGAAATCGAGGATGTTCACGAACTGGATGCCGGCGAGCACCCATACCATGCGCCGCTCGCGCCGCGGCTCGAGCGCGGCGCTCATCTAGAATAGCGCCCCATGCAGCAGGAGCTCGTCATCGGCCTGGTCTCCGTGAGCGACCGCGCCGCCAGGGGCGTGTACAGGGACGAGGGCATCCCTGCGCTCAGGGAGTGGCTCGCCGCGGCGATCGCCTCGCCCGCCTGGCGCGACGAGACGCGCCTGATCGCCGACGAGCGGCCGGTGATCGAGGCCGCACTGGTGGAGCTGGTGGACGTGAAAGGCTGCCACCTGGTGCTCACCACCGGCGGCACCGGCCCGGCGCCGCGCGACGTCACTCCCGATGCGACGCTCGCGGTCGCGGACAAAGTCATGCCCGGGTTCGGGGAACAGATGCGGCAGATCAGCTTGCGCTTCGTTGCTACTGCGATTCTCTCACGCCAGGTGGCGGTGATCAGGAAGCAGGCGCTGATCGTCAACCTGCCGGGGCAGCCGAAATCGATACGCGAAACACTCGAGGGGGTGAGGGACGAGAGCGGCAGGACGCTGGTCCACGGCATCTTCGCCGCGGTGCCCTATTGCATCGACCTCATCGGCGGGCCGTATATCGAAACTCACGAGTCGGTGGTGAAGGCCTTCCGGCCCAAATCAGCGCTGCAGCCGAAAGCTTGAATCTCGAGACAGTAGAGATCGAGACCGGGGCACAGCCTGGCGCCGCGGTGATCTGGCTGCACGGGCTGGGCGCCGACGGGCACGATTTCGAGCCGGTGGTGCCCGAGCTGCGGCTGCCGGCGCGCCTCGCGGTGCGCTTCGTGTTCCCGCACGCGCCGGTGCGCCCGGTGACGATCAACGCCGGGATGCGCATGCGCGCCTGGTACGACATCCTGCAGCTCGGCGGCGGGCCCGAGGACGAGGCCGGCATCCGGGAATCGCAGTCGCTCCTCGAAGGCCTGATCGCGCGGGAGAAGACCCGCGGCGTCGCCGCACAAAGGATCGTGCTCGCCGGTTTCTCGCAGGGCGGCGCGATCGTGCTGCAGACCGGGCTGCGCCATGCGGAGCGCCTCGCCGGCATCATGGCGCTCTCGACTTACCTGCCGCTGGCCGCGAAGCTCGCGGCGGAGCGCAGCGCCATCAACTCGGACCTGCCCATCTTCATGGCGCACGGCCAGGCCGACGACCTGATCGGCATCGATCGCGCGCAGCGCACGCGCGAGGCCCTGGAAGCGCTCGGCTACCCGGTGGAATGGCACGACTACCCGATGCCGCACGCGGTGTGCGCCGAGGAGATCGGCGACATCGCGAAATTCCTGGTCAGGATTCTCTGACCATCTCCCGAAAGCGCACGATCTCGTAGTCCTCGTCGCGCTCGAGCACGCCGAGCGGGATGTACACGTGCTGGCGTCCCGCGCGCTCCGCCTCGAGGTTCTGCCCCGGCACGAACACGCCCGAGCGCAGCGCGATCGCCGCCTCGCCGGTCTGGGCGTCGCCCGGCTTGAGCAGCACGCCCGGCTCCTGCCCGGCTCCCTGCAACGTGAAGGTCGAGGCGAGCGGCGTCCTGGAGAGCGTCTGGATGCCGACGCGCGCCTCCTGCAGCGAGCTTTTGCTGACGCGCCGGACAGTTCCAAGCACCCAGTTCGAGCCGCCCTCGGGCTGCATCGCGAGCAGCGCGCCGACCCTCAGCCAGTCGCCCTTCAGCTGCGGCACGACCGCGCCGAATCCCCCGGCGCTCACGTTCTCGACCATCCAGCTCTCGCCGCCCTTGCCGCCGAAGTCGAGCGAGGCCCCTGCCCCACCCAGCGCCTCGAGCACGCCATCGAAGCCGTGCGTGACGGCTAGCCGCGATTTCACGCTGTGGCGCGGGTGCTTGCGCTCCGGGGGCAGCGGCGACCAGCAGGTCGCGAGGTGCCGCATCACCTCGAGCGCGACCTCGGGCTCGCAGCTGCCGCCGAGGTTGACCTCGGAGGGCACCTGGCGCGTTTTCTCGATGCGTTCGATGAGGGCCTGCAGCGCGGCAAGTGCGGCGCCCGCGCCGAAGCAGCGCAGCCCAGTGCCCGCCTGCGGCGGCTTCGCGGCGCGCTGCGGCGCCATCGCGCGGCCGAGGTCGGTCCAGTACGCAAGCTCGGGCGCAGGCGCGTTCGCCAGCGCGAAGCTCCGGGCGAAGTCCCCGACCAGCCGCTCGGCGAGCTCGACCTCGAGCGGCGGCAGGCTGCCGGGCAAGCTGGCGCTGAACATCACGGTCTTCAGGAATTCCTGCCGCGGCGTCGAATCGCCCGGCGCTCCCGGGTACGCGATGCTCTTCGCATCGGCGAGCTTGCGCAGCTCGGCGAAGGCGTATACGCCGTTGAGCGCTCCCCAGGCGGCCTGGTCGACAGGCCCGTAGCGCAGGTGCATCCACTTGATCTGCTGGCCGAAGCTGCGCAGCGCGCGCACCAGCAGAAGCGGCAGCTGCGCGGCCGCGACCTCGGAGCGCTTCGGGTCCTTGATGAACGCATCCACGCAGCGCGCATAAGCGAGTCCCGCCTGGCGCCAGTATTCCTGGATCTGCGTCCACAGGCGGTTCTGCTTGAACCCCGGCGCGGCGCCGAGATAGTCTTTCGCGAGCTTGCGCAGCCTCGCCTGCGCCGCCTCGTCCACGGCGAACAACCTCTGGATGCGGTGCTCGAGCCTGAAACCCTCGGCGCCCGCGAGCGACTCGAGCCAGTGCGCGAGCTCCTCCAGCGCCTTCAGCGGGTCCTGGGCCGGCAGCTCCTCGATGAGGCGCTTCGCCTCCTTCGGGTCCGCCATCGGATGGTCGGGCTTGCCGCCGCCGAACAGACTGATCATGCGATCCTCCCCGCGCAAAATCCTACCATGCCAGAATACGCGCGACCCGTTTCCCGACATGCCGACCCTGACGGCGAACGAAGCGCGCAACCTGGTGCCGGGCTACCGCGTGCTCGCGCCGGTCGGCCGCGGAGGCATGGCGCAGGTCTATCTCGCCGAGCGCGAAAAGGACGGCCTGCAGCTGGCGCTGAAGGTGCTCGACGCGAGCCTGCGCGACGACGCGACGTTCCGCGAGCGCTTCGAGCAGGAATATCGCCTGATCGCCGCCATCGACAACGAGTTCGTGGCGCACATCTACGACCAGGGGTTCTCCGGAGAGCACCCGTACATCGCGATGGAGTTCCTGCCCGGC
Organism: Betaproteobacteria bacterium RIFCSPLOWO2_12_FULL_68_20; assembly: GCA_001770655.1. GTDB lineage: Bacteria > Pseudomonadota > Gammaproteobacteria > Burkholderiales > SG8-39 > 2-12-FULL-68-20. The sequence continues at coordinate 5,002 of MERQ01000092.1, forward strand.
GGCACGCTCGCCGCGCGCATCCACGAGGGCATCGGCTCGCTGGAGGCGCTGCGCATCGCCTCGCAGATCGCGCGCGCGCTCGACGCGATCCACGCGCACGGCATCGTGCACCGCGACCTCAAGCCGGGAAACATCCTGTTCCGCTCCGACGGCCGCCCGGCGATCGTGGACTTCGGCCTGGCCAAGGACCTCGGGCGCTCGATCGCGCTCACCCAGGCGGGCGGCGTGATGGCGACGCCGCGCTACATGAGCCCGGAGCAGTGCCTGGGCGAGTCGGTGGACGCGCGCTCGGACCTCTACAGCCTGGGCGTGATCTTCTACGAGATGCTCACCGGGCGGAGATTCTTCGAGGACCAGGGCCCGGCGGCGATGATCGCGGCGCACGTGCACGGCGAGCTGCCGCGGCTCCCCGAGCGGCTCGCGGGCTACCAGCCGGTGCTCGACCGGCTGCTCGCCAGGAGGGCCGAGGACCGGTTCCAGAGCGCGCGCGAGCTGTTCGCGCACATCGCGGTATGAAGCCCGATTCGGGAGAGCAGCCCTACCTCGACCTTCTCGCCGAGGTGCTCGAGCGCGGCGCGCGCAAGTCCGACCGCACCGGCACCGGCACGCTCTCCGTGTTCGGACGGCAGCTGCGCTTCGCGCTCGACAGCAGCTTTCCGCTGCTCACGACGAAGAAGCTGCACCTCAAATCCATCCTCTACGAGCTGCTCTGGTTCCTGCGCGGCGACACCAACGTGAAGTGGCTGCAGGAGCGCGGCGTGACGATCTGGGACGAGTGGGCGGATGCCGGCGGAAATCTCGGGCCGGTCTACGGCTATCAGTGGAGGCATTGGAGAACGCCGGACGGGCGCGAGATCGACCAGATCGCGCAGGTGATCGGGGCGATTCGGAAGAAACCGGATTCGCGGCGGCACATCGTGACGGCGTGGAATCCGGCCGACGTGGACAAGATGGCGCTGCCGCCATGCCATGCGCTCTACCAGTTCTACGTCGCCGAGGGGCGCTTGTCGTGCCAGATGTACCAGAGGAGTGCGGATCTGTTTCTCGGCGTGCCGTTCAATATCGCTTCGTACGCGCTGCTTACGCTGATGGTCGCGCAGGTGAGTTCGCTCAAGCCCGGCGAGTTCGTGCTCACGCTCGGGGATGCGCACCTTTATCTAAATCATCTGGATCAGGCGCGCGAGCAGCTTTCTCGCGCGCCGCGGCCGTTTCCGAAAATGCAATTGAATTCCGGAGTGAAGGACCTGTTCGCGTTCCGCTACGAGGACTTCACGCTCGAGGGCTACGACCCGCATCCGGCGATCAAGGCGCCGATCGCCGTCTGACAACCGTACGGCATTCCACAGGAGGCCGCGGTGATAGCAGTGATCTTCGAGGTCTGGCCGGCCGAGGGACGAGCCGGGGAGTACTTCGATCTGGCAGCCTTGCTGAGGCCCGATCTGGAGAGGATCGACGGATTCATATCGATCGAGCGTTTCGAGAGCCTGGCGACAAAGGGGAAGTACCTCTCGCTTTCGTTCTGGCGCGATGAAGAAGCGGTTCGCGCATGGCGGAATCTGCAGGGGCACCGAAAAGCCCAGGCGAGGGGGCGCAGCGGCGTGTTCGCGGACTACCGATTGCGGGTCGCCTCCGTGGTGCGGGACTATGGATCGAAGGAGCGCGGCGAGGCGCCCAAGGACAGTCGCGATGTACACGGCTGACCCGGTGAAGATAAATATCTTGCGATTTCGCTAGCTATTTAGCATACTCCCGGCATGTCTGCCTTGACCTCGTCGGCCGAGTTCGCCCGCGCGCGCTCTCTCTCCGAGCAGCGCGTGCGGCAGTTGCTCGCGGCCGGCAAGATCCCCGACGCAATTCGCATCGGCGCGCGCTGGGCGATCCCCGCCGACGCCGCCATCCGCCGCGCGCCCGCAGGCCGCCCGCCGTTCAGACGCGAAAGCGTTCTCAAGCAGGCGGCGCGCGCATGCGAGGCCGCGCTCGCAAGAGCCGGCGTGCGCGCGCTCGTGGTCGGCTCGCTCGCCTACGGCGGAGTCCGGCCGGAATCCGATCTCGACCTGCTGATCGTCTCCTACCCGGGGAAGAAGTGGAGCGAGGTCGCCTCGGCCGCGACCGAGGCCGCGCGGCCTTACGGCGTTCCGGTGGACGTGATCTTCGCCGATACGCTGCCGCCGGCGGTTAGGAAGGCGATGCTGAAGGACGCGCGCCGTGCCGGCCAGCTTTGAGGACCAGCTCGCGGTCGTCGAGGAGCTGCTGCGCGAGGTGCAGCGCATGGAGGCCGGCGAGAAGCGCGCATCAGGGGCGCGCGCGCTCGACGGCTACGAGCGGGAGCTGCGGCTCGCGGGTCTCGCCCAGCGCATCGCGCAGGCCTACACGATCATCGAGGGCGTGCTCGCCTACGTCGCCCGCCGCATCGACCGCGCTCCCCTCACGGGCGAGGACTGGCGCAAGAAGCTCATCACCAAGTGCTCGCAGGCGCTCGACACACCGAAGCGATCGGCGGTGATCTCCGCGGCACTCGCCGAAGACCTTCTCGAGCTGTGCGAGTTCCGGCACGTGGTGCGAAACATCTATCCGACCCGCCTGGAAGAATCGAGAGTGCGCGAGAATCTGCGACGGCTCATCCGCGCAGCGCGCGATTTCAACGCGCAGTCCAGGGAGTTTGCGGCGGGACTTGGCAAGGCCAAGCGCGGCCGCAGACGATTGCGCGGACAGACGGCTAGTACCGCACCATGACCCGATAGCGCAGCGTCGCGCTCCCCTCGGCCGGCACCGCGACGCGCCACTCGGCGGTCCCCGAAGCGACCTTGGCGTTCCCATCCACTGGCACTATGTCTAAATATTGACTTATGGGCGCCCTATCGATATTGCTGCCCGACGGCGCCTTGCAACGGACGCGCAAAAAGCCGCGCGCCGTCGAATTTGGCTTAAAGACCGAGGGGACATCGTGATGGAGCAAGCGAAAAGAGCGGGAGCGGCCATCGTAAAGCAAGCGCACGACACCTTCTGGGGCGGTTACGCTGGCTACTTCCAAGACCCTGACGCGCATCTGTGGGAAGTGGCGTGGAATCCCAAGTGGACCGTGCAGGAGTGAGGCGTAACATCACGCCCATCGTCGACTACGTCGCCCTCCCCTAGCCATGGCTAAGGAATGCACGCATCGCAGTTTCCTCAGTAACAATCCCACCCCGAGCGGCCAAGGCTGCGCGGAATGCCTCAGGACCGGACAGAAATGGGCCCAGCTGCGCATGTGCCTCACCTGCGGCCACGTCGGCTGCTGCGACTCCTCGCCCGGCAAGCACGCCACTGCCCACTTCCAGGAAACCAAGCATCCCGCGATGAAGTCCTTCCCCGAAGGGAAGTGGGCGTGGTGCTACGTCGACGAGACGTACCTGTGAGCGGCGTAGCGATACAATCGTCGCCCTCACCGTTCCGGCTCACCATCATTCGTGCCTCTTCCGTCGGTCGGGAAGACCGGAGATCTGCCGGAAGGCGTACATGGTGCGTCCCTGCAGGAAACCTTGAATCGGTTCGGCCAAGCGACGAGGCAACGCACACTGGTCGGGATGCGCCTCAAGCGCATTTACGAACTGGTCGCCGCGACCGGACACTTGAAGCGATTCATCGTCTTGGGCTCCTTCGTAACTGCGAAACCGGAGCCGAACGATGTGGACGTCTTCCTGGTGATGCAGGACACGTTCGATCTTGCTCAGGTAACAGGCGAAGCCCGGCTCGTCTTCGACCACTCCGCTGCCCAAGCCCATTTCGGCGCGAGCGTCTTCTGGCTGCGCAGAATGGCTGCCTTTCCAGACGAGGGGGAGGCTGTCTTCGGCTGGCAACTCAAGCGCAACGGAACCCGAAGGGGTATCGTTGAGGTGACGGAGGCATGACCATGATCGCCAACGATCAAGAGCTCAAAGTCACGCTGGACCGCATCGCCCAATTCCAGGCCCAGGTGGCTCGTCTGCGGAATACGGAAACCAATCCCGACAACTATCGTGCCGCGGCAGCGGGGTTTCTGGCTGAGATCGACCGCATGCAACTCGAGGTACGCGAGTACCTGAGTCTCCACCCGCGAGAACGAGCGGCAGCCGCTTAGCGGCTCGCAGTGCCGCGAGGGCGTCAATCGAACGTGAAAGCGGGAGATCTGCCGCCGCTCACCGCCGCGCAGAAACGAGAGATCGAGCGCCGGGTCAGGGACGCCGACGACCGAACAAGATACCTGATCGTCAGCGGCTTCGGCCCGAGGTTCGCGTTGTACTACAACGTTTCCGACGACACCTACGCCATGAACAGCCCCGAACTGGGAACTCTGTTCAAGCGCCGGGCCGCGGCCACCGCCGTACAGGGTCTTCTCGGAAGCGGGACCGAGATCCTGCGCTGCCGAGTGGACCGCGCAGGACAGTTGGTCAAGGGCTCCGTTCCGCGACTTCGCCGGCCGACTTTCCTGCGACGCAAGGCGCCGCGGCTCAAGGCTCGCTAATACCGCACCATGACCCGATAGCGCAGCGTCGCGCTCCCCTCGGCCGGCACCGCGACGCGCCACTCTGCAGTCCCGGCCGCCACCTTCGCGTGCCGCTGCGACTCCTCGAGCATGGTCCAGTCCCCCGGCACGGGCTCGCGCACCACCACCGTCGAGCGCTCCTTCTTCGCGTTCTTCAGCACGATCTCGTAGGCGCTCTCGTAGACGTAGCTCGCCCGGTTGGTCGGCTCGCGCCGCTTGAAGTCGGTCTGCTTCTTATCCGCCGTGACGTCGAACGCCTCGCCGAGCTTGAGGCGCACGCTCTCGTTCTTCGGCGTGTGGTCGATCCGGTCCTCGCCGACGAATTGCGCGTTGCCCGCGCTGTCCTTCTTGTACACGCGCACCACGCCCTTCGGCATCGGCATGCCCAGGCGCGAGGTTTCGCGGTTCTCGAACTGCACGTACACGCCGACCTTCATCTTCTGCCCGATCCCGCCGACGCTCGAGCGGTAGTAGTAGTCGCTTCCCTGGAGCACGAGCTCCTTGGTCACCGGCACTGCGCCTGCGGCGAGCAGCGCCACCTGCTTCGCCTGCTTGTCGGCGATGGTGGTCGGGCGCGCGAGCGTGTAGAGGTGGTACTCGAAGAGCGATTCCTGGCTCATTGCGCTCGCCGGGGCCTCGGCGCGCGCCATCGTGCCCGCCGCCTTGGCCGCCATGCGCAGCTCGTCGCGCACGCGGTTGACGTCTCCCGCGACGAGCTGGAGCTTCGCGTTCGGGTAGGCGGTGCCGCTCGTATTCGTGAGCGTCACCCAGCCGTTGAGATCGAGCGCCTTGTCCGCGGCGTCGAGCTCGGCGACGTAATCGGCCTTCCAGGCAAGCCCCCCGGAGAGATAGGAAAGCTCGAGCGTCTGCGCTCCCCCGCGGCTGCTCGCCAGCTCGGTGACGAGCGTCGGCCGGTCGCGCAGGTTGGGCGGAACGTCGTCGTAGACGATGCGGCCGGGCATGCCCGTCTCGATGCGGTCCCCGATGCGCAGCACCACGCCGCTGTTCGCCGCGAGCACGATCGCGCTCTCGACCGACTCGGCCCCGGTCGTGGGATGGGTCCTGACCACCCTGACGCTGCGGCCGACGTACTTTTCGAGCAGCTTCGCCGGGCTGAGCAGGTCGAAATCGAAGTTCTGCTCGATGAGCGTCAGCGCTCCGGGATGCGAAATACTCCTCAATTGCGCGGTCTCCGGCCGCATGCGGCCGCTCACCTCGCGCAGCGCCAGGCGGTTCTGCCCCGGCGCGAGCGCCACGCGCCGCACGTCCTTCACCAGCGCGAGGTTCTCGTTGTAGATGGTCACCGCTACCGACTGCTGGTCCGAAAGGGTGCTTGGGGTTTCCTGGACCGCGGCGTGAGCCGCGGGCGAAATCGCCAGCGCCGCGGCGACCGCGGCGGCGAGCTTCCTGGGCTGCATGGCGTTCTCCTTTGTTCGTTGGGTGGCTGGTTGCTGCTGCCGCGCCTATAAACGAAGGAGGGCCGGGAAAGGGTTATAAACTGACTCGGGGAGGGTCCGGCATGGGCAAGGCAATTCTCACGTTCGTGATCGGCGGCCTGCTCGGTCTGGCCGCCGGCTTCGCGCTCGGCATCTTCTTCTACCCGTACCTCTTCCTCGCCGACATCGTCGGCGCCGAGCGCGTCGAGAACGCGCAGGCGGGAAAGATCGTGGCGCGCGGGACGTTCATCCACGCCAATACCTCGGATCCGATCCATTACGGCAAGGGTCGCGTCACCGTGTACGAAGGGCTGCTCCACCTCGAGTCCGATTTCGAGGTCGGACCCGGGCCCAAGTACCACGTCTACCTGGTCCCGGAGACGCGCGTGACCCCCTCGACCGCAGTCGCGAAAACGATGTACGTGGACCTCGGGCGCCTGAAAGCCTTCAAGGGCAGCCAGAACTACCCGGTGCCGGCAGGCGCGAACCCGGCGAAATACGGCAGCGTCGTCATCTGGTGCGAGCAGTTCGGCGTGCTCATCTCGCCGGCCACGCTCGGGCCGGCGTAGAAAAAAAGAGGGCCCGCCTGTAGGGGGGAAGGACGGGCCCAGGGGAGAAGGGTTTACGAAAGCTGCGCGCTAGAAGCTTCCCTTGAGCCAGAGTTGAGCGACGTAGATCAGCCCGGCGCCGGCGAACGTGTACACGAGCAGGTCGGAGAAGCGGTTGCGCACGCGCGGCGCGCTCCACCCGCGCGAGTACCACGCCAGCGCGCCGATCAGCGCCAGCGAGCCGAGCGCCGCGGCGCCCGCCGCGAGGCTGCGGCCGAAGGCCTGCGCGACCCAGCCCTCGGGCGAGATCACCTTGTAGATCGTGCCGCCGATGCCCATCAGCACCAGCGCGACGATGGCGAACCCGGCCGCCGCCTGGCCGACCGAGTACAGCTCGCGCTTCAGCCTGAATTCGTGCAGGTCCATTCAAGACCTCTCGAGCGCGTTGCCCTGGACGCGAACGCGCTCGCCCACCGCGAAGGCGGGCGCCGAAGGCTGCGACACGGTGCGCGTCGTTCCGTCGTCCAGGCGAACGACGACGCGGTACACGGTGCGCTTCCTGACGTGTTTCTCGATCTCGTTGCCGGCGAGCGCGCCGCCCGCCGCGCCGGCGACGGCCATGAGGGTCCTCGTGTCGCCGCGGCCGATCTGGTTGCCGACCACCGCGCCGGTCACGCCGCCTGCGACCACGCCGATGCCCGAGGCCTCGCCCTTCACCTCCACGGCCCTGATCGAAACGATGACGCCGCAGTTGGCGCAGCTCGCCGCTTGCCCGAGCGCTGTGCCGGGAGCCGGTTGCTGCCGCGCCGGAGCGGATTTTGCGGGCGCGGCCGCCTCATCCTGTCTGGAGGTCGCGGTCGGCAGCATGCCGGTGAGCGCTGCGGCACCGAGCAGGCTGACGAGCAGCACCGATGTCGCGGCGGCGAGCACTACCGGGTGAATCCTGGTCCGTTCCATGTTGATCCCCTACGTCGTTGCGGGACGGCACAGATGGATGCCGCAACCTTCGTGCCAACGCCGGAATTGCGCGGCGCTACAAGAGCTTGCGCATCGAATGTGAAAAATTCGAGCGCAGGAAAAACCGCTCGAAGCGTCGGCGCGCGGCGACGCTTCCCGCTGTCGCCGGGCAAAGACGTTGAAGCAATGGCGATTTCCCTGTCGCCGGCCGGCGACGGAATCCCGCTCGACTATTGCAGAAGCTTCTCTATGTACTCGTAGCCGCGCCGGCGAGCGTAATCTCGCGCGCTGAGTCCTTCGCGATTCTTCGCACCCGGCTCGGTCATTCGCGCCAGCAGCATCCTCGCGATCTCCAGGTGCCCGCCGTCGGCCGCGGCGTGCAGCGCCGTGTTGCCCTTCAGGTCCCTGACGTTCGGGTCGGCGCCGCGCTCGAGAAGCCGCTGCGCGGTGACGATGTGGCCGGAGAGAACCGCCCAGTAAAGCGCCGTCTCGCCCGCGTCGTTGCGCGCCTTGGGATCGGCTCCCGCGTCGAGCAGAAGATCGACGTAGAACGGATCGGCGTGCAGAGCCGCAAAGTGCAGCGCCGGCTCGCCGTGATCGGTGCGCGCGCGCAGGTCGGCGCCGGCCTTCACCAGGACCTGCGCGAGCGTCTTCATTCCCTTCTCCACCGCGCGGTGCAGCGGCGTTTCGCGCGCGGCGTTGCGTGCGTTCACGCTGGCGCGGCCGCGCGCCACCAGCCCCTCGGCGAGCAGCTCCTTTCCCTCCTCGATCGCGGCGAAAAGCTGCTCGTCCGGCGACTGCGCGAACGCGCCCGCGGCGAGCAAAAGCGCCACAGCGAGGGCGCACGCGCGCCCGGTCAGGACGCCGCGGCGGTCGAAATTCGCCAGCATCATCAGGATTTTGCATGAAATGCACCGTTCGCCGCGTTCCCTTGACTTCTGCGGGGGTCCGGGGCTAGATTGACCCCCGGACGGCCGCGACAGGAAGGCAGGTCGTCGGGTTTGGGTCACTCGGTCAACTTTTCTGATGGGAGAGCGCATGAATGCTTGGACAAGAATGATCTGCCGCATCTTGGTCGTGCTGATGGCGTGGACGCCGTTTCAGATCGCGCAAGCTGGCATGATCGGCACCGACCAGGTCGTGACGAGCTCCTCGTCGGCCGACCGCTCGACGCTGCTGAACTTCGTCGGCCGCTCGGACGTGGCGAGCCAGCTTCAGACCTTCGGCATCGACCCGGCGACCGCAAAAGACCGCGTTGCCGCGATGACCGACGAGGAAGTGCAATCCCTCGCCGGCAAAATCAATGCGATGCCCGCGGGAGCCGATACGGCAGGCCTGCTGCTCGTCGTCGCCGTCATCGTGCTGATCTGGTGGGTAGTGACCAAGAGATAGTGCTGCAAGGCTTTTCAGCCTTACGAAGCGCCCGCCTCACGGCGGGCGTTTTCGTTCTGGCGGCCGCGCTTTCCGGCTGCGCGGGGTTGTTCCCCCAGACCGCGCAGCTCGCCGAGGAGGGGCCGCCGCAGGGCGCGCCCAGGGAGGTCGAGCTCACGCAGGTGCCGTTCTTCCCCCAGGTGGAGTACCAGTGCGGGCCGGCCGCGCTCGCTACTGCGCTGGCGAATTTCGGTGTCAAGGTCACTCCCGACGACCTTGTCTCCCAGGTCTACCTACCTGAGCGCAAGGGCAGTCTCCAGGTCGAGATGCTCGCCGCCGCGCGGCGCCGCGGCATGGTGTCCTACGTGCTCGCGCCGCGCTTCGCGGACCTGCTGCGCGAGATCGCGGCCGGCAACCCGGTCGTCGTGCTGATCGACCAGGGCATCGGGCCGCTGGAGTACTGGCACTACGCGGTCGCGATGGGCTACGACTACGACTACGGGCAGCTCATCCTGCGCTCCGGCGAGACCGAGCGCCGGCTGATTCCGTTCGCGCTGTACGAGTTCATGTGGAAGAAAAGCGGCTACTGGGCGATGGTCGCGCTGCCGCCGCAGCGCGTCCCGGCGACCGCCGATGAAACCCGCTGGCTCGCGGCCATCGCGGCGTTCGAGCGCGTGGGCGACGCGCGCGGGGCGCGCACCGCGTACGCGAGCTTCCTCGCGCGCTGGCCCGACAACGTGAACGCGGCGATCGGGCTCGCGAACGCTCACTATGCCCTCAAGGAACTGCCGCAGGCCGAGCAGGTGCTGCGGCGCGCGGCGAGCCGCGCGCCCGATTCGGTGATCGTGCTCAACAACCTCGCGCAGACGCTCTCCGACCAGGGTCGCGACGAGGACGCGCTGCCGCTGATCGAGCGCGCGGTGGCCGCCGGCGGGCCGTTCGCCGCCGCGGCGCGCGAGACGCGCGAGCAGATCCTCGGGCGCCTCGCTAAGAAGACGAGGTAGCTTCCTCGAGCGACGGCGGCAGCGGGCAATCGAGCACCGCGCCCACCAGGCGCAGCAGCTCGGCTTCGGCCACCCGGATCGTGCCGTCGGCGGTCGCCGCGGCGAACAATCCCTTCACCAGAAGCGCCTTCTGCAGCGGCGCGAGGCGCTTCAGCGCCTGGAGAGCCGCGGCCGCGGCCTCGAGCGTCAGCCGCTCCCGGCCCGGCGCAGCCAGATTGTCGAGTCCCATCTCCTTCACGCCGGCGGCGAACGCCCGCGTCCCGCTGTCGGCGTCGCGGCCCCCGCGCCCGGCTTGCGCGAGCAGAGCGAGCAATGTCGCGGCCTCCTCGCCAAGCGAGGCGAGCGTTGCGCGTTGCGCGAGCGGCCGCGGCGCGGGCGCGAGTTGGCTTCTCGCCAGTTCGAGTACGCTGAACTCGTGCAGCGACACGCGCCGGTCGGCTTGGATCACCGCCTCTAGCGCCGAAAGCAGCTCCCGCTTCGCCCCGGGCGAGCCAGCTTTGAGCGCCGGCAGCGCGAGGTCGATCGCCGGCAGGCGCAGCGCCGGCGCGAGCCCCGCCGCCTCGGGCGCCAGGGCGCGCGCCGCCTCTGCCAGCGCGCCGGCGCCCGCCGAGCGCAGCGCCGCGAGCTGCGCTTGCATCGCGGGCCCGGGAGCGAGCATCAGCGCGATCAACGCAGCGCGCGCGCCCTGCGGATCGGCGAGCTGCGCCTGCAGCCCGGCCGGCAGCGCGCGCATCAGGCGCTGCGCGACGCCCAGCTTGGCGCCGTCGAGCGCCCCGACGAGCGCCACCGCGGCGCCCGCCGAGCGTCCCCAGGTGCTCGCCTGGTCGCCCCCGCGCCTGCCCGCCGGGCCCCACTCCACCGACCTGGCGGCGGCGGGAGCGGCAGCAAGCTCCTCGGCGCGCGGCGTCGCCGGGGCGCGCGTCCTGCTGTATTCGTGCGCCTGGAAGCGCGGGTTCACGCGCCGGATGCGCTCGGCGAGCGGCGGGTGCGTATCGAACAGCGCCGGCGCGCTCTTGCCGAAGTACATGTGCGACATGTCCTCGGCGTAGCGGTTCGCGATCAGCGCGCCGCCCGCCGACTGCCCGATCCGGTCGAGCGCGCCGGCGATGCCGTCCGGGTTGCGCGTGAACTGCACGCTCGAGGCGTCGGCGAGGAACTCGCGCTGGCGCGAGATCGCCGCCTTGATCATCTGAGCGAAAAAAAGGCCCACGTAGCCGATGACGAACAGCGCCAGGCCCGCCAGGAACAGGCCACCGGCGCCGCGACCCCGCGAGCGCCCGGCGCCGCGCATCACGAACTGGCCGACCGAGCCGATGAACACGATCCCGGCGAGCACGCCGATCATGCGGATGTTGAGCCGCATGTCGCCGTTCAGGATGTGGCTGAACTCGTGGCCGATCACGCCCTGCAGCTCGTCGCGGTTCAGCGATTGCAGCGCGCCGCGCGTCACCGCGACCACTGCGTGCGAGACGTCGTAGCCCGCGGCGAAGGCGTTGATCCCCGGCTCGCCGTCCATCACGTACACGTTCGGCACCCGCACGCCGGAGGCGATCGCCATCTCCTCCACCACGTTGAGCAGGCGCCGCTCCAGCGGATCGGCGCTGCCCGAGGCGAGGCGCCGCGCCCCGACCATGCCCGCCACCGCGTCGCCGCCCGAGGCGAGGCGCAACACCTGGAAACCGGTCACCGCGAAGACGACTGCGAGCGTGCCGAGCGCGCCATAGACATACACCGCGGCAGGGACCGCATTCACCAGCATGCGCGCGCCGAGCGGCGTGCCCGCCGGCACGCGCAGCTCGGAGTAATTGAACAGGTACGCGGCGGCGAGCACCAGGTCGACCGCCGCCACCACCGCGATCACGGCGAGCGCGTAAAGCGCGACGAGCAGCGCGGTGCTGCGCCGCGCCCGTTCCTGGCTCTCGAAGAAGTTCATGCGGCGAGCGCGCGCGGATCCTGCGCCGCGAGCACGGGCGGTATCGGGCAGTCGAGCGTCGCCGCCACCATGCGCACCAGCTCCGCCTCGGCGAGCCGGAACGCGCCGTCGGCGGCGGCCGCCTCGAGGCAGGCCTTGAGCAGGGCAGGCTTGGCGAACGGGGCGAGGTGCCGCAGGCGCTCCAGCGACTCGCCGAGCTTCGCGGCGCCGAGCGCCTCGGCGCCCACCGGCGACGTCCAGCCGAGCTTGAGCACCGCGGCGCCCTTCTCGAACGCGGCCTGCGCGCCTTCGCCCGCGGCGAGCGCCACCACCGAGAGCGCCGCGTGCGCGTCGCCCGCCACCTCCTCGATCCTGCGGAACTGCGTCGGGATCGGCCGGCCGGCGCCTTCGCGCAACCGCTGCCTGAGCAGCGTGAGCAGCACGAACTCGCGCAGCGTCACGCGCCGGTCGGCCTCGACCACCGCGGCGAGGTCGGCGAGGAACCTGTCACGCTCCTTCTGACGCTGGGCCTTGATCGCCGGCACCGCGAGATCGGCGAGCGTCAGCATGTGGTTGCGGGCGAGGCCGCCGACGTAGACGTACAGCTCATTCGTCCTTGCGGCGCATTGCGCGCCCCGACGCGCCTCGAGCGCCGCCAGCTCGGTCCGCCGCGTCGCCTCCTCGGGCTCGAGAGCAAGGGCGAACATCGCGAGCTCCGCCTCGTCGGCGCGCTGCAGCGCCGCGCGCAGCCGCTGCGGCAGATTGCCGAGCAGCCGGGCGGCGAAATCCACGTGCCGGGCGGTCGGATGCCCGATGGCCGCGAGGGCAAGGCCGGCTGCAGCCTGGCCGGTGCGCACGGTCTTCACCACGTTGCCCGCGCCGTCGATCACCGCCACCTCGCTGCGCGTGCCGTGGCGCGTCGCTCGGTATTCGTCGCGCAGGAAGCGCGGGTGCGCGCGGCGGATTCGCTCGCCGATCGGCGGGTGGGTCGGGAACCCCCACCAGTGCGACACGGCTTGAGCGAAGAACATGTGCGACAGCTCTGCGGAGTGCGCCGCGCGCACGCTGGTATGCGCCCGCAAGGCGAGAATCGAATCGAGCGCGCCGGCGATGCCGTCGGGATTGCGCGTGAACTGCACGCTCGCGGCGTCGGCGAGGAACTCGCGCTGGCGCGAGATCGCCGCCTTGACGGCATCGGCGGCGAGCGTGCCGGGAAAACCGATGAAGGCGACGAGCGCCCCGAACAGCGCTCCGACCGCGTCCGGGCTCTGCTCCTCGCGAGGCCTGCCTTTCGCCTGCCACGCGGCGCGGTACACCATTTCCTCGCCCTGCTCGCCGATCCAGGTGAGCCCCGCGAGGATTCCCGCCAGGTACACATTGAGCGCCATGTCGCCGTTCAGGATGTGGCTGAACTCGTGGCCCATCACGCCCTGCAGCTCGTCGCGAGAAAGCTTCGCCAACGCGCCCTTGGTGACGATGATCACCGCCTCGTTGGGCGAGAAGCCGGCGACCAGCGCGTTCACCGCGTCGTCGAAGTCGAGCACGTAGACCGGCGGCACCGCGATCCCCGAGGCGATCGCCATTTCTTCCACCACATTCAGAAGCCGCCGCTCGATCGCGCTGCACTTCCCGGGCTCGACGTAGCGCGCGCCGAGCAGCCAGGCGACCGCCGGGCCGCCGTCCCTCAGCCGCCAGACGCGGTACGCGGAGATCGCCAGAACGACCCCGGAGACAACGCCTGCGACGGCGCCGTAGACCTGGACGGGCACGCGCGCGAGCGCGTAGAAGTAGGTGCCGAACAGGCCGCTCCACTTCAGCGGCGCGTCCCCGGCGAGCGGCAGAGCGCCGTACATGGCGAGGACCGCGTAGGCAAGGGCGCCCGCGGCGCAGAAGCTCGCGACCACGAACGCCACGGCCAGCACGTAGCCCGCGATCAGCCGGCGCGTGGCGCGGCGCGCAGCATCCTGCTGCTCGAAGAAATCGAACTCGGCGGCCACCGCCGCTCGACGCTCAGAACTTCACTTTGGGAGCCTTGCGTTCCTCGGCGGACTCGGTCGCCTGCAGCAGCTCGGCCGGCGTGAAGCCGAACATCCCGGCGAACACGCTGTCGGGAAACGACTCGCGCTTGACGTTGTACTCCATCACCGAGTCGTTGAAGGCCTGGCGCGAGAACGCCACCTTGTTCTCGGTGCTGGTCAGCTCCTCCTGCAGCGACATCACGTTCTGGTTGGCCTTCAGGTCGGGGTAGGCCTCGAACACCGCGAGCAGCCGCCCCAGCGCGCCGCCGAGGAGGCCCTCGGCCTGCGCGAGGCCCTGCATCGCCGCGGGGTCGCCCGGCGCCTGGGCGGCGCGGCCCGCCGCGGTCACCGCCGCGCCGCGCGCCGCGATCACCGCCTCGAGCGTGCCGCGCTCGTGCTGGATGTATCCCTTCACCGCCTCGACGAGGTTCGGGATCAGGTCGTAGCGGCGCTTGAGCTGCACGTCGATCTGCGCGAACGCGTTCTTGAAGCGGTTGCGCAGCACCACCAGCCGGTTGTACACCGCGATCGCGAACAGCACGATCGCCACACCCAGCGCGAGAACGATCCATCCCACGGTGCTCATTGCGGCCTCCCCTTCGGTCCGAAGCGCGGCGGCTACTATAGCGCATGGCTCTGCATCGCCGGCTTGCGCCGATTGGCGCGCCGCGCGAATTTGGAGTAAATAAAATGCCGATGTCCGGACTGAGGGAGGAACCATGCTGAAGTACCGCAATACCGCACTCGCGGCGGCCTTGCTCGCCTGCCTGGGGCTCGCTGCGACCGGCCTCCAGGCGCAGCGGGCGGGCGACGACCGAAGATCGGATGAGGCGCGCCCCGCGCCGACGCCGCCGAAGCCGGCTGCCTCTCCCGGCCGTCAGCCGCGTGGCGCCGCGGCCGCGCCGCAAGCCGAGCAGGAGGCGACGCGCAGGCAGTCGGAGGAAAAGCTGCGCCGCGCGATCGAGGAGGAAGAAAGGCAGAAGGCCGCGGAAGCCGGGCGCGCCGCGCTCGATGCCGGGCGCGCCAGGAGCGAGGCCGAGGAAAAGAGGCGCCTGGCGAAGCTGGAGCAGGAGAAGGAGGCGAAGCGCCAGCGCGCCCTGCGCGAGGCGCAGTGCGTCATCAAGCCGGTGATGACGAACGACGAGATCGCGAAGTGCAGCCAGGCTTATCGCTAGCCTGACCTGAGTGCCGCCGCGATGAGCGCCGTGCGCGTCGCCAAGCCCGTGGTCGTCGCCGGCGGCGGAATCGGAGGGCTCGCCTGCGCGCTGGGGCTCGCGCGCAGGAATTTCCGCGTGCTGGTTCTCGAGCAGGCGCGCGAGTTCGGCGAGCTGGGCGCCGGAATCCAGCTTGCGCCCAACGCCTGGCACGCGCTCGACGCGCTCGGCGTGGGCGAGCTGGTCAAGCGGGAGGCGGTCTTCATCGAGCGCCTGCTCCTCATGGACGGCCTCTCGGGCGAGACGGTGATCGACATCCCGCTCGACCAGCGCTTCGCCAGGCGCTTCGGCAATCCCTACGCCGTGACGCACCGCGCCGACATCCACGGCTCGCTGCTCGACGGCTGCAAGGAAAACGACAGGATCGAGCTGCGCGCCTCGAGCCGCGTCGCGGGATTCGGCGTCGAGGACAGCGGCGTCTCGGTCGAGCTCGCCGGCGGCGAGCGCGTCGCAGGCATCGCGCTGGTGGGCGCCGACGGCTGGAACTCGCGCGTGCGCGAGCAAATCGTCGGCGACGGCGAGCCGCCGGTCTCGGGCCACATGTGCTATCGCGCGGTGCTGCGCGCCGAGGAGATGCCGCAGGACCTGCGCTGGGCGGCGGCGACGCTGTGGGCCGCGCCGAACACGCACATCGTGCATTACCCCCTGCGCGGCTGGAAGCTGTTCAACCTCGTCGCCACGGTGGTGCGCGAGCACTCGGGCGCCGGACACAACGAGGAAGCGCCGCCCGCGGAGGTGCTGCCGCTCTTCGCCAGGAACTGCGACAAGATCATGGCGCTGATGCGCGTGCCGAAGAGCTTCCGCCGCTGGATGCTGCGCTTTCGCCAGCCGACCGAGAACTGGACGCAGGGGCCGGTAACGCTGCTCGGCGACGCCGCGCACCTGATGCTGCAATACATGGCGCAGGGCGCCGCGCAGGCGATGGAGGACGCGGTGTGCCTCGCCGCCTGCGCCGACGAGGCGGACGGCGACTTTCCCGCCGCCTTCAGGCGCTACCAGGACACGCGCCTGGTGCGCACGGCGCGCGTGCAGCTCTCGGCGACCATGATGGGGCACCTGTTCCACGCCTCGGGCGCCGCGCGCCTGGTTCGCAACGACATGTACCGGGGCCGGGACGCCGGGCGCTACCACGACGCGCTCGAGTGGATCTTCGCGGCACCCGATTACGTCAGGAATTTCCGCCGGTAGACTTGGCGATTGCGGGGAGACACATGGTTACACCGCTTGCCGGCATCACGGTGGTCGAACTAGCGCACAACGTCGCCGGCCCCTTCGCCGGCCAGGTGCTCGCCGATCTCGGCGCCGAGGTGGTGAAGATCGAGAAGCCCGGCGGCGACGACGCGCGCACCTGGGGGCCGCCGTTCGTGGACGGCGGAGGCCCATCCTTCGTGGCGGTTAACCGCGGCAAGCGCTCTGCGGTATGCGAGCTGCGCGATGCGGCGCAGCGCGGGGCGCTCGTGCGCTACATCGTCGCGCGCGCCGACGTCGTGCTGCAGGCCATGCGCCCGGGCCAGGTCGAGGCGCTCGGCCTGGACGCCGCGGCCCTGCGCGCGCGCAAGCCCTCGCTCGTGTACTGCAACATGGGCGCGTTCGGCGCGCGTGGCCCGCTCGCCGCTCGCCCCGGCTACGACGCGCTGATGCAGGCCTTCGCCGGCATCATGAGCGTGACCGGCGAGGAAGGCCGCCCGCCGGTGCGCGTCGGGCCCTCGCTCGTCGACATGGGAAGCTCGCTCTGGGCGGTGATCGGGATCCTCGCCGCGCTCGGGCGCCGGCGCGACACCGGCGAGGGCGCGGTGGTCGACGTGTCGCTGTTCGAGACCGCTGCGGCGTGGATGGGACCGTACGCCGTGCAGTACCTCGCCTCGGGCGAGGTGCCGAAGCGCGGCGGCTCCGGGCGCGTGGAGATCGTCCCCTACCAGGCCTACCCGGCGGCCGACGGCGATTTTGTGATCGGCGCCGCGAACGATGCACTCTTCCGCAAGCTCTGCGGCGCACTTGGGCATCCCGAATGGGCCGAGGACCCGCGCTTCCGCTCCAACGCCGACCGGGTGAAGAGCCACGGCGCGCTCGATGCGCTGATCGAAGCCGAGACGCGCAAGCGCAGCCGCGCCGAGTGGGGCGCGGCCTTGGAGGCTGCCGGAGTGCCGTGCGCGCCGGTGCAGAACGTGCGCGAGCTGCTCGAGCACGAGCAGCTGCGCGCGCTCGGCATGCTGCAAGCGGTGCCCGGTTCGAGCGTACCTCTCATCGGCCTGCCGATCTCGTTCGACGGCGAGCGGCCGGCGCCGCGCTCGGGCCCGCCGGCGCTCGGCGAATACACGGACAAGGTGCTCGCCGCATGAAGCTCCCGTCCTACGAGACGCTCGCGCTCGAGCCGCGCGGCGAGCACGTGCTCCAGGTCACGCTCAACCGCCCGCAGGTGCTGAACGCCTTCAACACGCAGATGGGGCGCGATACGCTCGAC
Source organism: Betaproteobacteria bacterium RIFCSPLOWO2_12_FULL_68_20 (assembly GCA_001770655.1). Taxonomy (GTDB): domain Bacteria; phylum Pseudomonadota; class Gammaproteobacteria; order Burkholderiales; family SG8-39; genus 2-12-FULL-68-20. The sequence goes on from MERQ01000092.1 coordinate 22,424, forward strand.
CTGTGGACGCGGCTTACGGCCGACCCCGGCGAGCTGCGCTGCCTAGTCCTCACCGGCGCGGGCGAGCGCGCGTTCTGCGCGGGCGGAGACCTCAAGGAGCGCCACGGCATGAGCGAGGAGGCGTGGCGCGCGCAGCACGAGCTGTTCGAGCGCGGCTTCGTGGCGCTGATGGAGCTGCCGCTGCCGGTGATCGCCGCGGTGAACGGCCACGCTTACGGCGGGGGCCTGGAGACCGCGCTCGGCTGCGATTTCATCTACGCCGCGCGCGGGGCGCGCTTCGCGCTCTCGGAGGTGCGCCTGGGCATCATGCCGGGGGGCTGCGGCACGCAGAACCTCGCGCGTGCGGTCGGCGAGCGACGCGCCAAGGAGCTGATCCTCACCGCGCGCGCGTTCAGCGCCGAGGAAGGCCTCGCCTGGGGCCTGTTCAACCGCGTCTGCGAGCCCGGCGCGGTGCTCGCGGAAGCGCTCGCGACGGCGGACGAGATCGCCGCCAACGCGCCGCTCTCCGTGCGCCAGGCGAAAAAATCCATCCACTACGGGCTGCAGATGGACCTCGCCACCGGCTACCGCTTCGAGATCGAGGCCTACAATCGCCTGGTGGACACCGAGGACCGCCACGAGGGCGTGCGCGCGTTCAACGAAAAGCGCAAGCCGGTTTTCCGGGGGAAATGAGCATGGGCGACATCGACGTCATGGTGCGCGAAGTCGGGCTGAGGGACGGCCTGCAGCTCGTGAAGGATTTCTTCCCGACCGCCGACAAGCTCGCCTGGATCGAGGCCGAGGCCGCTGCGGGCGTGCGCGAGATCGAGGTCACCTCGCTGGTGCCGCCCAGGCTCGCGCCGCAGTTCGTGGACGCCGAGGAGGTCGCGCGGCGCGCGCTGGCGATCCCGGGCCTCACGGTCACGGCGCTGATCCCGAACCTGAAGGGCGCCGAGCGCGGTTTCGCGCTCGGGGTGCACAAGATGAACTTCGTCATGTCGGTGAGCCGCACCCACAACCTGAAGAACGTGCGCAGGGAGCGCGAGGTGTCGCTCGCCGACCTGAAGCGCATCGTCGAGGCGAGGAACGCGCTTGCGGCGGCAAAGCGCCCCTTGATCGCAGGCGGCCTTTCCACCGCGCTCGGCTGCTCCTACGAGGGGCGCGTGCCGGTCGAGGACGTGCGCCGCTACGCCGCCGCCTACGCGGCGATCGGCGTAGACGAGGTGATGGTCGCGGACACCGTGGGCTACGGCGACCCGGCGCAGGTGCGCGCGGTGTTCAAGGCCGTGCTGGCCGAAGTCGGCAGGATCCCGGTCGGCGCGCATTTTCACGATACGCGCGGCACGGGTCTCGCCAACGTCGCCGCCGCGCTCGATTGCGGCGTGCGCGCGTTCGACGCCACGCTCGCCGGCCTCGGCGGCTGCCCCTACGCCCCCGGCGCGAGCGGCAACGTCGTGATGGACGACCTGGTGTTCATGCTCGACTCGATGGGGTTGCGTACCGGGGTGGACCTGGAGAAGCTGCTCGCGGTGCGCAGGATCCTCGAGCGCAACCTCGCGGGCACCGAGCTGCACGGCGCGCTCGCGCGCGCGGGGCTGCCGAGGAACTACGTGCCGGCGGCGGCCAGGGCATGAGCGAGCCGGTCAGCGTCGCGCGCGCGGCTTGGGCAGCAGCTCGCCCAGGGCGTAGAGCGTCTTCTGCGGGAAGCGCTCGAGCGGGTAGTAGCGCGCGAGGATCTCGAGCGCCTTGTCGTAGCTCGCCACCCCGAGATGGCGGAGCAGGTAGCGGATGTCGTCCTCGTCGTGGAATTCGGCTCCGAGCCGCAGCGCCAGGCACTTCATGGCGAAGAGGTACTCGGGCTGCGCGAGCATGACGCGCAGGTGGCTCAGTTCGAGCCACGGCTGGAAATCGCCGCGCTCGCTCATGAACCCCTTCACCGCGTCGTTCAGCCAGTCGGTCCCGACGTTCGTCCTGGATGCCACGCGCGCGGCCGCCTCGCGCACCTCGCGCGCAGGCTTGAAGTACGCGTCCACGTCTTCCGTGGACGGGCGCGCGGCGTAGGCGAGGCACATCACTGCGCCGCCGACCAGGAAGAGCTCGCCCTGTGCGCCCGAGCTCGCGAGCTCCTCGTTCAACAGCTCGAACAGCCGGCGCAGGTCCTTGGCGGAAAGGGCCGGCACCTCAGACTTGCGCGCCGACGCTCGAGTCGACGAAAAGATTGCGCCGCCTGAACGGCGGCGGCGAATGCGCGAGCAGGTGCAGCCGCAGGCTCGCCAGGTCGCTGGCGAACGCCGGGCGCGCGAGCGGCGCGACGCCGCGCGTCCACTGCGGCGCATCCACGCCGCGCGCCGCGCAAGCCTGCTCGACCATCGCGGCGACGTAATTGGCGTGGAAATCCGACAGCCCCGCCGGCGGCGGCTCGGCGATCGCCCCGGGCAGCTCGCTCGCGGCGAGGCCCGCGAGCCAGGCGCTGAGCCCGGCGAGCGCGGTGCGCGCCCCGCCGCTCGCCTCGAGCTCGCGCAGCCGCTCGCGCCACTGCTCCGGCTGCTCGGGCAGCACCCTCGAGAGCACGTAGGCCGACATGCCGAGCCCGGCGCGGCGCGCCGCGCGCGCGATGGCGGACTTCTCGGCGGGGGTCACCCGGATCTGCAGCTGCTCGGACCTGGCTTCGGGCTTCATTCGCCCATGATGGCGCCAAGCCCGAACAACTGTCAATACAATTGTATTGACATTTCGTCCTAGCGCGGCGCGACCAGGTGCGGGCCGATCTCGGCCACCGAGCGCACGCCGCACAGCCGCATCGCGCGCACCAGCTCGTCCTGCAGGATCTCGAGCGCGCGCTTCGCGCCGGCTTCGCCCCCCGCCATGGCGCCGAAGAGCGTCGCGCGCCCGACGAGCACCGCCTGTGCCCCGAGCGCGCGCGCCTTCAGGATGTCCACACCGCGGCGCACGCCGCCGTCGAGCAGCACCGTGAGCCTTCCTCCGACCGCGCGCGCGATCGCCGGCAGCGCCTCGAGGGTCGGCGCCGCGCCGTCCAGCTGCCGCCCGCCGTGGTTCGACACCACCACGCCGTCGCAGCCCACGATCGCCGCGCGCTCGGCGTCGTCGGTCCGCTCGACGCCCTTCAGGAGCAGCTTCCCCGGCCACAGCTCGCGCAGGCGCTTCACCGCCTCCCAGTCGAGCGAAGCGTCCATCTCGCGGCCCACCGCCGTCACGATGTCGCTCGTCGGCGCGGCCCACGGATAGCCGCGCATGTTCTCCATCTCGGGCAGCCCCGAGCGCGCGATGTCCAGGAGCCACGCGGGCTTGCGCCAGATGTCGTGCGAATTGCGCCAGTTGGGACGGAACGGGGTGACGAAGCCGTTGCGCGGATCGCGCTCGCGCTTTCCCGACACCGGCAGGTCCACCGTGACGAGCAGCGCCTCGTAGCCGGCGTCGCGCGCGCGCGCGACGAGCTTCTCGCGGAACTCGCGGTTCTTCACGCAGTAGAGCTGGAACCACAGGCGGCCGTCCGACTCGGCGCGGATGCTCTCGATCGAGGCGGTGGCGGGCGTGGCGAGCGTGTAGGGAATGCCGAAGGCCTTCGCCGCGCGCGCGATGCATACGTCCGCCCCCGGGCGGCCCGCGCCGATGCCGCCGGTGGGCGCGACTGCGAGCGGGAGCTGCGATTCCGCGCCGAGGATCTGCGTGCGCGTGTCCACCTCGGCGACGTCCACCAGCACTTTGGGCAGCAGCCGCACGCGCTCGAAGGCGGCGCGATTCTCGCGCAGCGTCGTCTCGTCCTCGGCGCCGCCGTCGAAGAAATCGAAGATCGCGCGCGGCAGGCGCCTGCGCGCCATGCGGCGCAGGTCCTCGATGTTCACCGCGCGGGAAACGTCGGCCATAATGGCGGCCCGCACTGTAACCCGGATTCCGATGGCGAACAAAGAGCGCATCGCCGGCGTGCTCGCGCCGGTCGTCACACCCTTCACGAAGGAATACGCGCCCGACGCCGGGCGTTTCGCGCGGCACTGCAAATGGCTCCTGAAGAGCGGCTGCGCGGGGCTCGCCGTCTTCGGCACCAACAGCGAGGCGAACTCGATGTCGGTCGCAGAGAAGCTCGCGCTTCTGGAAGCGCTCGTCGCGGCGGGCGTGCCGCCCGCGAAGCTGATGCCCGGCACCGGGCATTGCGCGCTTTCCGACTCGATCGAGATGACGCGCGCCGCGGTCAGGCTCGGCTGCGCGGGCGTGCTGATGCTGCCGCCCTTCTACTACAAGGGCGTCTCGGACGAGGGCCTGTACCGGAGCTTCGCCGAGGTGATCGAGCGCGTCGGCGACGAGCGGCTGCGGCTCTACCTCTACCACATCCCGCCGGTGTCCCAGGTGCCGATCACGCTCGCGCTGATCGGAAGGCTCCTTTCCAAGTACCCGGGGATCGTCGCCGGAGTGAAGGACTCCTCGGGCGATTGGCAGAACACCAAGGCGATGCTCGACCAATTCGCAAAAGAGGGCTTCGACGTATTCGCCGGGAGCGAGGTGTTCCTGCTCGAGAACATGAGAAACGGCGGCAAGGGCTGCATCACCGCCACCGGCAACATCAACCCGGGGCCGATCGATCAACTGTTCCGGAACTGGCGCTCGCCGGATGCCGACAGGCAGCAGGCGGCGATCACCGCGACGCGGAAGATCGTGCAGAAACAGCCGATGATCCCGGCGCTCAAGGCGGCCATCGCGCATTTCGGCAATGACCCGCAGTGGAAGACCTGCCGCCCACCGCTGGTGGAGCTGGATTCGGCTCAGGAAGAGAGCCTCATCGGCGAGCTCAAGGCGAGCGGGTTTTCCATGCCAGGGCTGGGTTGAAGACAGCGCTCGTCACCGTTGCCGCGCGCGGAATCGGGCGCGCGGTGGCCGAGGCGCTGGCGAAAGGCGGCTTTCGCGTCCTCGCGCTCGACCGGGATTTTCCGGACGAGGCGCTGGAGAACCGGGTCGTCTACAACCTAACGGATCTGGCCGGGATTCCGAAGCTCGTGGCGTCGCTGGGCGAGATCCACGTGCTGGTCAACAACGCGGGAATCCAGAACGCGGTCGCGATCGACCGCTACACCGACGAGCAGCGCGCGCGCATCCTGCGCATCAACCTCGAGGCGCCGGTCGAGCTGATCCGCGCGGTGTCGAAGCAGATGATCGAAAGAAAGAGCGGCCGCATCGTCAACCTCGCCTCGATTGCCGCGTACACGCCGCACACGGACTTGTGGTACGGGGTGACCAAAGCGGGCGTGGTCAGCTTCACGCGCAGCTTCGCGGCCTTCCTCGGGCCGCGCGGCATCCAGGTGAACGCGGTCGCGCCCGGGCCGATCGACACCGAGCTGCTCGGGAAGGCGCAGCCCGAACGGATCGAGCAGTTGATGAAGGCGGTCTACACGCGCCGCGTCGGGCGGCCGGACGAGGTCGCCGAAGTGATCCGCTGGCTGGCGGCCGACGCGCCGGAGATCGTCAACGGCGCGGTGATCGACGTCACCGACGGGTCGTTCCTGCGCTAAGCATCATGCCCAACGGCCACGGCGGAATTCCCCACTTCGGTTCGCCGCTCCTGTTCGCGCTGATGTTCTTCGCCGCCGCTTTCTGGCCGCTTGCGCCCGACGCCTCGCTGCAATGGACGCGCTTCGCCCTCAGCCTCGCGCTCGCCGCGCTCGTCGGCTGGCGGCTCGCCTATCATCTCCACATGTGGCGAGCCGACGAATACGGCGGCTCCTATCTCACGCCCGACGAGCATCGGCGCGTCACCCGGCGCTACGCCGGGTTCGCCGCCGTCTATGCGACCCTCACCGCCGGCGCGGGCTTCGCGCTCCTCTGGTGGCGCGGACTGCCCTAGCGATGCCGAACCGCCCCTTCGCCCCGGGCTTCCGCCTGTCGCTGCGAGATGCGATCGTGCTCGTCGCCGGCTCGTCCGCCGGCATCGCGCTCGCGACCATGGTCTGGTGGTGGGGATTCGTGATCGGCTTCGTGGTGGCGCATTTCTTCCTGTTCTGCAACGTCGTGCGCATGGCGCGGCCGCTCGAGCTCGCCTGGGCGGCGCTGTTCGTGGCGCTCGCGGCCGGCACCATCGCGCTCGATTTCCCGGGATGGCCCGCCGCCATCTCGATCTCGCTCGCCGCGACCGTCGCGGTCGTCGCGCTCCAGCTGCGCAAGCCGTCGTATCACGGCCTCGGGTGGCAGAGGATCAACCCGGGGCTTCCCGCGTGGTGGGCGGCGCAGCAGGCGTCCGTTGCGGAGAGTCCTGAAGGTTCGCCGCCCGCTCGGGCCTGAAGGGCGGTGACCGCTCCAGCCGTCAACGCAGCGCGCCGCGCGAGCGTTCAGCACAGAGTGGAAACCCGCCTCACCCTTCGCCCCGGCTGTGGGTGATCGACGGCGCCAAGGAGTTGCGACGCGCGATCCGGGACATCTTCGGCGAAGCCGCGCTCGTACAGCGCTGCCAGGTGCACAAGCTGCGCAACGTCCTGGAGCATCTGCCCGAGCAGGTGCGCCCGAGCGTACGGCGTGTCCAGAACCAGTAGGACTTCTCCGTGCGCCGGCTGTACTGCCGCGTGCGGATCGTCGCGCGAAAGCGGTCGATCAAGCGGGGACTGGCGGAGGCCCTTGGGGAATCCCGCGAAAAATCAGGCTCTTGTCCCATGAACAGTCGTACAACCGGACAGGTGGATATTCATACAGTCCAGTAACGCGCTGATTCAAGGGCAGGTTGACGAAACGAACGCGGGGTACGAACATGTTATTCAGCACTTTTGCTGATGATTGAACGTTATGTGGCATGAAATGACGCTCGGCGCCGTCTTGAAGCTCGGGGCAAAGCTTCTGTCGGCAAGTTTGATCGCCTTTGTTTGTAGCCTGGCGATCGCGATGGCCATTGGGCACTACATACCGAGGGTCTACGGCGGGCCTTCTGTCCGACCCGACCCCGGAAGAATCTACACGTTGCAAGAGCTCGAGAAGGCGGAAAGAGAGGCAAAAGCGCGTGGTGAGGAGCTGCGCCGTCAATGGCGCTCGCAGTCGTTTCGCGAGGTCGTTCACGAGCTCAAGATCCACGCACTCTGGGCGACATGGGTACCTTGGTTGCTTCTACCCCTCGTCGTGCGTCTCAAAACGCTGCTGCACTTCGCCGTGGTAGCGGCGATACCGATCGGGGGAGCGCTGCTTCCATTGGTACCCCTTGAGGAGCTCTTGGTCATCGCCATCGCACTCGCGGTTGGCGCGCTGTCACGAGAACTGTTGGCGCGCAGAAAACATGCCACATAACAGCACGCCCCACCGGGACGCGCGCGCAAGCGCCGCCGCGCAGTGCAAAGGTCCGCGGGCGCGCGCCCGTGGGCGTGGACGTTATGCGGCTTTCAGGTAGCAGCGCCCGAGATGGCACAATCTCGGTATGGATGTCGAGATCGTCGGCGATATCACCGTTGTCGAAACCATCGCGAGCGGTCGAAGCATTCGCGACCTCAAGCGCCTGCGAAGGAGTTACGGCAAAGGTCGGTGGCGAAAGGTGAAAGGAATTGCCCGCGTCCGCCTTCCAAGCGGGCACATCCGCCTGGCCGAACTCCATTGGTACGAGGCGCACGGGATAGGCAAGAGAGAGATCAAACGAAAACGCTACTTGGACGAATGACATGAAACGCAAATCTCGCACGACCCACTTCGCGGTGTGTGTTGACAACCGCGGCTACCCCGCTTCATTGGAACTGCACAAAATCTACCGCGTGCTACCTGACGATGACGCAGAGGCGGAGGGCGACATCCGCGTAATCGATGAAAGCGGCGAGGACTACCTCTACTCCGCGAACCGCTTCGTCGAAATAGAACCACCGCAAACGGTACGCCGGTCGCTCCTGCACGCAAGCAAAGCCGCATAACCCGGCGCCCAACCCGGACGCGCGCGAGACGCCTGTGCTTTGCAAGCGACAAAAGCGCGCGCGCCGGTTGGCTCCACGTTCGGCCTCTTGTAACCCGTAACGCCATCGGTTACACTGGCTCTTGTGAATCACCTTTGTGTTTGCCGGAACCGATGCTGACGCGGTCGATTACGAGGACTACCACTGAAAGGAAGCGCCATGCGCATGCACAATCCCCCGCATCCGGGCGAAATCATCAAGTCGCTTTGTCTGGAGCCCCTCGGGGTAACGGTTACCGAAGCCGCGAAGGCCCTGGGTGTCAGCCGTAAGACTCTTTCGGCGATTCTGAATGGTCGCGCGGGCGTGAGCCCTGAGATGGCGGTGCGTCTGTCGATCGCGTTTGAAACCTCGGCCGAGAGCTGGCTCAATCAACAAACGCAGTACGACCTTTGGCACGCCGAACAGCGACGCAAGCAGCTACGCGTGATGAAGTTGGCGGCATGAACAAGATGCCGAACCATCCGCTCAACGCCGACGCGCCGCAAGTACAGCGGCGCGCTAGCGTCGGAACTTAACCGGAGCCGAATCATGAGTGTCCCGAGCGTCCGAGAAGCGATTGATCGCGTGAGCGCTGCTATATCCGCTGACCCAACTAAGGCTCGGGCAAAGAACGCGCCGGCGACGGCCCGCATGGGCCGACGCTCACTCTCCGGTCGCGTGCACGATGCGGCAGGCCCCGGGATGCTCGCTTGAGACCGAGGTCGTGTGGGCGATGCGGGCTAACCCGGCAGCCCACGCGGACGCCAAACTTCCCCGATTTAGCGAGGCGTGAAGCTTCAAACCCGGCCGGCCCGCCCTGCCGTTCAATTCTCCGGCCGGTAGTCCTTCACCCCACCGAGCTCCGACAAATCCTCCTCCCGCCCGCGCAGCTCGACCACGTTCAAATCCGGATCCCTTACAAACACCGACACATGCCCATCCCGGCCGAATGACACCGGCCCCTGGGTGATCCGGATCCCGTTCGCGTTCAGCGCCTCGATCGCCGACTTGATCGAGGCGACATTGAGCGCAACGTGGGTGTACCCGGCGTACTTCTCGCCGACGTCCATCAAAATGTTCTTCCCGCCGGCATCGCTGTTCGCGTTGTAGACCAGGTTCAGCTCCACCTGGTGCGGGTTCTTCACCACCGCGACGGCGTCGTGCGGATCCTTCCCCAGCAGCTCGAACCCGAGCACGCGGTAGAACGCGAGCGCGCGCTCCAGGTCCTTCACCCGGATGCCGATGTGGTCGACGGCTCGAATGTCGATCATGGAAACTCCTTGAATCGAATGGCAGGATCGCGCTTGATCTGCTCCACCAGCCCGACCTCCCAGCTCAGATACTCGCGCGCGTGCTTCTCGTAGTCCGCGCCGTGGTCGTAGGGCTTGTACCAGACGTCGTCTAGCGCGGTGGTCGCGCGCTCGATGCCCGCTTCCACGGGCCTTTGCGCCGCGAACCACGCGGCGTTCCCGCCTTCGAGAGATCTGACCTGCGCCTGAGGCCACAGTTCGGCGGCCTCCGGCGCCGCGAGCTGCGCGAGCACCCCGTCCTCGGAAGTGAGCACGATCTCCCGCGCCTCCCCGATGCGCCGGCGCGCCTCCTCCAGCCGCGAGCGCACCGCCCACCACGCGCCCGGCACGTGACGCTCGCGAAAGCGCAGGCTCGTGGACAAATCGACGACCGTCGCCCCCGCAGGCAACTCGCTTATCTTCTTCCAGTCGCGCAGGCCCGGAACGCGCTTCGCGCGAGGCCCGCTCCCGGTTTCCCACCCCTCGAAGCCGCCCTCGAGCACCCAGACCTCGTCCCAGCCCATCTGGTTCAGCCACGAGGCGGTCATCACTGCGCGCACGCGCTCGGGATCGACCAGCACGACGCGCGCATTGCGCACGCCGACATACTCGTCGGTCGCCTGCACCAGCTGCCCTCCGGGCGCGTGGCGCGAGCCGGCGATGCGCCGTGCCTCGAACTCCTCTTTCGTGCGCACGTCGAGCAGGTACATGGTGCGGCTTGCGTCCTTCGTCCAGCCCTGCACCTCGCCGCGCGCAGCGAACCTCACCCCGAAGCGCTTCGCGACTCGCTCGGCACTCTCCAGCGCCATTGCCCTCGCCTTCTCTCCCGGCGCCGGCGCGACGCGCGTCGCGCCGCGCTCGGCCTTGAATCCGGCGAGCTCCCAGCCCATGGTCCCGTCCTTGAGCGCGACGACCTTGTTGGCCAAACCTGCGTTCCTGAGCGACTGGCAGCCGATGATCGAGCGCGTGCGCCCGGCGCAGTTCACCACGACGAGCGTGTCCGGATCCGGCGCGAGATCGTGCACGCGCCAGGCGAGCTCCGCCCCGGGCGCATCGATCCCGCCCGGGATGTTCATGCGGTGGTACTCCTCGAACGGCCGCGAATCGAGCACGACGAGCTTCGCGCCCTCTTCCTTCAACCGCGCCAGCTCCTGTGCCGAAATGCGCGGCGTGCCGTAACGGTGCTCGACGAACTCGCCGAACGCCTTCGAGGGCACGTTCACGCCGCTGAAGAGCTCGCCCCCGGCGGCCTTCCAGCCGGCGCAGCCGCCCTCGAGGATCGAGACGTCGGTGTAGCCCAGCCCGGCGAGCTTTTCCGCCACCCGCTCGGCGAGCCCCTCGCCGCCGCCGTCGAGAAGGACGATCGGCGCCCCGAGTCGCGGCAGCAGATCTACCACCATCATCTCGAGCCGCGAAAGCGGAAGCGAGGAAGCGAAGAACGGATGCCCGCGGTAGTGCACCCCTTGCTCGCGCGCATCGAGCAGCGCGATCTCTCCGCCCCCGCCGAGCCGCGCGCGCAGGGCGGCGGCGGTGACGCTGCCGGTCACGCCCTGACGAAGCGCGCTTCGCGGATGTCCGAGTGCGGCGGGAACACCGCCCAGGCGCGCTCGTCGGACTTGTAGTACTCGCGCCGGTGCAGCTGCTCGAGCGCGAGGCCGTACATGTGGAAGTTGAGGAGCGGCGCATCGATGTGGATCGAATGCAGGTCCTCGGGCATGAACGCGACCCCGGTCCCCTGCTTCACCACGAACTGCCCCGTCTCGCGCACCCCGCCCTCGGCGCTGCGCTCGTAGAAGCGGTTCCGCTCCTCCCCGCTCACGCCTACGATCACCGCCCAGGTGGTGTGGTTGTGCGCCGGCGTGCCGTAGCCCCCGACCGAGGCGTTGGCGTACAGCGCGAGGCGGTGGTCGGCGTCCTCCGAGATCCGGTACAGGCACGAATTGCGCTTCGAGCCGGGCTGCGGGGGCGGGTAGTCCTCCAGGCTGAAGAGGTCCGTGCGCGCCGCAAGCCGGATCAGCCGCGCTTTGATCTTCTCCAGGCTCTCGGCGGTGACGCCCCCGGCTTTCTCGATCGCCCGCACATCCGCCACCGCGGCGTCGATTTCCCTGGCTCGTTCGGACTCCCGGTCCATGGTCGCCTCCACGCGGCTATCTTACGCGGTAGATCTCGTCCTCGAAGCTACCGCGCGAGACGGTGAGCTGGGAGCGCTTCTTGCCCAGCTGCGAGGTCAGCACTGCCCGCTCGGCGCCCTTCTCCCAGCGCGCCTTGTAGATCTCCCTGAGCTCCTTGCCCTTGCGGTAGATCTTTTCCCGGGCGTCGGCGAGCGGAGCGCCGTAGCGCGATTTCAGGAGCCCGGTCACGCGCTCCAGCTCGCTGGTGTTGAAGCGGACGTCGAACGCCTCGACCGCGTCCTTCCTCAGATAGAAGGTGATGCGCGCCTCGATGCCGCCGAAGGAGATCTTGCCGTCGTCGCAGCGCCGGTCGGCGGCGCGGCTCTTCCATTGCAGCGGCTGGCAGTACGCGCTCGGGAACTGCTGCTTCAACTGGGCCTCGCGGTCGCCGAGCGCGACGCCGTTCGCGTCGTAGCCCGCGGCCGGCAGCGCGGCGCCGAGCAGGATGAACAGCGCAAGGGCTCTCACAGGCGCAAGCCTAACTAGGCTGCGCGCTTGACGCCAGCCTTGGCCTCTTCTTCCGTCACCTCGTGGCTCGCCGGGCGCGCGCGCAGCCGCAGCTCGGTCTGCTCGGCGCGCTCGCGCGCCGCGAGCCGCAACGCCTGGTCGCGGCCGGGCAGGTACTGGAGCGGCCAGTGCTGCGCGGCGTGCTGGTACCAGGCGGAGGCCTGCAGCGTGAAGTACGGGTTGGCCAGGTGCGGCCGCGCGAGCGCCACCAGGTCGGCCTTGCCCGCCGCGAGCAGCGTATTCACCTGGTCGGCGGTGGTCACCGCGCCCACGGTCATGGTGGCGATCCCGACCTCGTTTCTCACCCAGTCGGCGAACGGGGCCTGGTACATGCGGCCGTAGACCGGCTGCTGCTGCGGCACGGTCTGCCCGGTCGAGCAGTCGATGAGGTCGCAGCCCGCTTCCTTCAGCATCCGGGCGAGCGCCATCAGGTCCGCGCCGGAGAGGCCGCCCGGCGCCCAGTCGGTGGCCGAGATGCGCGCCGACATCGGCTTTCGCTCCGGCCACGCGGCACGGCAGGCGCGAAATACCTCGAGCGGGTAGCGCATGCGGTTCTCGATCGGCCCGCCGTACTCGTCGGTCCTGCGGTTGGTGAGCGGCGAGATGAAACCCGCGAGCAGATAGCCGTGCGCCATGTGGAGCTCGAGCATGTCGAAGCCCGCCTCGTCCGCGAGCACGGTCGATCGCGCGAACTGGCTTTTCACCAGGTCCATGTCGGCACGCGTCATCTCGCGCGGCAGCTGCGAGATTCCCTCGCGGTACGGGATCGCCGAAGGCGCGATCAGCGGCCAGTTGCCGCGCTCGAGCGGGCGGTCCATCTCCTCCCAGCCGAGCTGCGTCGAGCCCTTGCGCCCCGAATGGCCGATCTGCATGCACAGTTTCGCTTTCGAGCTCGCGTGGCAGAAATCGACGATGCGCCTGAACGCGTCGCGCTGCGCCTCGTTCCACAAGCCGGTGCAGCCCGGCGAGATGCGCCCTTCTGGCGACACGCAGGTCATCTCCACGAACACCAGCCCCGCGCCGCCGATCGCGCGCGAGCCGAGGTGCACCAGGTGCCAGTCGGTGGGAACGCCATCGACTGCCGAGTACTGGTCCATGGGCGAGACGACCACGCGGTTCTCGAGCACCAGGCCGCGCAGCCGCAACGGGGTGAACATCGGCACCGGTGGGTTCTCCGCGTCGATGTCGAAGCCCTGGTCGCGCACCCTGCGCGCGTACCAGCGGCGGACCTCCTGCACGAAACCCGGATCGCGCAGCTCGAGGTTCTCCCAGGTGATCTGCTTGGAGCGCGACATCACGCCGAAGGCGAACTGCTGCGGCTCCATCCCCCAGTAGCGCTTCATGTGCTCGAACCAGGCGAGCGACACGTTCGCCGCGTGCTGCGTCTTCTCCACTTCCTCGCGCCGCGCGGTGTCGTAGCGCGCCAGCGCGCCCTGCACGTCGCCGGCATCCTTCAGGCATTCATACAGGGCGATCGCGTCCTCCATCGCCAGCTTCGTTCCCGAGCCGATCGAGAAGTGGGCGGTGGCCTTGGCGTCGCCCACCAGCACGGCCTTGCCCATCACCCAGGTGCGATTGACGATGGTGGGAAAGTTGCGCCACACGGAGCGGTTGGCGATCAGCCGGTGGCCGTCGAGCTCCTCGGCGAACACCTCTTCGAGCGTCGCCAGCATCGCCGCCTCGTCCTGGCGATCGAAGCCGAAATTGCGCCAGGTCGCCTCGTCGGTCTCGATTATCCAGGTCGAACGGTCCTTTTCGTACTGGTAGCAGTGGGCGAGGATGATCCCCTGCGGCGTCTCGCGGAAGAAATACTTGAACGCGTCGAGCGGCCGCGTCGAGCCGAGCCAGGCGAACTTGTTCGGCCGCAGGTCCACGCTCGGCTGGAAATGCGCCTGGTGGCGCTCGCGGATCTTCGAATTGATCCCGTCGGCGACCACGATCAGCTCCGAATCGGGGAGCTCGTCCAGGCTGTCGACTTCGCGGCCGAAGCGCAGCTCGACGCCCAGCTCGCGCCCGCGGTCCTGCAGGATGTTGAGGAGCGCCACCCGCGAGCAGCCGCAGAAGCCGTTGCCGCCCGAGCGCATCACCTCGCCCTTGTAGACCACGTCGACGTCGCCCCAGTAGGCGAAGCGCCGCCGGATGCGCTCGTAGGTGACCGCGTCGTACGCCTTGAAGGTGTCGAGCGTCTGGTCGGAGAACACCACGCCGAAGCCGAAGGTGTCGTCGGGCCGGTTGCGCTCGTACACCGTGACGTCCCAGCGCGGCCAGGCCTTCTTCGCGAGCAGCGCGAAGTAAAGGCCGCCCGGGCCGCCGCCGATCACGCTGACTTTCATCGTTTCACCACCCCGGCGCTGCGCGCCACCCCTCCTCGGGGAGGAGGGGAGAAGTCAATCGGGAATCACCGCGGTCGCCTCGATCTCGAGCCGCGCCTCGGCTTCGACCAGCCCGCCGACCTGGACCACCGTCATCGCCGGGTAATTCCTGCCCATCAGCTCGCGGTAGGCCGCGCCGACTTCCTTCAGCGCGCCGAGGTACTCGTTCCTGTCGAGCACGTACCAGGTGAGCCGCACGATGTGCTCGGGCCCGCCGCCCGCCTGCGCCAGCACCTCCAGGACGTTGCGCAGCGCCTGCCGGAACTGGCCGCCGAACGTCGTTTCCTCCCAGCGTCCCTCGCCCGTCGAGCCGATCTGCCCGGCGATGTAGACCGCGGTTCCGCCTCGAACCGCGATGCCGTTCGAGTATCCCCTCGGCCGCGCCCAGCCTGGCGGCTGCAGCACGCGCATCACGCCGGCTGCCTCAGCTTGAAGCGCTGCAGCTTGCCGGTCTCGGTGCGCGGCAGCGCATCGCGGAACTCGATCGCGCGCGGGTACTTGTAAGGCGCGATGGCGCGTTTCACGTGCTCCTGCAGGTCGTGCACCATGGTGCCGTTCTTCCGGCAGCCGGGCTTGAGCACCACGAACGCCTTCACGATGGTGCCGCGCTCCTCGTCGGGCCAGCCGACCACGCCGCACTCGGCGACCGCCGGATGCTCGAGCAGCGCCCCTTCGACCTCCGGCCCGGCGATGTTGTAGCCCGCCGAGATGATCATGTCGTCGGTGCGCGCCTGGTAGAAGAAGTAGCCGTCCTCGTCCACCCGGTAGGCGTCGCCGGTGAGGTTCCAGCCGCGCTGCACGTAGTCCTTCTGCCGGGCGTCGGCGAGGTAGCGGCAGCCGGTCGGGCCCTTCACCGCGAGCCGGCCCACTTCCCCGGGCCTGCACGGCGTGCCTTCGCCGTCCAGCACCGCGGCCCGGTATCCGGGAATCGCGTAGCCGGTGGCGCCGCGGCGCACGCGCTCGGGCGTGTGCGAGATGAAGATGTGCATCATCTCGGTCGAGCCGATGCCGTCGATGATCTCGATGCCGGTCGCCTGCCTGAAGAGCTGGCGCGTCGCGTCGGGCAGCGCCTCGCCCGCCGAGACGCATTTCCTCAGGCTCGAGAGCGCGAAATGGCGCGCCAGGCCGGCGATCGCACGGTACATCGTGGGCGCGGTGAAGCAGACCGTGGCGCGAAATCTCTGGATCGTCTCGAGCAGCGACTCGGGAGTGAGCTTCTCCACCAGCACCGCGGAGGCGCCGAAGCGCATCGGGAAGCAGAGCAGGCCGCCCAGGCCGAAGGTGAAGGCGAGCGGCGGCGTGCCGCAGAACACGTCGTCCGGCGACGCACCGAGGCAGGAGCGCGGGAAGCAGTCGCACATCGCGATCACGTCGCGGTGGAAGTGCATCGTGCCCTTGGGCTTGCCGGTGGTGCCCGAGGTGAACGCGATCAGCGCGACGTCGTCGGCCGCAGTGGGCGCATTCCAGAACGTGAGGGGCTGCTTCAGCGCGAGCGCGTCGAGCGAATCGGGCGCGTCGTCGTACCAGTAGGTGACGGCCTGCAACGTCGGGCAGGCGGGAAGCGCGGCTTTCAGCTCGGCGTCCAGCCGCCGGTCGCACAGCGCGTGCGAGATCTCGGCCTTGTTGACGATCTCGATGAGCTCCTTCGCCCGCAGCAGCGGCATCGTCGCGACGCACACGCCTCCCGCCTTCATCACGGCGAGCCAGCAAGCGGCCATGATCGGGTTGTTCGGCCCGCGCAGCAGCACCCGGTTGCCGGGCTTCAGACCCATCTCGCGCACCAGCACGTGGGCGACCCGGTTCGCCTGGGTGAAGAGCTGCGTGTAGGTGCACTCGCCGTCGGGCGTGCGCAGCGCGACGCGGTGGCCGTGGCCGCGCGTGACCGGCTTGTCGAGCAGCTCGGCGGCGCAGTTGAGCCGCGACGGGTACCTCAGCTCGGGCAGCTCGAACAGGAACTCCGGCCAGCGGTTGCGCGGCGGCAGGTTGTCGCGGGCGAAGGTATCGAGGTGCGCGGTGTAGCTCACGGGTTCATGTCCTCGGAGGCGGCGAGCGCCACCTGCTTGAGCTTCGCCAGCAGGCGCAGCAGCTCCTCGTGCTCGGCGCGCGTGAGGCCGGCGAGCAGCCCTACCACCCATTCCTCGTGCGCGCGCGCCATCTCGGCGAACGCGCGCTCCCCCGCGCGCGTGAGCCGGATGCGGTAGGCGCGCCGGTCCGCGGGCTCGTCGAGGCGCTCCACCTGTCCCTCCTTCTCCAGCTGGTCGACGATCGCGGTCACGTTGCCTCCGGTGACCATCAGCAGGCGCGAGAGTTCGTTCATCTTCAGCCCCCCGGGATGGCGCTCGAGCTGCGCCATCAGGTCGAAGCGCGGCAGCGTTGTGCCGAAGCGCTCGCGCAGGCGCGCGCGCACCCGGGTCTCGATCAGCTGCGTGCAGGTGAGAAGGCGCAGCCAGATCCTCAGCGCCCGGTGGTCGTCGGAGCGCGCGATGGTCTCGCGGTCGGTGCGGCGCGCGGGCTGGGCGAGGGCCGTAAAGGTTGAACTCTATATAGACGAAGCTTCAAGTATTTTCCCGGCCCCCGCCGCCGCTGTCAATCGGAGGATAGAAAACCCTGCGGGTTCAATCAGCGGCCGCCAATAAGCCCCGCGAGGCGGCGTGCGCCGCCCGCGCGGGGCCCTGGCTCACGGCCCGCGGCTACTTGATGTCGGGCACCGGGAAGATCACCCCGCCGAACAGCAGCCAGGCGAGGAGCAGCGTCCAGAAGATGTTGACGATCTGCGCCGCGATGAAGGCCACCGCCGGCCGCCCGCCTTCCATCGTGGCGAGGTCGACGAACTTCGTCTCCAGGCCGATCGACACGAACGCGAGCGCGAACCACCACGTGCGCAGCTCGCCGAGCGCGCCGCCGGTGCCGCGCACCATGTCGGTGGGCAGGAAGAACGAGAACACGAAAGAGACGAGCAGGAAGCCGAGCACGAATTTCGGGAAGCGCTCCCAGATGATGCCGGCGCCGGGCTTCGCGGCGCCCACCGCGGTGCCCTTGTAGGTCCACCACACGACCAGAATGAAGGCCGCCACGCCGATCAGCGCGTTCTGCGAGAACTTCACGATCACGCCGGTCTTCATCGCCGCGTCGCTGATGAGGGCGCCCGCCGCGACCACGGTCGCGCTGGTGTCGAGCGTGCCGCCCAGCCACGCCCCGGCGACGATGTCGGGGATCTGGAACGCCTTCACCAGCCACGGCATGATGATCATCATCGGCACCGCGACGATCAGCACCAGCGAGGTGACGTAGGAAAGCTTCTTCTTGTCGCCCTGGATCGCGCCGCAGGTGGCGATCGCCGCCGAGACGCCGCAGATCGCGACCGACGACGACAGCATGGCCGCGAAGTCGTCGTCCACCTTCAGCTTGCGCGCGATCCAGAAGCATACGTACCAGATCACCGCCACCACCAGGATCGCCTGGATGATCCCCAGCGCGCCGGCCTGGAGGATCTCCATGAACAGCAGCCCGGCGCCGAGGATGACGAGGCCCGTCTTGATGTAGTACTCGGTCTGCACCCCGGGCTTGAGCCAGTTCGGCACTCCGATGGTGTTGCTGATGAGCAACCCGAGCAGCAGCGCGAAGATCACGTACTCGACCCCGTACTCGACGAACAGCCCGTTGCCGGCGAGCATGCGCGCGATCCAGGCGAGGACGAACACGACCGGGAACCCGAGCATGAAGGCGCCGACTTTGCCGCCGATCAGCGCAAAGCCGACCACGCCGACGATGAGCCCTGCGATCCCGATATACACGCCCTTGCTGATGTTGTTCGCGCCAAAGACCTTGGCCGCGCCGGCCGCAGCGTGTCCGCGCACCTCGCCGCCGAGCGAGCCGGCGACCGTGTTCCGCCCTCCCGCCTTCGCCAGGGCGCCGGCGGCACTTTCGACCGCTTTGCGGTCGTTCTTCGCCAGGGCCGCCTTGAGATCGTTTGCGCTGGCCGCGACCTGCTTGCCCTTGTCGCCCCTGCCCTCGGCCTCCTTGAGGACGGCGTCGAGCGCGGCGCTCCAGTCGGCTGCGCGCGAGGCGATCTGCCCATCAGTGGTCCAGCGGAACGTCGACCTCACGCTGCCGAGATCGAAAAGCTTCGCGTTGAAGATGACCAGCGCGGCGATGATGATGAAGAATCCCAGATAGACCGCAACCCAGTCCTCGGTGCGCCATTTCGCTGCCGCCATGGTTCCTCCTTGTTTGGGGCGCGCTTCCGGCCTTTTGCTTATATGCGGATCCGCCGGAGCAAGCGGATTCTTCTATGTCCGCGCATCACAACGCCAAGACAAAAAACTCATAAGCCCCGTAGGGATTTCTATATTGCGGCGCAACCTTGAACGAATTCCGGGACTTAGCACCCCCGCGCAGGCATCGCTTAGACTCCGGATACCGGAGGCCCTCGCCTTGAAATCGATATTCCATCTCGCCGCCGCGGCGCTGCTCGCGTTCGCGGCTGCGAACGCGCTCGCACAGCAGGCCTCGGCGGACGACGTCGAGGCGGTCAACAAGATGTTCCCGTGCCTCGCCGAGGGCCTGCCGCAGGACTGGCAGAAGCTGCAGGTGACCGTCGAGCTCGACACACCCGGCGCCGCCACCGGCAGCGTGTCGTACAAGGTGGCGAAAGGCGACGCGCAGACCCCGCTCGACGATTTCAAGCCGTGCGACTCGCAGGAGCCGGTGCAGATCGTGCTCGGCTTGCGCGAACGGCTTTCCGCGGAGCGTCGCGGCTGGATCCGCGCGCAGCTCAACCTGCAGCGCGACGGCAGCTTCGGACTGAAGTACGACTACCCGAAGTAGCGGCCGCTAGGTCCGGCGCAGGAAATCGAAGTCGCAGCCCTGCTCGGCCTGGAGCACGTGCTCCATGTAGAGCCTGGCGTAGCCTCGCGTGGGTGCCGCGATCGGTGGCTTCCACGCCGCCTTTCTTTTCTGCATCTCCGTTTCCGCGACCAGCAGCTCGATTCTCCTTTCCCGCACGGAGAGCCGAATCCGGTCGCCGTTCCGGGCAAGCGCGAGCGGCCCGCCGACCGCCGCCTCGGGCGAGACGTGCAGCACGACGGTGCCGTAGGCGGTGCCGCTCATGCGCGCGTCAGAGATCCTCACCATGTCCTTCACGCCGGTGCGCGCGAGCTTGGCGGGAATCGGCAGGTAGCCTGCCTCGGGCATCGCGTAGCCGGACTTCGGGCCGGCGTTTTGCAGCACGAGGAAATCGTCCGGCTTCACGTCGAGCGCCGGGTCGTCCACCCGTGCCGCGAGATCGTCCAGCGAGGTGAAGACGACCGCCCGCCCCTCGCGCTCGAAGAGCGCGGCATCGGCAGCCGAGCGCTTTAGCAGCGCCCCGTTCGGCGCGAGCGAGCCGAAGAGCGCGACGAGCCCGCCCTGCGCGGAGAGCGGCTCCGCGAGCGGCCGCACGACCGCTCGGTCCACCCATGCCGGATGTCGTTCCAAGACTCCCCTCAGAGTGACGCCGGCAACCGTCATGCAGTCGAGGTGGAGCAGAGGCTTCAGCTCGCGCAGCACGGCGCCGATCCCGCCGGCCGCATGGAGATCCGACATGTAATGCTGCCCGGTCGGCTTGAGGTCTACGAGCACTGGCGTCGAATCCGAAAGCTCGTTCAGGCGCCTGAGCGACACCTCCACGCCCACGCGCCCCGCGATCGCCGCGAGGTGCACGACCGCGTTGGTCGAGCCGCCGATCGCGAGCAGCACGCGCAGCGCGTTCTCAATGGATTTTTCGGTGATGATCTGCGAGGGCTGGATCGGCGTTTTCGCCAGCTCCACGGCGCGCCGGCCGCTCGCCTCGGCGCAGCGCAGCCGGTCGGCATGCACCGCCGGGATCGCCGCGCTTCCCGGCAGCGCCATGCCGAGCGCCTCGGCGATCGAGGCCATGGACGAAGCTGTACCCATCACGGCACAAGTCCCTGAAGTCGTGGCGAGATTGCCTTCGATCTCGTCGATTCCTTCCTGGTCCACCTTTCCCGCGCGGTGCAGCGCCCAGAAGCGCCGGCAGTCGGTGCAGGCGCCCAGCCGCTCGCCGCGAAACGAGGTCGGCATCATCGGCCCGGCGAGGAGCTGCACGGCGGGAAGGTCGGCGGATGCCGCGCCCATCAGCTGCGCGGGCACCGTCTTGTCGCAGCCGCCCACGAGCACTACGGCGTCCATCGGCTGCGCGCGGATCATCTCCTCGACGTCCATCGCCATCAGGTTTCGGAACATCATCGAGGTGGGGCTGAGGAACACCTCGCCGAGCGAGATGGTCGGGAACTCGAGCGGCAGCCCGCCGGCGGCGAGCACGCCGCGCTTCACCGCCTCGACCAGCTCGGGGAAATGCCGGTGGCAGTTGTTGAATGCGCTCCTGGAATCCGCGATGCCGACCACGGGCCGGCCGAGCAGCTCGCCCGAATAGCCCATGCTCTTGGCGAACGAGCGGCGCAGGTAGAGCGAGAAGCCCGCATCGCCGTAGTGCGTGAGGCCTCTCGCGAGTCCATCCTTCTTCTGTCGCGCCATGCGGCGCATTCTAGCGGGCCGCCGCGCGCAGGGCCTCCCATATGCGCGAAGCAGTAGCGGGCATCTCGAGATGCTCGATCCCGGCAGGCCGCAGCGCGTCGAGGATCGCGTTCATCAGCGTGGGCAGCGCGCCGATGGTGCCCGCCTCGCCCGCGCCTTTCACGCCGAGCGCGTTGGTGGGGCTCGGCACCGGATGATCGAAAAGCCCGGGTTCCGGCAGCTCGCCCGCCCGCGGCATCGCGTAGTCCATGAAGCTCCCGGTGAGGAGCTGGCCGCTCGCCGGATCGTAGACGCAATGCTCGCCGAACACCTGCCCGGCGCCCTGCGCGATGCCGCCGTGCATCTGGCCTTCGAGCAGCGTGTGGTTGATGACGTTGCCGCAATCTTCCACGGCGACGTAGCCGATGACCTCGGTCGCGCCGGTGTCGGGGTCGATCTCCACTTCGGCGACGTGCGCCCCGCTCGGGAAGGTCACCGACAATTTCATGTCGCCGACGGAGTCCAGCGGGTGCGTCGCGCCGCCGGCGTGCTTGCGAGCGAGATCGGCGAGCGCGATCGAGCGGTCGGTGCCCTTGACCGTGTAGCGGCCGTCGGCGAACTCGACGTCCTGCAGAGCGACCTCGAGCTCCTGCGCGGCGAGCTCGAGGCCTTTGCGGATGACCTCGCGCGCCGCCGCGAGCGCGGCGCCGCCGTGCTGCACCATCGAGCGCGAGCCGACCGTTCCCATGCCGGTAAGCGCCGGCGCATCCGGATCGCCGGTTCGCAGCACGATTCTTTCCGCATCGACGCCGAGCGCGCGCGCCGCGATCTCCGGCAGCACCGTCTCGTGCCCCTGCCCGCTCGGCCCAGCGACGCTGTAGAGCAGCATCTCGCCCGAAGGCCCGAATTTCAGCATCGCCTGGTCGGGGTTGGGGCCGCGACCGCCGGCCGCCGGCTCGAGAAACACCGCGCAGCCGATCCCGCGCAGCCTGCCGCGCGCGCGCGCCTCGGCGCGCCGCGCTTCGAATTGGTCCCACGCCGAGTGCCGCCGCGCCTTTTCGAGCAAACCGGCGTAGTCGCCGCTGTCGTAGATCACGTCCTGTGGCGTCTTGTAGGGAAACGCCTCCTTCGGGATGAAATTGCGGCGGCGGATCTCCAGCCGGTCGATCCCGGTCTTGCGCGCCGCCTCCTCCACCAGGCGCTCGACGTTGAACGCGATGTCGGGACGCCCGGCGCCGCGGTAGGCGGCGATTGGCGTGGTGTTGGTCAGCACGCAGCGCGAGCGCCCGTACACCGCCGGTACGCGGTACACGCCGACCGAGCCCATCCTCGGGTAGGCGGTGGAGATGAACGGCCCGGCCGCCGAGAGATAGGCGCCCATGTTCGCGGTCAGCTGGTGGCGCAACGCGAGAAACGTGCCGTCGCGCTCGAGCGCGAGCTCGCCCGAGATGCGGATCGCGCGCCCGTGGTAGTCGCTGACGAAGCACTCGGCGCGCGATGCGACCCATTTGACCGGGCGGCCCAGCCGCTTCGCGGCGACGAGCAGCGCGACGTACTCGGCGTAGGCCGGGCTGCGCGCGCCGAAGCCGCCGCCCACGTCCTGCGCGTGGATGCGGAATTTCTCCGGGGGAAGGCCCGTGAAGCCGGAGAAGCTCGCGCGCAGCATCGTCACGCCCTGCGTGCTCGACCAGACGTCGAAGACATCCTTCGCCGGATCGTAGGCGGCGAGCACCGCCTTGGGCTCCATCGGGTTCGGCGCGAGGCGCTGGCTCTCGTGCTCGAGGCGCACCACGCGCGCGGCGCGCGCGAAGGCCTCGTTCACCTTCGCCTCGTCGCCCCACTCGAAATCGAAGCACAGGTTCCCCGGAACATCGGCGTGCAGCTGCGGCGCACCCGCCGCGAGCGCCTCGGTGGCGTTCACCACCGGATCGAGATCGCGATACTCGGCCGAGATCGCGTCGGCCGCGTCCTGCGCGGCGTGCGGCGAGTCGGCGAGGACGAGCGCCATCGGTTCGCCGACGAAGCGCACGCGGCCGCGCGCGAGACACGGCCGGTGAGGAAGCTTCAGTTCCGCACCGCCCCGCCCGGGAAACGAGACGTTCGTCTTCGGGGTCCTGATCGCGGCGATGTCCGCATCGTCGCCCGTCAGCACCGCAATGACGCCGGGCAGCGCGACAGCCGGCTTCACGTCGATCGAGGCGATCTCGGCGTGCGCCCGGTCGCTGCGCAGGAAGCAGGCGTGGAGCTGCCCCGGGAGATTCCAGTCCGCGGCATAGCGCCCCGCGCCGGTGAGCAGCCGGTCATCCTCGCGCCGGCCTTTGAATTCGGATTTCATTCGCTTATAGTGCCGGAGCCATGTCCAAACTCACCTTGAAGCAAGCCAACGGCATCATCGAGCAGGCGTTCGCCAAGGCGCGCGAGATGAAAATCAAGCCGCTCGGCGTGGTGGTGCTCGACGACTCCGGCAACATCGTATCCGCTCAGCGCGAGGACGGCGCCACCATGTTTCGCATCGACATCGCGCGCGGCAAGGCCTGGGCATCGGTGGCGATGGGCGCGCCGAGCCGCGCGCTCGGCGGCCGCGCCAAGGACAACCCGGCGTTCTTCATCACGCTCGCCGCGACCGCGGGCGGGAAATTCCTGCCGCAGACCGGGGGCGTGCTGATCAAGGACGAGACCGGAACGGTGATCGGCGCAGCCGGCGCGAGCGGCGGCACCGGCGACGAGGACGAGGCCTGCTGCATCCACGGCATCCGGCAGGCGGGGCTTACCGCGGATCCTGCTGCATAGGCATGGCGCGGCGAGTGGAGCCGCTAGGCTTCCGCTGCAGCCAAATCGGTCGTGCGGTGCTGCTTGACCTCCTCGGCCCGCATCACCGCGAGATACGAGTACAAGCTGCCGAAAAAGAAGAAGAAGTCCATCAGCCCCAGATGTCGCGCGCGGCGTCCACGCACAAGCGGAGCTTCGCGCGCTCGTCGGCCTCGGTCACGGGATTGCCGCCCATGGTGCTCGCGAAGCCGCACTGGGGGCTGATCGCAAGGCGCGAAGGGTCGATGTATTTCGCGGCCTCCTCCGCCCTTTGTTTCAACTGATCCATGGGCTCCAATCGCGACGTTTTCGAGCTCACCAGGCCGAGCACCACGCCTTTGTCCTTCGGCACGAAGCGCAGCGGCGCGAAGCCCCCGGCGCGCGGCGTGTCGAATTCGAGCAGGAAATGGTTCACCTGCGCAGTGCCGAAGAGCTTCTCGGCGACCGAGTCGTAGCCGCCCTCGGAAAGATACATGCCTTTGTAGTTGCCGCGGCAGACGTGCACGCCGACGGTGACCTGCGGCGGCGCATTCTTCGCCGCCTGGTTGATAGCGCTCACATACAGGTCCACGAGCCGGTCCGGGTCCTCGCCTCCTGACTGCACTTTCGCGCGCGCCGCCGGATCGCACAGGATCGCCAGCGCCACCTCGTCGAGCTGCACGTAGCGGCAGCCCGCTCGTGCGAGGTCCGCAATTTCGGCCTGATACACCTTGCCGAGATCCGCGAAAAACTCGGCCGGATCACCGTACACGCCCGGCTCGCCGTACTGCGTGTAGCGATAAAAATGCATCGTCGAGGGCGCCGGCATGGTGATCTTCGGTGTTGCCTCCGTTATCCCGGAGACGAACCTGAACTCGTCGAGCGTGATCGGCTCCCGCCGGCTCACCTTGCCGGCGACGTACGGCGCGGTGAAATCGCTCGCGCGCCCCTGCTCGTCGTGGAACCTGAACATCGCGTCCTTCACCACCAGACCGGCCGTGAGGCGAACGAACTTCTCCCAGTACGAGATGCGCCGGAACTCGCCGTCGGTCGCCACTTCGAGGCCGCAGTCCGCCTGAAGCTTCATCACCTCGCGGATCGCCGCGTCTTGTGCGGCGCGCAATTCCGCCTCGCCGATCTCGCCCGCCGAGCGGCGGCGAAACGCTTGGCGCAGCGCCGCCGGGCGCAGCAGGCTGCCGATGTGGTCGGCGCGGAAGGGCGGGCGGCCGTCTGGCGGCATGACTTTCCAATTCTATTATGCTATAGAATCGGATTGTCCACGGTTTCGCCCCGCATGCGCAACCGCACCGCCATCGCCCCGCGCCGAGCGGCGGCGAGCCCGAAGCGCCGCGCCGCAGAAATGCTTGCGGCGGCGGCCAAGGTCTTTGCGCGCCGCGGCTACCACGGCGCCTCGACCCAGGACATCGCCGACGTGCTCGGCATCCGCCAGGCGAGCCTGTACTACTACTTCGAGTCGAAAGAGGCGGCGCTGGAGGCGGTATGCAGCGACGGCGTCGAGGATTACGCCGTGCGCGCCCTTGCAGTACTGCGCGGCCCGGGCACCGCGTCCGACAAGGTCGCAAAGCTGGTGTTCCACCATCTTTCGCCGGTCGTCGAGCGCCAGGATTACACCGTTGTATTCCATCGCGAGCGCCGCTACCTGCCCAAGCCGGCCCGCGAGCGCATTCGGACCTTGGAGCGCCGCTACGAGCGCATCATCCAGAAGGTGATCGAGCAGGGCGTAGCGAGCGGCGAGTTCCGCGCCGACCTCGACCCCCGCATGGCGACGCTCGCGCTGCTCGGCCTGGGGAACTCCGCCACCGCCTGGTACGGGCGCGAGCCCGGGGCGACTTTCGAGCGCATCACCTCGAACTACATCGATCTGCTGGTGCGCGCCTTCCGCAAGGACGATGCGCCGCCGCTCCGGGTCACGCACTGACCGCATGACCACGCGCGCAAGACCGAATTGATGCCGCAGAACAAGAGCGCTCCGCTTCTTCTCGCCGAACGCGCGCGCCGCGACCCCGAGGGTGTCGCCTACCGCGCCAAGCACCTGGGGCTATACCGCGAGCGCACCTGGCGCGAATACGCGGCGCTCGTCGCCCGCTGCGCGCTCGGCTTCCGGGCGCTCGGCCTGCAGACCGGCGAGCGCGTCGCGATCATGGGCGACGCGTGCGAGGAGTGGGTCGTCGCCGATCTCGGCGCGCAGGCGGCGGGCGCCATCACCTACGGCATCTACCCGACCGCCTCGGCGGCCGAGCTCGAGTACCAGATGCGCGACGGCGGCGCCGCGGTGTTCGTCGCCGAGAACCAGGAGTACGTGGACAAGATCCTGCCGCTCGCCGAGCGCCTGCCCGGGCTGCGCTCGATCGTGGTGATCGACGATTCCGCGGTGTTCGGCTACGAGGACGCGAGGCTCGCGACCTTCGCGGCGCTGCTCGATCTCGGCGGCGATGCCGATTGCGCGGCGCTCGAGCCGCTCGCTGCCGCGCTCGATCCCGCCTCGCCCGCCTTCATCGTCTATACCTCGGGCACCACCGGGGACCCCAAGGGCGCGCTAGTCGCGCATGGGCGCCACCTTGCCGCCGCGGCGAACCTGATCGGCCATTATCCGACCCTGGCCGAGCAAGCGCACCGTACCGTCGTGTACCTGCCCCTGTGCCACATCCTCGGTCGCGATGTGGCCGTTACCCTGCCGCTGATGTCGAGGCTAGTGCCGCACTTCGGCGAGGACATCGAGGACCTGCCGCAAACGCTGTTCGACGTCGCGCCGACGGTGCTGTTCTCTGTGCCGCGCTACCTGCAGAAGTTCGCGGCCCAGGTCCTGATCGGCATCGGCAGCACTTCGCCGCTCAAGCGCGCCGCCTACGAGCTGGCGGCGCGCCTGGGCCGAACGCACGCCCGCGCGCGCTGGGAAGGCAGGTCGGGATTCCCGCTCGCTTACGCCTTGGCGCGCGCGACCGTCTTCCGCCCGCTGCTCGAAAAGCTCGGCCTGGACCGGCTCGAGCTCGCGATCTCGGGCGGCGCCCCGCTGGCCCCGGAAACCCACGCGCTCTGGCACATCTGGGGCGTGAATCTGGTCGAGATCTACGGCCAGACCGAGGAGGCGGGCGCGATCATCACAGGGCAAAAGGGTCCCTTTCCCCGCCCGGGAAACGTCGGCACCGTCGCGGGCGGCTGGGAGCTCAAGCTCGGCGGGGGCAACGAGATCCTGATCCGGGGCGATCACGTCTTCGAGGGCTACTGGGGCAAGCCCCAGGCGACACGAGAGGTGAAGGGGGAGGATGGCTGGCTGCGCACCGGCGACGTCGGCAAGCTCGCGGGCGGTGCGCTGAGGCTGGTGGACCGGGCGCGCGATTTCATCGTCACCGCCGGCGGCAAGACGCTCTCGCCTTCCTTCATCGAGAACCTGCTGCGCGCGAGCCCCTACGTCGCCGAGGCGATGGCGATCGGGCACGGCAGGAAATACGTCACCGCGCTGATCGAGATCGACTACGACACGGTTGCCGACTGGGCGCGCAGCCGCAGCATCGCCTACACCGGCTTCACCAGCCTGGCGCGGCATCCCGAGGTATCGAAGCTGGTCGCGGCCGAGATCGAGCGCGCCAACGACGAGCTGGGGCGCGTCGAGCAGGTGAAGGCGTTCCGCATCCTGCCCAAGGCGCTCGATCCCGAGGAAGAGGGGGAGCCGGTGACGCCGACGCGCAAGGTGAAGCGCGCGCTGATGCTCGAACGCTTCAAGGAACTGGTGGCGTCCATGTACGACGAGCGCGAGGAGCGGCTCGTCGCGGCGGGCGCCGGCGAGGTGCTGGATTAACCCAACAAGGAGGGGATCACCATGAAACTCAGGCTATGCACGATCGCAGCGGGCGCGCTCTTCGCCGGCGCCGCGCTGGCGCAGGACGCCTACGTGATCGGCGTATCGGGCGCGATGACCGGCCCGGTGGCCGGCAACTACGCGCCGGTGGTCGAGGCGATGAAGGCGTACCTCGAGCACGTCAACGGCAAGGGCGGCGTGAACGGCCGCAAGGTGCGCGTAGTGGTGCTCGACGACCAGGCGCAGCCCTCGCGCGCCGCCGCGAACGCAAAGCAGCTGCTGGCGCAGGAAAAGGTGCTGATGCTGCTCAACACGAGTCTGTCGTCCACCTACGCGCCGATGGTGGGCGAGTCCAAGCGCGCGGGCGTCCCGCTCTACTTCGCTGGCTCGGTGTGTCCCAAGGAGACCTACCCGCCCGCCGACCCGTTGCAGTTCTGCTCCACCGCGTTCGGCGCGAATCTCGATTCGCAGGCGGCGCTCGCCTTCGTGCGCTCGCAGGCGAAGCAGCCGGTGCGCATCGGCTTTGCCGCGATGGCGATCCCGATTGCGCGCGCCGAGATCGACTACGCAGAAGGGCTGTCGAAGACCCTGGGCATGACTCCGGTGGAGAAACAGATCTCTCCGCCGCCCACGCCCGACTACACGCCGTTCGCCACCAAGCTCAAGGACGCCAATCCGAACTGGGTGTTCTCGTGGTCGCCGTGGGTATCGCAGGTGCGCACCTTCGAGGCGATGCGGCGCCTGGGCTGGAGCGGCAGCTACATCACCTGGGCGCACCTCAATGCCGAGGAGGAGCTCGCGCGTATCCGCGACGGGCAGTTCTACGTCTTCGGCACCAACGCTTTCGTGGAGGACAACCTGCCGGTCCACGCCGAGATCCGCGCCGTGGCGGCGCGCGCCAACCTCCGGTACCCGGTGTCCTACCTCACCGAGGGCTTCGTGGCGGGACTGGTGATCGAGAACGCGCTGAAGAACACGCCCTGGCCGCCCACGCCGCAGAAGGCGCTCGCCGCGATGAACCGGCTCAAGGTCGATCTCAAGGGCCTGCGCGGCGGGCCGCTCGAGTGGACCAAGGAAAACCACTTCCGCACGCGGCAGTACTATCGCGTGTGGCGCTGGGACCCGGCGAAAAACCAGATCGCCCGCGTGCAGGACTGGCAGGCGATCGAGGTCAAGCGCTAGGCCGCTAGGCCGCAACGCCGGCCGGGGGCCGATGCCGCTCCCGGCTTTTTTTTGGGCCGACCATGCAGATCGCCGTCAACATCGCCGTTCTCGCGTCGATCTACGCGCTGATCTGCTGCGGCTACGTGCTCATCTACCGGGCGACCCGCGTGCTGTCACTCGCGCACGGAGAGCTGATGATGCTCGGCGCCTACGGCCTGTACGCCACCGCCTCGTTGTTCAAGGGCCATCCGTTGATCGCGCTTGCCGCCGCGGCCGGGCTGGCGCTCGCGGTGGGACTCGCCGTGTACGCCGCGCTCATGTGGCGCATGACCGGCGAGTCGGTCCTCGCCGCGGTGCTGGCGACGATCGCGCTGGGGATCCTGCTGCGCGGCGCGATGATGCTGGCGTTCGGCACGCTGACGCAACACCCGCTGCGCGACCTGGGATGGGAAAACGCCTCGATCGGCCTTCCGGGCGGCGCGCGTATCTCGGCCGTCGGCGCGGCCCTGATCCTCTCGACCGGGCTCGTCTACGGCGGGCTGTTCGCGTTCCTGCGCGGCACGCGCTGGGGCATGCGCATGCGCGCCGCGGGGCAGAACCCGCTGCTCGCCGCGCAGCGGGGGATCGGCTTGCACGGCATATACGCGCTCTCCTGGGGCCTTGCGACTTTCACGGGCGGATTGGCCGGGATGCTGATCGCGCTCGACGCGGGGCTGGAGAGCACACTCGTCATCATCGGGCTGAAAGCCTTCCCGGCCGCGCTGGTGGGCGGTCTCGACAGCCTGGTCGGAGCGCTCGCGGGATCGCTGGTGGTGGCGAGCGCCGAGGTGCTGCTCATCCAGTACGTCGATCCGCTGCTGTCGGACGTGGTGCCCTTCTTTGTGCTGCTTGCGATGCTGGTGGTCCGGCCCTGGGGCCTGTTCGGCACGCGCGAGGAGCTCGACCGCGTATGAATGTGGCGCGCTCGAGCGGCTACTACCGCACCCGCTATGGCGAGGACTTCGCGCTCCTCGACACCAAGACGCAGAAGGCCTGGTGTGCGGTGTTTGTCGCGGCCCTGCTCGCCTACCCTTTCGTCGCCGGCCCCCTGGCGCTCGACCTGGCCAACCAGGTGCTGCTCGCTTCGCTCGGCGCAATCGCCCTGATGCTGCTCACCGGCTACGCCGGGCAGATCTCGCTCGGCCACGCGGGATTGCTCGCCGCCGGGGCCTTCACGACCGGGATCCTGTTCAAGGAGCTCGCCGCGCCGTTCTGGCTGACGCTGCCCGCGGCGGCGCTCGCCGGCGCCGCGCTCGGGGTGATCTTCGGGCTGCCGAGCCTGCGCCTGCGCGGCCTGTACCTCGCCGTCTCGACGCTGGCGCTGCATTTCATCGTGATCTACGCCGGCGGCGAGTACGAGACCAGGCGCGGCTTCTCGACCGGCATCATCGTCGATCCGCCGCGGCTCGGCGACTGGGCGCTGGACGAGCCGCGCGCCTGGTATTTCGTGCTGCTCGCCGCCGCCGCGGCGACGCTGCTCTTCGCGGCGAACCTTTTGCGCTCGAGGACCGGGCGCGCCTGGCGCGCGATCCACGGCCGCGAGGCGGTGGCCGCCGCGCTCGGCATCAGCGTACACCGCGCCAAGCTGTCCGCGTTCGTCGTCTCCTCCACCATCACGGCGATCGCGGGGTGCCTGTTCGCCTACTACCGCGGATTCGTGTCGGCCGAGGCGTTCTCGCTCTACCTGACGATCGAATACGTGGCGATGGTGATCATCGGCGGCATGGGCTCGCTCCTCGGCGCGCTGCTCGGCACGGTGTTCGTAGTGCTCTTTCCTTACGCCATCGACGCCGCGATGAACCTGCTCGGGCTCGCCGAGCGGCTCTCGTCGGTGGTGTTCGCGGTGAACTACTCCGCCTTCGGGCTGGTGATGATCCTGTTCCTCGTCTTCGAGCCGCAGGGCCTGGTGGGCCTGTGGCGGCGCGCGCAGGACTGGTTCCTGCTCTGGCCGTTCAAGCAACGCCCGCTGGCCGGGCCGAGATGAGCGCTCCCCTGCTCAGGCTCGAGAAGCTCGAGGTGACCTACCACCGCGTGATCACCGCGGTGCAGGGGGTGTCGCTCGAGGTGGCGCCGGGCACGATCGTCGCGCTGCTCGGCACCAACGGCGCCGGCAAGACCACCACGCTGCGCGCGACCTCGGGCTTCATCGGCCTGGACGACGCGCGCGTAACCGAGGGCGCCGTCGTGTTCGACGGCGAGCGCATCGAGAACCTCCCGCCGCACCGCGTCACCGCGCTCGGCATCGCGCTCGTTCCCGAGCGCAACAAGGTGTTCGAGAACTTGAGCGTCGCCGAGAACCTCGACGCCGCGGTGCCGCGTCCCGGCGCCCGGCGCCGCCGCTCGATCGAGCTCGCCTACGAGATCTTCCCCGCGCTCGGTCGGCTGCGTCGGCGCGAGGCGGGATACCTTTCGGGCGGGGAGCGTCAGATGCTCGCCATCGGCTCGGCGCTCGCCTGCGCGCCCCGGCTGCTGCTCGTCGACGAGCTGTCGCAGGGACTCGCGCCGCTGCTGGTCGAGGAGATGATGCGGCGCCTGGAGACGGTGCGCGCCGAGACCGGCGCGACCATCCTGCTCGTCGAGCAGAACGCCCAGGTGGCGCTCGAGGTCGCCGACTACGGCTACGTGATGGAGAACGGCCGCATCGTGCTCGACGGCACGCCCGAGCGCCTGCGCGCGCACCAGGACATCCGCGAGTTCTATCTCGGAACCGGCGGCGGCACGGGCCGCCGCCGCAGCTATCGCGACGTGAAGCAGTACCGAAGGAGCAGGCGCTGGTATGGCTGAGCTGAAGCTCGATGCCGTGTCGCTCGCCTTCGGCGGCCTGAAGGTCCTGGAAGGCGTCTCGTTCCAGGCGCAGGACGGCGAGCTCTTCGCCCTCATCGGGCCGAACGGCGCGGGAAAGACATCGGTGCTCAACTGCATCTGCGGCCTGTACCGCGCCGGCGGCGGGCGCATCGAGTTCGCCGGCCGCGCCATCACCGGCGAAAAGCCGCACCGCATCGCCCGGATGGGCGTGGCGCGCACCTTCCAGCACGGCGAGCTGTTCGCGCACATGACGGTGATCGAGAACCTGCTGGTAGCGCGCCACGCGCGCTTCGCCACGCGGCTCCTCGCCGAGGGCCTGTTCCTGCCCGCGGTGCGCAGGGCCGAAGAGGAGCATCGCCGCTCGGTGGAGGAAGTACTCGAGTTCGTCGAGCTGGAGCGCTACCGCCACCAGCGCGTGGACGCGCTGCCTTTCGGCATCCAGAAGATCGTCGGCTTCGCGCGCGCGCTGGCGATGGAGCCCAAGGCGTTGCTGCTGGATGAGCCATCGGCCGGGCTCAATCGCGACGAGCGCGAGGACCTCGCTCGCCACATCCTGCGCATCCGGCACGAGCTGGGAATCGCCATGATCTGGGTGGAGCACGACATGCAGATGGTCGCCGACCTCGCCGACCGCGTTCTGGTGCTGAACTACGGCCAGCCGATCGCGGAGGGCCGGCCGGAGGAGGTCCTGAACGACCCGCGCGTCGTCGAGGCCTATCTCGGCACGCACGCGCTGTAGGCAAGTCAATCTCTGGAGAAACGCCAGAACCAGGCGAGCCCGGCCACCCCGGCGACGAGCCAGGCCGCGAGCTGCGCCCACGCGGGCAGCAGCTCCTCCGGCCCGAGCACGCGCGGCTTCCACTCGACCAGGCGGCGCGGGTCGCGCGCCGCGCGCGGCGGCTCGGCGCGCGGCGAGTAGTCCGCGGTCGCGATAAGCCCGGCGCGCGGCGCGAACGCGATCGGCGGATCGCCGACGTAGAACGTCACCGGGACCGCGACCTCTTCCCGGGCTCCTCCCGCCCGCTCGAGGCGGCTCACTCCGAAATGCAGGTGCGGCCCGGTGGAGAAGCCGGTCGTGCCGGAATAGCCGAGCAGCCTTCCGGCCTCGACCTCCTCGCCCTCCTCCACTGCCACGCCCGCGGGCATGAGATGCGCGTAGGTCGCGATCGTCCCGTCCGCGTGCCGCACGCGCACGTAGTTCCCGCCCACCGTGAAATCATCGCGGGATTCCCCACCGTGCCGCCACTCGGCCTGCACCACCACGCCAGCGCGCGCGGCGAGAACAGGCGTGCCTTCGGGCATCGGGATGTCCACTGCGTGAAGGCTGTCCCGGGTGACGTGGGTCGTGATCACCCCGCCCGGGGCTTGTCCGAACATGAAGCTGCGGCCCTCCGGCCAGGGCAGGCGGTAGAGGACTTGCGTGGGCGCTGCGGGCGCACAAAGGAGCGCCAGAGCAAGACAGGCGATCCGCGAGGCCGCGCGCGTCATCGACCCTATAATCGCGCCGAAGGGGAGACCGTGGGACACCGCCCGCACACCGGACCGCGTTTTGCCGAGCCGAGAGTCGAGATCGACAAGCGCGCCGACGGCTCGATGATTCTGCGCTCGCCGTATCCGGTCGGCGACTACGTGCGCGCGGTCGGCGACTGGCTGGTGCAGGGCTACGAGAAGCATCCTGAGCGCGCCTTCCTCGCCGAGCGCGCGGGAGAGTCGTGGCGCCGGTTGAGCTACCGCGATGCGCTTTCGGAGGCGCGCTGCATCGGCCAGGCGCTGCTCAATTTCGGCCTCGACGCCTCGCACCCGATCGTGATCCTTTCGGATAACGGCATCGACCACGCGCTGCTCGCGCTCGGCGCGATGCACGCAGGGATCCCCGTCGCGCCGATCTCGCCTGCGTATTCGTTGATGTCGAAGGATTTCGGCAAGCTGAAGTACATCTTCGAGCTGCTGAAGCCCGGCCTCGTCTACGCCGCCGACGGCGAGCGCTTCGCGCCCGCGCTGCGCGCGGTGCCGCGCGGCGACGCAAGACTCGTCTTCAGCGCCAATCCGCCGAAGGACCTGCCCGGGACGCCGTTCGTGAAGCTGCTGGAAACCAATCCCGGCGGCACGCTCGAAGTGGCGTTCTCGCGCATCAAGCCCGAGACGGTGGCGAAGATCCTGTTCACCTCCGGCTCGACCGGGTTCCCGAAGGGCGTCGTCAATACCCAGCGCATGCTGTGCGCGAACCAGCAGATGCTGGCGCAGGCCTGGCCCTTCGTCGAGGACCATCCGCCGGTGACGGTCGACTGGCTGCCGTGGAACCACACCTTCGGCGGCAACCATAACTTCAACCTCGTGCTGCGCAACGGCGGCACGCTCTACGTCGACGGCGGCAAGCCCGCGCCGGGGCTGGTCGAGACCACGGCGCGCAATCTGCGCGAGATCTCGCCGACGATATATTTCAACGTGCCGCGCGGCTACGACCTGCTGCTGCCGCTGCTGGAAAGCGACGCCGAGCTGCGCCGCAATTTCTTCCGTGACCTGGACGTGCTGTTCTACGCCGCAGCGGCGCTGCCGCAGAACCTGTGGGACCGGCTCAAGGCGCTGGCAAGACAGGAAAACAAGTCGGACCTTGCCATGCTCTCGGCCTGGGGCTCGACCGAGACGGCGCCGCTCGCCACCTCGGTGCACTTCCGCATGGAGCGCCCGGGCGTCATCGGCCTGCCAGTGGCCGGCTGCGAGCTGAAGCTCGTTCCGGCGGGCGGCAAGCTCGAAGTGCGCGTGCGCGGCCTGAACGTGACGCCGGGCTACTACAAGCGCGACGACCTCACGCGGCTCGCGTTCGACGACGAGGGCTTCTACAAGATCGGCGACGCGCTCAAGTTCGCCGATCCCTACGATCCGACGAAGGGCTTGGTGTTCGACGGGCGCGTGGCCGAGGACTTTAAGCTCTCGTCGGGAACGTGGGTGCACGCCGGCGCGCTGCGTGTCAAGCTCATCGCCGCCTGCGATCCGATGGTGCAGGACGCGGTGATCGCCGGGCACGACCGCGAGCAGATCGGGGCGCTCGTGTTCCTCAACCCTGCCGTGGCGAAGGACCTCCCGCCCGAGCAGGTGCGCGCGAGGCTGAAGGATGCGCTGCGCAGGATGGCGGCCGAGGCGACCGGCAGCTCGACACGGGTCGCACGCGTGCTGGTGATGAGCGAGCCGCTCTCGATCGACGCCAACGAGATCACCGACAAGGGCTACATCAACCAGCGCGCGGTGCTCGAGCACCGCGCGGCGCTCGTCGAGCGGCTCTACGCCGAGCCGCTGCCCGACGATGTGATCACCGCCTGAAAACGAGGAGATCCCCGATGGCTGCCAAGCAACCTCCATCCACGATCGGCAAGGTGCGCGACCAGTTTCCCAAGCTCGGCGAGCTGACCGATAACGTCCTGTTCGGAGATGTCTGGGAACGCAAGCAGTTGTCCAAGCGCGACCGCAGCCTCATCACGGTCGCCGCCCTCACCGCGCTTTACCGTACCGACCAGCTCAAAGGGCACATCTGGCGCGCGTTGGACAACGGCGTGACGCGCGAAGAGATCTGCGAGGCGATCACGCACCTCGCGTTCTACGCAGGCTGGCCGAACGGCGTGCACGCCGCGCAGGTGGCGAAGCAGGTGTTCGAGGAGCGCGGCGCCTAGCCTCATGCGCATGCCGACCGAACGCGGCGGGGAGCGGATCCCGGCCGATCTGCCCTCCTACCCTTCGATCGTCCATGCGCTCGCCGACACCGCGCGCCGCGTACCCGGGCGCCTGGCTTACGCCTGCGAGGGCCAGAGCCTTACTTACGCGGAGCTCGCGCGCGCGGTCGGCGGGCTCGCCGACCGGCTCGCCACGCTCGGCGCGCGCGCAAGCCGCGTCGCCCTGATGATGACGACCTCGCCCGAGATGGCGGTCGCCTCGCTCGGCGCGATGGCGGCGGGGGCGCAGGTGGCGCCGCTCAACCCCAGCTACACCGAGCGCGAGATGACGCCGCTGCTTGCCGACACCGAGCCCGCGGCGATCGTGTGCCTGCCCGAGTTCGAGGCGAAGGCGTGGCTGCAGGCGGCGAAGCTTCCCGGCTGCAAGGTCGAGGTGATCGAGCCCCGCGGCGCGACGATCGGCAAGTGGGCACGGGACGCGGGCATGACTTTGCCGCGCACGCTTCCCGCGCCGGAAGATCGCTCGTGCATCTTCTTCACCGGCGGCACGACCGGCGTGCCCAAGGGCGCCGAGCACAACCACGCCGGGCTGATCGCCTATTGCCGTCAGCTCACCGCGATCTGGCCCATGACGTTCGATGCCGAGCGCTTCCTGATGGTGGCGCCGATGTTCCATGTCTTCGGTCACCACTTCTCGACGCTATGGCCGGTCTATCTCGGCGCCAGCATCGCCCTCGTGCCGCGCTACAAGCCGGAGGTCGTTCTCGCCGAGCTCGCGCACCACAAGGTGACCGTGTTCCCGGGCGGCCCGTCCGCGATCTACATCGGCCTGCTCGCGCGGCTCGAGATCGACGCGACCGATTTCTCCGCGCTGCGCGTGTGCATCTCGGGCGGCGCGCCATGTCCCGGCGCGATGCTCGAGGCCTGGGAGAAGAAAACCGGCGCGCCGATCCTCGAAGGCCTCGGCATGTCGGAGGGCGCGCCGGTCACGTGCAGCCCGGCGAACGGCCCGCGCAAGCTCCTCTCGGTCGGCATCGTGCCGCCGGAGACCGACATCCAGGTGGTGGATCTCGAAACCGGCACGAAGAAGATGCCCGCGGGTGAGCGCGGCGAGATTCGCGTGCGCGGCCCGCAGTTCACGCTCGGCTACCGCAACCGTCCGGAGGAGACGGCGAACGCGATCCGCGACGGCTGGCTCTACACGGGCGACGTGGGGTATTTCGACGACGACGGGTATCTGTTCGTAGTCGACCGCAAGAAGGAGATCATCCTCGTCGGCGGCTACAACGTCTACCCGCGCGAGGTGGACGAGGTGCTGCATTCGCACCCGGCGGTGCAGGAGGCGGCGGCGGTCGGCGCGCCCGACGAATTTCGCGGCGAGGTGGTGAAAGCGTTCGTCGCGCTCAAGCCCGGCGCCGCACTGTCCGGGGAGCAGCTGATCGCCTTCTGCGCGGAGCGGCTCGCGCCTTACAAGGTGCCGGTTGCCGTGACCTTCCTCGAAGCGCTGCCGAAAACCGGCCCGGCCAAGATCGACAAGCTGGCGCTCAAGGGGCTGCGGCGCTGAGACAGCGTCAGCGGCTGGCCGAACGGCGCGCGCGCCGCGCAGGTGGCGAAGCAGGTGTTCGAGGAGCAGGGCGAGCCGGCGCGCCGACCCACAAGGCGGCGTCGATTTGGGAAAACGGCGCGACGGCCAGCGAAAAAGCGCGGGCTTCCGGCTCCGACCAGCGGCCCGCGAGCTCATCCAGGTCGTGGAATGTCTTCACGGCTGTATTGTACCCGGTGTATTATCCGTATTACAGGACCGGAGCCGACACCATGACCTTGACCGTGCGACTCGAACCCGAGCTGGAACGCAAGCTCGACGCGGTATGCAAGCGTCGCAAGACCACGAAGTCCGCGGTGGTGACGGATCTCGTTCGCCAGTTCGTCGCTCGTGAGCCGCAGTTGAGCGCCTACGAGGTCGCGCGGAAGATCGGTTTGATCGGCAGCGTCGCGTCCGGACCATCGGACATCTCAGCCAACGCCAAGAAATACGTCCAGCGCGCGATCCGTGCGAAGTATCGTCGCTGACGCCGGGCCGCTGGTCGCGATGTTCTACCGCCGCGACCGGAACCACACGCGCGTACGCGAGTTCCTGCGACAAAACTCGTGCGGTCTGCTGACCACATGGCCGGTCGCCACTGAGGTGTGGCACCTTCTGCCGCGATCAGCGCGACTCGATTTCATGAAATGGGTCGTCGGAGGCGGAGTGACGTTGCTCGAAATCCCGCCGGACGGTTCCCGCGCGATGCTCGACCTGCTCGAGAAGTACCGGGATAGGCCCATGGATCTCGCCGATGCTTCGCTCGTGGAGCTCGCCGAGCGCACCGGGATCGAGGAGGTGCTTACGACCGACCGAGCCGATTTCGATACCTACCGCCTGTCCGGAAACCGGCGCTTCGTGCAGGTCCTCTAGTTGCCGTACTCCGCTCGCAGCATCTTCGCCGCCTCGACCATCGCCTTCATCTTGCCGAAGGCGGACTCGCGCGGCAGGTATTTCATGCCGCAATCCGGGGCGAGGATCACGTTCTCCTTCGGGACATAGGCGAGCGCGCGCTTGACGCGCGCCATCACCGTCTGCGGCGACTCGACCGCCGGATCGCTGAGGTCGATGCAGCCGACCATGATCTTCTTTCCGGGTAGCTGCGCCAGCACCGCGCAGTCCAGGTTCGACTGCGCGGTCTCGATCGAGACCTGGGCGCAGGAGCAGCCTGCGAGCTCGGGCAGGAACGAATAGCCGCCGGGACGCTCGTGGATGATCGCCGCATAGCCGAAGCAGATGTGCACCGCGGTCGTGCCTGAGACTCCGTCCAGGGCGCGGTTGAGCGCCTTCAGGCCGTACTGCCGCGCCTTTTCCGGCCGGGCCTGCATGTACGGCTCGTCCACCTGCACCACGTCGGCGCCGGCGGCGAACAGGTCGCGGATCTCCTCGTTCACCGCCGCCGCGTAATCCATCGCCGCTTCTTCCTGCGACGGGTAGTAGTCGTTCTGCGCCTGCTGGCTCATGGTGAACGGTCCCGGCACTGTGATCTTCACCTGCTTCGAGGTGTGCTTCTTCAGGAAGCGCAGGTCTTCGACCTCGACCGGATGCTTCCGGCGCACGCGGCCGACGATGCGCGGCACCGGGTTCGGATGCCCCGAGCGGTCGAGCGCGGTGCCGGGATGGTCGATGTCCACGCCTTCCAGCGCGGTGGCGAAGCGGTTGGAGTAGCTCTCGCGCCGGATCTCGCCGTCGGTGATGATGTCCAGGCCCGCCTCCTCCTGCGCCCGGATGGCGAGCAGCGTCGCGTCGTCCTGCGCCTGCGCGAGGAGCGGCGGCGGCACGCGCCAGAGCTCCTGCGCCCGCACACGCGGCGGAAAGCGCGCCGCGAGCTTGGCGCGGTCGATGAGCCACTCGGGCTGCGGGTAGCTGCCGACCAGCGTGGTGGGAAAGAGCATGGAACTCATCCTTCGATGAACCTGGGGGACGTCTTCCTCAGCCGCTCGGGATCGATACGGCCGCTCCTTTGAATATAGCTCCAAGCGAACTCGCGCGGGGAAAGCCGCATGTGCTCGGGGAAGCGGTCGTACCATGCGCCGCTCGCGTCGGCCGCCGCGACGAGCTTCTCGACGATCGGCCTGCGCCCGGCCTCGAACGCCGCGAGCGCAGCCGGAACGTCGCCCCCCTCCTCGTGCAGCGCGCGCTCCAGGGCGATGGCGTCCTCCATGGCCAGCCGCGTCCCCGAGCCGATCGAGAAATGCGCCGTGCGCAGCGCGTCGCCGGTGAGTACCACGTTGCCCACCGACCAGCGCCGGTTGCGCACATTGGGAAAGTTGCGCCAGATCGACTTGTTGGAGACGAGCGGATGTCCCTCGAGCGTCCCGGCGAAGAGCCGCTCCCCGTACCTCAGGGTTTCCGCCTCCGACATGCGCTCGAACCCGGCGCGCGCCCAGGTCGCCGCATCACACTCGAAGATGAACGTGCTCATCGCACTCGAATGCCGGTAATGGTGGGCGTTGAACGTGTCGTGCTCGTTCTCGACGAAGGTCTGCGTCAGCGTGGAAAAAAGTTTCGTCGTGCCGAACCAGGCGAACTTGTTCGTGAGCGG
This sequence comes from Betaproteobacteria bacterium RIFCSPLOWO2_12_FULL_68_20, assembly GCA_001770655.1. Lineage (GTDB taxonomy): Bacteria > Pseudomonadota > Gammaproteobacteria > Burkholderiales > SG8-39 > 2-12-FULL-68-20. Next base: position 61,557 of record MERQ01000092.1, read on the forward strand.
CGTGACTGTCGTGCCGAAATCCCGCATGCGCCGCACCGCCGAATTGGCGCCATCGGCCGCGACCACGAGATCGTAGCCTTCCAGCTCCTGCGGGGAGGAAAGCGCCCTTTCGAATTCGGGCACCACGCCCACGCTCGCCGCCTGCTGCTGCAGCAGCTGAAGCAGCTTTAGCCTGCCGATGGCGGCAAACCCGATGCCGTCGATCACGATCGGCGTGCCGCGGTGCACGACGGTAAGGTCGGTCCAGGTTTCCATCGCGGGCGTGATCAGCCCATAAGTCTCGGCGTCGTCCTCGCGCAGGAACTCGAGCGCCCGGTCGGAGAACACCACGCCGAAGCCGAAAGTCGCATCGGCCGGGTTCTGCTCCAGCACGCGGATGCGCCACTGCGGATGGCGGCGCTTCGCGAGGTAGGAGAAGTAGAGGCCGGCCGGCCCGCCGCCCGCGACGAGGATGTTCATCGGCGCAACTCTAAGCCGCCGCGCTCGGCCGCGCGGGTCGCCTGAGATCGAGCGCCTGTACGCCGCGATTCGTCCAGTACGGTCAAGCGGCGCCGGGCTCCGGAGCTCCGAATCCCCGGGACAATCGCGCGCAAAACTCATGCAGCGCTCGGGCGGCAGGATGAGCGGGCTTGGCCAAATCGGGGTCAGGACCGATCAGTGTTACCGCCACGACGGCCTCGCCGTTCCACAGCAATACCGGCGACGCAACGGCCGCCAGTCCGGGCGTGACGGTGCTGTCGATGAAGGCGAGGCGCGTCTTGCGGGCCCGCTGCAGCGCGCCCTTGAACGCTTCGCGATTGATGCGGAAGCGACGACCTTCCGCAGCGAGCGCGTCGGCCGTGACCGCGCTCGGCAGGAAGGCGACCAGTATGGTACCGGTGGCGGAGATGGAGATGGGAAGAACCGAGCCGAGCGCCAGGTTGCTCAACAGAGGGGTGGGGCTGCGCTGCCAGTGAACGACCGTCGGGCCGCGGTTACTCCAGACCGAGAGCAAGGCCGTGAAGCCCGTTTCTGCCACCAGCTCCGGCAGCAAACGCTCGGTGAGCTGCAGCGGCTCGACTCGTTGCATCGCAGCCAGCCCGACCCGCAGCGCGAGCGGGCCGAGATCGTATCTCGTGTCGTCGCTTTGCCGCACCAGCCCGCAGCGCGCGAAACTGGCCAGATAGCGATGCGCGCTGCTGGGATCCATGCCCGCCATGGCGCTGACATCCTTGAGCGCCAACGGGCCGTCCACCCTCTCGAGCGCTTCGAGTAGCCGCACTCCGGTTTCGATGGACTGGATACCTCGGCGCGGACGACGGGCTTGTCTTTTCATCCTACCGTTTCGGTCCCTTCGAGGCGCGTGTCTCGACCGCATTATAGAGAAGCGAGCAGCCGCGGCAACGGCCGCGGCTCGAGCGTGGGCTTAGCTGGCGAGCGCGCCGCGTGACTCCCCGATTGCCGCTCGCTTCAACCGCTGGACCGATCGGGCATACGGTACGGGGGCGACAGTGGCGCGGATCCTCACTTGCTCGTGCCGCTCCACATGCGGCTTCTTCGACCCGCCGTTCGGTTCGCCCCAGGTAAGCTCGACTGGCGTGCCCGGTGTCGTAAACACGTCCTCCAGCATGGCGAGGGAGAGCATCTCTCCCTCGTTGTTGCTGTATCCGCAGTGACACGAAAGCCCAGCCAAGCGTCCGCCGGCGGCCCGCACTTCGTCGAAGTGAGGCCATCCGTAATACGCGACCGGAAAATCCAGCGACTTGAACCGCGGTCCTGCGCCGAATTGCGACGCGAACACCCGCAGCACGTCGTCCCGGTTCCAGACCAAGGTGACTTTCGAGCGACGGGGTTGCTTCGCCAGCTTCTCCAGCGCTTCACGCCCGATGAAGTCGTGATCGAACTTCAGGATGTGGCCGTAACCGAGATCCCAAGGGGTCACGTAATAGTCCTCGATGTTCGACGAGTAGAAGCTGCCGGCAAGCTGCGCATTGGCTTCCCACCCGTCGGCCGAAAGCCATTCACGGAAGCCTCGCAACTCTTCGCCGGTGTAGATGCCAGGCAGGGGATACGGCATCCACCCGAACTCGAAGATGGTGCTGAAGTAGGTCTTCGTTCCTCCGGGTACGAGCCCATGCTTCCTGCCCGCTTCCAGGATCGCCGACCTCACTGCAGCCATCTCGTCGTAGGGCCCGGACAGCTCGACTCCCATGTGACCGGCCATGCCGTGCCTCAGCACCAGCACCTCGTGGCCGCGAATTTTCACGCGCGCGGTGTGGAAGAACGCGATCTCCGGCGCGCCCGCGTCCGCAAGCTCGCCGAAGATCTTCGCGGCATTGGGACCTTCGAGCTGAAAGCGGTACTTGACCCGCCTGCCGGCCGCGTTGAACGGCGTCGGATCGTCACGTTCGATGGAAACCTTGTAGCCGCCCGCCTGCGCCTGGTACTGAACCCAATTGAGCACCGACATCCCGCTGATCAATTCAAAGCTTTCCGGGGCATGGCAGTAGGCGATGCAATCGCCGATCACGTGGCCGCGCGGCGTGCATGCCACGAACTGCTTGGCCCTGTCGGGCGCAAAGTTCACAAAGGTATTGATGCCGAGCCGCTCGAGCAGGCGGAGCGCGTCCGGCCCGCTCAGAAAAAGCTCGGGCATGTGGTGCGACTGGTCGAAGAGAATCGCCGTTTCTCTCCAGGCGCGCTGTTCGTCGCGCCAATTCGTGAATTCCGGCGGTATGTAAGCAGCGGTCAGCGACGTTCTGGCCCGGTAGTGCGGCGCCAGCGTCTCATTGAAAAAATACCTTACGAGATCCGGAGTCTCATCGAGGAGATCCTGAAGCGATTTTCCCCCGCCAGATTTCAGCATGGCCTCAGCCTTCCATTCCTGCAGGGCCCCCCGCCGACAATGACTACGTCCGTTTCCCTCAAGAACTACTTCTTCATCGACGCTTTGACCGGATCCTTGACGTTCTCGATCCTGTCAATCTCGACGTTGAGTGCCCTGTCACCGACGGTTTGGACCCGACGGATATACACCGTCTGGACGATATCGCGGGTCTCGGGATCGATACTGATCGGGCCGCGCGGGCTTTCCCAGGACATACCCTTAGCGGCCTCGACGAGGGCAGCGCCGTCGGTCTTGCCTGCGGTCTTCTTCAACGCTTCGTAGATCAAGTGCATGCCGTCGTAACCGCCGACCGAAAGGAAGTCCGGATTTCTCCGATAAGCCTCCCGATAGGCTGTGACGAACTCTCGGTTCTTGCGTGAATCGTGGTTGAAGTCGTAGTGCCACGCCGTGATGATGCCGAGCGCGGCCTTGCCCATGCTCTTGACGGCGCTTTCGTCGGTGACCTCGCCTGTTCCGAGAATCCTCGTCTTGTTGGGATCGATGCCGCGCTCGGCAAACGCCCTCCCCAGCGCACCGGGCTGCGTACCCCCGGGCACGAAAACGAAGATTGATTCCGGACTAAGGTCCTTCGCCCGCTGGACGAACGCCGAGAAATCCGGGTTGGCCACCGGCATGCGGACTGAACCCACGATCTCGCCGCCCGCCGCCTTGAACCTGCGCTGGAACGCGCCTTCGGCGTCGTGGCCCGGGCCGTAGTCCGAGACCATGGTGTAGGCCTTCCTCACTTCGTTCCTGTAAGCCCACGCCCCAAGGGATTCGGCGATCTGCGGCAGAGTCATGGACGTGCGCACCGAATACTGCGACTTCATCGTGATGATGGAGGTCGCCGCGTTCATGATCACCATGAACTTCGCCGCCTGCGCCGACACGTCGGAGGCGGCGAGCGCGTTGGGAGTCGCCACGAAACCGGCGAGGATATCCACGTTGTCGCGCACCACCAGTTCCTGAGCATGCCGCTTGGCGATGTCCGGCGCTATGCCGCCCGTGTCCCGGCGTATCAGTTCGATCTTGCGACCGGCGACCGTATCGCCGTGCTGCTTCATGTAGAGCTTGATGCCGTTGTCCATCTGCGCCCCGAGGTCCGCGAACTGACCGGAGTACTCCATGATCAGTCCGATCTTGACCGGGCCCTGCGCTTGAGCGGCGGCGGCGATCGTAAGGGCCGCGACCAAGCTTGCCGAACATGTCAGGCGTGCACGCATCGGTTCCTCCTCGGGACTGGCTTGTTGTACTATTGGCAATGTATTGACTAATGCACAATCTAGCGCTTCAAGGCAGCAAGCGCAAGAGGGGGAAGGGCATGGGGGCGAGGCCGCTCTGCGACGTAGGGAGCAAGTTTTCGGGATCTGCGCGAAGGTTGCGCCCGCGCCGAAACATCCTCACGGACGAGGTATGGGGGACCGCATGAGACTAGTCGCATTGATCCTTGGCGTGTTTTGCGTAGCCGCCTCCGCGCAGACGTTTCCGTCGCGCCCGGTGGTGCTGGTCGTGCCGTTCACCACCGGCACCGGCATCGACATCCTCGCGCGCGCGATCGGTCCGAGGCTCTCGGAGCGCTGGAAGCAGCCGGTGGTGGTGGAGAACAAGCCCGGCGCGAGCGGCAACATCGGCAGCGACTTCGTCGCCAAGGCCGCCCCCGACGGCCACACGCTGATGGTGACGGTGAACACCTACACCATCACTCCGGCGCTGTTCAAGAACCTGCCTTACAACCCGCTCACTGACCTCGCGCCCGTGAGCAAGATCGCGCTCGCCACCTATACCTTTGTGGTCAATCCCGCCGTATTCCCCGCTGCGAGCATGCAGGAAGCGGTCGCGCTCATCCGCGCCAATCCGGGGAAGTATTTCTACGCATCGCCGGGCAACGGCACTCCGCACCACGTCGGCATGGAGCTCATCAAGCTGCGCCTCGGCCTGAACGCGACGCACGTGCCGTACAAGGGCTTCGCCGGCGCGATGACCGATCTGGTGGGCGGACAGGTGCACATGATGTTCACTCTCATCCATTCCTCCATTCCGCACGTGCGCTCCGGACGCATCCGCGCGCTCGCCGTCACCGGCGCGCAGCGCTCGCCGCAGTACCCCGAGGCGCCCACTTTCCGCGAACAGGGCATCGACTTCATGGACGACATGGACGCCTGGTACGCGGTGATGGCGCCCGGCCGCACGCCGCCGGAACTCGTCGCGCGCGTGAACGCCGACGTAAACGCCGTGATGGGCCTCGCCGACGTGCGCGATCACCTCGTCAAGCAGGGCATGATCCCGGTCACGAGCACTCCGGGCGAGCTCGCCGCGCTGATCAGGTCCGACCTCGCGCGCTGGGCGAAGGTGGTGGCGGACGCGAAGATCAAGATGGACTGAGCGGTGGAGCGGGCGCTCGGGCGCGTGATGACCGTAAGCGCGCGCTCGCGCTCGTGCTACTCGCCGCGCTCGCGCTCAACTTCGCCAACGTCGTCGGTCACACCGGACAATCCCGCACGCAAGATACCCGCATGCGCAACCCATCGACGGCCCCCACCGGTTGAGCGAGCCAAATGGGGGCGGATCGACTTTCCTATCCGTTGACGGAGGCGGAAATGACGACGTCCATCGTTACGAATCCTGAGCCTGATCGTATCGTCGAACAGGTCGATTTCGTGCACACCGGTCCGGGCACGCTGGCCGGGCGCTACCTTCGCCGCTACTGGCAGCCCATTTACGTCTCCGCGAAGCTCGTGAAAGGCGCAATCGTTCCGATCCGGATCCTTGGCGAGGAGCTGGCGCTCTACCGTGGTGAAAGCGGAAAGGCCCACGTCGTAGCCAACGAGTGCCGGCATCGATTGACACGTTTGTCGACGGGCTGGGTCGAAGGGGAGACCATTCGCTGCCGGTATCACGGCTGGCGCTACGACGAGTCCGGACAATGTGTCGAGCAACCGGCCGAGCCGAAACCTTTCTGCGCCAGCGTGCGAAAACTCGCCTCCTATCCCACGCACGAAGCTCACGGCTTCATTTTCGCCTATCTCGGCGAAGGCAAGGCCCCTGCTTTTCGCCCACTGCCTGGTTTGGAAGACGGCGCTAGCGAGGGCTGGACGGTCTGCCCGTCGGTCGAAATGATCCCGTGCAACTACTTTCAGAGCGCGGAGAACATCATGGACGACGTCCATGTGAATTTTTCTCATCGAGGTCACCTCGTGAACACCACGTCGAGGCCGTACGTTCCCACCAAGACGACGGCACGAGAAACGCCATTCGGACTCACGCACTTCCTGGAGCGCGGAGAGCACACCGATCGACTTCACTTCATCATGCCGAACCAGTGCTTCCTGGCCCACCCGCTGCGCTCGGGGCGGGACAACAAGCCGTTCTGGTTCAAGGCGCTGTTCTGGTACGTGCCGATCGATGACGAGAGTCATCTGCACTTTCTGGTCATGGTCTACCACACGAAGAGACGGGAGCGTCCCGACGGCACTCCAGTCCATGAGGAGATCGAGGCGATCCTTTCCGGTCGAAAGAGTTGGGAAGACGTCGCAAACCACCCGAATATCATCCGTATTCAGGACGGGGTGGCGATCTGTGGACAAGGAAAGATCGAGGACCGTTCGAGGGAACGATTGGGCAACTCGGACGCAGCGGTGATCCTGCTTCGCAGGCTCTGGAAGCGAGAGCTGGGATTGCTTGCCGCCGGAAGACCTGGGACACAGTTCGGCACGCCGGATCCTCAAGCCCTTCGGCAAGAAGAACTGGACGCGATAGGTTTCAACGCCTGAACACATTCAGGGTCGAGCTGTGAACCGCAGCGTGCATCTGGTCGGCAGCGTGCCGATGGCGAGCACCGACCAGGTCTTCGTCAAGGTCAGCGAAGCGCTCGGCCCGTACCTCAAGCGCCTGCCCGACGGCGAAACCGGCGAGCGGCTGAACTGGGTCGGGCACCTCGAGAAGGTGTTCGCCGCGAACCCGGCGCTGGAGCGCACCGACCAGCTTTTCAGGATCCATCCGACCGCCACCGGCTGGTATCGGTACCGCCTGAAGAAGGGCAAGCGCATCGAAGATGTGCGCTTCGGCAACCTGTTCTACGCCGATCACGCCTTGGCCTCTTATGCGGCGTTCAGGCGGCTGCAGGACGAAGGGAAAATCCCCGGGCACGTGCGCTTCCAGGTGGATTTTGCACCGGCGCACTCGGTGCTGTGGCTGTTCACCGTGGACGAGCTGCACGCTCCGCTCGACCCGATCTACAACCAGGCGCTGAAACGCGAGATCGACAGGATCGCGCGGGCGGTCCCGCATGAAGAGCTGGCGATACAGTTCGATGTCGCGTCGGCCGTCTTTGCGCGACTGCACCGAAACGAGGCCTCCAGTTACGGCCGCAGCAGGGACGAAATGCAGGATGTCTTTAGCGGCATCCTCGTCGATCTCGGCAACCACGTGCCGGACGATATGGAGCTGCTCTACCACCTTTGCTACGGCGACAACCAACACAAGCACGTGGTCGAGCCGACCGACATGGGGGACATGGTCGAATTCACGAACCGCGTGCTCTCGCGCGTGAAGCGCTCGGTCCACCTGGTGCACATGCCTGTGCCCCGCAACCGGGTGGACGAGGCCTATTTCCGGCCGCTCAAGCGGCTGAAGCTGCGGCCAGAGACGGAGCTTTGCCTTGGGCTCGTGCACTTCACCGACGGGGTCGAAGGCACGAAGAGACGGCTGGAAACCGCAAGGCGCTACGTCCGCGATTTCTCGATCGCGACGGAATGCGGATTCGGCCGGCGCAAGCCCGAGACGATTCCAGAGCTGCTGCGCATCCACGCGGAGACCGCACAACTATGAACGTCCATCTCGTCGGCAGCATCGGACGACAGCGTCGAGGACGTCTTCTCCACGGTCGGCAAGCTGCTGGGGAAGAACCTGAAGCGCATTCCCGACGGCGAGCCCGGTCCGCGCGCCCCTACCTGCGCCCCGACCCGAGCGGCGAAGGTGCGCCCGACGAACTCCCGCGCATTGGCTTCAGTTGTACTATTGGCAACGTATTGACTAATACACAATGTAGCGCTTCAATGCGGCAGGCGCAAGAGGCGGGGGATCCGGTAGAGGAAGATGAGCAGCGCGATCATGAAGGGCTTCTTCGCCGGGGTGATCAGGGAAGCCCGTGCGCAGCAGGGGATCAGCCCGGACATCGGCACGCGCGCACTGTGACGCCGCACGCCGGATTGACAGACGCGGGACTCGCCCCTACGCTCGAACCGCAGTTCCTACGTCAGGAGGGGATATGAAGAAGATTGCATTCGCCGCGACCGCCATGCTGTTCGCGCTGCACGCCGGCGCCCAGGAAGTCACGCTGCGGCTGGTGAGCGCGTTCGCCGAGAACACGCAGTACGTCAAGAACCTCGAAGGCTTCATGAAGAAGCTGAACGCCGAGGGCAAGGGCTCGGTGCAGATCAACTTCATCGGCGGTCCCAAGGCCATGCCGCCGTTCGAGGTCGGCAACGCGGTGCGCACGGGCGTGGTCGACATGGCGATGACGACGGGAGCGTTCTACACCAACATCATGCCCGAGGCCGACGCGCTCAAGCTCACCCAGATCCCCGCGCCCGAGCTGCGCAAGAACGGCGGCTACGAGCTGATCAACAAGATCTGGAACGAGAAGGCGAACATGCAGTACCTGGGGCGCGTCATCGACTTCACGCCGTTCCATCTCTATCTCACCAAGAAGATCGACAAGCCCGATCTCGCCGGGCTCAAGATCCGCATCACGCCGGTGTACCGCGAATTCTTCCAGGCGCTCGGCGCGACCGTGATGCAGACCGCGCCCGGCGAGGTCTACACCGCGCTCGAGCGCGGCGTGGTGGACGGCTACGGCTGGCCGATCAACGGCATCTTCGACTTCAACTGGCACGAGAAGACGAAATTCCGCGTCGACCCCGGCTTCTACAACGCCGAGGTGTCGCTGATCATGAACCTCGGCAAGTGGAGGGGCTTCACGCAGGCGCAGCGCGACCTGATGATGCGCCACGTGATCGCCTTCGAGGCGCAGAACGACTCCTGGAAGAAGGTGAACGAGGAAGACATCAGGCGCCAGGCGCAGGCCGGCATCCAGGTGATCAGCTTCGACGCGGCGACCGCGAAGCAGTACTACGACAAGGCCTACGAGGTGGGCTGGGCGAGCATCATCAAGGCGAGCCCGCAATACGGGCCGCAGATGAGGAAGCTGTTCAGCAAGTGAAGGCGTACCGCCTGGTTCTCCAGGCGTCGGCTTGGGCGGCCGCGCTGCTGCTCGGCGCCATCGCGCTGCTCGTGACCCTCGACGTGGTGGTGCGCAACCTCGGGTTGGGCACGCTCGCCTGGGTCCTGGAGGTCTCCGAGTACAGCCTGCCGGTCGCGACCCTGCTCGTCGCGCCCTGGCTGATGCACAGGAACCAGCACGTCAGGCTCGACGCGCTGCTCACCTCGCTGCCGCGGGGCGCCGCGCGCACGCTTGAGCGCTGCGCGGATGTCCTCGGGCTTGCGATCTGCGCCGTGTTCGTGGTGTACGGCTCCAGGCTGGTGCTCGACTCGGCGCGCCTGGGCTCGATGGTGGTGAAGACGCTCGCCATCCCGGAGTGGTGGCAGTACGCGCTGGTGCCGGTCTGCTTCTCGCTGCTCGCGATCGAGTTCCTGCGCCGGCTGCTGGCGCGCGACGAGCCGGCGCGCCGGGCAGCCGGAGCATGAGCTGGTGGCTGGCGGCGAGCGTCCTGTTCGGCGCTCTGGGCATGCTGTTCGCGCTCGGGCTGCCGGCGGCGTTCGCGTTCTTCGGCATCAACATCGTCGGCGCCTGGTTCTACCTCGGCGAGGAAGCGGGGCTGGTGCAGCTGATCCGCAACGGCATCGTCTCGATCACCAGCTTCGCGCTCACGCCGATCCCGTTCTTCATCCTGATGGGCGAGGTGCTGTTCCACACCGGCGTGGCGATGAAGGCGATCGACGCCATCGACCGGATGATCTGGAAGGTGCCGGGGCGGCTGTCGGTGGTCGCGGTGGTCGCGGGAACGGTGTTCTCGGCGATCTCGGGCTCGACCATCGCCACCACGGCGCTGCTCGGCAGCCTGCTGCTGCCGCAGATGCTCGCGCGCGGCTATCACCCGAGCATGGCGATGGGGCCGATCATGGCGATCGGCGGCGTGGACATGCTGATCCCGCCCTCCGCGCTCACCGTGCTGCTCGGCAGCCTCGCGGGAATCTCGATCTCGCAGCTGCTGATCGCGGGAATCGTCCCGGGCGTGCTGCTCTCGGCGGCCTTCGTCGCTTACATCGTGCTGCGCACCTCGCTCGATCCGGCGCTTGCGCCGGTGTTCGCGCACGAGCAGGTGCCGGCCTGGGAGCGCTGGAAGCCGCTGATCGTCTACGTGCTGCCTCTTGTGATGATCTTCGTGGTCGTGGTGGCGGCGATGTCGGCGGGCTGGGCGACCCCGACCGAGGCGGCGGCGATCGGCGCGGTGGCCACGGTGGCGGTGGCGTGGCTGTACCGGGCGCTCACCTGGTCGAATCTCATGAAGGCGCTCACGGGCACTGCGGCAGTCTCGGGCGTGATCCTCTTCATCATCGTCGGCGCGACCACTTTCGCGCAGATCCTCACCTTTTCCGGGGCGACCAACGGCCTGGTCGAGGCGGTGCGGGGCGCAGGGTTCGGCCACTGGCCGGTGCTGCTCACCATGCTGCTGATCCTGCTCGTGCTCGGCTGCTTCGTCGACCAGGTGAGCATGATGCTGATCACCCTGCCGTTCTTCATGCCGCTGGTCGCTGTCTACGGCTTCGACCCGGTATGGTTCGGGGTGCTGTTCCTCATCTGCATGCAGCTCGGGCTGCTCACGCCGCCTTTCGGGCTGCTGCTGCTCACCATGCAGAGCGTTGCTCCCAGGCACATCCGCATGCCGCAGATCTGGGTCGCCGCCGCTCCCTACGTGGCGATGGGCCTCGTCGCGCTCGCCGCGGTGATGGCGTTCCCCCCGATCGCGACATGGCTTCCCGGGGCGCTGATCAAGTAAGCTGAGGCGTGGAGCGCTCGTTCAAGTCCGAAGTTGCCAAGCTGCGCCTGGGCGAGGGCGAGACCTTCCACGGCGAGGGAATCCTCGCGGTGACGAAAGCGCTTCTCCAGTCCGGGGTTTCGTACGTCGGCGGCTATCAGGGCGCGCCGGTATCGCACCTGATGGACGTGCTGAACGACGCGCGCGACATCCTGGACGACCTGGGCGTGCACGTCGAGACGAACGCGTCCGAGGCGGGTGCTGCGGCAATGCTCGGCGCCTCGATCAACTATCCCCTGCGCGGCGCGGTGACCTTCAAGTCCACCGTCGGCACCAACGTGGCCTCCGACGCGCTCTCCAACCTCGCTTCGGCGGGCGTGAAGGGCGGCGCGCTGATCGTGCTGGGCGAGGACTACGGCGAGGGCGCCTCGATCATCCAGGAGAGGAGCCATGCGTTCGCGATGAAATCGCAGATCTGGCTGCTCGACCCGCGCCCGAGCCTGCCCAGGATCGTCGACATGGTCGAGAAGGGCTTCGAGCTTTCCGAGGCCTCGAATACCCCGGTGATGCTCGAGCTCAGGATTCGCGCCTGCCACGTGCACGGTGCGTTCCGGACGAAGGCAAACCGCGCGCCGCGTTTCTCGCGCAATCGCGCGCTCGAGCGCCCGGATTTCGACTATGGCCGGATCTGCCTGCCGCCCGCCACCTACGCGCAGGAAAAGCACAAGGTCGAGGTGCGCTGGCCGGCCGCCGTGCGCTTCATCCGCGAGCACCGGATGAACGAGCGCTTCGAGGGCGAGCGCGACGACATCGGCATCCTGTGCCAGGGAGGGATGTACAACGCGGTGGTCCGCGCCCTGCAGCTGCTCGGGCAGGCGGACGCTTTCGGCGTCTCGCGCGTGCCGATCTACTGCATGAACGTCGCCTATCCTCTCGTTCCCGAGGAGATCGTCGGGTTCTGCGCCGGGAAGACGGCGGTGCTGGTGGTCGAGGAAGGCCAGCCCGCGTACCTGGAAGACGCGATTCTCGCGACGCTGCGCCGCCACGAGGTGAACGGCGTCAAGGTGCAGGGCAAGGGGCTGCTGCCCGTGGCCGGCGAATACACGGGGGAGGTGGTGCTCGCGGGAGTGGCGCGGTTCCTGGACGCGGCTGCGGCGCTGGAGCCGATCGCCGCTCTCAAGGTGAAGGCCGCGCAGCTGCTCGGCGAGCCCGTGCCGGCGCGCCCGCCGGGGTTCTGCGTCGGCTGCCCGGAGCGGCCGGTGTTCGCGGCGATGAAGATCGTCGAGCGCGACACCGCGCCGTTCCACGTCTCGGCCGACATCGGCTGCCACACGTTCTCGACGCTGCCGCCGTTCAACATCGGCCACACCGTGCTCGGCTACGGCCTGGGGCTCGCCTCCAACGCGGCGGTGCAGCCGATGTTCGGCGGGCGCACCGTGACCATCATGGGCGACGGCGGCTTCTGGCACAACGGCCTCACCTCGGGCGTGGCGAGCGCGGTGTTCAACCGCGACGACGGCGTGCTCATCGTCATGAAGAACGGCTACAGCTCGGCGACCGGCACCCAGGAGCTGCCCTCCTCTCCGCAGCACAGCGCGCACAAGGCGCCCGACATGGCGATCGAGCGCGCGCTCGAGGGCATCGGGGTCAAGTGGCTGCGCACGGTGGACAACTACCGCGTGGGCGAGGTGGCGAAGACGCTGAAGGACGCGATGACCAGCGCGTACCGGGGGCTCAAGGTCATCATTGCCGAGGGCGAATGCCAGCTCGAGCGCCAGAGGAAGCTGCGCCCCGAGACCGCGAAAAAGCTTGCCGCGGGCGAGCGGGTGGTGCGAGTGAAATACGGGGTGGACGAGGACAGCTGCACCGGAGACCATTCGTGCATCCGCCTTTCCGGCTGCCCTACGCTCACCGTCAAGGACAATCCCGATCCGCTGAGGAAGGACCCGGTGGCGACCGTGATCGACGGCTGCGTCGGCTGCGGGCTGTGCGGCGAGAACGCGCATGCCGCGGTCCTGTGCCCGTCGTTCTATCGCGCCGAGGTGATCCATAATCCTTCCCTCTGGGATCGCGTCGCCTTCAAGGTCAGAGGTCTGTTCAGTGGAACGGCAATTCACTAGGGAAATCGAGAGCCTCAAGCTCGGCGCAGGCGAGGTGTTCCACGGCGAGGGGATCCTCGCGGTGACGAAGGCCCTCCTGCAGTCCGGGGTTTCCTACGTCGGCGGATACCAGGGCGCGCCGGTGTCGCACCTGCTCGACGTGATGGTGCAGGCGCGCGACTACCTGGACGGGCTGGGCGTGCACGTCGAGGCCTGCACCAGCGAAGCCTCCGCCGCGGCGATGCTCGGCGCCTCGATCAACTACCCGGCGCGCGGCGCGGTCACCTGGAAATCGATCGTCGGCACCAACGTCGCCGCCGACGCCCTGTCCTATCTCGCGAGCGCCGGGGTGATGGGCGGGACGCTGATCGTTCTGGGCGAGGACTACGGCGAGGGCGGCGTCGTCGCCCAGGAGCGCAGCCACGCCTACGCGATGAAGTCGCTGATGTGGCTGCTCGATCCGCGGCCCAACCTCGCCACCATCGTCGACATGGTGGAGCGCGGCTTCGAGCTCTCGGAGGCGTCGAACACGCCGGTGATGATGGAGCTGCGCATCCGCGCCTGCCACCTGCACGGCAGCTTCGTCGCGAGGGCGAACCGCGCGCCCGCGGTCTCGACGCGTAACTTGCTGGAAGGTCCGCCAGAGGAGTTCATCTACGATCGCCTCGCGCATCCGCCCGCCACGTTCCGCCAGGAAAAGCTGAAGAGCGACGTGCGCCTGCCCGCGGCGCGCAGGTTCATCGCGGACCACAAGCTGAACGAGACCTTCCAGGGTCCTGAATCGTCGCTCGGCCTGATCGTGCAGGGCGGCCTGTACAACGGCCTCACACGCGCCCTCGGCATGCTCGGCCTGGCCGACCAGTTCGGCGCCAGCCGCATCCCGATCCTCGCGCTGAACGTCGTCTATCCGCTCCTTCCGGAGGAGATCACCGCGTTCTGCGCAGGGAAATCTGCGGTGCTGGTCCTGGAAGAGGGCCAGCCGGAGTTCATCGAGCAGGAGATCGCGACGATCCTGCGCCGCGCCGACGTGCAAACGAAGCTGCACGGCAAGGACCTGCTCCGGATGGCGGGGGACTACACCACGGAAGTGCAGGTGCGCGGCCTCGCGAAATTCGTCGCGCGGCACGCGCCGCACCTCGACACGTCGCGCGGGGCGCGCTGGCTGGAGGGCGTAAGGGCGGACCGCGAGCGGGCCTCCGCGCTGCTCGGGTCATTGCCGCAGCGCCCGCCCACCTTCTGCATCGGCTGCCCGGAGCGGCCGGTGTTCGCCGCGATGAAGCTCGTCGCCAAGGACATCGGCCGCCCGCACGTCTCGATGGACGTGGGCTGCCACGCCTTCGCCAGCTTCGAGCCCTTCTCGCAGGGCAACACGCTGCTCGGCTACGGCATGAGCCTCGCGAGCGCCGCCGGCGTCACGCCGATGTCGGCGCGCCGGCCGGTCGCGGTGATGGGCGACGGCGGCTTCTGGCACAACGGGCTGCTCTCGGGCGTTGCCTCGAGCCTGCTCAACAAGGGCGACGGCGTGCTCATCATCATGAAGAACGGCTACGCCTCGGCCACCGGCACACAGGAACTGATCTCGTCTCCGCCCGAGGATGCGCGCCGCGTGGCGCTCGGCGAAAGCGCTACGAATGCGGACCGGCACATCGAGAGCACGCTTGCCGGGATGGGCGTGAAATGGCTGCGCACCGTCGACAACTACCGCGTCGGCGAGGTGGCGAAGACGTTCAAGGAGGCGATGACCACGAGCCAGAAGGGCCTGAAGGTGATCGTCGCCGAGGGCGAGTGCCAGCTGGAGCGCCAGCGGCGCCTTCGTCCCGCCACCGCGCAGCAGCTCGCCTCGGGCGAGCGCGTGGTGCGGGTGAAATACGGGGTGGATGAGGATACGTGCACGGGCGACCACTCCTGCATCCGGCTCTCGGGCTGCCCGACGCTCACCGTGAAGGACAACCCCGATCCATTGAGAACAGACCCCGTCGCCACGGTGATCGAGGGATGTGTGGGCTGCGGCCTGTGCGGCGAGAACGCCCACGCGGCGGTGCTCTGCCCCTCGTTCTACCGCGCCGAGGTGATCCAGAACCCGAACGCCTGGGACCGGCTCGTTTCAAAGATTCGAGGCGTCTTCGCATGAGGCTCGGCAGAGGGATTTTTCCCCTCCTCTCCGAGGAGGGGTGCCGCCGTAGGCGGCGGGGTGGTGGAGGCGGTCGCGCCGGCACCGGCACCACCCCGGCGCTTCGCGCCACCCCTCCTCGGAGAGGAGGGGAAAAGGTCGACGTATGAGCCTGCCCGACCGCCCCATCACCATCCTCATCGCCGCGCTCGGCGGCGAGGGCGGCGGCGTGATGGCCGACTGGCTGATCGACGCGGCGACTCAGTGCGGCTACCCGGCGCAGAGCACCTCGATCCCGGGCGTCGCGCAGCGCACCGGGGCGACCACCTATTACCTGGAGATCTTTCCCGCCGAGCGCGAGCAGCTCGGCGCTCGCGAGCCGGTGCTCTCGCTCACCCCGAGCCCCGGCAATGTGGACGTGATGGTCTCCTCCGAGCTGGTGGAAGCCGGCCGCGCGATGCAGAACGGTTTCGTCAGCCCCCAGCGCACCACGCTCATCGCCTCGACGCACCGCATCTACGCCACGATCGAGAAGATGCAGATGGCCGACGGCCGCTTCGAATCCGAAAAAGTGCTCGCCGCGGCGCGCCAGATGGCGAAGAAGGCGGTGCTGTTCGACATGCGCAGCCTCGCGCAGCAGAGCGGCACCGTCATCAACGCGGTCCTGTTCGGCGCGATAGCGGGCGCGGGCGTGCTGCCGCTGCCGCGCGAGGCCTGCGAGCAGGCGATCCGGCGCGCCGGGCGCGGCGCCGAGGCGAGCCTGCGCGGCTTCGGCGCCGGCTACGAGATCGCCGCCGGCACGCGCCGCGCGGCGGAGCCGCCTCCCCCGCCGCGCCGCGCGACCGGGGTGCGCGAAATCGTCGAGCTCGGCGTGGCGCGCCTGAAAGACTACCAGGGAGCCGCCTATGCGGCGCTCTACCTCGAGCGCATGAAGCCCTTCCTCGAAAGCGACGCCGGGCTCGCCGCCGAGGTCGGGCGGCATCTGGCGGTGTGGATGAGCTACGAGGACATCATCCGCGTCGCCGACCTGAAGACCCGGCGCTCGCGCTTCGAGCGCGTGCGGCGCGAGGTCGGCGCCATGGAGGGCGAGCCGGTGGTGGTGATCGACTACCTGAAGCCCGGGATCGAGGAATTCGCCTCGGTGTTGCCCGCCGCGCTCGGCGCGCGCCTTGCCGCCTGGGCCGAACGGCGCGGCAAGCTCGACGCCTGGAACGTCGGCATGCACCTCAAGACCTCGGGGATCTTCGGTTTCCTGCTGATGCGCTCGCTCGCGTGGCTCAAGCCGTGGCGTCCGCACAGCTATCGCTACCGCGAGGAGCAGCGGCTGATCGAGCGCTGGCTCGGCCACGTCGCCGACGCGGCGAGGCGGGACGTCGCGCTCGCGCTCGAGGTCGCCGAATGTGCGCGCCTCGTCAAGGGGTACGGCGAGACCCACCGCCGCGGCAAGGCGAGCTTCCTCGCCATCCTCGACGCGCTGGTCGAGAACCCCGCGACCGCCGATGCGCGCGAGCAGGCCGCCGCGATCCGCAAGGCGCGCGAGGCGGCGCTCGCCGACCCGGAGGGCAAGGCGCTCGGCTCGGCCCTCGGCAAGCCGGTGGTCTGGTTGAAGCCGGCTTCACAGAACGTAAAATCGCCCTCCTAGGAGGCTTTTCATGGCCAGCGTGCTTCAACCGGACGTCGGCGCCGCGCGGCAGGACTTCTACCGCCGCATGGACAAGGACAACCTCGCCCCGCTCTGGGAAGTGCTGCACAACCTCGTTCCGCCCGCGCCCGCCACGCCCTGCGTGCCGGCGCACTGGAAGTACCGCAACGTGCGGCCCTACGTCATGGAGGCGGGCAACATCATCTCGGCGAAGGAGGCGGTGCGCCGCGTGGTGGTGCTGGAGAACCCCGGCATGCGCGGCCAGTCGTGCATCACGAGGAGCCTCTACGCCGGCCTGCAGCTGATCCTGCCGGGCGAGGTCGCGCCGAGCCACCGCCACAGCCAGTCGGCGCTACGCTTCATCGTGGAAGGCTCGGGCGCGTACACCGCGGTAAATGGCGAGCGCACCACCATGCATCCGGGCGACTTCATCATCACGCCGTCGTGGACCTGGCACGACCACGGCAATCCGGGAGGGGAGCCGGTGGTGTGGCTGGACGGCCTGGACGTGAGCATCGTCGAGCTGTTCAGCGCGCAGTTCATGGAGACCTATCCGCAGGACTCGCAGCCGGTGACGCGCGGCGAAGGCGCCTCTTACGCCATGTACGGCCACAACCTCGCGCCGCTCGAGCCGGTGGCGCCCTTCGGCAAGACCTCGCCGGTCTTCAGCTACCCCTACGCGCGCAGCCGCGAGACGCTCGCCAGGCTCGCGCGCGAGCGGGATCCCGACACCTGCCACGGCTGGAAGATGCAGTTCATCAATCCGCTCACCGGCGGGCATGCGATGCCGACCATCGGCGCGTTCATCCAGCTGCTGCCGAAGGGCTTTCGCTCGGCGTCCTACCGCTCGACCGACGGCACGGCGTTCGTCGCCGCCGAAGGCGAAGGAAGGGCGACGATCGGCGAGCAGGCGTTCGAGTTCGAGCCGCGCGACGTGTTCGTGGCGCCCTCCTGGCAGCCGGTCCGCGTCGAGGCGACGAGCGAGTGCGTGCTGTTTTCCTTTTCGGACCGCCCCGCGCAGCAGGCGCTCGGGCTGTGGCGCGAGCAGCGGGGATGAACGCTCCCGACAAGGCGCTCCTCGCAAGGGAGTACAACAACCGCGAGCTCGTCCCCGAGCATCCGCAGTTCTTCGCGCGCTGGGGCGAATCCTCCGCGCGCGCGCGCCGCATCATGGCCTGCACCCTCGACCGGCGCTACGGCGACATGGCGGGCGAGACGATCGACATATTCCCCGCGAGGAAGGGCGACGGCACCTGCATGATGTTCATCCACGGCGGCTACTGGCGAGCGCTCGACAAGAGGGACTTCTCGTTCCTCGCGCCCGCCGCCGTGGACGCGGGCGTCTCGCTCGCGGTGGTGAACTACGATCTGTGCCCGAACGTGACGATGGAAGAGATCGTGCGCCAGATGCTGCGCGCGAGCCGCTGGCTGTGGCTGCATGCCGAGGACTACGGCATGGACCAGGACCGGCTGTACGTGTCTGGCCACTCGGCGGGCGGGCACCTGGTCGCGATGCTGATGTGCGCGCTCTGGCCGGCGTTCGACGCGCGGCTGCCCAGGGACCTGTGGAAGGGCGGCCTCGCGGTGAGCGGCCTGTACGACCTGCGGCCGCTCGTCCACGTGGAGTGGCTGAACGGCGACCTGCGGCTCGACGAGGCGTCGGCGCTCCAGGTCTCGCCCGCGTTCATGCCGCCGGCGTCGCGTGCGCCGGTGATGACCTGCGTCGGGGGCGACGAGTCGAGCGAATTCAGGCGCCAGAACCGGCTGCTCGGCGAGCGCTGGCGCGCGGCGTTTGCCGGCGACATCCCGATGCCGGGCAGGAACCATTTTTCGGTGCTCGACGCTCTGGCGGAGCCGTCGAGCGCGCTTCTCGCCGGCGCACGGCGGCTGATGAAGCTCGACAGATGACGGAATATCTCGCACCGGGCCGCTTCATCGACAGCTCGCACCCGGCGGTGAGCGGGTTCTCGCGCCGGCACGCGTCCGGCTCCGACGATCGCAGCCGCGCGGTCGCCCTTTACTATGCGGTGCGCGACAGCATCCGCTACAACCCGTTTCTCGATTTCTCGAATGATGCCGTGTTCACTGCGTCCGCGGTTCTCGCTGCCGGGCAGGGGTTCTGCGTCGGCAAGGCCGCGTTGCTCGCAGCCTGCGCGCGCGCCGCGGAGATCCCTGCGCGCGTGGGCTTCGCCGACGTGAAGAACCATCTCACCACGCCGCGGCTCGCCGAAACCATGGGCAGCGACCTGTTCGTTTACCACGGATACACGGAGCTGTTCCTCGACGGGCAATGGGTCAAGGCGACGCCGGCGTTCAACCTCGCCCTGTGCGAGCGCTTCCGCGTGAGGCCGCTCGAGTTCGATGGGCGCGAGGACTCGATCTTCCATCCGTTCGACGCGGACGGGCGCCGGCACATGGAGTACCTGCGCGGGCGCGGCAGCTACGCCGATGTTCCCGTCGACCAGATCCAGCGGGAATTCCGCGAGCTCTATCCCAGGCTCTACCGACTCGGCCCCAGCGCGGCGAAAGAGACCTTCGCGCCCTGATGCGCGAGCTCTTGCAGGCGAGCTGGCGCGCGGCAGTGGCCGCGGCCGATCCGCTGCAAATTCTTCCCCCCCACCTGCCGCAGCCGCCGCGCGGGCGCACCTTCGTCGCCGCGGCCGGAAAGGCCGCCGCTTCGATGGCGCTCGCAACGGAGCGCACGTGGCCGAAGAACCGGGATCTGGAGGGCCTCGCCATCACGCGTTACCGGCACGGGCTTCCGACCAGGCGTATCCGCGTCGTCGAGGCCGGCCATCCGGTCCCGGACGAGGCGGGCGAGGCGGCCGCCCGCGAGCTGCTTGACCGGGTGCGCACGCTCGGCGAGGACGACCTGCTCCTCGCCCTCATCTCAGGCGGGGGCTCGAGCCTGCTTCCACTCCCCGCCCCGGGCGTCGCCATGAGCGATCTGAAGACGGTGACTGGGCAGCTCCTGCGCAGCGGCGCGTCCATCCAGGAGATCAACACCGTGCGCAAGCACCTCTCGGCGATCCTCGGCGGGCGCCTCGCCGCGGCGAGCCGCGCGCGCGTGCTCGCGCTCATCATCTCCGACGTGACCGGCGACGACCCGAGCGACATCGCCTCGGGCCCGTGCGCGCCGGACCCGACGACCTGCGATGACGCCAGGGCGATCCTCCTCCGGTACGGCATCGCCCCGCCGGGGGCGTTCTCGGAGTCGCCCAAGCCCGGCGATCCGGCGTTCGCCAAGGCGGAGAACCGGGTGGTCGCTACCGCCCGGCGCTCGCTGGAAGCCGGCTGCGAGGTGTTCCGCGCACGCGGCATCGAGCCGGTGAACCTGGGCGACCGGATCACCGGCGAGGCGCGCGAGGTGGCGGCAGGGATGGCCGCGCGCGTGCGCACGACCCGCGGGCCGGCGGCACTCATCTCGGGCGGCGAGTGCACGGTGACCGTGCGCGGCGCGGCGGGGCGCGGCGGGCGCTGCGCCGAGTTCCTGCTCGCGCTCGCGATCGAGCTCGACGGGATGCCGGGCGCATACGCGATCGCGGCCGACACCGACGGCATCGACGGCACTGAGGACAACGCGGGCGCCCTGATCGCGCCCGACACACTCGCCCGGGCGCGTGCCGCGGGGCTCGACGCGCGCGCGTTCCTCGAGGCGAACGACAGCTACGGGTTTTTCTCCGCGCTCGGCGACCTGGTCGTCACCGGCCCTACGCGCACCAACGTCAACGACTACCGCGCGATCGTGATGAGCCGGGGCTAGTCGGCTTCGGGCGCCTCGCTCGGCGGCACCCAGTCGGCCAGTGCCACCATCCCGCCGAGCGCCGAGGCCCTGCGAAGGTAGCGGGCGTCGGCCGTCACCACCACTGCGTCATGCTCGAGCGCCACGGCGTGATACAGGGTGTCGAATACATGCTGGCCCAACTGCGCCGCGATGCGGCTCGCGCGTTTGTAGACCTCCGCATCCGTCGCCACTGCAAGCTCCATCGCATCGAGCAGGTCGACTGCTTCGGCCACGACCTCCGGGCGCAGGCGCGCCAGCACCGCCACGACCTCCGCAAACCAATGCGGCGGCTGGATTATGTCGACGCGGCGGTCCCTGACAGCCCGCAACAGCTCGGCCGCCCGATCGCTGTCAGGCTCCTGCGCCGAGTCCGGTAGGACCCACTTGACGGCCACGCTCGCGTCGACGACGAGCCTCAAGGCCGTCCCGCAGCCCGGGCTTTGCTCAGCTCGCGCTCCGTGACCGGCCGCTGCCGTTTGCGCAGCTTCAACAGCGCATCGACCGCCGCGGCCCGGCGCTGCTGGCGGCGCCGCTCCTCGATCGCCAGGCGCATCAGATGCGCCAGCACTCCGCTCTTGTTCTCGCCCGCGAAGACCCGGTTGAACGCTTTCTTGACCTCATCGGGCACGCTGAAGTTCACCGTAGCCATTGGAATTCCCGCGTTGTTGAATATTTCAACATTATAGGCGAAAAGATCCGCGCTGCCCGCTCCCGCATAGAGTCGCCACCTCAGCGTCCCGCGGCCGACACCTTGCTGCCGACGCGCAGGCCGAGCTTGCGCGCGGCGCTCGCGCGGTTCGCCGCGATCTCGGCGAGGCCCATGCTGTTCGCGTACCAGAATATCTCTCCCGTCTTCACCGCTTCGAAAATCCTGGCATGCGGTATCCGGCGCCCGCCCGCGCGAAGCGCCGATCCGCGCCCCAGCTTTCGCACGCGCAGCCCGGTCACCGCGTTTCCGTAGTGGTCGATGTAGATCACGCGGGCGTGGTCGCCGGCGTCAAGCAGAACAGCCGGCGCCCGCGTGGGCGCGAGCCACCCGCGCGGAACCCTTCCCGATGCGAGCGCCGCCGCGACCGGCGCAAAGAGATCGCGGCCGTGGAACGAATCGGAGAGCCGCGCCGGCCGCCACGCGATGCGCTGGCAGCGCCTGGCGCGCGCGCGCTGCCAGACGATCGACAGTAGCCCGTTGTCGGGGCCGACGAAGCTCCTGCCGTCCGCGTCCACCACGATCGCCTCGCGCCTTCCGCCCACTCCCGGATCCACGACCGCGAGAAAGACGCTCCCGCGCGGGTACTCGCCTGCGAGCGCCGCGAGCAGGTGCGCGGCCGGCTCGACCGCGAAATCGATCACATCGTGGGCTGCGTCGAGCAGCGGCACGCGTGGCGCCCGCGCGGCGAGCACCGCCTTCACTTGCCCGACATAGATATCGCGATTTCCGAAATCCGTGAATAGCACGAGCACGCGGCGATTGTAGAGGGGCGCCAAAAGAAAAGGCCGGGTTACCCCGGCCTTTTCGTTGCTCCTCGCGGCTCCTACGCCGCCTTCTTGTCCTCTCCGCCCTTTTTCTCCCCGGCCGGCGCCTCGGGCCGGTCCATCAGCGTCACCAGCGCCATCGGCGCGCTGTCGCCCTTGCGAAACCCCGTCTTCAGGATGCGCAGGTAGCCGCCGTTCCTCTTGGCGTAGCGCGGCCCGAGCTCGCCGAACAGCTTGGCCACGATGGCGCGGTCGCGCAGCCGGTTGAACGCGACGCGCCGGTTGGCGAGCGTGGGCTTCTTGCCGAGGGTGATCATCGGCTCGACCACGCGCCGCAATTCCTTCGCCTTCGGCACAGTGGTGGCTATTTCCTCGTGGCGCAGCAGCGACACCGTCATGTTGCGCAGCATCGCGAGCCGGTGGCTCGTGGTGCGGTTGAGCTTTCTCAGCCCGTGGCCGTGACGCATGGCTAGGCGCGGTGCTCGAGCCCCGCCGGCGGCCAGTTCTCGAGCTTCATGCCGAGCGTGAGGCCGCGCGAGGCGAGCACTTCCTTGATCTCGTTGAGCGACTTGCGGCCGAGGTTGGGGGTCTTGAGCAGCTCGGTCTCGGTGCGCTGGATGAGGTCGCCGATGTAATAGATGTTCTCGGCCTTGAGGCAATTGGCCGAGCGCACCGTGAGCTCGAGGTCGTCCACCGGGCGCAGCAGGATCGGGTCCACCGCCGGCGACTTGGGCATCTCGGTCGGCGTCGCCGTGCCCTCGAGCTGCGCGAACACCGAGAGCTGGTCGACCAGCACGCGCGCGGCGTAACGGATCGCCTCCTCGGGCTCGATCGCGCCGTTGGTCTCGATGTCCACGATCAGCTTGTCGAGGTCGGTGCGCTGCTCGACTCTCGCCGATTCCACCGCGTACGAGACGCGCCGCACCGGGCTGAACGAGGCGTCCATGATGACGCGTCCGATGCCCTTGGTCTCCTCGGGGAGGTAGCGCATGTTGCCCGGAACGTAGCCGCGTCCCGCCTCGACCTTGATCTGCATCTCGAGCTTGCCCCCCGCCGCGAGGTGCGCGATGACGTGGTCGGGGTTGACGATCTCCACGTCGTGCGCCGGCTCGATGTCGGAGGCGAGGACCGGTCCTTCGCCCTTTTTCTTGAGCGAGAGGATCGCCTCGGTGCGGTTATGCAGGCGGAACACCACGCCCTTCAGGTTGAGCAGGATGTCCACGACGTCTTCGCGCACGCCGTCCAGGGTCGAGTACTCGTGCACCACGCCGGCGATCTGAACCTCGGTCGGCGCGTGCCCCGGCATCGAGGAGAGCAGCACGCGCCGCAGCGCGTTGCCCAGCGTGTGGCCGTAGCCGCGCTCGAACGGCTCCATCGTCACCTTGGCGTGATTCGGCGACAGGTTCTGCACGTCCACGATGCGCGGCTTCAGAAATCCGGTTTGCGGCATTTTTCGGTCCTTGCGGCTTTCCGGCGGCGGCGCCGCCGGTTCACTTCGAATACAGCTCGATGATCAGGTGCTCGTTGATCGTCGAGGGCAGGTCGGTGCGCGCCGGTACGGCCTTGAAGGTGCCCTTCAGCGCTTTCGCGTCCACTTCGAGCCATTCCGGGATATGGCGCGAGGCCGCGGCTTCGGCCGCTCCCTTGATGCGCAATTGCTCCTTCGCCTTGACGGCGACCTCGATCACATCGCCCGGGCGCACCTGGAACGAGGGGATGTTCACGCGCTTGCCGTTGACGAGGATCGCGTTGTGGCGCACCACCTGCCGCGCCTCGGTGCGCGAGGCGCCGAACCCCATGCGGTAGGCGACGCTGTCCAGGCGCGACTCGAGCAGCTGCAGCAGCCGATCCCCGGTCACGCCCTTCGAGCGCGCCGCCGCGGCGTAGGTCTTGCGGAACTGGCGCTCGAGCAGCCCGTAGATGCGGCGCGTCTTCTGCTTCTCGCGCAGCTGCTTGCCGTAGTCCGAGAGCCGCGACCCGCTTCTCTGGCCGTGCTGCCCCGGGGCGTAGCTGCGCCGCTCGATCGCGCATTTGTCGGTGAAGCACTTTTCGCCCTTCAGGAAGAGCTTCTCGCCCTCCCTGCGGCACTGGCGGCACTTGGCGTCGATGTCCCTGGCCATTCGGTCTCCTCGCTACACGCGCCTGCGCTTCGGCGGTCGACAGCCGTTGTGCGGCACCGGCGTCACATCGGCAATGCTGGCGATCTTCAAGCCGATCGCGTTCAGCGCGCGCACCGCCGACTCGCGCCCGGGCCCGGGACCCTTGATGCGCACCTCGATGTTCTTCACGCCGCACTCCTGCGCCGCGCGCCCCGCGCGCTCGGCCGCCACCTGCGCCGCGAACGGCGTGGACTTGCGCGATCCCTTGAAGCCGGCGTGCCCCGAGGTCGCCCAGGCGAGCGCGTTGCCCTGGCGGTCGGTGATGGTGACGATGGTGTTGTTGAACGACGCGTGAACGTGGGCGATGCCCTCGGCCACGTTCTTCTTGACCTTCTTGCGCGCGCGCGCCGAGGAGGTCTGCTGGAGCTGCTGGTGGCTCGGGGTGGTCTTGCTCGCCATGTGTCTGCTCCAGCGCCTCAGGCGGCCTTGCCGGCCGGCACGGTCAGCTTGATCGCGGCCTTGCGCGGTCCCTTGCGCGTGCGCGCGTTGGTGCGGGTGCGCTGTCCGCGCGCCGGGAGTCCCTTCCTGTGTCGAGAGCCGCGGTAGCAGCCCAGGTCGATCAGGCGTTTGATGCTCATCTGCACCTCGCGGCGCAGATCGCCCTCCACGGTGAATCGAGCGACGCTTTCGCGCAGCCGCTCCATCTCGGCGTCGCCCAGGTCCTTGATCTTGCGCGATCTCTGCACGCCGGCGGCGGCACAGATCGCCTGCGCGCGCGCACGGCCGATGCCGTAGATCGAGGTAAGCGCGATCTCCGCGTGCTGGTGGTTCGGAATGTTGATCCCGGCGATTCTGGCCATGGCGTTTCCGTCAGCGAAAAGGCGCGGATTATACCTGTGGGCTCAAGGCTTTATCAACCCTGACGCTGCTTGTGGCGCGGATTCGAGCAAATCACCCGGACCACTCCCTTGCGCCGCACGATCTTGCACTTGCGGCAGATTCTCTTGACCGAGGCCATGACTTTCACGTTGGTCTTCCTCTCAGCGGACGGGCAAGCCGCCCTTGAAGCTCGCCTTGCGCAGCAGGCTCTCGTACTGGTGCGTCATGATGTAGGCCTGCACCTGGGCCATGAAATCCATCGTCACCACGACGATGATGAGCAGCGACGTGCCGCCGAAGAAGAACGGCACGTTCCATCTGAGGATCAGGAACTCGGGCAGCAGGGCCACCAGTGTCACGTAGACTGCGCCCGCCAGGGTCAGGCGCGTGAGGATCCTCTCCAGATAGCGCGCGGTCTGGTCGCCCGGGCGGATTCCCGGCACGAACGCGCCCGACTTCTTAAGGTTGTCCGCGGTTTCCTTCGGGTTGTACTGCAGCGCGGTATAGAAGAAGCAGAAGAAGATGATCAAGCTCGCGTAGAGCAGGATGTAGATCGGCTGCCCCGGGGTGAGCGTCCCGGAGATGTCGCGCAGCCACGCCATCCCCTCGCTCGTGCCGAACCATCCGAGCAGCGTCGCGGGAAACAGGATCAGCGAGCTGGCGAAAATCAGCGGGATCACCCCCGACATGTTGAGCTTGAACGGCAGGTGCGAGCTCTGGCCGCCGTAGACGCGGTTCCCGACCTGGCGCTTGGCGTAGTTGACCAGGATCTTTCTCTGCCCGCGCTCGACGAAGCATACGAACGCGGTGACGACGAGCACCGCGATCGCGATGAGGAGCCCGGTGAGCGGGTGTATCGCGCCGGTGCGAACGAGCTCGAGCGTGCCCGCGATCGCGCCCGGCAGCCCCGCCGCGATGCCGGCGAAAATGATGATCGAGATGCCGTTGCCGATACCTCTCTCGGTGATCTGCTCGCCGAGCCACATCAGGAACATCGTCCCCGTGACGAGCGAGGTCACCGAGGTGACGCGGAACATCAGCCCGGGCTCGAGCACCAGCCCGGGTTGCGACTCGAGTGCGATCGAGATGCCGGTCGCCTGGAAAAGCGCGAGGAACACCGTGCCGTAGCGCGTGTACTGGGTGATCTTGCGCCTGCCCGACTCGCCCTCCTTGCGCAACTGTTCGAGCTGCGGAGATACCGCAGTCATCAGCTGCATGATGATCGAGGCGGAGATGTACGGCATGATGCCGAGCGCGAAGACGGTGAAGCGCGACAGCGCCCCCCCGGAGAACAAGTTGAACATGCCCAGGATTCCGCCCTGCTGTCCCTGGAACAGGTCGGCGAGCACTTTCGGATCGATTCCCGGCACCGGCACGTGCGTGCCGATTCGGAACACCACGAGCGCGAGCAGCAGGAAGATCAGCCGGCGCTTGAGATCGCCATAGCGCGCGGCGCCGGCGCTGGGGAGAGTGGCCATCAAGCCTTCGGTCCGGGGGTCTGCGCGACTTTCCCGGGGATTTCTTCGAGCGTCCCGCCGGCCGCCTCGATCGCGGCCCGCGCGCCCTTGGTCGCCTTGACGCCCTTCAGCGTCAGCTTGCGAGCGAGCTTGCCCGACAGGATCACTTTCGCCGCGAGCGCCTGGCGCGGGACGATGCCCTCGGCCTTGAGGGCCGCAAGGTCGATCTCGGTCGCCGTCATGGTCTCGAGCTCGGAGAGCCGCACCTCGGCCACCAGGTCGCGCGAGGGCGAGACAAAGCCGCGCTTGGGCAGCCGCCGGTGCAGGGGCATCTGCCCGCCCTCGAAGCCGACCTTGTGATAGCCGCCGGAGCGCGCCTTCTGGCCCTTGTGGCCGCGCCCTGCGGTCTTGCCCCAGCCCGAGCCTACGCCCCGGCCGACGCGGTGCCTGTCCTTTTTCGAGCCCGGCGCGGGCTTCAACGTGTTGAGACGCATCGCTCTAGCCTTCCACCCGCACGAGGTAATAGACCCTGTTGATCATGCCGCGCACCTCGGGCGTGTCGGCGAGCTCGACCGTATGGCGAATCCGTCGCAAGCCCAGGCCGCGCACGGTTTCCCGATGACCGGTCTTGCAGCCGGCGAGACCCTTCATCAGCGTGACCTTGATTTTTTTCTCCGCCATCGCGCGCCCCTAGCCGAGGATCTCCTCGACCTTCTTGCCGCGCTTCGCTGCGATCTCCGAGGGAACGTTCATCGACTGCAGGCCGTGCAATGTCGCGCGCACCACGTTGTACGGATTGGTCGAGCCGAAGCACTTCGCGAGCACATTCGTCATGCCCATCACCTCGAACACCGCGCGCATCGCGCCGCCGGCGATGATCCCGGTACCCTCGGAAGCCGGCTGCATCAATACCTTGGCCGAGCCGTGCTTGCCGACGACCGCGTGATAGAGCGTCCCGTTCTTGAGCTTCACCTTGAAAAGCTTCCTGCGCGCCTCTTCCATCGCCTTCTGCACCGCCACCGGCACCTCGCGCGCCTTGCCCTTGCCCATGCCGATGCCGCCGTCGCCGTCGCCCACCACGGTGAGCGCGGCGAAGCCGAGCACGCGGCCGCCCTTGACGACCTTGGTGACCCGGTTCACCGAGATCATCTTCTCGCGCAGCCCGTCGCCGCGCTCCTCCGATTGCTGCATCCTGGGCTTGATCTTCGCCATATGCCTCGAGAGCTCCTCAGAACTTGAGGCCGCCGGCCCGCGCGGCCTCGGCCAGCGCCTTCACGCGCCCGTGGTACCTGTAGCCGGCGCGGTCGAATGCGACCTCGCCGATGCCGATTTGCTTGGCCTTCGCGGCGATCCTCTGCCCGATGAGCTCCGCGGCCTTGCGGTTGCCGCCGTTCGTCACCTGGCCGCGCAGCTCCTTTTCCGCCGTCGACGCGGCGGCGAGGACCTTGTCCCCGCCAGGCGAGGTGATCTGCGCGTAAATGTGGCTGTTCGTGCGGTGCACGGTCAGGCGCAATCTGCCGATCTCCCGGATCTTGAGCCTGGTCTGGCGGGCGCGGCGCAGCCGCGCCGAGTTCTTGTCGATCATGATCGCACGCTACTTCTTCTTGGTCTCTTTCATCAGGAT
Source organism: Betaproteobacteria bacterium RIFCSPLOWO2_12_FULL_68_20 (assembly GCA_001770655.1). Classification (GTDB taxonomy): domain Bacteria; phylum Pseudomonadota; class Gammaproteobacteria; order Burkholderiales; family SG8-39; genus 2-12-FULL-68-20. Next base: position 89,587 of record MERQ01000092.1, read on the forward strand.
GGCCTCCCCCGCGTAGCGCACGCCCTTGCCCTTGTAGGGCTCGGGAGCGCGGTACGCGCGCACCTCCGCGGCCACCTGGCCGACCAGCTGCTTGTCGACGCCGCTGATCACGATCTCGGTCTGCGTCGGGGTCGCCACCTTGACGCCCTTGGGCATCTGATGCACCACCGGGTGCGAGAAGCCGAGCGTCAGGTTGAGCTTGTCGCCCTGCGCCTGCGCGCGGTAGCCCACGCCGACCAGCGCGAGCTTCCTCTCGAATCCCTTGGTGACGCCGGTCACCATGTTCGCCACCAGCGCGCGCATGGTGCCGGACATCGCGTTCGCGTGGCGCGAGTTGCCGAGCGCCTTGCATACCAGCCGGTCGCCGTCGCGCTCGACGCCCACGTTCGGGTCGGCCACGCGCGACACCGTGCCGAGCGGCCCCTTCACCGAGATCGTGCCGGTCGCGAGCGTCACCTCGACGCCTTGGGGCAGCGGGATCGGGAATTTTGCGATGCGGGACATCGAGCGCGCCCTAGGCCACGATGCAGAGCACTTCGCCGCCGATCCCGTCGGCGCGCGCCTTGCGGTCGGTCATCACGCCGCGCGAGGTCGACACGATCGCGACTCCCAGGCCGTTCATGACGCGCGGGATGTCGTCGCGGCCCTTGTAGACGCGCAGCCCCGGGCTGGAGATGCGCTCGAGACGCTCGATCACCGGCCGGCCGGCGTAGTACTTGAGGCCGATGCGCAGCTCCTTCTTCGCGCCGTCATCGCGCACCGCGAAATCCTCGATGTAGCCCTCGTCCTTCAGCACCCGGGCGATCGACGCCTTGAGGCCCGAGGACGGCATCGACACCTCCACGTGCCCGACCATCTGGGCGTTGCGGATCCGGGTCAGCATGTCCGCGATGGGGTCGCTCATGCTCATCGTGCGCTCCTTACCAGCTCGCCTTGATCACGCCCGGAACCTCGCCGCGCATCGCCAGCTCGCGCAGCTTGCCGCGCGCCAGGCCGAACTTGCGGTACACGCCGCGCGGCCGCCCGGTCAGTCCGCAGCGGTTGCGCAGCCGCACCGGGCTCGCGTCCCTCGGCAGCTTCTGCAGCTTGTCGCGCGCCGCCTCCTTCTGCTCGTCGGAGGCCCTGGGGTCGCGCATCGTCTCGAGCAGCGCGGCGCGCCTGGCCTTGAATTTTTCGACCGTCTTGCGGCGTTTCTGATCTCGCAGCTTCAATGCCAGCTTGGCCATGCGTGTGACCCCTCAACTCTTGAACGGGAAGCGGAACGCGGCGAGCAGCGCCCTCGCCTCGTCGTCCGTCTTCGCGCTGGTGGTGAAAGCGATGTCCATGCCCCGGATCGCGTCGATCTTGTCGTATTCGATCTCGGGAAAGATGATCTGCTCCTTGATGCCGAGGCTGTAGTTGCCGCGGCCGTCGAAGGCGCGGTTCGAAACGCCCCTGAAGTCGCGGATGCGCGGGATGGCGACGTTCACCAGCCGGTCGAGAAACTCGTACATGCGCGCGCCGCGCAGCGTCACCGAGCAGCCGACCGGGAACCCGGCGCGGACCTTGAAGTTGGCGATCGACTTCACCGCCCGGGTGATCACCGGCTTCTGGCCGCAGATCTTCGTCATGTCGGCGACCGCGTTGTCGAGCACCTTCTTGTCGGCGGTCGTCTCCCCGACGCCCATGTTGAGCGTGATCTTGCGCAGACGCGGCACCTGCATCACGGTCTTGTAGCCGAATCTCTTGATCAGATCGGGCACCACTTTCTCGCGGTATTGGACCGCCAGCCGCGCCGGCGGCGCCGGAATCCGGGGCGCGTCCGACTTGGGGGCCGCCTCGGCCTTGGGCGCCTCCTTGCGCGGCGCCTCCTTCCTGGGGGCTTCCTTCTTCGCCGCTTCCGGCTGCTGGGCTTTGGGGTTCTTTGCCATCGGTCCCGCTTACACGTCCACCTGCTCGCCGTTGGAGCGGAACACCCGCACCTTGCGGCCGTCTTCCAGCGTCTTGAACCCCACGCGGTCGGCTTTCCGGATCGCGGGGTTGAACAGGGCGATATTCGAGATGTGGATCGGCATGTCCTTGTCGACGATGCCGCCGGTGACGTTCTTCATGGGATTGGGGCGCTGGTGCTTCTTCACCCGGTTCACGCCCTCCACCACCACGTGCTCGGCGTCGACGCGGCGCAGCACCGTTCCGCGCTTGCCCTTGTCGCGCCCGGTGATCACCACCACCTCGTCGCCCTTGCGGATACGTTGCATCGTCGTCAAAGCACTTCCGGTGCGAGCGACACGATCTTCATGAAGCGCTCGGTGCGCAGCTCCCTCGTCACAGGCCCGAAAATGCGCGTGCCGATCGGCTCGAGCTTGGCGGTGAGCAGCACCGCCGCGTTGCGATCGAAGCGGATGAGCGAGCCGTCGGCGCGCCGCACGCCCTTGGCGGTGCGCACGACGACGGCGTGATAGATCTCGCCCTTCTTGACGCGCCCCCGCGGTGCCGCGTCCTTCACGCTCACCCTGATCACGTCCCCGATCGAGGCGTAGCGGCGTTTCGAGCCGCCGAGCACCTTGATGCACATGACCGAGCGCGCGCCCGTGTTGTCGGCCACGTCCAGTACGGACTGCATCTGAATCATTGGTGCTGGGTCTCCGCTCCAACTTGCACCGCAGGCACGAAGCGGGCAGTTTTGGGCCCCGTCCGGGGCGAAAAAGGCCGTGAATTCTAAACCGCCTTCGATTTCTCCACAAGCCTGGTGACGCGCCAGGACTTGGTTTTCGAGATCGGCCGGCACTCGGCGATCTCCACCAGGTCTCCCTGGCGGTACTCGCCCGACTCGACGTGCGCGTGGTATTTCTTCGAGCGGGTCACGATCTTGCCGATCGCCGGGTGCCGGACCCGGCGCTCGACCAGCACCGTCAGCGTCTTCTGCATCTTGTCGCTCAGCACGCGCCCGAGCAGCTTGCGCTGGTTCTTCGCGGGCTGCGCCGGGGCCTGCGGGATCTCTTGCGAGCTCATTTTGCCGACTTCTCCTTCATCACGGTGCGCACCCGAGCGATGTCGCGACGCATCTTCTTCAACTGGCTGGTGTTGCCGAGCTGCTGCGTGGCGAGCTGCATGCGCATGCCGAACTGCGCTCTGAGCAGGCTCTCCAGCTCCTTGCGCAGCTCCTCGCCGCTCTTTGCCCTGAGCTCGCTCGCCTTCATTGCCTACCCCAGCATCCTCTGCACGAACGAGGTCCTGAACGGAAGCTTGGCCGACGCCAGCGCGAATGCCTCCCGCGCCATGGCCTCGGTGACGCCGTCCATCTCGTAGATGATCCTGCCGGGCTTGATCTCGCACACGAAGTACTCGGGATTGCCCTTGCCGTTGCCCATGCGGACCTCGGCCGGCTTGAGCGACACCGGCTTGTCCGGGAACACGCGGATCCAGATGCGCCCGCCGCGCTTGATATGGCGCGACATGGCCCGGCGTGCCGCCTCGAGCTGGCGCGCGGTGAGCCGGCTGCGCGAGGTCGCCTTCAGCCCGTACTCGCCGAACGCGACCTTGGCGCCGCGCGTCGCGACGCCCTTGTTGCGGCCCTTTTGCTGCTTGCGGTACTTGGTGCGTGCCGGTTGAAGCATCGCTCAGTTTCCTTTCATCCCTTGTTCCCGTCGCCCGGCTTTTTTCCACCCTCGTCCTTGACGATCTTTCTCGTCTTCTTGATCGTGGTCTTGGGCTTCTCGGCGGAAGCGTCACCCGCCCTTTTCACCATGGCCGGGGCGGCTTTCTTCCCGGCTTCGGCCTTGCCCTTTGCGGGGGCGCGCTTGGCGCCGAACTTCGGCGCGGGCTTCTTCGCCTTTGCGGCCTCCACGGGGGCCTCCGGCGCGGGCGCCGCAGCGGGCGCGGGTAGCGCCACCTGGACTTCCGCCTTCGGCACCGTTTCGCCCTTGTACACCCACACCTTGATGCCGATCACCCCGTAGGAGGTCTTCGCCTCGCCCATGCCGTAATCGATGTCGGCGCGCAGCGTATGCAGCGGCACTCGCCCCTCGCGGTACCACTCGGTGCGCGCGATCTCGACGCCGTTCAGCCGCCCAGCGCTCATGATCTTGATGCCCTGGGCGCCGAGGCGCATCGCGTTCTGCATCGCGCGCTTCATCGCGCGGCGGAACATGATGCGCTTCTCGAGCTGCTGCGCGATCGAGTCGGCGATCAGCTGCGCGTCGATCTCGGGCTTGCGGATCTCCTCGATGTTCACGTGCACCTGGTTGACGCCCATGATGCGGCGCAGCGCGGCCTTCAGAGACTCGATCTCCTCGCCCTTCTTGCCGATCACCACCCCGGGCCGCGCCGAAAAGATGGTGATGCGCGCGTCCTTCGCCGGGCGCTCGATCAGCACGCGGCCGACCGAGGCGTGCGAGAGCTTGCTCTTCAGGAAGCGGCGCACCTTGATGTCCTCGGCAAGCATCGCCGCGAACGTGCGGTTGCTGGCGTACCAGCGCGAGCTCCAGTTGCGGTTGACCGCGAGCCGGAAGCCGATCGGGTTGATCTTCTGTCCCATGATTTGTGCCTAATCCCCGACGGTGACGTAGACGTTGCAGGTCTGCTTGGTGATGCGGTTGCCGCGACCCTTGGCGCGCGCCTGGAAGCGCTTGAGGAACGCGCCGCGCTCGACGTGGATGATCTTCACCTTGAGCGTGTCGATGTCGGCGCCGTCGTTGTGCTCGGCGTTGGCGATCGCGGACTCGAGCAGCTTCTTGATTACGCCGGCGCCTTTCTTGGGGGTGAAGGCGAGGATGCTCAGCGCCTGGTCCACGGGCTTGCCGCGAATGAGGTCGGCCACCAGCCGGCCCTTCTGGGCCGAGAGCCTCGCGCTGCGCAGGATTGCCCGGGTTTCCATGTCCACTCCTTACTTCTTCGGCGCGGGGGCGGCGGGTGCCGCGGCAGGCGCCGCGCCGGGTGCCGGCGCCGCGGCGGCTGCGGGCACGATCGCCCCGGGGGCCAGCCTGCGGCGCTCCGCGCCGACCGCTTCCTCGGTGCGCTTGCCCACCGCGGAGTGGCTCTTGAAGATGCGCGTCAGCGCGAATTCGCCGAGCTTGTGGCCCACCATGTTCTCGGTGACGTACACCGGGACGTGCTGCTTGCCGTTGTGAACGGCGAGCGTCAGCCCCACGAACTCGGGCACGATCGTCGAGCGGCGCGACCAGGTCTTGATAGGCCGCTTGTCGGATGCGTCGCGCGCCGCGGCCGCCTTCTTCATGAGATGGTGATCGACGAACGGTCCCTTCTTGATCGAACGTGCCATGTCCCGATTCCCTCTAAGCGCGGCGGCGGTCGCGAACGATCATCGCCTGCGTGCGCTTGTTGCGCCGCGTCTTGAAGCCCTTGCTCTGCACGCCCCAGGGCGATTGGGGCGGCCCGGCCGCCGCGGTGCGTCCCTCGCCGCCGCCGTGCGGGTGGTCGATCGGATTCATCGCCACGCCGCGCACCGTCGGGCGCACGCCGCGCCAGCGCCGCCGGCCTGCCTTTCCGATCGACTCCAGGTTGTGCTCCTCGTTGCCCGCCTCGCCGATGGTCGCGCGGCAGTCGAGGTGTACCTTGCGGATCTCTCCCGAGCGAAGGCGCAACTGCGCATACGAGCCCTCGCGCGCGAGAAGCTGCGCGCCCGAGCCCGCCGAGCGGGCGAGCTGCGCGCCCTTGCCCGGCAGCATCTCGACGCAGTGCACGATCGTGCCGACCGGGATGTTTCTCAGTGCAAGGGCGTTGCCCGCCTTGATCGGCGCCTCGGCGCCGGAGAGGAGCTGCGCGCCGACCCCGACGCCTTTCGGCGCGATCACGTAGCGGCGCTCGCCGTCGGCGTAGAGCAGCAGCGCCAGCACGGCGCTGCGGTTCGGATCGTATTCGAGCCGCTCGACGCGCGCCGCGATGCCGTCCTTGTCGCGCCGGAAATCCACCAGCCGGTAGTGCTGCTTGTGGCCGCCGCCCTTGTGCCGCATCGTGATGCGGCCCTGATTGTTGCGGCCGTTGGTCTTGGACTGCTTGGCCGTCAGCGACCAGTACGGCGCGCCCTTGTGCAGGCCGGGCGTCACGACCTTCACCAGGGCCCTGCGGCCCGGCGACGTCGGCTTGACCTTGACCAGAGGCATCGCTTACTCCGTGGCGGCGAAATTGATTTCCTGGCCCGCGGCGAGGCGCACGTAGGCCTTCTTCCAGTTGCGCCGCCGGCCCATGACGCGCCCGAAGCGCCTGGGCTTGCCCTTCACGTTCGACACCGTCACCGAATCCACCTTGGTCTTGAACATCAATTCGACCGCAGCCTTGATCTCGGGCTTGGTCGCCCGGTCGGCGACGCGGAACACATACTGGCGGTTGCGGTCGGCGACGAACGTGCTCTTTTCCGACACCACCGGCGCGAGCACGACGTTCATCAGCTGCTCGATACCGTATTTTTTCACGGCGGTCATGCGAGCATCTCCTCGAGCTTGGCCACTGCGGCCTTGGTGAGCAGCACGTTCGGGTAGCGCACCAGGGCGACCGGATTCGCGCGGCGCGCCGGGATGACCTCGACATTCGCGAGGTTCCGCGACGACAGCGCGAGGTTCTGGTCCACCTCGTCGGTGATCACCAGCAGCGAGTCGAATCCCATGGCTTTCAGCTTCTGCTCGAGCAGCCTGGTCTTGGGCGCACCGAGCCTGAATTCGTCGATGACGCGGATGCGGTCCTCGCGCGCGAGCTGCGACAGGATCGAGCAGATGCCGGCGCGGAACATGCGGCGATTCACCTTGTGCGAGAAGTTCTCATCCGGGCTGGATGCGAACATCTTGCCGCCGCCGCGCCACAGCGGGCTCGAGGCCATGCCGGCGCGCGCGCGCCCGGTGCCTTTCTGGCGCCAGGGCTTGCGCGTCGACTTGGCGATCTCGCTGCGCTCCTTCTGCTTGCGCGTGCCGCGCCGGGCGTTCGCCTGGTAGGCGACCACCAGCTGGTGCACCAGCGACTCGTTGAACTCGCGCGCGAACAGCGCGTCCGGCGCGTCGTAGGTGCCTGCGGCGCCCTGGTCGCTGATCAGCTTCAATTCCATGCCGCGCCTCGTCAACCCCTGACCGACGGGCGAACGATCAGATCGCGGCCGCTCGAGCCTGGGACCGAGCCCTTGACGAGGAGCAGCTGCCGCTCCGCATCCACACGCACCACCTCGAGATTCAGAACCGTGCGGCGCTTGTCGCCGAGGTGGCCCGGCATGCGCTTGCCGGGGAAAATCCGGCCCGGGTCCTGCCGCATGCCGGTCGAGCCGGGGGTGCGGTGCGAAAGCGACGCCCCGTGGGTAGCGCGCCCGCCGCCGAAGTGATGGCGTTTGATCACGCCCGCGAATCCCTTGCCGAGCGTCGTGCCCTGCACGTCCACTTTCTGGCCCACCTTGAAGAGATCGACGCCGAGCTTCCCGCCGACCTTGAAGTTGCCGAGCTCCTCCGCCGTTGCGCGGAATTCGCGCAGCACCGCGCCTGCTTCCATTGCCGCCTTGGCGAAGTGCCCTTTCGTCGGCCGGTTGACGCGGCCGGCGCGGCGCCTGCCGAACGCGACCTGGATGGCGGCGTAGCCGTCCTTTTCCGGCGTCTTGATCTGCGCGATCCGGTTCTCGGAGACGTCGAGCACCGTCACCGGCAGGGCGGAGCCGTCGTCGGTGAAGATGCGCGTCATGCCGACCTTGCGGCCGACCAATCCAATCGTCATGTTCTTGACCTCTTTTGAGGCGCCGGCTGCAATTGGCCGGCCTGTCTCCGTCACTGAACCTTGATCTCGACGTCCACGCCCGCCGGCAGGTCGAGCTTCATCAGCGCGTCCACCGTCTTGTCGGTCGGGTCGATGATATCCATCAGCCGCAGATGCGTGCGGATCTCGAGCTGCTCGCGCGAGGCCTTGTCGATGTGCGGCGAGCGCAGCAGGTCGAAGCGCTGCCTGCGCGTGGGCAGCGGCACCGGGCCGCGCACCACGGCGCCCGTGCGCTTCGCGGTATCGACGATCTCGAGCGCCGACTGGTCGATCAGCCGGTAGTCGTACGCCTTGAGGCGGATGCGGATGCGCTGGTTCTGCACCGGTCTACTCGACGATCTTCGCCACCACTCCGGCGCCCACGGTCTTGCCGCCCTCGCGGATGGCGAAGCGCAGCCCCTGCTCCATCGCGATCG
>MERQ01000093.1 GCA_001770655.1 Betaproteobacteria bacterium RIFCSPLOWO2_12_FULL_68_20
CGTGGCGCTCGACCGCGAGATCCGCGCGGCGCGCGAGCTTTCGCGCGGCGAGGGGCTGGTCGCGGTCAACGTGATGCGCGCCGTCTCGCAGTACGCGGCCTACGTCAGGCAGGCGTGCCTGTCCGGGGCGGATGCGCTGGTGGTCGGGGCGGGTCTGGCGATGGACCTGCCCGAGCTCGCCGCGGACTGGCCGAGGGTCGCGCTCATTCCCATCGTCTCGGAAGCGCGCGCCGCGGCCCTCATCGCGCGGCGCTGGCTGCGCCGCGGGCGCGCGCCCGATGCGATCGTCATCGAGCACCCGCGCTTCGCGGGCGGGCACCTCGGCGCCGCGCGCCTCGACGAAGTGAACGACGCGCGCTTCGATTTCGCGCGCGTGCTGCCGGAGATTCGCGCCGCGCTGCACGGGCTGGGGCTCGATCCAGCGAACATTCCGCTCATCGCGGCGGGCGGGATCAATTCCCCCGCGCTGGTGGACGAGATCCTGGGGCTCGGCGCCGCGGCGGTGCAGGTCGGAACGCCGTTCGCGGTCGCCGAGGAGGGCGACGCGCACCCCGCGTTCAAGCGCGTGCTGGCCGAGGCGCGGCGCGAGGACATCGTCGTGTTCATGAGCGTCGCGGGGCTGCCTGCGCGCGCGGTGCGCACGCCCTGGCTCGCGCACTACCTGGAAAAGGAAGCGATGCTGCAGCGGCGCGCCGCGAAGCGCCGCCAGTGCACGCTCGCCTGGAACTGTCTCGCGCAGTGCGGGCTGCGCGACGGCCTGCCGCGCGCGGGCCAGTTCTGCATCGACCACCGTCTCGCGGCCGCCCTGCGCGGGGACACCGAGCGCGGCCTTTTCTTCCGCGGCTCCGAGCCGCTGCCCTTCGGCGCCGAGGTCAGGCCGGTGAGGGAGCTGGTCTCCTACCTGCTGGGCTGAATCCGGAGAATCTTCCCGGCGTTCGCCGGCCGAATTGCAACGCCGGTTGCGTTACACGACCAGGTTCCGGCCCGGCGTAACGCAACCGCAGCGCGGGAGGATGCGCCGCACCACGCCCGGATCGTCGATCAGCGCGATCACCCGCATCGGTCCCTCGCACTTGGGACATTCCAGCGCATCGGCTTCGTAGACCTTGCGGATGAGCCGCGCCCAGGCAGCCTTGGCGCGGGTGGCGAACTCGCTCACGTATTCTCGACGCTTGCTGCGGGCTGGGTCACCGGGTCTTGCGCCTTGAGCGCCTTCGCCCGTTCGCCGCGCGCGCGCGCTTCGAGTACCAGCCAACGTAGCGAACGAGATGCTCGTAGCGATCGGGGATATGTTTACAGAAAACCGGATTGTAGTGTCCGCGATATTCCAGCGGGCAACCATCACGGTTGGATTCCTCCCTCAATAGCGGCGATGCAGACTCATTTCGGCTTTCGCGCCAGGAACGGATAGCCGTACACCTCGAACTGCCGCGCCTTTTTCTCGCCGCCCGCCTCGCCGAACGTGTCGAACGGCTTGCCGATCCGGATGTCGACGAAACCGACCTCCTGCACCATCGCCCGCCAGCCTTCGCACGGAAGGCCGCCGGCGATTCAGGCGGTCCAGAGGTCGATGTTGCGCAGCGCCGACTCGGGAACGGGCTTGCCGTTGGCGATGTCGGCGAACTGCAGCCACCCCCCGGGGCGCAGCACGCGCCAGATTTCCTGGAACGCTCCGCGCTTGTCCGCGCACAGGTTGATGACGCCGTTGCTCATGACCACGTCCGCCCAGCCGTCCTCGACCGGCATGTCCTCGATGAGACCCTCGCGAAACTCCACGTTGGCGAGTCCCATCTGCGCGGCGGCGGCGCGCGATCTCGCCAGCATCTCGGCGAGCATGTCGATGCCGACCACGCGCCCTTCGGCGCCAACCTGCTGCGCGGCGATGAAGCAGTCGAAGCCCGCGCCCGAGCCCGCGTCCACGACGCGCTCGCCGGGCGTGAGCAGGCGCAGCGAGAACGGGTTCGCCACGCCGGCGAAGGACTCGACCGCGCTGTCCGGCATGGCGTCCACCACGCTCGTGTCGTAGCCGAGCCGGCTGGCGAGGCGCCTGCCGGTGTGAAAGTGAAAGCTGCCGCTCGGGTTCTCCGCCACTTCCCGGTACTTGCTCTTCACCTCCTCGCGAAGAGCGGCCGGGTCGACGGGGGTTTCTGAGCTCATGTCTCCTCCTTTGTTCAGAAGCTGAGCGTTGCGGCGCCTTTCTTGATCTCCTCGTGCATGACGCTCGCGCCGCTAATGATAACGCCGTCGATGAGATCCTGCTGCTCGTAGCCCCGCGCCTTGACACAAGGCGTGCAGGCCCACACTGTGCCGCCGCGCTTCATGAAGTCCTGCACCTGCTCGCGCAGCGGGCTGAGCGGCGCGACGACCGTTAGTTCGATGGCGCGCTTGCGCACGAGGTCCACGGAAGCGCTCGCCAGGAACACCGAAACCTTGAGCCCGGCAGTCAGCCCGCCGCAGGCGATGGTGAAGGCCACGGACGAGACCTCGTGGTCGGCGCCGTGGGTCATCAGGACAGCGAGGCTGCGGCTGGGGGTGTCTGCCATGGTCGGACTCCTCAAGTATTTGGTTACGGGCTTGGTGCTTCACGCGACGGCTTCGGCGGCCGGCTGCTGCACGGGCATGCGCACGGCCACCACCTTGGCCTCGGCGCAGAGCATTCCCTGAGAGCTCACGCTGCATGTCACGATGGCCTTGCGCTCGCGGAACTCCGTGACACGCGCGCGCAGGTCGATGGCGTTGCCGATGGGCACGGGCTTGCGGTAGTTCACCGTCAGCGCCGCTGTGACGAACGGGTAGCGCAAGCTGCCTTCCATCTCCACGCCGGCAGCCCGGTGGGCGTATGCGGAGGCCGTCCAGATGCAGTGGCAGTCAACCACGGAGGCGATCATGCCGCCGTAGAGGATTCCGGGGTGGCCGATGTGGTGCGGCTGCGGGCGCCAGGCGCAGACCACGTCATCGCCCGCCCAAAAGCTCTTGATCTGCAGTCCGTGCTCGTTGAGTGCGCCGCAGCCGTAGCAGTGCACTTTGGCGATGTCCTGCAATGCGCGTTCCATGGCCGGTCAGTAGGCAGCGGCGAACCGGAAGGAGCGGGCCGGCACGCGGCAGGGTACGAAGTCCATCCGCACGCCTTTGGGCGCGCTCAGTAGCGCCGTCAGTAGGACGGCGCCCTGCCGGTCGATCCTGAACGATCCGCCGGTCCCGATAACGTAATCCTGCGCGTCGCGCTCCTGGGTCAGCCAGAGGGATCCTTCTCTCACCCGGATCTCCATACCCAGGGCGTCGCGCAGACATAGGGTTTGCCCGATGTGCAAAGTAGCCTGCAATGCGTCGGTGATCAGGTTCATGGCGTTCCTTCGTTTTTCGCCGCGCTGCATCATGCAGACGCGCTACGTGCAAGCCATGGTGTGCGGCGCCGCGTCGATGGTCGATAGGGCCGCGGCCCCGAAGGACGGGCGAATGCCGCCAAATGGCTGGGACTGGGGCCCCAGCGCGGCCAGATTCAGCCGAGCCCGGCCTCCCGGGCACGCACGATGGCCTGCGACCGGCTCTCCACCTGTAGCTTCTCGAAGATGTGGGTGATGTGATTGCGCACGGTCTTTTCCGAGAGCTCCAGCCGCACGGCGATCTGCGCGTTGTCCAGGCCCCGGGCAATGAGCTCGAGGACTTCGTTCTCCCTTGCGCTCAGCTCGGCGAAGCTTCCCCCGGCAGCCTTCCGGCCGCCGAGAAACGCGCGGAATTCGGCGAAGAACTCCTGCCAGGCGGCCTCGTGCGGCAGGAGAATGTGGTTGCGGCCGTGCAGCAGGACGAAGCGCGCGTTCGGGATCACCCCGGCGATCAGTCGGCCCTCTTCATACGGCACGCTGGCATCGCCCTGCGCATGCATGACAAGCGTCGGGCACCGCACGAGCGGGGCGAACTCCATGACGTCGAACTTGCCGACCGAGGAGAAGATGCTCGCGGCGCATTCCGCCGAGGTGCACATGCGCTCCAGCTCGTTGTAGCTCGCCGCCTGCTCGGCGCTGCTGTCGGGGATCAGCAGCGACGTGAATACCTGCCGGTACGCCGGGTTCTCGCGCCCCCAGCCAAAGCTCGCCATCTTTACCAGCGTGCGCAATTCATCGACCTGTGCCGGCGTGAGATTGCGCTTCATCACGCTGCGCGCCCAGCCGCCGAGGAGGATGAGGTGACTGACCCGCTCCGGATGGCGTGCCGCATACGCGATGCCGATCGCACCGCCCTGCGAATGCGCGAACAGCGGGAAGCGCTCGATGCCTGCCGCGTCCACCACGGTCTCGAGATCCCCGACCCACGCATCGAGGGACAGGTCCTTGACGTTGCGGTCGGAAAGTCCGCAGCCGCGCGGGTCATAGCGCAGCAGCGTGCGCCCGCGGTTCAACTCGAGCAGAAACGGCCGCACGACCGGGCTGCGCCAGTCGTATTCGAGGTGGGTGAGGAAATTGGCCACCTTGACCAGCGGCGGCCCCTCGCCGGAGGTCGCGTAGGCGAGCTGGACTCCGTCGCGGCTCCTGCAGAAGCGGATGCGCTGTTCCACGGGAAAATTATACGGTTGCGCGCCGCACCAGCCGCCACGCTCCGCCGAGCGCCGGCAGCAGCACGACGGCGAGATTGCGGTTCACTTTCAGCCCGGTCTCGCGACATCGCGTCGCGAAGGCCTGCGGGTACGGATAGGAGAATCGATCCGGGTCATTTGATCTGTCTTGCCGGTCGCGGCGGTTTTGCGCCGATTCGAGGCGAGTGGAGTTCGTGCGTGCGGGCATATTACGCGTGAGATCGCCCGAATCGTAACGGCGGTTGCGTGACACGATCGGGAATCGGCCCTGCGCTACGCGATGTCGGGGACTGCGTGGTAGGTGAAGGGAATGACGGCGTTCGCCGGCCAGTCGTGAGTTTTCGCGGGCGGGCCTCGCTCCGCGGGCTCGGGCGCCCAGCGCCCGAGGTGCTCGAGGATGCGCCGCACCACGCCCGGATCGTCGATCAGCGCGATCACCCGCATCGGTGCCTTGCACTTGGGACATTGCAGCGGATCGGCTTCGTAGACCTTGCGGATGAACCGCGCCCAGGCGACTTTGGCGCGGGTGGCGAACTCGCTCACGTATTCGACGCTTGCTGCGGGCTGGGTCACCGGGTCTTGCGCCTTGAGCGCCTTCGCCCGTTCGCCGCGCGCGCGCTTCGAGTACCAGCCAACGTAGCGAACGAGATGCTCGTAGCGATCGGGGGTATGTTTACAGAGCAGCTCCAGCCATTCGGCGCCGCGCATCACTTGGAAGTTCCTCTTCAGCCCCAGGTGCATCTTCGAGCGGTAGATCACCGTGCCGGTGGCTGCGTCGTAGCTCATCTTTTCCAGCGACATGGGTGCGCGCAGTATGGTGCCTGCGAGCTTCTTTCTGCCTTCGGGGTCTTGTGCCGCTACTCGCACCTGGTTGTGCGCAGAGAAGCCGCTATAGCGCCAGCCGAGCATGGCCGGCGCGCAAACGGACCCTCGCGGGTCCGCCCCTCGCTACTTCTTGCGCAGCCTCCTGATCGCCGCGAGCTGCGCGGCGAGCATCGCCAGCTCGCCCTCGACCACCGCGATCTCCTGCTTGTCCTTGGCTTTCGCACGCGCCTCCTCGGCGCGCTGCAGCGCCTCGTTGGCCTTCGCCTCGTCGAGATCGTGACCCCGGATCGCGGTGTCGGCGAGCACCGTGATCACCTTCGGCTGCACCTCGAGGATGCCGCCGGCGACGAAAATCAGCTGCTCCTCGCCCCCGCCGGCGGGAAGGATCCGCACCGCGCCCGGCCGGATGCGCGTAATCAGCGGCGTGTGGCGCGGGTAGATGCCGAGCTCGCCCGCCTCGCCGGGCAGCACCACGAACTCGGCCTCGCCGGAGAAGATCGACTCCTCGGCGCTGACGACATCGACGTGGATCGTGGCGGCGGCCATGGCGCGCCCTATTGCAGGCTCTTCGCCTTCTCGATCGCTTCCTCGATCGGCCCGACCATGTAGAACGCCTGCTCGGGAATGTGGTCGCACTCGCCGTCGACGATCATCTTGAAGCCCTTGATGGTGTCCTTGAGCGCCACGTACTTGCCGGGCGTGCCGGTGAAGTTCTGCGCCACGGTGAAGGGCTGCGACAGGAACCTCTGGATCTTCCTCGCGCGCGCCACCGCCTGCTTGTCCTCGGGCGAGAGCTCGTCCATGCCGAGGATGGCGATGATGTCGCGCAGCTCCTTGTAGCGCTGCAGCGTCGCCTGCACCGCGCGCGTGGTGTTGTAGTGCTCTTCGCCGATGGTGTTGGGGTCGACCTGGCGCGAGGTCGAATCGAGCGGATCCACCGCCGGGTAGATGCCGAGGGAGGCGATGTCGCGCGACAGCACCACGGTGGCGTCGAGGTGGCCGAAGGTGGTGGCCGGCGAGGGATCGGTCAGGTCGTCGGCCGGCACGTAAATCGCCTGGACCGAGGTAATCGAGCCGGTCTTGGTCGAGGTGATTCGCTCCTGGAGGCGCCCCATCTCCTCCGCGAGCGTCGGCTGATAGCCCACGGCGGAGGGCATGCGTCCAAGCAACGCCGACACCTCGACCCCGGCGAGCGTGAAGCGGTAGATGTTGTCGATGAAGAGGAGCACGTCGCGCCCTTCGTCGCGGAAAAACTCCGCCATGGTGAGGCCGGTGAGCCCCACGCGCAGGCGGTTGCCCGGCGGCTCGTTCATCTGGCCGAACACCATCGCCACCTTCGATTCGGTCAGCTTGTCGAGCTTCACCACCTCGGCCTCGATCATCTCGTGGTAGAAGTCGTTGCCTTCGCGCGTGCGCTCGCCCACGCCTGCGAACACCGACAGGCCGCTGTGTTGCGTCGCGATGTTGTTGATCAGCTCCAGCATGTTCACCGTCTTGCCCACGCCGGCGCCGCCGAACAGGCCGATCTTTCCGCCCTTGGCGAACGGGCAGATCAGGTCGATCACCTTGATGCCGGTTTCGAGCAGCTCCACCGAGGGCGAGAGCTCGTCGAACTTGGGCGCCGCCTGGTGGATCGATCGCAGCTGGTCGGACTTGATCGGGCCGCCGTCGTCGATCGGACGGCCGAGCACATCCATGATGCGGCCCAGCGTTCCCTGGCCGACCGGAACCGAAATCGGGGCGCCAGTGCCCTTCACCTTCATTCCGCGGCGCAGGCCGTCGCCCGAGCCGAGCGCGATGCAGCGCACCACGCCGTCGCCGAGCTGCTGCTCGACCTCGAAGGTGAGGCCCTTCTCGGCGAGACCGGCTTCGCCGGTGTCTTCGAGAATCAGGGCGTCGTAGATGCCGGGCATCGCCTCGCGCGGAAACTCGATGTCGATCACCGCGCCGATGCACTGGACGATGGTGCCTTGTGCTTGTGCCATGTTCTGTCTTCCCCGATCGCTATACGGCGGCCGCGCCGCCGACGATTTCTGAAAGCTCCTTGGTGATCGCCGCCTGCCGGTTCTTGTTGTAGATGAGCGTCAGCTCGTCGATCAGGGTGGCGGCGTTGTCGGAGGCCGCTTTCATCGCCACCATGCGCGCCGACTGCTCGGAGGCCATGTTCTCGGCGACCGCCTGGAAGATGACCGCCTCGATGTAGCGCGTCATCACCTGGTCGAGCACCGCTTTCGCCTCCGGCTCGTAGAGGTAGTCCCACAGGGTCTCGGGCGATCCCAGCCGCTCGCCCGAGAGCGGCAAGAGCTGCTCGATGATCGGCTCCTGCTTCATGGTGTTGAAGAAGCGGTTATAGGCGAGCAGCAGCCGGTCGAAGCGGTCCTCGACGTAGCCGTCCAGCATCACCTTGATCGCGCCGATCAGCTTGTCCATCTGCGGCCGGTCGCCGAGCTGGATCGCCTGCGACACGATGTTCGCGCCCAGGCGCTGCATGAAGCCGAGGCCCTTGTTGCCGAGCGCGCACACCTCGACCTCCTCGCCCTCGGCCTGCCAGGCCTTGTACTGCTGCAGCACCATGCGCAGCAGGTTGGTGTTGAGCGCGCCGCACAGTCCCTTGTCGGTGGTGATGACGATGATGCCGACGCGCTTCACCGAATCGCGCGCGACCAGGAACGGGTGCTTGTACTCCGGGTTGGCGTGCGAGATGTGCGCCGCGACGTTGCGGATCTTCTCGCCGTAGGGGCGGGCGTGGCGCATGCGCTCCTGCGCCTTGCGCATCTTCGAGGCGGCGACCATCTCCATCGCCTTGGTGATTTTCCGGGTGTTCTGCACACTCCGGATCTTCATGCGGATTTCTTTGGTGCCGGGCATGGGAGCCTCTAGAAGCTGCCGTTCTTCTTCCAGTCCTTGATCGCTTCGTGCAGCTGCTTCTCTTCGTCCGCGGAAAGCTCCTTTTTCGCTTCCATCGTGCCGGCGAGGGCCGCGTATTTGTCCTTGACGTAGTCGCGCATCGACTTTTCGGCGGCGAGCGCCTTTTTCACGTCGATGTCGTCGAAGTAGGCGTTGTTCACCGCGAACAGCGTCAGCGCCATCTCCCACACCTGCAGCGGCGCGTACTGCGGCTGCTTCATCAGCTCGGTCACCATGCGGCCGCGCTCGAGCTGCTTGCGCGTCGCCTCGTCGAGGTCGCTCGCGAACTGGGCGAACGCGGCGAGCTCGCGGTACTGGGCGAGCGCGAGGCGCACGCCGCCGCCGGTGTCGCGCCGCTTCATGATCTTGGTCTGCGCGGCGCCGCCCACGCGCGACACCGAGATGCCGGCGTTGATCGCCGGCCGGATGCCGGCGTTGAACAGATCCGTCTCCAGGAAGATCTGGCCGTCGGTGATGGAAATCACGTTGGTCGGCACGAACGCGGTCACGTCGCCGGCCTGGGTCTCGATCACCGGCAGCGCGGTCAGCGAGCCGGTCTTGCCCTTCACCTTGCCGTTGCTGAAGCGCTCGACGTAGGCCTCGTTCACGCGCGCGGCGCGCTCGAGCAGCCGCGAGTGCAGGTAGAACACGTCCCCCGGATAGGCTTCGCGGCCCGGCGGCCGGCGCAGCAGCAACGACACCTGCCGGTAGGCCCAGGCCTGCTTGGTCAGGTCGTCGTAGATGATGAGCGCGTCCTGGCCGCGATCGCGGAAGTACTCGCCCATGGTGCAGCCCGAGTACGGCGCGATGTACTGCATCGCCGCCGACTCCGAGGCCGGAGCCGCCACCACGATGGTGTAAGCCATCGCGCCGTGCTCCTCCAGCTTTCTCACCACGTTGACGATGGTCGAGGCCTTCTGGCCGATCGCGACGTAAACGCAGAACAGGTCCTTGCCCTTCTGGTTGATGATGGTGTCGACCGCCACCGCGGTCTTGCCGGTCTGGCGGTCGCCGATGATGAGCTCCCTCTGGCCGCGGCCGATCGGCACCATGGCGTCGATCGCCTTGAGGCCGGTCTGCACCGGCTGCGACACCGATTGCCGCGCGATCACGCCGGGGGCGACTTTCTCGATCACGTCGGTCATCTTGGCGTTGACCGGGCCTTTGCCGTCGATCGGCGCGCCGAGCGAATTCACCACTCTGCCGAGCAGCTCCGGGCCGACCGGCACGGAAAGGATCCTGCCGGTGCACTTCACGATGTCGCCCTCGGTGATGTGCTCGTACTCGCCCAGGATCACCGCGCCGACCGAGTCGCGCTCCAGGTTGAGCGCCAGGCCGAAGGTGTTCTTCGGGAATTCGAGCATCTCGCCCTGCATGACGTCGGAGAGGCCGTGGATGCGGCAGATGCCGTCGGTCACCGACACCACGGTGCCCTGGGTGCGCATCTGCGCGCCGGTGTCGAGATTCTGGATCCGGCTCTTGATGAGCTCCGAGATCTCGGAGGGATTGAGTTGCATGGCTGCTCCTTAAGCTTTCAACGCGGCTTCCAGCGCGCCGAGCTGCGCGCGCGCCGAGCCGTCGATGACCTTGTCGCCGAGCACGATCTTCACCCCGCCGATCAGCTCGCGGTCGAGCCGCAACTGCGCTTTCACCTTGCGGCCGCTCTTCTTCTCCAGGCGCGCGACCAGATCGGCCAGTTGCGCCTCCGAGAGCTCGAAGGCCGAGTGCACCTCGGCCTCGATCACGCCCTCGCGCTCGTTCTTGAGCGCCTCGTACCGGACGCGGATCTCGGGCAGCAGGTCCAGGCGCCCGTTGTCCGCCAGCACGCGCACGAAATTCTCCGCTTCGCCCGTCAGCCTTCCCGTGAGGACGGTGATGAACAGCCCCGCCGCCTTGGCCGCGGGCAGATTCGGGTCGGCGATCACGGCTCTTAGCTGCTCGTTGCGGGAGACCTGCGCGAGCGCGGCAAGCATCTCCGACCATTCGCGCAGCCGAGCGGCGCCGTCGGCCAACCTGAAGACCGCCTCGGCGTAGGGACGCGCGACGGTGCTGGGCTCGGCCATCTAGAGCTGCCGCTTGATGGACTCGAGCAGATCGGCGTGCGCGCGCGCGTCCACCTCGCGCCGCAGGATCTTCTCGGCGCCGGCCACTGCGAGCGCGGCGACTTGTTCGCGCAGCTGCTCGCGCGCGCGCGCCGCTTCCTGCTCGATCTCCGCCTTGGCCGCCGCTTTTTCGCGGTTGCCCTCCTCCTTCGCCGCCGTCTTCGCCTCGTCGACGAGCTGCGCGGCGCGCTTCTCGGCCTGGACGAGGATCTCGGCGGCGCGCTCGCGCGCGTGCCTGCTCACCTCGTCGGCCTGGCGCGCGGAAAGCTCGAGCGATCTGTTTCCCCGCTCGGCGGCCGCCAGGCCGTCGGCGATGATTTTCTGGCGCGCCTCGATCGCGCGCAGCATGAAAGGCCACACGAACTTCACCGTGAACCAGATGAAGGCCGCGAAGGTGAGCGCCTGCGCGATGAGCGTCAGGTTGATGTTCATGCCGCCCCCTCGATCATGCCGCTAGCGAAAGGCGGTGGCCAGCGGGTTGGCGAAGGCGAAGAACATCGCGATGCCCAGGCCGATGATGAAGGACGCGTCGATCAGGCCGAGCAGCAGGAATACCCTTGCCTGCAACGAGTTGGTCAGCTCGGGCTGGCGCGCCGCGGCCTCGAGGAAGCGGCTGCTCATGATGCCGATGCCGATGCACGCGCCGGCGGCGCCGAGGCCCACCATGAGGCCGATGCCGATGCTCGTGTAGGCCTGCACCATGGCGAGCAGCTGAAGTTTTTCCATTGTGTTTCCCTTTCCTGAGCGAGAAATGAACCGGAATCAGTGGTGCTCGTGCGCCATCGAGATGTAGACGATGGTCAGCATCATGAAGATGTAGGCCTGCAGCAGGACGATCAGGATGTGGAAGATGGCCCATCCCAGGCCGAGGAAAAAGCCGAAAATCGCGCCGACCACCCCGGTCGCCGCCCACATCCACAGCAGCAGGAACAGGATCTCGCCCGCGTAGAGGTTGCCGAACAGCCGCATCGAGTGCGACAGCGTCTTGGAGATGTATTCGACGCAGTTGAAAAGGAAATTCGCCGGCCACAGCAGCGGCTTCGAGCCGAACGGGGCGCAGAACATCTCGTGGATCCAGCCGCCCACGCCCTTCACCGCTATTGCGAAATAGAGGCTCAGAACGAGCACCGAGATCGAAAGCGCGAAGGTGGTGTTGACGTCGGCGGTGGGCACCGGCCGCCATGCCGGCAGCCCCAGCCAGTGCAGGGGCGTGGCGAGCCAGTCGATCGGCACGAGGTCCATCGCGTTCATCAGCACGACCCACACGAACACGGTGAGCGCCGCGGGGGAGACGAACCTGTTGCGGTCGCCGTGAAGGAAGATGGCCTTCGCCTGCTCGTCGACGAATTCGATCAGCACCTCGACGAATGCCTGGCGCTTGCTCGGCACGCCGGAGGTGGCGCCGCGCGCCACCCACCAGATGAAGCCGATGCCGATGATGCCGAGCAGGAGCGAGGTCACGATCGAGTCGATGTTGAGCGTCCAGAAGCCGCCCCCGCCCGCCACCGGCTCGGAAAAGAAGGTGAGGTGTTCCTGGATGTACTCCGAAGGGGTGAGCTCTTTACCTGCGGCCATCGCTGGAGTGCGTCAGTATTCGCGGACAAAGAACGCCATGGCGAAAATCAGCATCGTCACGACGAACGCTCCGAGCAAGACGGGGACCACCGCCTCACCGTAGTTCGCCAGCACCAGCCACATCAGGAGCACGACCAGGCCGATCTTCACGCCTTCGGCCGTCAACGCACCCATCAGACCCCCCCCTGCGGACTTCCCGTTCCCCCGCGAAGCGACGAACGCGGAAGCCAGTCCGGCGACGATGCTGACCAAGCCCCCGGCGGCCGCCGACACCGCGCTGTCAATTCCTCCCAGCGCGCCCGCAACCAGCGCAAGCGCGGCCGTTGCTGCGAGCTGCCAGCGCAGCACGGTGCGAATCGGCTTGCTCAGTTGGCGAAGCATGGCGTTCATGTTCCCCGCACCGAGCGAAGCGCGAAAAGTATATCGCATGTATCCCGCCTAGCGCAGCTTGCGCAGCAGCTGATCGAGATGATCGAGGCTCGAGTAGTGGACCACGAGCTTGCCGCTGCCCTTCCTTCCCGGGCGGATCTCGACGCTGGTGCCGAGGCGCCCGGAGACTTCGTCCTCGAGCCGGGCGAGATCGCGGTCGGTCCTTTTCTTTCGGCGCGCCAGCGGCCCGCGCAGCAGCCTTTGCACCAGCGCCTCGGTCTCGCGCACCGAGAAGCCGCGCGCCGCGACCCGGTTCGCCGCCTCGATCTGACGCGCCGCGTCGAGCGCAAGCAAGGCGCGCGCGTGGCCCATCTCGATCGCCCCCTCCATCACCAATTCCTGCACCGGCTTCGGCAGCTTCAGCAGCCGCAGCAAGTTGGTGGTGGCGCTCCTCGAGCGACCGACCGCGTCGGCGACCTGCTCGTGCGTCATCTTGAATTCGTCGATGAGGCGCTGCAGGCCCGCCGCCTCCTCCATCGGGTTGAGATTCTCGCGCTGGATGTTCTCGATCAGCGACATCGCGAGCGCCGCCTCGTCGGCCACCTCGCGCACCATCGCCGGGACTTCCTCGAGGCCGGCCATCTGCGCGGCGCGCCAGCGCCGCTCGCCGGCGATCAGCTCGTAGCGATCGCGGTCCACCGGCCGCACCAGCAGCGGCTGCATCAGCCCCTGCGCCTTGATCGAGGCGGCGAGCTCGGCGAGCGCCTCCTGGCCCATCCTGGTGCGCGGCTGGTACTTGCCCGGCCGGATGCGGCCCACCGGCAGCGTGACGAGCGAATCGCGCGGCGCTTCGTCGCCGCCGAGCAGCGCGTCCAGTCCACGCCCCAAACCCCTCGCTTTGCTCATGTCTTCAGCGTCTCCTCCCTCGGGGCGGCGGCCGCGCTTGCCGCGTCGTCGCGCGCCAGCAATTCCTCGGCGACCGCGAGGTAGGCCTGCGCGCCCTTGGAGCTCGGGTCCCAGCACACTGCCGGCGCTCCGTAGCTCGGCGCCTCCGCGAGCCGCACGTTCCTCGGCACCAGGGTGCGGTAGACCTTGTCGCCGAAATGCTCCTCGAGCTCGCGCGATACCTGCTCGGAGAGCGTATTGCGCGAGTCGTACATGGTGCGAAGCAGCCCGGCGATCTCGAGCCGCGAGTTGAGGTGCGAGCGCACGCGCTTGATCGTGCCGATGAGGTCGGAGAGCCCTTCGAGCGCGTAGTACTCGCACTGCATCGGGATCAGCACCTGCTGCGCGGCGGCGAGCGCGTTCACCGTGAGCAGGCTGAGCGACGGCGGGCAATCGATCAGCACGATGTCGTAGTCGTGCACGATGCGCTCGAGAGCGCCCTTCAGGCGCGTCTCGCGGCCCGGCAACTCGACCAGCTCCACTTCGGCGCCGGCAAGCTCGCGGTTGGCGGGCACGAGATCGTAGCCGCCGCGCGCCGAGCGCGTGCGGATCGCGCCGAGCTCGCCCAGGCCGAGCAGCGCGTGGTACACGGTGCGCGCGACGGCGCGCTTGTCGACGCCGCTTCCCATGGTCGCGTTGCCCTGCGGATCGAGATCGACGAGCAGTACTCGGCGCCCCGCCTGCGCGAGCGCAGCGGCGAGATTGACGCTGGTGGTCGTCTTGCCGACGCCGCCCTTCTGGTTCACCACCGCCAGCACGCGCGCCACGGCTAGGCTGCGGGTCGGCAAAGCACCAGGTGCCGCTCGGCGCGGAGCAGCGGAACGCGCAGGCGCACGACCTCTGAGCAATCGCAGTCCCGCGGCACGCGCGCGAGCTCCGCGCCCGGCGCCGCGCCCTTCATCGCTGCGAGCACACCCCCGGGCGCCACCAGGTGCCGGCACGCGGCGATGAATTCGGCGAGCCCTGCAAACGCGCGCGAAATCACGCCGGCGAAGCGCTGCGCCGGGCGCCAGGTCTCGGTGCGCCCTTGGTAAATTTCGACGTTGGAAAGCGCAAGCTCGATCGCCGCCTGGCGCAGGAACGCCGCTTTCTTCGCGCTCGCGTCGTTGAGCGTCACGCGCCAGTCCGGCCGCGCCAGCGCGATCGGGATGCCGGGAAGTCCGGCGCCCGAACCCGCGTCGGCGAGCGAAGCGCCTGCGCCGAGCGGCAGGTGCGGCACCACCGCAAGCGAGTCGAGCAGGTGGTGGGTCACCATTCGCAGAGGGTCGCGGATCGCGGTCAGGTTGTAGGTCCGGTTCCATTTGGCGAGCAGCGCGATGTACGCCAGCAGCCGCTCGCGCGCGCCGGCGGGCATCGCCAGCGCGAGCTCATCGAGACCGCGATCGAGCGCGGCCTGCGGCGTCATGCCCGCTTCTTCGCCCGCAGCTGAACCCCTCGCTTCAAGTACACGAGCAGCAGCGAAATCGCGGCCGGCGTGACGCCCGAAATGCGCGAGGCTTGGCCGATCGTCTCCGGCCGATGCCGATCGAGCATCTGCTGCACTTCGGCCGACAGGCCGCGCACCGCGCGGTAGTCGAAATCCCCCGGCAAGCGCAGCGACTCAAGGTCCTTGCGCCGCTCGACCTCGCCGCGCTGTCGTTCGATGTAGCCGTGGTATTTCGCCTGGATCTCGACCTGTTCCGCGACCGCGGGATCAGCCAGCGGCTGCGCTCCGCCGGCGAGCGCGAGGACGTCGGCATAGCTCACCTCTGGTCGCCGCAAAAGCTCCAGACCGCTTAGCTTTTTCGGAAAGCCAGCGCTCACATACATACTATTCAGGCGCTCCTGCTCGTGCGCGATTGCGTCGCGCTTGCGGTTGAACGCTTCCCAGCGCACATCGTCGACGACCCCGAGCTCGCGGCCGACTTCGGTGAGCCGCAGGTCTGCATTGTCCTCGCGCAGCATCAACCGGTATTCGGCGCGGCTGGTGAACATCCGGTACGGCTCGGACACCCCTCGCGTGATCAGGTCGTCGACCAATACTCCGAGGTACGCCTGGTCTCGCCGCGGGCTCCACGGCTCGCGACCCTGCACCTGAAGCGCCGCGTTGATCCCCGCGAGCAGGCCCTGTGCCGCCGCCTCCTCGTAGCCGGTGGTGCCGTTGATCTGGCCGGCGAAGAACAGCCCGCCGATGGTTTTCGTCTCGAGCGAGGCGCGCAGGTTGCGCGGATCGAAATAGTCGTACTCGACCGCGTAGCCCGGGCGCACGAGGTGCGCCCTCTCCAGCCCGCGGATCGAATGCACCAACTCGAGTTGCACGTCGAAGGGGAGGCTCGTAGAGATGCCGTTCGGGTAGATCTCGTTCGTTTCCAGGCCCTCGGGCTCGAGGAAGATCTGGTGGCTCGATTTCCCGGCGAAGCGATGGATCTTGTCCTCGATCGACGGGCAGTAGCGCGGCCCGATACCCTTGATCACGCCGGTAAACATCGGCGACCGGTCCAGGCCGCCCAGGACGATCGCGTGCGTGCGCTCGTTGGTGTGCGTGATCCAGCAGGGCAACTGCCGCGGGTGCATCTCGCGCCTCCCGAGAAACGAGAACACCGGCTCCGGCCGGTCTCCCGCTTGCTCCTCGAGCCGCGAAAAGTCGATCGTGCGCCGGTCGAGCCGCGGTGGCGTGCCGGTTTTCAGCCGCCCGAGGGGCAACTTCATTTCGCGCAGCCTCGCCGCGAGCGTGACCGATGCCGGGTCGCCGGCGCGCCCGGCCCGGTAGCTCTCCAACCCGACGTGGATGAGCCCGGCGAGAAAGGTGCCGGTAGTCAGGATGACCGCGCGGCTGCGAAAGCGTATGCCGAGCTGCGTGACTACGCCCGCCGCCCGCTCGCCCTCGAGCGCAATGTCGTCTACGGCCTGCTGGAAGAGCGTCAGCTTGGACTGGTTTTCGAGGCGACTCCGGATCGCCTGCCTGTAGAGGACGCGATCGGCCTGCGCGCGGGTGGCGCGCACTGCCGGACCCTTCGAGGAGTTGAGGGTGCGAAATTGGATCCCGGCCTCGTCGGTCGCGAGCGCCATCGCCCCGCCCATTGCATCGATCTCCTTGACCAGGTGCCCCTTGCCGATGCCGCCGATCGACGGGTTGCAGGACATCTGGCCCAGGGTCTCGATGCTATGGGTCAGCAGAAGTGTGCTGCAGCCCATGCGCGCGGAAGCGAGCGCCGCCTCGGTCCCGGCGTGGCCGCCGCCGACCACGATGACGTCGAATTCGGCCGAAAATTGCATGGCGCTCGGGATCCGGAAACCGGGGACGCGCCATGATACGTGAAGGTTTCACGTGAAACCAGACGGCTCGGCTCGGCGGCCTGTGGTTCCACGTGGAACACCGTGGCAGACCGTAATGCTGCGACGCAGCATCGACGTTCTCCGTGCGACAATCGCGCCCCTTTTCGCCGCCGGCACGTGATCTCCTTCGCACGCTACTCCACGCTCCTCGAGTCCGCCGAGGTGAGACGTACCTTCGTTGCCTCGATGATCGGCCGCCTGCCGATCGGCATCACGGGACTCGCCATCCTGCTGCTGGTGCAGGCGACGAGCGGCTCCTTTGTGCGCGGAGGCGCGGCGACCGCCTGCTACGTGGGCGGACTTGCGCTGGCAGCGCCCTTGCTCGGGCGGTTGATCGACCGCCATGGCCCGAGACGAGCTTTGCTCACCTGCGGAATGCTGTTCCCCGCAGCGCTCGGCGCTCTGGTCCTCGCCGCCGGCGCCAGCGGCGCTCCGGTGCTGCTCACGCTCGCGCTCGCCGCGGCGGCCGGTGCCAGCTTTCCACCGATCACGGTATGCATGCGAACTTATTTCAGGCAGCGGCTCGGCGAGGAAGCCCAGCTCGCAGCCGCCTATTCGCTCGAGTCGGTGCTCATCGAAGCGATCTTCATCGTCGGGCCTTTGCTGGTCGCCTTGTTCGTGGCGGCCGCCTCGGCCGCCGCGGCAGTGCTCTTCGCTGCCGGCTGCGGCCTCGCCGGCGCGCTGCTATTCACGCGCTCGCCGGCGATTCGCGGCTGGCGCATCGAGGCTCGCGCTGCGCCGAGCCTGCTCGGGCCGCTTGCCGAGCCGGGTTTCGTGGCTCTCGTCGCGGTGATCCTGTTCTACTCGAGCGCATTCGGACTGATGGAGATCGGCGTCACGGCCTACGCCACCGAGACGGCGGATGCGGCGCTCGCCGGGGTGCTGCTCGGGCTGATGAGCGTCGGCAGCGTGTTTGGCGGGCTTGCGTACGGCAGTCGCAGCTGGCGCTGGCCGCTGGCTCGCCAGTTCGCGGCGACGCTGGCGCTGATGGGTGCCGGGCTCGCCGCCCTCGCGCTGCGCTGGGAGCCCTGGCCGTTTGCCGCGCTCGGCACGATCGCGGGCGTGGTGATGGCGCCCGCTCTCATCATCCAGTCGATGCTGGTGGCAAGATCCGCGCGGCCCGAATATTCGACCGAGGCGTTCACCTGGTCGGCGAGCGCGCTGCTGGCGGGAGTTGGCGTGGGTCTCGCCACGGGCGGGTGGCTCGTCGAGCTGGCGGGCTCGACGGCTGCGCTCGCGGCTTCCGCCGCCGCAGCACTCGGCGCCTCAGGCGCGGCGCTCGGCCTGCGCCGGCACTAGAGCGCTTCTTACGCGGCCAGCCGCTCGTGCATGCGGCTGCGCCGAGCCTCGAGCGCCGCGGGCAGCCGCGCGCCGAGCCTGCCGAACAGCTCGTCATGCGAGGCGAGCTCTTCCTTCCACGCGGCCGTCTCGACCCGCGTCAGCTCGGCGAACCGCGCTGCGCCGAACTTCTCCAGCCCGCTCCAACTGAGGTTCTCGTAGGCGGGCATGATGCCAAGCGGCGTCTCCGCCCCGCCCGCGCGTCCGTGGCAGCGCTCGACGATCCAGGCGAGCACGCGCATGTTCTCGCCGAATCCAGGCCAGAGGAATTTTCCGCCGGCGTCTCGCTTGAACCAGTTGACGCGGAAGATCCTCGGCGGATGGTGCACCGCGCTTCCCATCTTCAGCCAGTGCGCGAAATAGTCGCCCATGTTGTAGCCGCAGAAAGCGAGCATCGCCATCGGGTCGCGCCGCACCACGCCAACCTTGCCGGTGATCGCCGCGGTGGTTTCCGAGCCGAGGGTCGCAGCCATGTACACGCCTTCCTCCCAGCTCGGCGCCTCGACCACCAGCGGCACGGCCGAAGAGCGCCTGCCCCCGAACAGGAACGCCGAGATCGGAACGCCGCCCGGATCCTCCCACTTCGGGTCCATCGAAGGGCACTGCGAAGTCGGAACGGTAAAGCGTGCATTCGCGTGCGCCGCAAGGCGCCCGCAGCCCGGTTCCCAGTCCTTTCCCTGCCAGTCGACGAGGCGCGCCGGAGGCGTTTCGGTCAAGCCCTCCCACCACACGTCGCCTTCCGGCGTGAGCGCGACGTTGGTGAAAATGACGTTGGCGCGCAGCGTGCGCATCGCGTTCAGGTTCGTCGTCTCCGAGGTTCCCGGCGCAACGCCGAAGAGTCCCGCCTCCGGGTTGATGGCGTAGAAGCGCCCGTCGCGCCCGGGCTTGATCCAGGCGATGTCCTCGCCGAGGGTGGTGACCTTCCAGCCCTTGAACGCCGCGGGCGGAATCAGCATCGCGAAATTGGTCTTGCCGCACGCCGAAGGGAAGGCGCCGCAAACGTAGCTCTTCTCGCCCGAGGGCGACTCGACCCCGACAATCAGCATGTGCTCGGCGAGCCAGCCCTCGTCGCGTCCCATCACCGAGGCGATGCGCAGCGCAAGGCACTTCTTGCCGAGCAGCGCGTTGCCGCCGTAGCCCGAGCCGTAGGACCAGATCTCGCGCGTTTCTGGAAAGTGCACGATCCACTTCTCTTCCTGGTTGCACGGCCAGACGACATCCTTCTGCCCGGGCGCAAGCGGCGCGCCGACCGAGTGCACGCCCGGCACGAAATCGCCCTCCTCGCCCAGCCACTCGGCGACCGCGCTTCCCATGCGCGTCATGACGCGCATGTTCACCGCCACGTATGCCGAGTCGGAAATCTCGACGCCG
This sequence comes from Betaproteobacteria bacterium RIFCSPLOWO2_12_FULL_68_20, assembly GCA_001770655.1. GTDB lineage: Bacteria > Pseudomonadota > Gammaproteobacteria > Burkholderiales > SG8-39 > 2-12-FULL-68-20. The sequence continues at coordinate 19,318 of MERQ01000093.1, forward strand.
ATCTGCGCGATATGCGAGCCGATCGGGCCCATCGAGTAGGGCATCACGTACATCGTGCGCCCGCGCATGCAGCCCTCGAACAGCCGATTGAGCGTGCGCCGCATCTCGGCGGGCTCGATCCAGTTGTTGGTCGGGCCCGCGTCTTCCTGTTTCTCGCTGCAGATGAAGGTTCGATCTTCCATTCTCGCGACGTCGCTCGGGTGCGAGCGCGCGAGATAGGAGTTCGGGCGCAGCCTGTCGCTCAAGCGGATGAAGGTCCCGGCCTCGACCAGCTCCGCGCACAAGCGGTCGTACTCGGCCTGCGAGCCGTCGCACCACAACACGCGCTCGGGCTTGGTGAGCCGCGCAACCTCGGACACCCACTTGCGCAGGCCGCGGTGGCGCACCCAGGTCGGGGTGTTGGACTGGTCGACGGGGACTGGACTGGGAGCGTTCATCGCATCGACTCCAGAAAGGCAAACGGCCCAGCGCTGGGCTGGGCCGGTCAGGTGGAGATGGCTTGGCGCGGATTCTAGCACCCGCGTCCCTGCCGCCGCTTTGCCGGTAGACGCCGGCGCCGCGCAAAAGTTTCTTCTTTACAAGAAGTTATGTTCGCGCGAACCAGCGTGCGGATGCGCGCGCTGCGCGGTAGACCGGAGCCGTGGCGGTGATCAGCACGAATACGCGTGTCACATGCGCGGCGGTCACCAAGGGAACGCCGAGCTGGAGCACCTTTGCGGTGATGCACATCTCGGCGATGCCGCCCGGCGCGATCGCGAGCACCAGGCTCGGCGCCGGGACCCCCGACCACCACGCAAGCGCGAATGCGAGTGCGGCCGAGACGCCGAGCGCCACCGCCACGCTCAGCAGGACTCCGGCGACGTAGCGCGGCATGGTGCGGAGCGAGCGCTGCTCGAAGCGCGAGCCGAGCGCGCAGCCGATCAGAAGCTGCGCGGCATCGGTGAGCGGCGCGGGCATCGAGGAGAGCTCGACGCCGCTCGCGGTCAGCGCGATCGCAACCGCGAGCGGGCCGAACATGAACGCGTTGGGCAGGCCGAACCGGGCGAAGAGCCCACCGGCCGCACCGCCGATTGCGAGCAGCGCGGTGAGCAGCCGCCATTCGAGCGGCACCGGAGCCGGATCGTAGGCGTCGGTGCCGTGCACTCCGGCGTAAGTGAGCGCGAAGGGCACGACGATCACCACAGCGAGGATGCGCAGCGATTGCGCGAGCGCAATGCGGTCCACCCTGGCGCCGTAGCGCTCGCCGAGCAGCGTCATCTCGGCGGCGCCCCCGGGCACGCTGGCGAAGAAGGCGCTCTTCGCGTCGGTACCGGTCGCGCGGCCGAGGATCCAGCCGCCCAGCGCGCCGAGCACGATCGCGATCACCGCCGCGGCGATGAGCAGCTGCCAGTACGAGACCACCTCGCGGGCCACCGCCGGCGTGAAGTACAGCCCGAGCGCCGAGCCGATGATCATCTGCCCGAGCGCACGGCCGCCCGGTTGCGCGCGCAACTCCAGGCCCGCGAAGTTGCATCCCGCCATCGCCACGAGCGGACCGATCATCCACGGCAGCGGGAGCCGCAGCCACGCGAACACCGCCCCTGCGGCGGCGCACAGCGCAAGGCTCGCTGCCGGGTTAACCCAGGTCTCGCGCGCGGGCCTCACTTTCCGATGCAGAAGCGCGCGAAGATCTCGCCGAGCAGGTCGTCGGCGGTGAACTCCCCGGTGATCTCTCCGAGCGCGACCTGCGCGAGCCGCAACTCCTCGGCGAACAGCTCCCACGCAAGCCGTTCGCCTGCTGCTGCAGCGAGGTGCGTGCGCGCGCGCGCCAGCGCGCGCAGGTGCCGCTCGCGCGCGAGGAACGCCGACTCGCCGCTCGAGCTCCAGCCCGCGGCTTCGAGCAGCGCACGGCGCAAGGCATCGAGTCCGGCGCCGGTCTTTGCCGAAACCCAGATCGCCCCATCGTGTTTCCCGGGCTTCGATGTGGCGATGAGATCGACTTTATTGTTGACGAGCAAGTGAGCGACCGCTTCGGGCATCGAAGCGATCAGAGCGCGCTCCTCGGCGCCCGGCGACGAGCCAGCCTCGAGCACGACAAGCACTAGATCGGCGCCTTCGACCTCGCGGCGCGTGCGCTCGACGCCGAGTCTTTCCACCTCGTCTCGCGACTCGCGAAGCCCGGCGGTGTCCACTATCACGAGCGGCACGCCCTCGATCTGGATGGGCTCGCGCAGCGCGTCGCGCGTGGTGCCGGGGATCGGAGTCACGATCGCTCGCTCCTCGCCTGCCAGGCGGTTGAGCAGGCTCGACTTGCCGACGTTGGGCCGGCCGGCCAGCACGACGCGGATGCCGGCGCGCAGGAGACTTCCCTGCCGGCTTTTCGCCAGCACTTCTTCGAGCGCCGCGCGCGCTCGCGCCAGCCGCAAAGCGGCGTCTTCGCGATGCAGCGCGTCCACCTCCTCGGCCGGGAAATCGAGCATCGCCTCGGTGAGCGCGCGCAATTCGACGAGTTGAGCGACGAGGGATTCGATCGCCGCGGAGAATTCGCCCGTGAGCGAGCGCAGCGCCGAGCGCGCCGCCTCGCGGCTCGCCGCGTCGATGAGGTCGGCCACCGCCTCGGCCTGCGCGAGGTCGAGCCTGCCATCGAGGAAGGCGCGGCGCGTGAACTCGCCCGGCTCGGCGAGGCGCGCTCCGGCGTCAAGGCACGCCGCGAGCAGCGCCTGCATCACCACCGGGCCGCCGTGCCCCTGCAACTCGAGCACCGGCTCTCCGGTGTAGGAATGCGGCGCCGGATAGTACAGCGCGATGCCCTCGTCGATGCTCTCGCCGCGCGCGTCCCGGAACGGGCAATGCGTGGCGCGCCTCGGATCGGGCAGCTTGCCGAGCACCGTGGACGCGATCTCCGGCGCTTTCGGCCCGGAGACGCGGACGATCCCTATTCCGCCGCGTCCGGCCGGCGTCGCGACCGCGGCGATGGTGTCGCGCCGCGTCGCGCCAGCGTCACCGTTTGCCATGGGCAGGCTTGTCGCGCTCGAAAATGCGCTGGATCTGCCACTGCTGGAGGATGGAGAGGATGTTGTTCACCAGCCAGTACAGCACCAGCCCGGCCGGGAAGAAGAAGAAGAAGATGCTGAAGACGAAAGGCATGTATTTCATGACCTGGGCCTGCACCGGGTCGGGCGGCGTCGGGTTCATGCGCGTCTGCAGCACCATCGTCGCCGTCATCAGGATCGGCAGCACGTAGTACGGGTCGAGCGCCGAGAGGTCCTTGATCCAGAGGATGAACGGGGCGTTGCGCAGCTCGATCGCGGCGAGCAGCACCCAGTAAAGCGCGATGAACACCGGGATCTGCACCACGATCGGGAAGCAGCCGCCGAGCGGATTGATTTTCTCGGTCTTGTAGAGCTCCATCATCGCCTGATTCATCTTCTGGCGGTCGTGCGAGTACATCTCGCGCAGCTTGGTGAGCCGCGGCGTGATCAGCTTCATCTTGGCCATCGACTTGTAGCTGGTCGCGGAAAGAGGGAAGAACAGCAGCTTGATCAGAACGGTGAGCAGGATGATGGCGACGCCCCAGTTGCCCGACCAGCGGTGAAAAAATTCCAGCACCGCGAACAGCGGCCACGCGATGATCGTGAGCCAGCCGTAGTCGACCACCAGGTCGAACCCCGGCGCCGCCGCCTTCAGTCGCCGCTGCTCCTGCGGCCCGGCGTAAAGCGGCACCGCGACTTTCGCCTTCGCCCCCGCGCCGACCGTGGTCGATACGAGCACCCGCCCGGCGTAGCTGCCGTCCTGGCGCTTCTCGAGCACGTAATCGCGGGCCACGCCAGGCGCTGGAAGCCAGGCCGAAACGAAGTAGTGCTGCACGAACGCGAGCCAGCCATCGCCCGCCTGCTTGAGATAGCTCGCCTTGCCCTTGTCCAGGTCCGAGGGGGGGACCTTCTCGAACTTGCGCTCATCGCTGTAGACGGCGAAGCCGGTGTAGCTTTGGGCGGCGAACGACTGCACGAAGGAGTCTCCGTTCGCATCCGGCTTGCCGTCGTGCGTCAGCTGGAAATACGCGTACGACGGGACCGCCGCGGCACCCGGGTTGCGCATCTCGAGGGCGACATCGATCACGTAGCTGTCGCGCCTGAAGGTGTAGATCTTGTGGACCTCGAGCCCGTCCTTGCCCACGGCGGAGAGCCGCAATTCGACGGCGTCCTTGCCGGGCGCAAGCGAGCGCTCCCCGGGCTGCGCCTGCCACACCGTGCGGTGATTCGGCCCGGCGTCGCCCGTGAGGCCGCTCTGCGCTTCGTATCGATGTGCCGCGCCGAGCAGCACGAAATTCTTGGTCGGGTCGCCCGAGTCCTTGTGCTTGGTGAGCTCGACAGACTTCAGGGTGGCGCCCAGGGTGTCCACCTCGGCGATCAGCACGTCGGTGCTGACGCGCAGAGTCTCGCCCCGGGCGGTGGCGGCGAGCGGCGCGCTTTCTGCGGGCGCCTTCGGCAGGCTCCGCAGCGCGGGTTCGGCAGGCGTCGGCACGGTCTGTGCCACTGCCGGCGCGCCCGCGGGCGGCTTGGGCCGCTGCTCGCGCTGCCACGCGTCCCACAGCATCAGCAGCGAGAAGCTGAAGATGAACAGCAGGACCAGTCGCTGGGTATCCATCCGCGCTCGCGAGCCTTCAGGGCACCGGGTCGCAACCGCCGGGATGCCAGGGTCCGCAGCGGCACAACCGCTTCGCGGCGAGCCAGCCGCCCCGCCAGGCCCCGTGGCGCTCGAGCGCCTCTTCGGCGTACTCGGAGCAGCTCGGGTGGAAACGGCACGAGCGAGGCAGCAGCGGGCTCACCAACAGCCGGTAGCCCCGCACCGCGAACCGCATCCCGCCGGCAATCATGTCATTTCAGCCTCGAGAACAACGCCCGCAGCCCCGCGAGTGCCTGCGCCGAGGGCCGCACGCCGTACGGCGGGCGCACCAGCACGTCGAGCGGACCGAGCGCCTCCTGCTCCATCCGGAACGCTTCCCGGACGAAGCGCTTGATCCGGTTGCGCTCGACGGCCCGCGCCGCGTGCCTGCGCGTCACCAGGAGGCCGAGCCTCGGCGCGCCCGCCTCGCGCTTGCCGAGATAGAAGGTATAGCCGGACAGGGTGCGGCGCTCGCCCTGGCTCAGAAGGCGCACGAAATCCGCCCGTCGGCGCACCCGGCGCGCGGCACCGATTCCGAATCGCCGCCGCCCGGAAGGCGCCACCCCGCCGGGCACGTGGCTGCAACCCGTTTCTAGACTGCGAGGCGTCGCCGCCCGCGCGCGCGCCGGTTGCGCAGCACCGCGCGGCCGCCGCGGGTGCGGGCGCGCACCAGAAAGCCGTGGCGACGTGCGCGCCTCGTCTTGGACGGTTGGTAGGTTCTCTTCATCGCTGCCCCGCTCAAAAAAGCGCGGTATTAGAGCGCGCGGCTCACGGCATTGTCAAATAGCTGCGCCCGCCTCGCTTGGCTGTGGATAACGCGCAAGCGGCGAGGTAAAATTCCAGTCCATCGAGCTCCGCGCGCGGGCCGGGCGCTACCTGCCGTGCGAGCGCGAACCGAGGCCGCCTACTAATACAAATGCAGAATCTCTGGGATGCCTGCCTGCGCCGACTCGAGCAGGAGCTCCCCGCGCAACAGTTCAACACCTGGATCCGCCCTCTCGCGCCGGAGCCGTCGGTCGATGCGAACACCCTGGTCCTCGCCGCGCCCAACCGGTTCGTGCTGGAGCTGGTGCGCGAGCGCTTCGCCGGGCGCATCGAGCGCCTTGCGGCGGAAGCGAGCGGCCGCGACCTGGGCCTGAGGGTGGTGCTCGCGCGCGGGGCCGAGCCCGCCGCCAAGCCCGCCCAGAGCGCGCTGCGCGGCAACGGCGAGGTGCCCTCGATCCTCGAGCGCGCTCGACTGAACCGGGAGTTCACGTTCGACAATTTCGTGACCGGCAAAGCGAACCAGCTGGCGCGCGCGGCCGCGGTGCAGGTCGGCGAAAATCCCGGCATCTCCTACAACCCCCTGTTCGTCTACGGCGGGGTCGGGCTTGGCAAGACCCACCTCGTACAGGCGATCGGCAACCACGTCGCCGACGCCCGCCCGCAGGCGCGCATCCGCTACATCCACGCCGAGCAGTACGTCACCGACGTGGTGCGCGCCTACCAGCAGAAGTCTTTCGACGAGTTCAAGCGCTACTACCACTCGCTCGATCTGCTGCTCATCGACGACATCCAGTTCTTCTCCAATAAGGGACGCACCCAGGAGGAGTTCTTCTACGCCTTCAACGCGCTCGTTGAGGCGCACAAGCAGATCGTGATCACCTGTGACACGTATCCGAAGGAGATCGCAGGAATGGAGGAGCGCCTGATCTCGCGCTTCGGTTGGGGCCTCACGGTCGCGATCGAGCCGCCGGAGCTCGAGATGCGCGTCGCGATCGTGCTCAAGAAAGCCGAGGCCGAGTCCGTCCAGCTTTCCGAGGAAATTGCGTTTTTCATTGCGCAGCACATTCGCTCCAACGTGCGCGAGCTCGAGGGCGCGCTAAAGAAGGTGCTCGCCTTCGCCCGGTTCAGCGGGCGCGAGCTCTCGCTGGAGCTCGCCAAGGAAGCGCTGCGCGACATCCTCAACGTGGCAAGCCGGCAGATCAGCGTCGAGGGCATCCAGAAGACGGTCGCCGAGTATTTCAAGCTCAAGATCGCCGACATGCACTCCAAGAAGCGCAGCCGCAACGTCGCCCGCCCGCGCCAGGTGGCGATGGCGCTCGCCAAGGACCTCACGCAAATGAGCCTGCCCGAAATCGGCGAGGCATTCGGCAACCGCGACCACACGACGGTGCTGCACGCCTGCCGCACCATCGCCACCCTGCGCAAACAGGACACCGCTCTCAATCGAGACTACCTCGTGCTCGAGCAGGTGCTGAAGGGGTAACGGCGGGAATGAACAAGCTGTGCGCCAGCGCCGAGCAAGCTGTGAATATCCGGCCGAACGACGTGCAAGGCGAAATCTGCTCACCGCGCCGCACACGCGCTCCACAGTTTTTCCCCGTTGCGCGGCGGGAGCAAGGTCCCGGCTGCAAAGCCGTTTTCTGCTTATCCCGCGTTTTTGGCCGCTCTATTAACTACTACTAAGGTATAAGAAATGGTTTTGGTCAAAGCAAAGCGTGACGAGCTGGTCGCGCCGCTTTCGTCGGTGAGCGGGATCATCGAACGCCGCCATACCCTGCCGATCCTGTCGAATGTGCTGATCGAGCGATCTACGGACTCACTCGCCTTCCTCGCGACCGATATCGAAATCCAGATCACGGCGCACACAGGAAGCGCGCAAGGCGGCGAGGCGCATTCCGTGACCGTGGGCGCAAGAAAGCTGCTCGACATACTGCGCGCGCTTCCGGAGGGTAGCGAGGTGACGCTTGACCAGCAGGACAAGCGGCTGCTCGTCAGGGCCGGGAAAAGCCGCTTCACGCTGCAGACGCTTCCGGCGGAGGATTTTCCGCGGCTGGCGAAGCCTGGCGGGGAATCGGCGCACTTCGCGCTCGGCCAGAGAGCGCTGCGGCGACTACTGGGCCTGGTCCAGTATGCGATGGCGCAGCAGGACATCCGCTACTACCTGAACGGTCTGCTGATGGTGGTCGAGGATCGGCAGCTGAAGCTGGTGGCGACCGATGGCCACCGGCTCGCTTTTGCTTCGCTCCCGCTTGCCGCGGAACTGCCTCGACAGGAGGTGATCGTGCCGAGAAAGACGGTACTCGAGCTCGCCAAGCTCCTTTCGGACAGCGATGACGAGGTCGCGATCAAGCTCTCGGCCAACCAGGCGGCTTTCAGCTTCGGAACGATCGAGCTGGTATCGAAGCTGGTCGACGGCAAATTTCCCGATTACACGCGGGTGATCCCGACGCAGCACAAGAACCAGTTGCATCTCGCGCGCGAGCCGTTGCGCCAGGCGCTGCTGCGCGCGGCGATCCTGTCGAACGAGAAGTTCCGCGGCGTGCGCTGGGTGCTCGCCGACGGCAGCCTCAAGATCGTCTCGTCGAACGCGGAGCAGGAGGAGGCGCAGGAGGAGCTGGAGGTGAAGTACAGCGGCGAGGCGATCGACGTGGGCTTCAACGTCAACTATCTCCTCGACGTCCTTAACAACGTTTCGGGCGAGGAGGTGGAGTGCAGCTTCGGCGATTCGACCTCCAGCGCGCTGTTCTGCTACGCCTCGGAGAAGGACTTCAAGTACGTCGTGATGCCGATGAGGATTTGAAGGACAAGCATGGAAGCACTTTCAGAAAGGGCATAGAACCTTGGGCGAGCCAGAACGGCAACTTCCCGATCCGAACGGCTACGACTCGGACTCGATCAAGGTCCTGAAGGGCCTCGAGGCGGTGCGCAAGCGCCCCGGCATGTACATCGGGGACACCTCCGACGGCACCGGTCTACACCACATGGTGTTCGAGGTGGTGGACAATTCGGTGGACGAGGCGCTCGCTGACTTCTGCGACGAGATCACGGTCACCATCCACACCGACAACTCGATCTCGGTGCTCGACAACGGCCGCGGCATCCCGACCGGGATCAAGGACGATGACGAGCTGAAGCGCTCGGCCGCCGAAATCGTGATGACGGAGCTGCACGCCGGCGGCAAGTTCGATTCGAACACCTACAAGGTCGCCGGGGGCCTGCACGGGGTCGGCGTGTCGGTGGTCAATGCGCTTTCCGAGTGGCTGCGGCTCACCATCTGGCGCGACGGCCAGGTGCACCAGATGGAGTTCCGCGACGGGGTTGCGGCCGGCGCGCTCAAGCTCGCCGGCTCCACCGAGCGCCGCGGCACCGAGGTGCATTTCCTCGCTTCGAAAGCCGTCTTCGGCAACGTCGACTACCACTACGACATCCTGGCGCGGCGCCTGCGCGAGCTCTCGTTCCTCAACAACGGCGTCAAGATCGTGCTCGTCGACCAGCGCGCCGGCAAGGAGGAGAACTTCCAGTTCACAGGCGGCGTCAAGGGCTTCGTCGAGTACATGAACCGGGCGAAGAACGTGCTTCACCAGAACGTGTTCTACGGGCGCGGAGAAAAGGAAGGCGTCGTGGTGGAGGTGGCGATGCAATGGAACGACTCCTACCAGGAGTCGGTGCTGTGCTTCACCAACAACATCCCGCAGAAGGACGGCGGCACGCACCTTACCGGCCTGCGAGCGGCGATGACGCGGGTGCTCAACAAGTACATCGAGGAGATCGAGCTGGCGAAGAAGGCGAAGGTGGAGACCACCGGCGACGACATGCGCGAGGGCCTGGCGTGCGTGCTCTCGGTGAAGGTGCCGGAGCCGAAGTTTTCGTCGCAGACCAAGGAAAAGCTGGTGTCCTCCGAGGTGCGCCCGGTGGTCGAGGAAATCGTCGCCGAGCGGCTGCGCGAGTTCCTCGCCGAGCGACCCGCCGACGCGCGCGTGATCACCTCCAAGATCGTCGACGCGGCGCGCGCGCGCGAGGCCGCGCGCAAGGCGCGCGAGATGACGCGCCGCAAGGGCGTTCTCGACGGCATGGGCCTGCCCGGCAAGCTCGCCGATTGCCAGGAGCGCGACCCTGCGAAGAGCGAGCTGTACCTGGTCGAGGGCGATTCGGCGGGCGGCTCGGCCAAGCAGGGACGCGACCGGCGCTTCCAGGCGATCCTGCCGCTCAAGGGGAAGATCCTGAACGTCGAGCGCGCGCGCTTCGACAAGCTGCTCTCCTCGGCCGAGATCGCCACCCTGATCATCGCGCTCGGCTGCGGCATCGGAAAAGAGGAGTACAACGCGGACAAGCTGCGCTACCACCGCATCATCATCATGACCGACGCGGACGTCGACGGCTCGCATATCCGCACGCTGCTGCTCACCTTCTTCTACCGGCAGATGCCCGAGCTGGTCGAGCGCGGCTACATCTACATCGCGCAGCCGCCGCTCTACCGGGCGAAGCTCGGCAAGGAGGAGCGCTACCTCAAGGACGAGCACGAGCTCTCGGAATTCATGCTGCGGCAGGCGCTGGTCGACGCGGCGCTCTATCCGGCCGCCGGGCGCGAGCCGATCGCGGCGGAGGCGCTCGCGGAGCTTGCCAAGTCCTACCTCCTCGCCGAGGCGGTGATCGAGCGCGTGGCGCGGTTCATCGACCGCGACGCGCTGCAGGCGATCCTGCGCGGCGTGCAGGTGAATCTCTCGCGGCGCGACGCGGCCGAGACCTCGGCCGAGGCGCTCGAGTCGGCGATCGGCGGCGGCGGCGTGGCGGTGGCTCCGCATTTCGACGCCAAGACCGAGCGCTACCAGGTGCGCATCGAGCGCACGCGCCACGGCAACGCGCGCATGAGCACGATCGATACCGAGTTCGTGCACTCGGGCGACTATGCGCAGATCCGCCAGACGGCGGAAATGCTGCGCGACCTGGTCGGTGCGGGAGCCTACGTGCAGCGCGGCGAGCGCAAGCAGCCGGTGCGCGATTTCCCGGAAGCGATGAAGTGGCTGCTCGGCGAGGTGCAGAAGTCGATGACGCTGCAGCGCTACAAGGGACTGGGCGAAATGAACCCGGGGCAGCTCTGGGAAACGACCATGGATCCGGCGAGCCGCCGGCTGCTCAGGGTGCAGATCGAGGACAGCATCGCGGCCGACGAGATCTTCACCAAGCTGATGGGCGACGAGGTCGAGCCGCGCCGCGCGTTCATCGAGTCGAACGCGCTGGGCGTGAGGAACCTCGACGTCTAGTCAGGCCGCGCGGCGTTTTTTCGCCGGCTTTTTCGCCTTGTCTTCGGGCGGCGGCTCCTTGGCTGCCCGCGGCTGGAACTCGAACCCGATCCGGCCGATCTGGGTTTTCACGAGGAACGCCTTGAAGCGCCGCCCCTTCTTCGACACGAAACCGGTCAGCAGGTCGGTGCGCCCGGTGGCGAGCAGCTTTTTCATCTGCTCGCGCTCGACCGCCTGCTGCAGGATCATGCGGCCGGAGCGGAAGTCGCACGAGCGCACCGCGCCCACGGCCTTCTCGCAGGTGTAGGTCACGCCGTGCTCGAACACCCGGGCGCCGCACTTCGGGCACGCGCCGAGCGGTTCCTGGCCGCTGAAGTCCGGCGCGGGCTCGCCTTCGCCGGAGGGCGCGCCCTGCCCGAAGTCGAATTCGATGCGCAAGTCCTGCGAAAGCCGCACGCCGGCGCTGAAAGGCCGGCCCTGCTTGCTACGAAAGCCGGTGAGCGGCCCGACGAAGCGCTTGGTGATGAGCTCGGCCACCTCATCGGGCGACCACTCGCGGCCCGAGGTCACCTTCCAGAGCGAGAAATCGCACTTCTGGCACTGGAACTTGCGGTAGTTCTCCTGCACCACGCCGCCGCATTTGGGGCACGGCGCCGAAACGGTGGCGTACACGACATCCGGGATGTCGCCGGTCTTGATGGCGGCGACCAGGTTCCTGACCAGCGCCCAGATCTGCTTCATGAACTCGTCGCGGCTCATCTTGCCCATCTCGATGAGCTTCAGCCGGTGCTCCCATTCGCCGGTGAGCTCGGGCGAAGCGAGCTCGACGATGTGCAGCATGTGCAGCGCGAACAGCAGCGAGAACGCCTTCGGCGTCGCCACCAGCTCGCGGCCTTCGCGATGGACGTAGTCCTCACGGATCAGTCCCTCGATGATCGCGGCGCGGGTGGCCGGCGTGCCGAGGCCCTTGGCCTCCATCGCCGCGCGCAACTCGTCGTCCTCGAGCAGCTTTCCGGCGCCTTCCATGGCCGAGAGCAGCGTTGCCTCGGTGTAGCGCGGCGGCGGCCTGGTCTGGTTGGCCTGCGGCTGGACGTCGATCACGGCCACTTTCTCGTCCGCCGCGAGCGCGGCCAGCGTTTCCTCGGCGCCGGCCGCGCGCCCGTAGATCGCGAGCCAGCCCGGGTTCTTCAGGACGCGGCCCTCGGTCCTGAAATGGTGCTCGCCGAGGCGGGTGATCCGCGTGGTCTGCAAAAATTCGGCCGCCGGGAAGAACACGGCGAGAAAGCGGCGCAGCACCATGTCGTAGAGCTTGTGCTCCGCTTCGTTGAGATGCTTCGGAGTCTGCAGGGTCGGAATGATCGCGAAATGATCCGAAATCTTCGTGTTGTCGAAGATGCGCTTGTTCGGCTTCACCCAGCCCTGCTTCAGGATCTGCCGCGCGAACGGCGCAAGCTCCCGCGTCGCGGCGAGCGCCTCGAGCGTCTTCTTGACCGTGCCGAGATAATCCTCGGGAAGCGCGCGAGCGTCGGTGCGCGGGTAGGTCAATGCCTTGTGCCGCTCGTACAGCGCCTGGGCCAGGGACAAGGTCATCCGCGCCGGGAACCCGAAGCGAGCGTTTGCTTCTCGCTGCAGGCTGGTGAGATCGAAAAGCAGAGGCGAAAGCTGGGTCGAGGGCTTGGTCTCCTCGCTCGCCTCGCCGCGCTTGCCGCGGCAGGCGGCGGCGACCGCTTGCGCCTCGGCCGCGCTCCACAGCCGCTCGGCCTTGCGCTCGGCATCGTCGTCCTTACTGAAGTTCGGGTCGAACCAGCGCCCGGGGTACTCGCCCGCGCGGGCGCCGAACCGGGCGTGCACTTCCCAGTAGTCCCGCGGCTTGAAGGCGCGGATCTTCTCCTCGCGCTCGACCAGGATCGCGAGCGTGGGCGTCTGCACGCGCCCGACCGTGGTGAGGTAAAAGCCGCCTTCCTTGGAGTTGAACGCGGTCATCGCGCGCGTACCGTTGATGCCGACCAGCCAGTCGGCCTCGGAGCGGCACTTGGCCGCGTCGGCGAGCGCGAGCAATTCCCGGTCGGGCCGCAGCGTCGCGAAGCCTTCGCGGATCGCCTGCGGCGTCATCGACTGCAGCCACAGGCGCTCGATCGGCTTGGTCATGCGCGCATGCTGGACGATGTAGCGGAAGATCAACTCGCCTTCGCGCCCGGCGTCGCACGCGTTGATCACGCCCGCGACGTCCTTGCGCTTCATCAGCCGAAGCAGCAGGTTCAGCCGCTGCTCGGTCTTTTCGAGCGGCGCCAGCTCGAAGTGCGGCGGAATCACGGGAAGGCGGGCGAAGGACCACTTGCCCTTCTTCACGTCGAATTCATCCGGCACCGCGAGCTCGAGCAGGTGCCCGACCGCCGACGAGAGCAGATAGCGATCGCTTTCGAAGTGTTCGCCCTTGCGCGTGAATCCGCCCAGCGCGCGCGCGATGTCGGCGGCCACGGACGGTTTCTCGGCGATGATGAGCTTCTTGCCCATGGATTCCGGAAAGGGCGCCGAGGATACCCGCAAACGCCGCGCCGGTACAACCGCGACGCGCTCGAGTCCCTTTATACGCGCACGCGCGTGCGCGAAGCGCCAAGAGCCGAACTAGCTAGGCAGGCGCGAGTGCCGCGCCGCGAACAGGTCCGCGGCGACCAGCCGGCTGGTCGGCATCTTCTGGTTCCACAGCACCATCAGCACGATCAGCTTCAGCTGCTCGAGGCTGAGCGCGTCGCCGGAGGCGGCGAGTGCGCGCTCGAGCACGTGCTCGCGGGTATGCGGGCTGAGGATTCCCGAATGCTCGAGCGTCATCAGGAAGCCGCGGCATGCCGCATCGAGCTTCGCCAGTTCGCGTGGCGCGAACGCGCGGAACGCGGTGCGCGACTCGGGCAGCACGCCCGGGCCGGCCGGCGGCTGCAGCACGCCGGCGAGCCAGCGCAGTGCCTCGCTGATATCCGAGTTCTCGAACCCCGCCGCGGAGAGCTTTTTCGCCACGCGCTCGCGGTCATGGGCGACCTCCGCCTGCTGGCAATTCTCGAACAGGTAGACGAGGATTTCGTACATTTTCTTGTTCCTCTCCTAGTAACGAGTTGCGGCGTGTCCGCGTTTACTCCAGGCCGGCTTTTTCCAGGCGCTGGTAAAGGCCTCCGGGCAGCGCGGCGACCCGGCCGGCCAGTTCCAGTCGCAGCAGCTCCGACGATACCTGCTCGGCGCTCATGCCCGAGCGGGTGCACAGCGAATCGACGTCGACCGGCTCGTAGCCCATGTGCGCGAGCAGGCCGGAAGCCGGCCCCGATTCGTCGCTCGGCCCGGCCGGGGCGACGGTCGAAGCGCGGCCGCTCGGCTGGAACCCGAGCAGCTCGGCGAGCACGTCCTCGGCCGATTCGACGAGCTTCGCGCCTGTCTTGATGAGCGCGTGGCAACCTTTCGCGAGTGGCGAGTGGATGGAGCCGGGAATCGCGAACACCTCGCGGCCCTGGTCGGCGGCGGCGTGCGCGGTGATGAGCGAGCCCGATGCGAGCGCCGCTTCGACCACCAGGCATCCTTTCGCGAGCCCGCTGATCAGGCGATTGCGGCGCGGGAAATTGTGCGCGAGCGGCGCGGAGCCGAGCGCGAACTCGGAGACGAGCGCCCCCCGCGTGGCGATCTCGGCCGCAAGCGGCGCGTTGCGGCTCGGGTAGACGATGTCGACGCCGGTGCCGAGCACCGCCACCGTCGACGAGGCGCCGGCAAGCCCGCCGCGGTGCGCGGCCGCGTCGATGCCCACAGCGAGCCCCGACACGATGGTGAGCCCGGCGTCGCTCAACGCCTTGGCAAAGGCTTCGGCGTTCAGCGCACCTTGCGCGGTCGCGTTGCGGCTGCCGACGATCGCGAGCGCGGCGCGGTTGAGCAGCTCCAGGCGGCCGCGCGCGTAGAGCAGCGGCGGCGGATCGGCGATATCGAGCAGAGCTTTCGGGTACGCCGGGTCGGAAAGCGTGACGACGTGGTTTCCCTGCTCCGCGGCCCAGTCGAGCGCGCGCGCGACCGCGCCGCGCACCTCGTCGGAATCGAGCGCCTCGAGCGCCGCCCCGCCTGCATGCGGGGCGAGCTCTGTGCGTTTGCGCTCGAGTATGTTCTGCGGCAGGCCGAACTGCCGAAGCAAGGCGCGGATCGCAGCGGCGCTGAGCCCGGGCGTGAGCGAAAGTTGCAGCCAGCTCGCCAGTCCCGGGTCGTGCCTCATGCGGCCGGCGACCGTCGCGGAACCTTGCTCCCGCGTGGCGGCGGCGCCGGTTGCCGGCGCCGGAGTTTGTTCCTATGGCGTGCGCACCACATCCAGAGGATTGACCGGCCTCGTGACGTGCATCACCAGCGCGTAGGACACCCGCTCGAAGACGCGGAACACAAACGCGAGACCGGCGCGCTCGTCGGGCAGCTCGATCGTCGCCTGGGGATCATCCTTGGTCCTGGAAACGTCGCGCGCCGTTCCGCCGCGACTGTACAGCGCGAGCACGTGGCCGATCTCGATGCCGTCCGCGCGGCCGCGGTTGATCGTGATGATCGAATAGCGGCCCGCCTCGGCAACCCTGCTCGCGCCGTAGACCGACATTACCCGACCCGTCACCTGCGTCGACGGGGCGTGCGGCGCATAATTGATAGGCAGCGCGCGGCCCGCGGCGACCAGCTTGTCGCCCGCGACCACCTCCTGGGCGACCGACGTGAGCACCACGGTCGCCGGATCGCCCGTGCGCGTCACGCGCGCGGATCCGAGGTAGATCGCTTCGAGCCCGACGGTCTGGTTGGTGTCCGGGTCCACGAGGGCGCTGCCGCCGCGGTAGACGAACCAGTTTTCCTCCTTCGAGCCTGCAATTCCGCGCACGTATGCCTGGTGGCCGGCGGCGAGGATCACGCGCCCGCCCTCGGTGCCGACGATGGTTGGCGCCTTCTCCAAACCGTCTGGCTCGATCACCAGCGGCCTGTTGAGGAACGGCTCGATGATCGACGGGGGAATGCTCGGGATCTCCTGCTTGGCCAGCGACTCGGCGCGTGCCCGGGGACTGAGCTTGACGGTGCCTGGTTCCCCCGCGATCGCAAGCTGCGCGCGCACGCGGTCGAGCACGATCACGTTGCCGGGGTAAATGCGATGCGGGTTCTTGATCTGGTCCTTGTTCAGGTTCCACAGCTCCGGCCAGCGCCAAGGCGAGTCGGTAAAGCGCTCGGCGATGCCCCAGAGCGTGTCGCCCGGGACTACCACGTGGCGATCGGGCGCATCGGGCTTGAGCGCGATCGGCGTCTTCGGCGCCTGCGCGAAAACACCTGCCGAGGCGACGAAGAAAACGAGCGCTGTGATAGACTTACGCAATTGTTGGACCATGGCGGCCCCCGTCCCTTTCCGGATTTCCGGATCGGCTTGAAAATCCGTTTGTCTACCCGAATGTAGCACGAAGCCGGGATTGCTTATACACCGCCTGAGATTCTGCATATAATGCATTCAATTTGCAAGTGAAATTCTCCGCACATGCCGCTTTTGAACATCCTTCGATATCCCGACGCCCGTCTGCACAAGCTTGCCACGCCGGTGACCGTATTTGACGACGGGCTGAAAAAGCTCGTCGCCGACATGGCCGAGACCATGTACGAGGCACCCGGCATCGGGCTGGCGGCCACGCAGGTCGACGTGCACAAACAAGTCATCGTGGTCGACGTGTCGGAGCGGCGTGATTCGCTCGTGGTGCTGGTCAATCCGCAAATCGTCGAGGCAACCGGCGTTTCCGACATCGAGGAGGGGTGCCTTTCGGTCCCGGGCATCTACGAGCTGGTCGAGCGCGCGGAGCGCGTCAAGGTGCGCGCCCACGACCAGAACGGCAAGCCCTTCACTCTCGAGGCACAGGGCGTGCTCGCGGTCTGCATCCAGCACGAGATGGACCACCTCAAGGGCAAGGTATTCGTCGAGCACCTGTCGCAGCTTAAGCAGCAGCGCATTCGCGCCAAGCTTGCCAAGCATCTGCGCAAGTCGGCCTGATCCCCACTTCCTGCGCCTAGTCTTCGCGGGTACCACGGCCTTCGCCGAGCGCTCGCTCGCGGCGCTGATCGACGCGGGCCACGGAATCGCGCTCGTGCTCACGCAGCCAGATCGGCCGGCGGGCCGCGGCCTGCGGCCGGCGGCGAGCCCGGTGAAGCGCCTTGCGCTCGCTCGCGGGCTCGAGCTGTTCCAGCCCGAAACCCTGAAGTCGCCGGATGCGGCGGCCCGCGTCGCTGCGGCGCGCCCGCAAGCCTTGGTGGTCGCGGCCTACGGCTTGATCCTGCCGCAGGAGGTGCTCGATTGCGCGCCGCTCGGCTCTTTCAACGTTCACGCGTCGCTGCTTCCGCGCTGGCGCGGCGCGGCGCCGATTCAGCGCGCGCTGCTCGCCGGCGACATGGAGACCGGCGTGTCGATCATGCGCATGGACGCCGGCCTTGATTCCGGGCCGGTGCTGGCGCAGCGGCCAGTGCCGATTACGGACGAGGACGACGCGGCGAGCCTGCAACAGCGGCTCGCTGCGCTCGGTGCCGAGATGCTGGTCGCGGCACTTGCCGAAATTCAGGCCGGGCGCGCGAGCGCCCAAGCGCAGCCGAGCGAGGGGGTCACCTACGCGCGCAAGGTCGAGAAGGCCGAAACGGTGCTCGACTGGTCGCGCCCGGCCGCGGAGCTCGCACGCGCGGTGCGCGCTTTCCGGCCCGCACCGGGCGCGACGACGACACTCGAAGGCGAGGCGCTCAAGATCTGGCGCGCGCGTGCCGTCGAGGGGCGGGGAGCGGCGGGCGAGCTGCTCGCCGCGCGCGACGATGCGCTGCTGATCGCCTGCGGCGAGGGGGCGCTCGAGGTGAGCGAGCTGCAGCGCTCGGGTGGGCGGCGCCTCAATGCCGCCGAGTTCCAGCGCGGCCGCCGGCTCGCGCCGGGGACGCGCTTCGGCGCGCGGCAGGATTGAAAGCCGCGACCAATCTGGCTCATGCATTGCGCGTTTCGGCGCGCATGGTGGGCCGTGTCGCCGCGGGCGCAAGCCTGTCGGGCGAGCTCGAGCGGCTCGCCGAGAACGGCGCCGGGACGCAGCCGCAGCGCGCCGCGCTGATCGACCTGACGCACGGGACGCTGCGGCGTTTCGGCCGCGTCCAGGCGATCGCGCGCGCGCTCTCGCGCCGCGGGCGCGGCGATCCGCTTGTCGAAGCGCTGCTCTGGTGCGCGCTGTATGCGCTCGAATCGGGGCGCTACGCGGATTACACGGTGGTCGATCAGGCGGTGAAAGCTTGCGCCCTGCTGAGCAGGCCGTCGGCGAAAGGGTTCGTCAACGCCGTGCTGCGCGGCTATCTGCGCGGCCGGGGCGCGCTCGAGGCGCGCGTCGCGGCCGATCCCGAGGCGCGCTTTCAACATCCGCTCTGGTGGATCGAGATGCTGCGCGCGGCTGAGCCGGCTCGCTGGGAAGACGTCCTGGCGGCCGGCAATTCGCACCCGCCGATGTGCCTTCGGGTCAATGTGCGCCGCAGCAGCGTGGACGCGTACCGCGCGCGGCTGCGCGCGGTCGGGATCGCCGCGCGGAGCCTCGGCGAGGCGGCGCTGCTGCTTGAGCGGCCGGTTCCCGCCGCCAGTCTCCCGGGGTTCGCCGAGGGCGAGGTCTCGGTGCAGGACGCGGGCGCGCAGCGTGCCGCCGTGTATCTCGATCTTGCCGACGGTCAGCGCGTGCTCGACGCCTGCGCGGCGCCGGGCGGCAAGAGCGCGCACATCCTGGAGCGCGCCGCGGTCGAGCTCCTCGCGCTCGATGCCGATGAAGCGCGCTGCGCCCGGCTCACGCGCCACCTGGCGCGGCTCGGGCTGGCCGCGCGCGTCCGCTGCGCGGACTGTCGCGCCGCGGGCGCGTGGTGGGACGGCAAACCCTTCGATCGCATCCTCGCGGACGTGCCATGCACCTCCTCGGGCGTGGTGCGCCGGCATCCCGACATCAAGTGGTTGCGGCGTGCGCGGGACGTGTCTGCGTTCGCCGCCGCACAGGCGGAGATTCTGGACGCGCTTTGGCGCGCGCTCGGTCCCGATGGTAAATTGCTGTATGTCACCTGCTCGGTGTTTCCGCAGGAGAACGAGGAGCTGGTCGCGGCCTTCGTCGCCCGAACCTCCGGCGCGGAGCGTCTTGCGCTGCCGGGTGGCGCGCCGGCGCAACTGCTTCCCGGACCCAACCACGACGGCTTTTATTTCGCGCTGCTGAGAAAGCGTCCTTGAAGCGTCGCGCAATGCGCGGCATATCTCATGTTACGCGGTTCATCGTCGCGCTCGCGTCCGCCGCGGCGCTTTGCGCGCGCGCCGACGAGATCGCCGTACGCGAGGCCAGCCTGCGCGCGGTGGACGATGCCCTGGTGCTTGCCGCAGACTTCGAATTCGAGCTCAACCCGCGGCTCGGCGAGGTGGTGGCGAACGGCGTGCCGCTTTATTTCGTGGTCGAGTTCGAGCTGGCGCGCCCACGCTGGTACTGGTTCGACGAGAAGACGGCCTCGGGCAACTTGCAGCGGCGGCTGTCCTATCATGCGCTGTCGCGGCAGTACCGGCTCTCGACGGGCATGCTGCAGCAGAGCTTCGCGACGCTCGAGGAGGCCCTGAATGTTCTCAGGCGCGTGCGCAATTGGCCGGTGGTGGACCGCACGGCGATCTTCGCCGACTCGGAGTACGAGGCGACCGTGCGCATGCGCCTCGACATCACTCAGCTGCCCAAGCCGTTCCAGTTGAGCGCGCTCACCAGCCGTGAGCTGCACCTGGAGTCGCCGTGGAAGCGATTCACGGTGCGCGCACTGCAACTGCCGGCGCCGGTGGAAAGCCGCGAGCCGGCGGGGGCGAACGAGCGATGAAGCTGCTTCTCATCGTCGGCACGGCGGTCGCGACGCTCGGCCTTTTCCTGCTCGCTACCGCGAGCGCCGACACCACGCTGCTGGCACGCCACTATCCGCTGCTGCTCGGGGTGAACGCCGCGCTCGCCGCGCTGCTGGCGGCCCTGGTCGCCTACCAGCTCGTTGCGCTGGCGAGGCGCTACCGCGCGCGCGTCTTCGGCGTGCGGCTCACGCTGCGGCTGCTGGTGCGTTTCGCCGCTCTCGCGGTGGTTCCGGGCCTGATCGTTTACGCGGTCTCGGTGCACTTCCTCACCCGCTCGATCGAATCCTGGTTCGACGTCAAGGTCGACGCGGCGCTCGAAGGCGGGATCAACCTCGGCCAGCAGGTGATCGACCAGATGATGACGGAGCTGCAGGCCAAGGCGCGCGCCATGGCGCTTGAGCTGGCCGAGCGCGCTCCGGCGCAGCCGGCGGCACTGCTCGAGCGGCTGCGCGAGCAGGCGGGAATTCGCGAAGCGGTGCTGGTCACTTCGGGCGGCAGGGTAGTGGCGAGCGCGGCAGTGGACGTGAGCACGCTGCTGCCGGACCTGCCCGGCGCGCAGGCGCTGCGCCAGGCGCGCGCCAACCGCGGCTACTCGAGCGTGGACGCCCAGGCCGGCGGGCCGCTGTCGCTGCGCGTGGTCGTTCCGGTGGAGCCGAGAGCATTCTCCGAGGAAATGCGTTTCCTGCAGGTGCGGCAGAACGTGTCGGCGTCGATCGCAAAGAGCGCCGACGCGGTCGAGGCGGCTTACCGCGACTACCGCCAGCTGGCGATCTCGCGCGAAGGGCTGAAGAGAATTTACGTCGTCACGCTCACTTTTGCGCTGCTCATGGCGCTGTTCGTCGCCGTCGGCGTCGCGCTCACGCAGTCGAACCTGCTCTCGGAGCCGCTGGCGAACCTCGCCCAGGCGACGCAGGCGCTGGCGCGCGGCGACTTCTCCGGGCAGACGCCCGTGACGAGCCACGACGAGCTCGGCGTGCTCATCGAATCCTTCAACTCGATGACGCGCCAGCTCGACGAGGCGCGCGGCCTGGGGGAGTCGCGCCGCGTGGCCCTGGAGACCGCCAAGGCGCATCTCGAGAGCATCCTCGCCAACCTGTCCGCGGGAGTGATGGTGTTCGACCGTGGTTTCGAGGTGACCATCTCCAACCGCGGCGCTGGCGCCATCCTCGGCGCCGAGGCGCAAGCGTTCGCCGAGCGGATGCGCGCGCAGTTCCGTTCGCAGGGCGCCGCAGCGTGGCAGCTCGAAATCGCTCTCGTGGGAACCGGCAAGACCCTGCTTGCGCGCGGCGCCGGGCTTCCCGGGGCGACGGGCGGCGGCTACGTGCTGGTGTTCGACGACATCACGCAGCTCATGGCCGCGCAGCGTGCTACCGCCTGGGCCGAAGTCGCGCGTCGCCTCGCGCACGAAATCAAGAACCCGCTCACCCCGATCCAGCTTTCGGCCGAGCGCCTCGAGAGGAAGCTCGCCGGCAGGCTCGCGTCCGAGGAGGCCGAGACCCTCAGGCGCTCGATCGAGACGATCGTCAACCAGGTGACGGCGCTCAAATCGATGGTGGACGATTTCCGGGATTACGCGAAGCTGCCCGCTCCGGTGCTGGTGCGCCTGGATCTCAACCGGCTGGTGGGCGAGGTGCTTTCGCTCTACGAGAACCCGAACGTGCCGATCCGGCGCCGGCTTGCGCCTGGGCTGCCTCCCATCCGCGCCGATTCGGCGCAGATCCGGCAGGTGATCCACAATCTGGTGCAGAACGCGCAGGACGCGCTCGAGAACCGCAAGGACCGCGACGCGGCCCCGGCGATCGAGGTGGGAACCGAGCTGGACGGGGACAGGGTTCGCCTGTCCGTATCGGACAACGGGAGCGGCTTTCCGGCCGAGTTGATGGCGCACATCTTCGAGCCCTACGTCACCACCAAGCCGCGCGGCACCGGCCTGGGGCTCGCGATCGTGAAAAAGATAGTCGACGAGCACCACGGCTCGATCGCGATCGAGAACCTGCCGCGCAGCGGCGCCTCGGTAAGCGTGCTGCTGCCGCTGGAGAAGGCCGCCTAGCGCCATGGCCCAGATCCTGGTGGTGGACGACGAGGTCGGCATTCGCGAGCTGCTCTCGGAGATCCTCGCCGACGAGGGGCACCAGGTGCTGCTCGCCGAGAGCGCCGGCACCGCGCGGCGCTGGCGCGAGAAACACCGTCCCGACCTGGTGCTGCTCGACATCTGGATGCCCGATACCGACGGCATCACGCTGCTCAAGGAGTGGGCGGCGACCGGCCAGCTCACCATGCCGGTGGTGATGATGTCGGGACACGGCACCATCGAGACTGCGGTCGAGGCGACCCGCATCGG
The DNA here is from genome assembly GCA_001770655.1 of Betaproteobacteria bacterium RIFCSPLOWO2_12_FULL_68_20. Classification (GTDB taxonomy): domain Bacteria; phylum Pseudomonadota; class Gammaproteobacteria; order Burkholderiales; family SG8-39; genus 2-12-FULL-68-20. The sequence continues at coordinate 41,192 of MERQ01000093.1, forward strand.
GGCGCTCGACTTCCTCGAGAAGCCGATCGCGCTGCAGCGCCTGCTCGCCACGGTGAAGCGCGCGCTGCTAAATCGCGAGGCGGCGGCGGCGCCGCAGCTCGCGCTCTCGGTGCTCGGGCGATCGGCCGCGCTCGCCGAGGCGAAGAAGCGCCTCGCGCAGCTTGCGCATTCGGCCGCGCCGCTCATGCTGCGCGGCGAGCGCGGCACGCGCCCGGAGCTGTTCGCGCGGCTGCTCGCCGCGCCGGGCGCGCCGTTCATCGCCGGCACGGAGCTGCTCGCCGAGCCGCCATCCGAGCTTCTGGCCAAGGCAGCGGGCGGCATCCTTTTCCTTCCCGACCTGACGCAGCTCGGAAGAAGCGAACAGCGCTCGCTGGAGTTCCTGCTCGCGCGCGCCGATAAGCACAAGGCGCGAATCGTGTCATTCTCCCCGGTCGATGCGCGTACGCTTGCCGAGAGGCACGAGTTCGACGCCGAGCTCGCCGCGCACCTCGCGGAGCTGACGCTGAGGCTCCCGCCGCTGCGCAACGCCGCCGAGGACGTGCCGGATCTCGCTGCGCTGATGCTGGCGCAGCTGGTGGAGGCGAAGGCCTGCCCGCCGCGGCGCTTCGGCATTGCCGCGCTGAACGCGCTGCGCCACCATTCGTGGCCTGGAAACCTCGCCGAGCTGGAAAGCGTGGTGAAGGACCTCGCGCTCACCACGCTGGAGGACGAGATTGCGCTGACGGACGTCGAACGGGCGCTCGCCGAGCGCGCCACGCCGCCACCGCCGCCCGAGATCGCCTTCGACCGGCCCTACCGCGAGGCGCGCGAGGCTTTCGAGCGCGCATACTTCGAACAGCTTCTCGCGCGCGAGCACGGCAGCATGTCGCGCGTCGCGGAGCGCTCCGGGCTGGAGCGCACCCACCTGTACCGCAAGCTCAAGGCGCTCGGGCTGCCGGTCGGCCGGCGCGAGGAGAGCTGAACGCCGCGGGGCTAGCGCGCCTTGGCGGGCTTCTTCGGGCGCCGCGGGCGTTTCTTGCCGTAGCTGCTGCGGTAGATCTTGCCGCGCCGGGTCCTCTTGTCTCCCTTGCCCATCGTCGCCTTCTGGTTTGGATGCGGCGGTCATTATATGGAAAAGCGCTAACATTCGCGGGCCATGAGCGGGGACGAATTCCATTCTGTCGTCGCGCGCTTTGCGTGCGAGGTGCAATGGGGCGATTGCGATCCCGCGGGAATCATCTTCTATCCGACCTACTTCCGCTGGATGGACGCGGCCACCTGGGCGTTTCTCGACTCGGTCGGCTACAACGCCAGGCGATGCCGCGAGGAGCACCGGGCGATGCCGCTGGTGTCGGCCGAGTGTCAATTCCTCGCTCCGGCGGGGCAAGGCGACCGCTGCGAAGTTCGCTCGCGCATCACGCGCTTCGGCGCGAAGTCCTTCGTCGTCAGCCACGAGGTGGTGCGCGCTGACGGCACGCTGATGGCGAGGGGCAACGAGACGCGCGTCTGGGGGCGCTTCGTCGACGGCCACGGCTCGCAGATGAAGGGCGAGCCGATTCCAGAGGAGCTGAAAGCGCGCTTTCGCGCTAGCTAGCCATTGCGTCGGGCTGCTTCGAGGGTTGAGCGCGGTCGAAGGCCTGGAGCCGCATGCACTCGCCGAACAAGCGCATCACGGTCGGGTAGGGCCCCAGGTCGCTGTCGTAGCGCTTGGCGTTGAAGACCTGCGGCACCAGGCAGCAGTCGGCCATGCTCGGCGCGTCGCCGTGGCTGAACTTTCCGGTGTCGGGGGATCTTGCGAGGTCCGCCTCGAGCTTGGCGAGGCCGTCGGCGATCCAGTGCCGGTACCAGGTCTTGACGCCGTCTTCGTCCTGGCCGAGCTGCTGGCGCAGGTAAGTGAGGGCGCGCAGGTTGTTGAGCGGGTGGATCTCGCAGGCGACGAGCAGCGAGAGCGAGCGCACGCGCGAGCGGCCGAGCGCATCGCGCGGCAGCAGCGGCGGCTCGCGATGCACCTCATCGAGGTACTCGATGATCGCCAGCGACTGCGCCAGCCGCCGGCCGTCGTCGAGCTCCAGCGTGGGAAGCAGCGCCTGCGGGTTGACGGCGGAGAATTCCGGCTTGCGATGCTCGCCCCTGGGCAGGTGCACGAGCTGCGGCTGGTAGGCGATGCCCTTCAGGTTGAGCGCAATGCGCACGCGGAAGGCAGCCGAGCTGCGAAAGTACGTGTACAGCTTCACAGCGCGGCGACGATCTTCACCTTCAGCTCGCCGACCTTGTCGACGCCGGCGTGCAGCTCGTCGCCGGGCTTGACCGGGCCGACGCCGGCCGGCGTGCCGGTATAGATCAGGTCGCCCGGCTCGAGCGAGTAGTACTCGGAGAGATAGGCGATCTGCTCGGGGACCGACCAGATCATGTCGGCGAGGTCGGCGTGCTGGCGCTGCCTGCCGTTGACCGTGAGCCAGATCGCGCCCTTGGAGGGATGGCCGATCTTCGCCGCCGGCACGAGCGCGCCGCAGGGGGCCGAGGCGTCGAAGTCCTTGCCGAAATCCCACGGCCGGCCATGGTCCTTGCCCAACTGCTGCAGGTCGCGGCGCGTCATGTCGAGGCCGACGGCATAGCCGAACACGTGGTCGTTGGCGCGCCTGGCCTCGATGCGGCGGCCGCCCTTCGCGATCGCGACCACCATCTCGGTCTCGTAGTGGTAATTGGCGGTCTTGGGCGGATAGGGAACCTCGCCGCCGCCGGCGACCAGCGCCACGGCGCTCTTCAGGAAGAAGAAGGGCTGCTCGCGCCCGTCGCCGCCCATCTCCTTCTGGTGCTCGGCGTAGTTCCGGCCGACGCAGAAGATGCGCCGCACCGGGAAGCTGTCGGAGGTCCCGGCGACGGCGAGTGCCGGCGCAGTCCAGAGGGGAATCGCGTAGGCCATGCAGATCCTCGAAAAGGCGAGATTCTATTCCTTGCGCGAGAGCTCGCGTTCCAGAAGTTCGCGCAGCTTGTAGCGCTGCACCTTGCCGGTGGCGGTGCGCGGCAGCGCGGCGACCGCCCGCACCCACTTGGGCCGCTTGTGGCGCGGCAGCAGGCGCTCGCACGCCGCCGCGGCCGCGCGCAGCGCCTCGTTCGGCTCGCCGCGCGCGGCGACGAACAGCGCGAGGCGCTCGAGGCCGTCGGCGTCCACCACCGGCACGCAGGCGGCTTCGGCCACCGCGGCTTCCAGAGCGGCCACCTCCTCGAGCTCGCGGGGCTGCACCCATTGGCCGGCGACCTTCAGGAGCTCGTCGGAGCGCCCTTGGTGCACGTAGAAGCCGGCCGCATCGCGCACGAACAGGTCGCGGCTGCAGAACCAGCCGTCGCGGAACTGCTCGCGCGTCTGCTCCGGCAGGTTGGCGTAACCGCTCGCCTGCGCGGGATGGCGAATCCACAGCACCCCCGGCTCCCCTTGCGGCGGCTCGTTGCCCTGCGCGTCGGCAAGGCGCAGCTCGACGCCGGGCAGCGGCATGCCGGTACGCGTTCCGTCGGAGGTGCGCGGCGGCGTGACGATGCAGGGGCAGAAAGTCTCGGACATGCCGTACAGGTTGAGCAGCTCGCCGCCCACGGCCTCGCGCCATTGCTCGACCAGCTGCGGGGAAAGCCGCTCGCCTGCCGCGACGAAGCGGCGCACGGCGCGAAACGGCTCGAGGCGCGGCCGCGGCTCGGCGAGCAGGCGCCGATAGACGGTCGGCACGCTGAACAGCGCCGCCGGGCGATGGCGCGCAGCGAGGTCGATCACCGCATCGGACTCCGGCCAGTCGGGCGCGACGATGGAAGTGAGCCCCATGGCGAGCGGCGCGAGCAGTCCGTGCTCCAGCCCATAGGCGAAGAACAGGCGCGAGGTCGAGAACACGATCTCGCCCTCCGCCAGAGCGAACGCGCGGAACGCGCCGCCGACATGGCGGAATGCCTGGTGCGAATGGATGATGCCCTTGGGCCGGCCGGTGGTGCCCGAGGAATACAGCGCGAACGCCGCAGCCTGCGGCCCCGCATCGCGAGGGGCCGCATCGGCTGCGTCGTGCAGCCACGCGCGCCACGAGGGGGTCCCGGGCAGCGCACCGCCCGCGATCGCGATGCGGCCTTCGCGCGCCAGCTCGGCGGTGAGGTCGGGTCGCGCGCGCGCGAACACGTCCTCCACCACGACCAGCCGCGCGGCGCTGTCGGCGAGGATGTGCCGGAAGTCGGCCTCGGAGAGCTTGCTGTTGAGCGCGACGGCGACTGCGCCGGCGTGGACCGCGCCCAGCCAGGCGGCCGCGAACTCGGGCGTATCGCGCATCAGCAGCAGCACCCGCTCGCCCGGGCGCACGCCGTGCGCGAGCAGCGCCCCTGCCGAGCGCCGCACCCGCCCGGCGAGCGCGGCGTAGCTCACGCGTTCCGCGTCGCAGACGAGCGCGACGCGGCCCGCGCGCCGCGCGAGCGCCGCCTCGCCGAGCAGCAGCTCGGCGCCGTTCATCCGGCGTACTCGGGGGCGACGCGCACTACGAGCTCGCCGATGCCCTCGATGCCGGCGCGGATCTCGTCGCCGGGCTTGACCGGGCCCACGCCCTCGGGCGTGCCGCTGAAGATCAGGTCGCCGGGATACAGAGTGTAGAAACTGCTGGCGTACTCGATCAGGCGCGGCACGTCGTACACCATGCGCCGGGTGTTGGAGCGCTGGCGCGGCTCGCCGTTCACGCTCAGCCACAGCTCGAGCGCTGCGGGATCGGGCAGCTCGTCGCGGGTCACGAGCCACGGCCCGAGCACGCTGTAGGTGTCGATCGACTTGCGGAAGCTCGGCAGCTCCGGGCCGCGCAGCGTCATGTCGAGGCCGATCGAATAGCCGCAGACGTAGGAGAGCGCGTCGGCGCGCGGGACGCGGTTCGCTTCCCGGCCGATGACCACCGCCAGCTCGACCTCGTGATCGTTGCGCCGCCCGGGGAAGCGCAGGCGGATCGGCTCGCCCGCGCCGATCAGCGAGCTCGAGGACTTGAGGAACAGCCCCCAGTCGGCGATGGTCTTGATCTCGCGGCCGTGCGCGATGCCCGGGTCGCGCTTCGCCTCGTCGATGTGCGCCTGGTAGTTGATCGGCGCGTTCACGATCTTCGAGGGGTTGGCGACCGGCGCCTTCAGGCGCACGGCCGCGAGCGGCCGCCGGGGCGCCTCGCGCGCGAGCAGGCGCGCGCGCTCCAGCACCGCGTCCAGCCGGGCGATGAGCGCATCGCCGGGCGGCGCCGGCCAGCGGCGCGGCTCGAGCAGCTCGAGCGCGGCGCTCACGTCGCTCACCTGGTCGCCTTGCACCAGGCCGATCCGGTCGTCGTCGAATCTGCACAGCCGCATTGGATTTGCTTGGATTTGCGCGGGCCGAGGCTGGAGTCTACGATGGAAACCGGATTGTTTGGAGGCCAAACAAAATGGCGCGCGACAGCGCCGCCCTGAAGCCGGGCATGCTGCCGGGCCTGCTCGGCTACCGGCTGCGCCTCGCGCAGCAGGCGGTGTTCCGCGACTTCGCCGCGAGCGTGCCCGAGGTCTCGCCCGGGCGCGCGGGCATGCTGCTGCTGGTCGACGCCAACCCCGGCGTGGCGCAGGGGCGGCTCGCGCGCGCGGTCGCGCTCGAGCGCTCGACCATGGTCGGCGTGGTCGATGCGCTCGAGGCGCGCGGCCTCATCGAGCGCCGCCGCGGCGCCGACCGGCGCACCAACGGGCTGTGGCTGACGCGCGCCGGGCGCGCGCTGGTGGCGCGCCTCAAGCGCCGCATCGAGGCGCACGAGCAGCGCGTCGCCGCGCGGCTGAGCGCCACCGAGCGAAAGGAGCTGCTCTCGCTGCTCGAGAAG
>MERQ01000094.1:0-2013 GCA_001770655.1 Betaproteobacteria bacterium RIFCSPLOWO2_12_FULL_68_20
TGATGCCGTCGTTCGAGAATATGCTGATGTTATTGAACTCGCTAATCCCTTCGAGCGTCAGCTCGCCGATCACCGAGGCGCCAGAAGCGCTGAAATTCGGCGACCCCCCCGGATCCTGCGTGCCTCCGTCGACGATCGTGAACGTGTCGGGATCGAGCAGTAGCGTTCCGGTCTGCCCGTTAGGCGCGCTCGTGTTCACCGAGCCGGCGAAAAGCAGGCTCTGCTTGCCCGAGATCTCGACGAAGCCGCCGTCACCGGACTGCGTTCCGCCGCGCGCGGTCACCGTACCGTAGAACTTCGTCCAGTCGTCGGCCCACACGATCACGCGCCCGCCGTCGCCGGTGGCGCGCGCATCCGCGCGGATCACGCCGTCGGAACCGATGTAAGTCCGCTCGGCGTTCTGTACTTCGGGGTTCTTACCCTGGAAATCCCCGCCCACCAGCACCGTCCCGCCGCCGGTCTCGCCCGAAGCGTCGATCACGCCGTTCCCGACCACGCCCACCCGCACCCCAAGCGCCTGCACCGTCCCGCCCTTGCCCGAGCTTCCGATCGCCTCGACCGTGCCGGCGACAAGATTCGTTCCGCCCTCGGCCTGCAGCAGCACCTCGCCGCCGCTCGTGCCGTTGGCCGAGATGCGGCTTCCCGCCTCTACCGTCAGATCCTTCGCCGCGACGAAGCGAATCTGCCCGCCCGGGCCGGCCACCGCGCCGTTCGCTTCCGCGACGCCCGAATTGCGCACGAGGGCCCCGTACATGCCGATGCGGCCCGAATCGGAAATGAGCTGGCCTACGTTCAGCGCCTGCTCGGCGTCCGCGACCACGTTGACGGTCACGTACGGCGAGGACTCGGAGATCAGCTCCGCGCTCTTCCCGGCCGCAAGCACGATCTCGCCCTGCGGCGCGCGGATGATGCCGGTGTTCTGCACGTCCGGCGCGACCAGGAACACCCGCCCGCCGGAGGTCGTCTCGATGATGCCGTGGTTGAGCACCGCGCCCGCACCGGGCACCTCGCTGAAGCGCATGCGCCCGGCGAGGAAGTCCTCGTTCGTGAGGTTGAGGCTCGAGGCGACGAAGCCGGCGACGTCGATGCGCGCGCCCTGGCCGATCACCACCCCGCCAGGGTTGAGCAGGAACACGCGCCCGTTCGACTGCAGCATGCCGTCGATGACGCTCTGCGGGATCGCGCCTCCCGAGCCGATGACCCGGTTCAGCACCGCATTCACGGCCGAGGGCTGCAGGAACCTGGTCAGATCGTTGATACCGATCGAGAAGCTGCCCCAGTTGAGGATCGCGTTGCCGCTGGTGGTGATCGTCAGCGTCGGCGTGCCGAGCCCGGCGATGCCCTGCACCCCCGTGACGATCTGCGGATTGGTGGGATTGGCGAGCGCCTGCTGGGAGGAAATAGCGAAACAGGCGGCGACCGAGACCGCGATCAGCTTCGGCCTGAGGTGGGGCTTCCCCTTCCCCACTTTCTTCATGGGACCTATTCTAGTCCCCGCCGGCGGTGATAACAGGAAGTTTTCCACACTCGGTCAAAAGCTGTACGCGACCGCGAAGTGAAGCCGGTTGCTGCCCGTCGGCCGATTGGCCCCGTTCATCACCACCGCCCAGTCGGCGCGCAGCGAGAGCGATCTCCCCTGGCTGATACGCACGCCGATGCCCGCGCCCGCCAGTCCGTTCCTGGCGTTGCGCTGCGGCACGTTGTCCTTGCCCTGCGCCCCGTCGTAGAAGACCACGGCCCGGCCGCGCCAGCCGGCCCCGATCTGCGTCCCGAAGTCCGGCAGGTACGCCTCGGCGCTGTAGCGGTAGCCGCGGTCGTTCACCGCATCGCGCTCGTGGAACCCGCGCACCGAATCCGCGCCCCCCATGCCGAACTGCTCGCCGGGGATGAGCAGATCGTCGGTGTACTGCGCGTTGAACGCCGCGCGCAGCAGCAGGTCGCCTTCGAGCGCATGCGTGTAGGCGGCGCCGAAGCGAAAGACCGTGTAGCGGGCTTCGGCGCCGGCGCGCTGCG
>MERQ01000094.1:2032-6950 GCA_001770655.1 Betaproteobacteria bacterium RIFCSPLOWO2_12_FULL_68_20
TCCGTCGCTGCCGCCGGAGATGTTGCGCGACGCCGAGCCGAAGAACGAGAGGTCGCGCCCCACGCGCGACCAGCGGCCGTTGTAGGTCAGCGAGACCGGGTGAATGGTGATGTCCGGCACGAGCGTGCCGGTGGTGCCGATCAGCACCACGTTCTGCTTGAAGGCGCGGTAATCCAGCCCGAGCACCAGCTTCTGCTCGTAGGCCTCGATGCGCGGCAGGATCTGCGAGTAGCGCAGTCCGAAGATGGTGCCTTTGCCGCTCACCGCGAAAAGATCCTGCACGGTGCCGGAATTGACGTCCGAGTAGCCGAACACGGCGTCGACCGCGCCGCCCCACGGATACACCGGCACGCGGTAGCCGACGCCCAGAATCGTCACGTCGTTCAGGCGCGTCGGCGACAGGATGTACTGGGCATTCAGGACGTGGTCGAGATTGCCGACGTTGGCGTTCTGGTATCCGGCGCCGGCGCGGAACTGGCCGGTCGCCGAGTTGCCGCTGTTGTCCGCGAACAGCGTGACCCGGCTCGGGTCGTTGTCGGTCACGCGCACCACCGCATCCACCTGGCCGACCTGGTCGGTCGGCTCCAGGCGCACGTTGACCTGCTTGGCCGGGTTCTCGTTGACGAGCTGCGCGTTGTCGCCGATGCGCCGCGTGTTCGGCGGCTCTCCCGGGACCAGCGCCGGCAGCCCGGCGCGAACGTTCGCCTCGTCGAAGAAGCGGTTGTTCTCGACGCGCACGTTGCGCACGCGCGCCTCGATCACCTGCAGGCGCACCTGGCCGGCGACGAGGTCCTGCTCGGGGATCAGGACCCGCACCGCGCTGTAGCCGCGCGAGACGTAGGCTTCCTCCAGCGCCTCCAGCGCGCGCTGCACGAAGCCGAAGTCGCGGTCCTTGCCGGCGAAGGGCGCGACGATTGCATCGACCTCCTCGCGCGGGAGAAGCGTGTTTCCTTCGACGATGAAGCGCTGGATTTCGAACTTCGGCGCCGCGGGCGGTTTCAGGGCCTCCTGCGCAAAGGCCGGCGCGGCGGCGATCAGCCACGCCATCGCGCCCGCGGATACCCACTGCCGAAGACCTTGCATCCCCCCCTGCCCGGGATCTCTTATCTGAGCGTCCGGCGCATTGTCCCATGCGCCCCTATCCCCGGCAAGCGAGAATGGGGCCAATGGATCGCAGCGCGCTTGCCTTTTGGGACGCCACCGCGCGGCACTGGCGGCTCCGCCCGCCGCTGGCGCCCTCGACCGACGACATCGCCTGGTTCGAGCGGCGCGCGAAGGCGCTGCATCGAGAGCGCGGCCGGGCGGCGCTGACGGCACTCCTGCTGGGCGTCACGCCCGACATCGCCACGATGCGCTGGCCCGCGGGCACCTCCCTGGTCGTCGTCGACTGGTCTGCAGAGGTCCTTCGGCATCGCTGGCCGGCGCGCGGCCTCCCGCAGCTCGCGGCGCCAGTTCGCGGCGACTGGCGCGAGCTGCCCGTGGCGCCCGGGTCCATCGACCTCGCCCTCGGCGACGGCTGCTATACGGCGTTCGCCACGCCCAGCGAGGCCGCGGTGCTGAACGGGGAAGTCGCCCGCGTGCTCAAGCCGGGAGGGCTGTTCTGCATCCGCTGCTTTGCTCTTCCCCGGCGAGCGAGCCATACGCAGACGCTGTTTGACGATCTGCTCGCCGGACGATTCGCGAATCCGGCGCTGTTCCGCTGGCTGGTGGTGATGGCAGTGCACGGGACATCGCGCCACGGCGTGGCGCTCGCCGACGTGTGGGCGGCGTGGCACGCGCGTTTCGCGGATCCCGCGGCGGCGCTCCGTCTGTTAGGCTGGGACGAGGATTCGATCCGGCAGATCGCGCGCTACAAGGATCGGCCGGTGCGCTACAGCTTTCACACCTTCGCCGAGCTCCAGGCGCTCGCCACCGAGCGATTCACGGCCCTGGAGTCAGAAATTCCGGATATCGAGTACGGCGAATGCTTTCCCCGCCTGTCGATGCGCCGGCGCTAGCGAAGGTAGTCCTCCAGCCCGCCCGCGAGCAGGTCCACCGTTTCTGCGGCGCGGGGCGCGAACTCCGGCGGCAGGGACGGCGTACGGTTGGCGTCGAGCAGCAGGAAGCGCCCGTGCGCCTTGACGTAATCGAACTTGCCGTAGTCGAACCGCAATCTGTCGCGCCAGGCGCGAATCTGGTCCGGCACCTGCACCGGTTCGCGGTCGCGCACGTGCTCGGACTTGATGATCGGCACATCGGCGCGGAACCGGCTGCTGCGCTCGCGAGCTCCGAAAAAAGTCCAGATCCGGATGTAGTAACCGCGCTCGTCGCGCTCCGGGAGGAATTTTTCGACGATCAGGCCCGGGACGCTCCAGACCGATTCGGGCATTTCGCGCAGGGATGCATAAGTCGGATAGCCGTCCGCCACCGGGCCCGCCGGGATATCGCACGGCATTCCCGATTTCATGGCCAGCGAACGCAGCAGTTGCTCCGGCTTGCCGCCGAAGTTCGCCTCCGTCTTGACGATTACGGCCCCGGTCCAGGCATCGCCCGGGCGAAGCCGCTGCTCGCTGAAACGGCTCTTCGAGACGTCGAGCACCGCGCCGTTGATCACGCGCCGGTACCTGCCGAGCAGCTCGCGGTAGCCCTCGGGGACGACCGTCAGGTCGATGTTGTTGACCGCCAGATCGCCCGGCGGCGGATTCTGGAAACCGTGGTGCACGATCACCCTGTGACCCGCGGCCCGCCAGCGCTCGGCGAGCTGGTAGACCATGTAGGGAAGCTTCACCTCGCGCTGCAGCAAGTGCTCGAGGATCACGATCGTCGCCATCTCCCGGCACCCTACACGACGAGGCTTCGGGTCTACGTCACCAGCGGCGCCAGCCGCCCCAGCACGTCGTCGATCACGGCGGCGGGCGCGGTTTCGACGAAGCGGGCGCCGCGCGCCGAAAAGTCCAGGGTCCGCGGCTGGTCGCAAACGACCACCCCCTGCGTTCCGGTTCCCGCGCCCATCAACGTGCTGGCAAATCCGGCGCTCCTTGCCAGCGCGTATCCCTGGCTGATCGGCAGCGCGATCACCAGGCCGCGGCGGTTGTGCTGCGCCGGAGAGACGACAAAGACATGGCGCCTGCCGCGCTGCTCCTTGCCGCGCGTCGGTTCCAGGTCGAGGTGGTAGATGTCGCCGCGGTCGGGCGGGCGCGGCATCGCCTAAAGCGACTCCCGCCCGCGCGCTGGCGAATCGAGCCAGCCCTGGTCGCCAAGCGGCCCGCCGAGCGAACGTTCCAGCAGCCGCTGCTCCTTCTCGAGCCGGGCGAGGCCATGGCGCCTGCGCACCGGCGCCAGCACGATGGCGCCGTCCTTGATCTTCAATTGCACTTCGGCCCCGGCGCCGAGCCCGAGCGCGGCGAGCAGCTTCTTCGGCAGGGATACGGCCACTGCCCCGCCCCAGTTGCGCAGGGTGGACACGTTCATGGCGATACAAAAGTATCACGGGGCTGCCCGTAGGTCAACGCGGCCGCCCGCCCCCGGACGAAACATTTTTTGCGTGAACGCAAAAAAAGTTGCGCGAATTCTTGCCCTTCGGCGAGCGGATCGGCGTGGCGGGTCAATCGATCAAACGGTACGCCGGGAGCGTCAGGAACTCCTCGTAGCGGTCGTCCGCAGTGAGCGCATCGAAAAGCTTCGCCCCCTCCACGTACTTCCCCGCCGCCCAAGCCTCCTCGCCCAGGTGCGAGCGCACCTTCGGCAGCTCCTCGGCAAGCAGCCTGCGGAAGAGCTCCACCGTCACCTTGCGCCCGTCCTCCAGCACGCCTTTCGGCGAGCGGATCCACTGCCAGATCTGCGAGCGCGAGATCTCGGCGGTGGCGGCGTCTTCCATCAGGTTGAACACCGGCACGCAGCCGTTGCCGGCGAGCCAGGCGCCGAGATACTGGATGCCGACCGAGATGTTGTTGCGCAGCCCCGTCTCGGTGATCGGCTTCTCGGGACGGAAATCGAGCAGATCCTTGGCGCTCACGTTCACGTCGGGACGCTGCCGCTCGTACTGATTGGGCTGCGGCATGTGCTCATCGAACACTTCCTTCGCGACAGGCACCAGCCCGGGATGCGCGACCCAGGTGCCGTCGCAGCCGTCGGTCACCTCGCGCAGCTTGTCCTGGCGCACTTTTTCGAGCGCGGCCTCGTTCGCCTGCGGGTCGTTCTTGATCGGGATCTGCGCCGCCATGCCGCCCATCGCCGGAGCGCCGCGGCGGTGGCAGGTCTTCACCAGCGCCAGCGCGTAGGCGCGCATGAAGGGCGCGCTCATCGTCACCTGGGACCGGTCGGCGAGGCAGAAATCCTTGTTGGCGCGGAATTTCTTGATGCACGAAAAGATGTAGTCCCAGCGCCCGATGTTGAGCCCCGCCGAATGCTCCCGGAGCTCGAACAATATTTCGTCCATCTCGAAGGCGGCGAGCACGGTTTCGACGAGCGCGGTGGCCTTGATCGTGCCGCGGGGAATGCCGAGCTCGTCCTGCGCGGCGACGAAGATCTCGTTCCACAGCCGCGCCTCGAGGTGCGACTCCATCTTCGCCAGGTAGAAATACGGCCCGGTGCCGCGCGCGACGAGCTCCCGCGCGTTGTGAAAGAAGTAGAGCGCGAAATCGAAGATCGCACCCGAGGCCGGCCTGCCGTCGACGAGCAGGTGCTTCTCGTCGAGGTGCCAGCCGCGCGGCCGCACCATCAGCACCGCGATCTTGTCGTTGAGCTGGTATCGCTTGCCGTTCTGCTCGAATGTGATCGAGCGGCGCGCCGCGTCGCGCAGGTTCGACTGCCCCTCGAGCATGTTGGACCACGTAGGGCAGTTGGCGTCCTCGAAATCGGCCATGAAGGTCGAGGCGCCGCAGTTGAGCGCGTTGATCACCATCTTGCGGTCGGTGGGACCGGTGATCTCGACGCGGCG
>MERQ01000095.1:0-184 GCA_001770655.1 Betaproteobacteria bacterium RIFCSPLOWO2_12_FULL_68_20
TCCCGAGGTCGACGGCAAGCGAAAAACCTGGGGCCAGGCGCTGGATCATGCCGCGGGGAGGTTCAGGCAGATCATCGCCGCGCACGGCCCGGACGCCGTGGCGTTCTACATCTCCGGACAGCTGCTCACCGAGGACTACTACGTCTTCAACAAACTTGCCAAGGGCCTGGTCGGCACGAACAAC
>MERQ01000095.1:192-6392 GCA_001770655.1 Betaproteobacteria bacterium RIFCSPLOWO2_12_FULL_68_20
CAACTCGCGCCTGTGCATGTCCTCGGCGGTGGCGGGCTACAAGCAGTCGCTTGGGGCGGATGCGCCACCCTGCGCCTACGAGGACATCGACGACGCCGACCTGATCCTGATCGCCGGCTCGAATACCGCCTTCGCCCACCCCATCGTCTACCGGCGCATCGAGGAGGCGCGGGCAAGTAACCCAGGTCTCAAGCTCGTCGTCATCGACCCGCGCGCCACCGTCACCGCGCGCGCCGCCGACCTGCATCTGGCGCTCAAGCCGGGCACCGATGTCGCGCTTTTCAATGCGATGTTGCATGTGCTGCAGCGGGATGGATTTCTTGTCTCTTCATTCGTGGATTCCCACACGGAGAATTTCGAAAAACTCCAATCACTGCTGGACCGCTGGACCCCAGAGCGGGCAGCCGAGGTCTGCGACCTGCCCGTCGCGAAGATCGTTGAGGCGGCGCACCTGTTCGGCCGCTCGAAGGCCGCGCTCTCGCTCTATTGCCAGGGCCTGAACCAGTCGGCGAGCGGCACCTGGAAGAACTGCGCGCTCATCAACCTGCACCTGGCCACCGGGCAGATCGGAAAACGCGGCGCCGGGCCTTTCAGCCTGACGGGGCAGCCCAACGCCATGGGGGGGCGCGAGGTAGGCGGCATGGCGAACCTGCTGTCGGGCCATCGGGACCTGGGCAATGAGGAGGACCGGAAGGAAGTCGCGGCGCTCTGGGGCGTCGACGCCGTCCCCGCGAAGCCCGGCAAGACGGCGGTGGAGATGTTCGAGGCCATCGGCCGCGGCGAGATCAAGGCGGTGTGGATCGCCTGCACGAACCCGGCGCAGTCGATGCCCGACGCGAACGCGGTGCGCAAGGCGCTCGCGCGCGCCGAATTCGTCGTCGTCCAGGAGGCCTTCCGCGACGCCGAGACCTGCGACTACGCCGACGTCCTGCTGCCCGCGGCAAGCTGGGCGGAAAAGGAAGGCACGATGACCAACTCCGAGCGGCGCATCTCGCGTGTGCGCGCGGCCGTGCCGCCTCCCGGTGAAGCCCGCGCGGATTGGCACATTGCGGTGGAATTTGCCCGAAGACTCTCAGTGGAGGGAAAAAGGCTGTTCCCCTACCAGAACCCGGAACAGGTCTTCAACGAGCACAGGGAGAGCACGCGCGGCCGCGATCTGGACATCACCGGTCTCTCCTATGCCGTGCTCGAGCGCGACGGGCCGCAGCAGTGGCCCTACCCGGAAGGCGCCAGGAGCGGCCGCACGCGCCTCTACCCCGACGGCGTCTTCCCGACGCCCTCGGGGCGCGCGCGCTTCGTCGCCACCGAATACCTGCCCCCGGCCGAGGAGCCGGACGGGCAATTCCCGGTCCGGCTCACCACGGGGCGCTTGCGCGACCAATGGCACAGCATGACGCGCACCGGGCTCGTCGCGCGCCTTTTCAGCCACAGTCCGGAACCGGAAATTGTCGTCAGTGAAATTGATCTTCAAAAGAACAATTATTCAAATCATGATCTAGTGTGCGTAACCAGCCGCCGCGGCAGCGCCGTCATGAAGATCCGCGCATCGGACGACATGCGCCCCGGCGACGCCTTCGTCGCCATGCACTGGGGCGGCCGCTTCACGGCCGGCGTCGGCACCAATGCGCTCACCGTCCCCGCGGTCGACCCCTATTCCAAGCAGCCCGAGCTCAAGCACGCCGCGGTGCGCATCGAGCCCTTCGCCGCCCGCTGGCGCGGCGCCTTTGCGGCCGCCGCGACCCCCGAGCTGCAACGCGCCGCCGCGGCCTGGCTAGCGCGCTTCGACTACGCGGCGCTTACCCTCGCCGAGGGACCGGAGATCCTCCTGCGCCTCGAGCTCGCCACCGCCGGCGACCCGGACGCCAAAGTCCTCGCCGAACTCGAAAAGCTGTTTGGCCAGCCTGCGCTCACCGGCCCCGCGGCTTTCGAGCGCGCCGTCTGCGCCTGCTTCAAGGTCGGCGAGTCGCAGATCCGCGCCGCCGTCGCCGCCGGTGCGACCTTCGCGGGGCTGCAGAAGAATCTGAAGTGCGGCACCAACTGCGGCTCCTGCGTGCCCGAGCTGCGCCGCCTCGCCGCAGCGTAGCGCGCAGCGCGCGGGGCCTTCAAACCCGGTAGGAAGGGTCCTTCGCGTCCACGATGCGCTGCATCGCTGCGAATACGTCCTCGCAGGTGCGCTTCTCGCCGGGGCCGGATTCGCGCACTGTTTGGGCAAACACTTCGGGCCTGATCGGGTTGAGGTCGCCCGCGCTGCTGGAAGCGATCTGCACATCGCAGGCGCGCTGCAGCGTCCAGAGCGTCAAGAAGGCTTCCGGCAGCGACGCGCCCCAGGCGAGCAGGCCGTGGTTTCTGAGGATCAACGCGCGCTTGCTGCCGACGCTTGCAACCAGCCGTCTTCTCTCGTCGTCCTCGACCGTAATGCCCTCGAAGTCATGGTAGGCGACGCCGCCCTGCAGTTGGGCGGCGTAGAAGTTGGTCGGCGACAGACCTTCCTTCAGGCAGGCGACCGCCATGCCGGTCGTGGTGTGGGTATGCATCACGCAATTTACTTCCGCGATGGCGCCGTGCAGCGTGCTGTGAATGACGAAGCCGGCCCTGTTCACCGGCCATCTGGTCTCGCGCTGCGGATTGCCTTCAAGATCGATGAGGATCAGGCTGGAAGCGGTGATTTCGCTGTAATGCAGGCCGAACGGATTGATGAGAAAGAGCTTCTCCGGCCCCGGCACGCGCAGCGTGATGTGGTTGAAGATCATCTCGACCCAGCCCAGATGATTGAAGATGCGGTAGCAGGCGGCGAGCTGAATACGCGCTTCGCGCTCCGCCTTGCTCATCGGCAGTTTGCGTACTGCCCTGGCCGTGCCCTGGTGATAGATCGTCATCTGAAATCGAATATACGCTCCGAATTCCGTCCGCGCACGCGCTCGCGCGCGCCGTCGGGCAGCCGGTCGACGCGGGCCAGGCAGCCGATCGGGTCGCCGATGGTATGCGGGTAATCCGAGCCGTAGAGCACGTTGCCAGAGCCGAACACCCGCACCGCCATCGCGAGCGCGTCGTCGGTGAATACCACCGCATCGGCGTAGATGCGCCGCGCGTGCAGGCTGGGCTTCTCCCGGGTCCTGGTGCGACAGGCGGGAATCTGCTCGTAGCACTGGTCCAGGCGCCCGATGAGGTAGGGCAAGGTGCCGCCGCCGTGGCTGGCGATGATTTTCAGTTTCTGGAAGCGGTCGAAAAAGCCGTCGTAGATCATGCGCGCCACCGCAAGCGTGGTGTCGGTGGTGAAGCCGACCGAGGCAACGAGCTGGAAATGCGCCATCTCCATTTCCTTCACGCCGGGCGGCGCGGTCGGGTGGATCAGCACCGGCAGCCTTGCGGCATCGATCGCCTGCCAGATCTTCGCGAACGCCGGATCGGTGAGCGCCCTGCCACCGATGTTGGCGAGCACCATCACGCCGCAGGCGCCTGCCTTGAGCGAGCGCTTCAGTTCCGCCAGCGCCGCCTTCTCATACTGCCAGGGCAGCGAGCAGAACCACTGGATGCGATCGGGAAAGGATCTCCGCGCTTTCGCCATCTCGTCGTTCATCACCTGCGCCGCCTTGAGGCTCACCGCCTCGCTCCCCCAATAGACATTCGGACAGGTGAGCGAAACCACCGACACGTCGATGCCGACGCGGTCCATGTTCCTGATGCGCAGGTCCCAGTCGAACATCTCGGGCACCGGCGTCATGAACGGCGCACCGTCAAGGTGGATGGCGCGCAGCCCGCCGGTAACCGCCTTGAGCGTATAGCGCGGCCGGCCGTGTTTTTCGAGCAGCTTCAGCCACTCGTTATTGAGCATGTGGGTGTGAATGTCGATGACGAGTGACATCAGTTTTCTCCGGTTGTGGCCCGAAGCCTAGAGAAACGGTGGCGATGAATCAATGACGGCGGGTAATCGTTTCACTGCGCATGCCAACTGTCTGAGTTGGGTGGCAGGCGCAGGCCTCGCCGCGCGCCGCATGGATCAACTCTTGCAGAATTCCGCAGTCCGCAACCCGGTGGCCGGACTCGCACTGGGCATTGAGTCCAGCGAGCTGCTTCTCGAGCAGTTCGAGCGCCGCGCGCTTGGCGCATACACGCTCCAAATGCGTTCGCACCATTCCATTTACTTCGTCGCAGGACACGCCCTTGTCGCTTGACAGCGCGATCAGCCGCTTTACGTCTGCTAGCGGCATGTCGAGCGACCTGCAGTGTCTGATGAATTGCATGCGTTCCAGGTGCGCCGGGCCGTAGTTCCGGTAGCCGGACGCGGTACGCGACGGCGGGTCGATCAGGCCCTCACGCTCGTAGTAGCGCACCGTCTGGACATCCACGCCCGCCTTTGTAGCCAGTTCTCCTATGCGCATGAGGGGCTTTCGTGAAAGGACTTGACCCGATAGTAACTACAGGGTTTGCAATGCGCAAAGCATGGATGACAAAGCCACGGCGGATTGCGCCTGCGAGAGTAACGCTCGCGCGGCGGCGCGGCATTCGATCCCGCAAGGCGCGCCAGCCTCCCGGCGCGATGTGCTGCGCATCGAAAAGATGGACTGCCCGACCGAGGAAGCGTTAATTCGCGACAATCTATCGGGCCTGCCGGGCGTCGCATCCCTGGAATTCAACCTGATCCAGCGCAAGCTCACGGTCGCGCACAATCTCGAGGATCTTGCTCCGGTTCTGGCGGGGCTGCGGTCGATCGGCATGGATGCGGTTGTCGATCCCCCGGTAGCCGCGGACGAAGCGGAAATCGCGCGATCCTCTGTATCGCGCAAGCAATGGTGGTTGATGGGCCTAGCCGGCGCGAGCGCGGCGCTGGCCGAGGCGCTTGCCTGGGTGTCGGGAAATGAGGCGTCGCCGGGCGTGATCGCGCTTGCGCTCTTGGCCGTCGCCACGGGCGGATTCGAGACCTACAAGAAAGGCTGGATCGCGCTCAAGAACCGCAATCTGAACATAAATGCCCTCATGTCGATCGCGGTGACAGGCGCGATGATCATTGGCCAGTGGCCCGAAGCCGCGATGGTGATGTTCCTCTTCGCCCTGGCCGAACTGATCGAGGTGTTGTCGCTCGAGCGTGCACGGAACGCCATTCACAGTCTGATGGCGATGGCGCCCGAGACCGCGACCGTGCGGCGGCCGGACGGTGCGTGGGCCAAAGTCGAAGCGAAGGGCGTTTCTGCCGGTGCCCTGGTGCGCGTAGGACCGGGGGAGCGCATTCCGCTCGATGGCGAAGTCGTGAGCGGCCAATCGACGGTGAACCAGGCACCCATCACCGGCGAGAGCATGCCGGTCGCCAAGAGCGCTGGCGACCCCTTATTCGCGGGCACGATCAACGAGACGGGTTCGTTTGAGTACCGGGTTACGGCTGCGGCCAATCAGTCGACGCTGGCCAGAATCATCAAGGCAGTGGAGGAAGCTCAAGGCAGCCGCGCACCGACGCAACGCTTCGTCGACCGCTTCGCGAGGATCTACACGCCTGCGGTGTTCGCGGTGGCGCTGCTGGTCGGGTTGGTTCCGCCGCTCGCCTTCGGCCTGCCGTGGATGGACTGGATCTACAGGGCGCTGGTGCTGCTCGTGATCGCCTGCCCGTGCGCTCTGGTGATCTCAACTCCGGTCACCATTGTCAGCGGCCTTGCAGCCGCTGCCCGGCGGGGCATTCTCATCAAAGGCGGCGCGTACCTGGAGGCGGGCTACACGCTCAAGGCACTGGCGCTGGACAAGACCGGAACCATCACGCAAGGAAAGCCCGTGGTTACGGATATCGTTCCGCTCAAGGTGGAGTCGGCCGAGGGCCTTCGCCTCGCGGCTGCGCTCGCCGCACGCTCGGACCATCCCGCGTCGTCCGCGGTCAGCGCGTACTGGAATGCGCAGTCCGGGAGCGCAAAGTTGGATGAAATCGACGGCTTTGCCGCGATCAACGGCCGCGGCGTAAAAGGCCGCCTCGGCGGACGCTCGCTGTTCCTTGGAAATCATCGATTGGTCGAGGAGTTGGGAATCTGCACGCCGGAAACTGAGGAAGCGCTGGGCAAGCTCGAAGCCGAGGGCAAAACGACAGTAGTGATATGCGATCAGTCCGCGCCGCTGCTCATGATAGGCGTCGCCGATACGGTGCGGGAGACAACCCGGCAGGCCATCGCCAGTCTTCACGCCCTGGGTGTGCGCACCCTGATGCTTACCGGCGACAATGCGAA
>MERQ01000096.1 GCA_001770655.1 Betaproteobacteria bacterium RIFCSPLOWO2_12_FULL_68_20
TGATCGATCTGGGCTCGGGCGACGGCCGCATCGTGATCGAGGCGGCGCGCAAGTTCGGCGCGCGCGGCCTGGGCATCGAGCTCGACCGCGCCCTGGTGGAGAAGTCGCGCGCGAGCGCGCGCAGCGCCGGGGTCGCGGACCGCGTGTCGTTCGTCGAGGGCGATGTCCTGGTCTCGGACATTTCGCGCGCGAGCGTGGTCACCGTGTATCTGCTGCCGGCGCTCATCCGCAAGCTGCAGCCGAGGTTCATCGAGGAGCTCGAGCCCGGCACGCGCATCGTCTCGCACGCGTTCGCGCTCACCAGCTGGAAGCCCGACCGCGTCGAGACCGTGCGCATCTCGCGCCCACACCCCGGCCAGGGCGACGAGAGCACGCTCTTTCTCTGGCTGGTGCCGGCAGACGTGCGCGGCCTGTGGACCGGCAGCGCGGCAGGCGGCGAATGGCGCTTGCGCATCCACCAGAACTATCAGGACATCGAGATCGAGGGCAACGCGGCAGGCAAGCCGCTCGCGGCGGCGAAGGCGAGCCTGTCGGGACGCGAAATCGCCTGGGAAGCGGACGGCATGCGCTTTCGCGGGCGCGCCGAGCCCGGCGGGCGCATCGCGGGCGAGCTTCAGACGGCGAAGCGCGCCGTCCCTCTGGTGCTCATCCGCGCGCGTTGAGCTGCTAGAGCAGCTTCCCGGGGTTCATGAGCCCGCGCGGGTCGAGCGCGCGCTTGAGCGTGCGCATCAGCTCGAGCTCGAGCGGGTCCTTGTGCCTGCGGATCTCCTCGCGCTTGAGCTGCCCGAGCCCGTGCTCGGCCGAGATCGAGCCGCCGAGCGCCGCCACCGCGTCATAGACGATGCGGTTGACCTCGGGGCGGCGTGCGACGAGCGACGCGTCGCCGACGTTGAAGTGCACGTTGCCGTCCCCGACGTGGCCGAAGCAATAGATTCTCACCCCCGGAAAAGCGCGCTCGAGTGCCGCGCCGGCGCGCTCGATCAGCTCGGGAACTTTCGATACCGCCACCGAAACGTCGTGCTTGACGTTCTCGAACTGCGCCTCCGGGATCGACTCGCGGATGCGCCAGAATGCGCGCGCCTGCGCCTCGCTTTGCGCGAGCGCCGCGTCGCGCAGCATGCCGCGCTCGGAGCAGTGCCCGAGGGATTCCTCCACGCGATCGCGCAGCGCCGCCTCTTCGCCGCTGTCGGCGAGCTCCACGAGGACGTACCAGGGATGCGGTGCCGCGAGCGGATCGGCGGCGCCGGGAACGTGCGCGAGCACTGCTTCGAGGCAGGCGCGCGAGACGAGCTCGAACGCCGATACGCGCTCGCCGAGCCGCTCGCGGAGCATCCCGAGCAGCTCGACCGCGCGCCGCGGGCTCTCGAGCGCGATCCAGGCGGTCGCGGCGGCGGTGGGCCTCGGATGCAGGCGCAGCACCGCGGCGGTGATCACCCCGAGCGTGCCTTCGGCGCCGAGGAACAGCTGCTTCAGGTCGTAGCCGGTGTTGTCCTTGCGCAGGCCGCGCAGCCCGTTCCACACGCGGCCGTCGGGCAGCACCACCTCCAGGCCGAGCACCTGCTCGCGCGCGTTGCCGTAGCGAAGCACGTTCACCCCGCCGGCGTTGGTGGAGAGGTTGCCGCCGATCTGGCAGCTGCCCTCGGCCCCGAGGGAAAGGGCGAACAGGCGCCCGGCGTCCTCGGCCGCCTGCTGCACTTGCGCGAGCACGCAGCCCGCCTCGACGGTGATGGTGTCGTTCAGCGCGTCGATGTCCCGGATGCGGTTCATGCGCGAGAGCGCGAGCACCATCTCGCGACCCTTGCCGCTCGGCACCGAGCCGCCGGACAGGCCGGTGTTTCCGCCCTGGGGCACGATCGCGACGCCTTCGCGCGCGCACAACTCCACCACCCGCGCCACCTCGCCGGTCTGCGCCGGGCGCGCCACGCATTCGGCCGCAGCCGAGTACTGCTTGCGCCAGTCGGTGAAATAGGGCGCCGTGTCGCGCGGATCGGTGAGGACGTGGGGCGGCCCGACGATGCTTGCCAGCTCGGCGAGGAACGAATCGCGCTTCATCCTTGACTGGGATTTTCGCACAGGGTAAGAACGGCACCGGGAGAGATCACATGGTCAGCCGCGCGAAGGAAGTGGGTGCAAAGCGCTACCGCGAGTCCGCCGGGCGCTACTACGAGGAATTCGAGCTGGGCGACGTCTACGAGCACCGCCCGGGCCGCACGCTCACCGAGACCGACAACATCTGGTTCTCGCTGCTCACGATGAACCAGCAGCCGCTGCACATCGACAGCGTCTACAGCGCCGGCACCGAGTTCGGCAAGCCGCTCATGAACTCGTGCCTCACGCTCGCCATCGTCACCGGCATGAGCGTCTCGGACGTGAGCCAGAAGACGGTGGCGAACCTCGGCTGGGACAAGGTGCGGCTGCTCGCCCCGGTGTTCGCCGGCGATACCATCTACGCCGAATCCGAGGTGATCGCGAAGCGCGCCTCGACATCGCGCCCGCACCACGGCATCGTCACCGTGCGCAGCGCCGGAAAGAAGGCCGACGGCACGGTGTTCATGACCTTCGAGCGCTCGGTGCTGGTGCCGATGCGCGGGCACGCCACCGAGGACAAGCTGGACTATTGACGATGTGGCGCACGGCAGCGCTCGTTTCGCTCGCGCTCGCGACGCCGTACGGCGCGGCGGCGCAGGCGCCGCTCGTCGTCGGCGCGGCGCTGCCGCAGTCGGGCCTGTACGCCGATCTTGCCGCCGGCTACGGCAAGGCGCTGCTTTTGTGGCAGGACGAGGTGAACGCCGCGGGCGGTCTGCTCGGCCGGCGCGTGGAGCTGCGCATCCTCGACGACGGCTCGCAGGCCGTGCGTGCCGGCGCGCTCTACGAGAAGCTGATCCGCGAGGACAAGGCGGACCTCCTCATCGGCCCGTACGGCTCGGCCGCCACGCTCGGGGCGGCCGCGGCTGCCGAGCGCGCGCGGCGCGTGCTGGTGAACGGCGCCGGCGCGTTGCGCGCGGTGCACAAGCGCTCGCCGCGCTACGTGTTTCAGGTCGCGCCGCCCTACACGGCCTACGGCGCAGGCGTACTCGAGCTCGCGCGCGGGCAGGGCCTGAAAACGCTGTTCGTTCTCGCGCGCAGCGATCCGGCGTCGCGCGAGATGGCGCAAGCCCTGCGCGAGGCGGCCGTCCCGCTCGGACTCGCGGCGAGCGACCTGGAGGTGTACGGCACGGGGACGAGCGATTTCGCGCCGCAGGTGGAAAAAGCGCGCGCCGCGCGCGCCGATGCCTGGATCGCCTTCGGCGAGGTGCGCGACGCCGCCGAGATGGTGAAGACCTTCAAGCGCCTCGGCTACGCGCCGAAGCTGTTTTTCGCGCAGGGCGCTGCCGACCCGAAATTCGTGGCGCTGGTCGGGCAGGACGCAGAGTACGCCCTGGGGCTCGCCGAATACGACAAGGGCCTGGCGACCTCCGGGAACGACGCTTTCGTGAAGGCCTATGGCGCGAAGTGGTCGTCCGAACCCGGTCTCGCCGCGGCGCAGGGCTACGCTGCCGCGAAGGTCGCAGAGGAGGCGCTCAAGCGCGCCGGATCGACCGATCAGGAACGGGTGCGCGACGCGCTCGCCGCGCTCGAAACGGAAACGGTGCTCGGCCGGTACAAGGTGGATGCGGCGAGCGGCGAGCAGCTCGCGGCGAAGCCCGCGGTGGTGCAGATCGTGAGGGGCAGGCGCGAAGTGGTGTGGCCGCCCGGGCTCGCGACCGTGAGGCAGGTGCTGCCCTACGCGCCGTGGGGCGAGCGAAAGCTCTTGCAGCCGGGATCGTCGTGACGCTCAACCGCTCGTTCCTGTTCGCGCCCGGCAACGTGGCGCGGCGCGTCGAGAAAGCGCTCGCGCTGGAAGCCGACGCGGTGATCCTGGACCTGGAGGATTCGGTCGCGCCGGGCGACAAGGCCGCGACGAGAAAACCCGTCGCCGAGGCGCTCAGGCGGCCGCGGCGGGGCCGCGGCTACGTGCGCGTGAACGCGCCCTCGAGCCCGTTTTGCTACGCCGATCTGGTGGAGACGATCCACCAAGGCGTCGACGGCGTGGTGCTGCCCAAGGTCGAGAGCGCGGCGGACCTGCACGCGATCGACTGGCTGATCGCGGCGCTGGAGCGCAGCCGCGGGATCGCCGAGGGCTCGATCGACCTGATGCCGCTCATCGAGACGGCGGCGGGCGTGCAGCGCGTGGACCGCGTCCTGCAGGCAAGGAGCCTGCGCCCGTACCCCGGCCCGTGGCGGGTCAGGCGCGTGTGCTTCGGCGCCGCGGATTACGCCAACGACCTCGGGCTCACGGTGGGGCCGGAAGAAGAGCCGCTCGCCGAGGCGCGCGCGCGCATCGTGCTCGCCTCGCGCGCCGCGGGGATGGAGAGCCCGATCGACAGCCCCTGGTTCGATCTCAAGGACTCGGACGCGTTCCGCCGCGCGCTGGAGCGCAGCAGGCGCGCCGGCTTCCAGGGGCGGCTGTGCATCCACCCCGACCAGATCGCCCCGGTGAACGCCGCCTATCTGCCGAGCGACGAAGAGGCGGCGCGCGCCGAGCGCATCGTGTCCGCGTTCAGTCAGGCCGAGGCGAAGGGCCTGGCCGCGATCGAGGTGGACGGCCAGATGGTCGACTATCCGATCGTCCGCCGCGCGCAGGCCGTCCTCGATGCGGTGCACCGGGCCCGCGAGCGGGAGAAGAAGGCGGGGTGAGCGGGACCGTGGTGCTGGTTCCCGGGCTGTGGATGC
Organism: Betaproteobacteria bacterium RIFCSPLOWO2_12_FULL_68_20; assembly: GCA_001770655.1. Taxonomy (GTDB): domain Bacteria; phylum Pseudomonadota; class Gammaproteobacteria; order Burkholderiales; family SG8-39; genus 2-12-FULL-68-20. The sequence goes on from MERQ01000096.1 coordinate 4,753, forward strand.
CCGGCGCGGCGATGGCGCTGCTCGCGGCGCGGCTCGCGCGCGACGGCTACTCCCCGCGCGTCTTCGACTACCGCGGCCGCAGCCCCTTCGAGGTCAACGTCGAGCGGCTGGCGCGCTTCGCTCACGATGCGCTCGGCGGTGAGGCGGCGCATTTCGTCGGCCACAGCCTGGGCGGAGTCCTGGTGCTGGAGGCGCTCAATCGTCATCCCGAGATCGCGGTCGCATCCGCGGTGCTCGTCGCAGCGCCGGTGCGCGGCAATGCCGCGGGTCGCCGGCTCGCGCAGCGACGGCTCGGGCGCTGGATGATGGGGGCGACCGAGCCGGTCTGGGCCGAGCGCGAGGCGCGCTGGCGCGGCAACGCTCCCCTGGGAGTCATCGCCGGAACGCTCGCGCTGGGGCTGGGCAGGGCGCTCGGGCCGCTGCGGGGCCCGAACGACGGCGTGGTGCGGGTAGCCGAGACCGGCGTGGACGGGATGACCGAGCGCGCCCTCGTGCCCCTCGGCCACAGCGCGCTCGTCGTCTCAGGGCGCGTCGCGCGGCTGATCGAGCGCTTCCTCGCTGCCGGCCGCTTCACATGAGGTGGCGCGCGGTCATCGCGGTTCCGCTGCTCGCGCTTGCCGCCGGCTGCGAGACGCTCGGCTACTACGGGCAGGCGATCAGCGGGCATCTGGAGCTGATGGCCGCGGCGCGCCCGGTGGAGTCCTGGCTCGCCGAGCCCGGCACCGCGCCTGCGCTGCGCTCGAAGCTCGAGACCGCACGGCGCGTCCGGGCGTTCGCCTCGGCGCGCCTCGGCCTTCCGGACAACCGCAGCTACACCTCGTACGCCGCGCTCGATCGGCCGTTCGCGGTGTGGAACGTCTATACGGCGCCCGAGTTCTCGGTCGAGCCGAAAAGCGAGTGCTTCCCGTTCGCCGGCTGCGTGAGCTATCGCGGATTCTTTTCCGAGGCGCGCGCGCGCGAGCACGCCGCGCGGCTGCAAGGCGAAGGTCACGACGTTTTCGTCGGCGGGGTGCCGGCCTACTCGACGCTCGGCAGGTTCGACGACCCGCTGCTTTCCACCTTCATCGGCTACCCGGACGCGCAGCTCGCGCGCCTGATTGTCCACGAGCTCGCGCACCAGCTCGTCTACGTGCGCGACGACACGACGTTCAACGAATCGTTCGCCGTGGCGGTGGAGGAGGAGGGCGTGCGGCGCTGGCTGCGCGCCGAGGGGCGCTCGCGCGATCTGGACGAGTTCGAAAGGCTCCGGGCGAGGAGGCGCGAATTCGCAGCGCGGATCGAGGAGACCAGAGTCCGCCTCGCGGCGCTTTACCGCCAGCGCCTGGCACCGGAAGCGATTCGCGAGCGAAAGCGGGCCGAGTTCGAGCGCCTGCGCGCGGGCCGCGAGACTCTCGTGCCCGCCGGGGCGAACAACGCCTGGCTCGCCTCGGTCGCCATCTACTCACAGCTCGTGCCGGGGTTCGAGCGGCTGCTCGCCGCAGCGGGCGGCGATCTGACGGCGTTCTATGCGAGGGTCAAGGAGATCGCAGCGCTCGAGCGCAAGGAGCGTTTGGTGGCGCTGAAGTAGCGCCAGGCACTGATCGTCGAATGTTCCCGATCGGGAAAAAACCAGTCCGGTTCGGGGCCTCCCAAGGTCCCTGCAAGGGCTTGCCTCGGCAGGCGTGCCCGCCTCAAACTCCCGCCGGGAGGGGCGCGGCGGCGATGCCGAGCGAGCAGGAGGCACGCGGGGAGATCGACCGGCTGCTTACGGCGGCCGGCTGGCGCGTGCAGGACGCCGGCGCAGCCAACATCCTTGCGGCCCGGGGCGTCGCTATCCGGGAGTTCGAGCTGAAGGGCGGCCACGGCACCGCCGACTACATGCTGTACATCGATGGCAAGGCCGCCGGGGTGCTCGAGGCGAAGAAGGAGGGGGTGACCCTCTCCGGGGTCGAGACCCAGTCGGAGCGCTACGTGAAGGGTCTGCCGGACGGTCTCCCGGTTTGGCGCAAGCCGCTGCCCTTCGCCTACCAGTCCACCGGCGTCGAGACGCGCTTCACCAACGGCTTCGACCCCCAGCCGCGCTCGCGCGAGGTGTTCGCGTTCCACCAGCCCGAGACGCTCGCCGAGTGGGTGAAGTACGCCATTCCGTCCGCGGGCGAGGCCCCGTCGAGTTTCCTCGCGCGCATGAGCGGGATGCCCGCGCTGGTGGAGACGGGCCTCTGGCCCGCGCAGATCACGGCGGTGAAGAACCTCGAGAAATCGCTGGCCGAGAACCGCCCCCGGTCCCTCATCCAGATGGCGACCGGCTCGGGCAAGACCTACACCGCGATCAGCTTCATCTACCGCCTGATCAAGTACGCCGGCGCGCGGCGGGTGCTGTTTCTGGTGGACCGCGGCAACCTCGGCGACCAGACGCTCAGAGAGTTTCAGGATTACGACTCTCCGTACCACAACTGGAAGTTCACGCAGGAGTACATTGTCCAGCGCCTCACCTCCAACAAGCTCGACACCACCGCTCGCGTGTGCATCTGCACAATCCAGCGCATGTACTCGATGCTGCGCGGGCGCGAGCTCGCCGAGGAGGACGAGGAGACCTCCGTCGAGGGTCTGGAGAAAGTTTGGAAGGACATCCCGCCGATCGAGTACAACCCGAAGATTCCGATCGAGACCTTCGACATCATCGTCACCGACGAGTGCCACCGCTCGATCTACAACCTCTGGGCGCAGGTGCTGGAGTATTTCGACGCCTACCTCATCGGCCTCACCGCCACGCCCTCCAAGCAGACCTTCGGCTTCTTCCACCAGAACCTGGTGATGGAGTACCCACACGAGCAGGCCGTGGCCGACGGCGTCAACGTCAACTACGATGTCTATCGCATCCGCACGCAGATCGGCGAGGCGGGCTCCACGGTCGAGGCTGGCTACTACGTCGAGAAGCAGGAGCGCGACACGCGCGCCAGGCGGTGGGAGCAGCTCGACGAGGACCTCGACTACGAGGCGCGCCAACTCGACCGCGACGTGGTCGCGCCCGACCAGATCCGCACCGTCGTGCGCACTTTCCGCGACAAGCTCTTCACCGAGATCTTCCCGGACCGTACCTGGGCGCCGAAGACTCTCATCTTCGCCAAGGACGACGCCCACGCCGAGAACATCGTCGGCATCGTGCGCGAGGAGTTCGGCAAGGGGAACGACTTCTGCCAGAAGATCACCTACCGCACCACCGGCGCCGACCCCAGGGAGCTGATCAAGCAGTTCCGCAACAGCCCCATGCCGCGCATCGCCGTCACCGTGGACATGATCGCCACCGGCACCGACATCAAGCCGGTGGAGATCGTGATGTTCATGCGCGCGGTGAAGAGCCGCTCCTTCTTCGAGCAGATGAAGGGCCGCGGCGTGCGCATCATCAATGCTGATGACCTCAAGGCCGTCACCCCCGACGCGGTCGCTAAGGACCACTTCGTCATCGTGGATGCGGTGGGCGTGTGCGAGGAGGAGAAGACCGATTCGCGGCCGATGGAGCGCAAGCCCTCGGTCTCCTTCGAGAAGCTCCTCCAGGCCGTCGCCTTCGGCAACACCGAGCCCGATGTCCTCTCATCGGTCGCCGCGCGCATCGCGCGCATGGAATTCCGCACCAGCGCCGAAGACGAAGCGAAGATCCGCGCCACAAGCGGTGGCCTCGGCCTGAAGGACTTGAGCCGCGCCATCGTCCAGGCGCTCGACCCGGATACCGGCACGCCCGCGTCCGTGCAGCAGGCGGTGAAGCCGCTCATGGAACCCAAACTCCGCGAGCTGCTCGCCGACGTCAAGCGCAAGAACGAGATCGTCATCGACCACGTCAGCCAGGACCAGGTCATCGAAGCCGGCTTTTCCGCCGCCGCGCTCGAGCGCGCCCGCGGCATCGTCCAGTCCTTCGAGCGCTTCATCGAAGAGCACAAGGACGAAATCACCGCGCTGCAAGTGCTCTACAGCACGCCCTACAAGCAGCGCCTCAAGTTCGAGGACGTCAAAGACCTCGCCGCCCGCATCCAGGCCCCGCCCCACCTGTGGACCGAGTCGCAGCTCTGGCAGGCCTACGCCGCGCTGGAGAAAGACAAAGTCAAAGGCGCGAGCGGCCGCCGCATCCTCACTGACCTCGTCTCCCTCGTGCGTTTCGCCATGCACCAGGACAACGAACTCGTCCCCTTCCCCGAACGCGTCAACGCCAACTTCAAAGCCTGGCTCGCGCAGCAGGACGCGAGCGGCAAGCGCTTCACCGAAGAGCAGCGCCGATGGCTCGTGATGATCCGCGATCACATTGCCGCGAACCTTGGTATCGAGACGGACGATTTCGAACTACCGCCGTTTTCAAGGGAAGGTGGGCTCGGAAAGGTGTATCAACTTTTCGGCCCTGAGTTACCGAAGATGCTTGACGCACTGAACAAGGAGTTGGCGGCGTGAGCCTTGTTGTCGAAGTGGTGCCGTTAGGCGAGGCTGTAAAGCCTTCGCGGCCTCGCGTGAAGCCGTCGAATTACCCGGAGCTTCCGTTCATTGGAATGGAACACATCGAAGCGCATTCAATGAAACTTCTTGGCACTGTGCCAGCCAAGACCATGAAGAGCTCGGCAGTTCATTTCAAGCCCGGCGATGTGCTCTACGGTCGTCTGCGTCCTTACCTAAACAAAGTCTACCGGCCCAGCTTCGAAGGACTTTGCTCGGCTGAATTTATCGTGCTACCGGAGAACGAGCGTGTTGACGGAGCCTATCTTCAATACTTTCTCAACTCGGCTGAATTCGTTCGCTATGCCTCGCACTTAAACACGGGCGATCGTCCGCGAGTCGACTTCGAGCAACTTGCCCCGTACGATCTCCCGCTGCCACGAAAAGAAGAGCAGCGCTGGATAGTCGCTGAGATCGAAAAGCATTTCTCCCGCCTTCACGACGCCGTCGACATTCTCAAGCGAGTCGCGGTAAGCGCGGAGCGTTACAAAGCGTCCGTACTCAATGCTGCCGTCGAAGGACGTTTGGTCCCTATCGAAGCGAAAGTCGCACGCCGCGAAAGACGTAGCTATGAAACTGGTGCGCAACTCCTCCAGCGCATCCTCGCCCAACGCAGTAGCAGTTGGAGAAGCAAGGGCAAGTCCAAAGAACCTGCGATGCTCGATGAAACCGACTTACCCTCTTTGCCTGAAGGCTGGGTATGGACAACGTTCGAGCAGGTCAGCGAGCGCGTTACAAAAGGATCTTCTCCGAATTGGCAGGGCTTCGAGTATTGCAGTGACGGTATTCCGTTTGTTAGAAGTCAAAACGTTGGCTGGGGCCAGATCGACTTGACGGATCTTGCATTTTTGCCGCGAGCATTCAACGATGTCGAGAAGAAGTCTGTACTTTGTGAGGGTGATGTACTTCTGAATATAGTGGGTGCGTCGATCGGGCGCGCGGCAATAGCACCACGAATTGTGGAGGGAGGAAATATTAATCAGGCAGTCGCAGTCATTCGGCTCCAACGTTGTGGGGTAAATAACCGCTTTGCTCTGGCCTATCTGCTGTCGGCCGCTGCTCAGCGACACATTCACTCGCAAAAAGTAGATGTCGCGCGCGCGAACTATAGTCTCCAGGACATCAAAAATATGCCGTTCGCCCTTCCTCCGCTTGCGGAACAAGACAGGATCGTCGCCGAAGTAGAACGGCAGTTGAGTGTGACGGTAGAACTGGAGGCTACAACATCGACGAACCTCCAGCGTGCCAGTCGTTTCTTCCAATCTATTCTTCGGCAAGTATTCTCAGGTAGACACGACTAGACGTAGCTATGACCAAACCACCACCCTCGCAAATAACTTCAACATCAACCGAAAAGCCCGAGCCGAAGGAGGTTGCTGCGAGGTGCCATGAAATTCAGACTGGCCTCGGACTCGCCGAGGTACCAGAGTTTGAAGGTTTGCGTGCGGTCGGGATGGCGGTTCGTCTTTCGCTTCACATTCGTGGTCTCCCGTCAGTTAACTACGAAACTATGCGCCTTGTTGCAACTCACTTCCTTGGAATTCCCTCCGTTGCAGTAAAGAGCATTTTGGAACTTCTTGCGGAAGTTGAATTCGTCAAGCTACAAACCGAGGGGAAGACCATCAAGGCGGTAGTGCCTAACGTCCCATACTACGAAACTCTCTATGAGACTTTAGGCGTATATGCGGCGGGCGCTGGCTTCAACGAAGCAGAGGAACTCAGCATTGAACTGCTCTGCCGCCTTTCCAAAGCTCCCGAAAAGGTTGACACACTAAGATCTAAGCTCGGAGCTGATCAGAAGCTTCTTTCCCGTGCCTTCGATGTAGGAAAGCAAGGCGCCTATTTGCGAGTTCATCGCAGTCGCGGTCGCGACGTCGCGCTCAGTCCGACCTATTTCTCGGAAAATGCAGACATTTACGCTGATATGGTCGCCGGGGTTGGCTCGAGGCAAGTGCAGAAACTTATGAAAGCACTGCGTGCCCTGCAAGGCGTGCCTCTTTCCATTGTCCAGAAGAACAAAGAGATTGCCGGCACCAAGTTTACAGACGAAGAACTCAATCTATTGCTTCGTCTCGCCCAAGATGGCGCAGTGAAGCCTCCGAGCATTACCACAAAGCATTCTGGCGAGCAGTTTTTCCTATTCACCCCAACGCCTGCTGGCGCTGCTCTCGCTCCCACGAAGCGTGATATTTATGAGCGCGCTATGGCAGTAGTTGCTGCGGTTCGCCAGGGTCAATTTCTGCCAAGGCAATATGCCATTCGATCGCCCGGAGCAGTGCTATATACGCTCAAGAGCAATTTGAAGCTCGGCAGAGCAACTACGGAAGCGACTCAGCAATATCGCAAATTGGTTCATCTGCGCGTCGCACGTTTGGTGGATGTAGGTAGCGGATTCAGTGAGCTTCAGATCATCGACACACTGGAAAATCGTGAAGCACTAGAGATGGCTTACGACCTTGTAAACGCTGGCGTCGCCTCCGGAGCCGAAGTCGATCAGGCGGCTCGAGATGCACTTCAGCGAGAGCACACGTTTGTCGAATCGCTGGTTTCGTCCGGGACATTGCAGCGCCGTCATAACGTGTCGCTTACCCAGGCGCAGCAGATCGAGATCGAGTACCTTTTTCTAAAATAAACCTATGATGAAAGATCGCGATCAAAAACAAAAGGCGCTCAGACTATCCGTTGCAAACCGATGGTTCCCGCAACTGGAGGTTGACGTACAGCCGGGCCGGGCGCTGACGGAAAGAGCGCCACTGGTAACTGATCTTGATGTGTTGTCGTCAATTCCTGATGAGTTTAAAGGGTTTCGATCAGTTGTATTTGATTGCAAGACCAAGGCAAAGGAGTCGCCGGTCAATCGGGCTCTGTGGCTTGCCGGTGTTCTTGATCGTCTAAGAGCGGATCAGGGATTCTGCATTCTCAAAAATGATCGTATCGAACTTGATCATAGGTTGATGGCTACCCGTCTCAATATTATTTTGCTCGGTGAGGACGAGTTTGATCTTTACGCGAAATCAACCAGCGAGCGATATGTCTTACCGCTCGGGCACACCTGCGAGATGAGCGTGTGGGAGCAACTCTTCGAAATCCCAAGGCATTTCCCGAACCTCGAGCTTGGGCTTCGATTTATTCGTTCGACATTTTGGATGACGGACGATTCCGCCGAGGCCTGCCGGAAGACTCTTGCGAGCCTCAAGAATCTTCATCCAGAGCTCGATCCCTCAAAGCCGGAACATATTTGTTTGTTCTTCGAATTCTGTGCACTTTTTGCTCGTTCACTTGCAATTGTCGTCTGCCAGATCTTTAAGGCCTATCTTCATCCTGCGAATCAAGGAGACCTTTCAGAGGCGTTGCTTGTCATGCTTTACGGTGGGCGTGAAGCATACGAGCACCGGAATGAATTGTATAAGCTCGTTAAGACCAAGAATCCAGAACACCTCCCACCCGATTTGTCTCTTCCGGAATGGGAGCGATTTCTCCAACTTGTTAGGCAGTGCCTTGATGCTCCCGTAGAGTTGCAGCACGCGCCACTGATCTTGAGGGAAGTTGGTTTCTCGGTGCTGCGTGGTGATACGACAATGGTGTTTGCGAAGACGCTGTGTTCTAGATCACCGCAGGGCGCTAGATTTGCAGTTCTGATCGCAAGTTACCTGGGGAAGGCAGCAAAGTTGCCGCCAGACTTTGTACGAATTGCGGATGTGGCTCTGCTGCCTTTGATCCCTGTCAAATGAAAAAGTCCTCTCAAATCGTTCAGAAGCTCTGGAACTACTGCAACGTCCTGCTTGACGACGGGATGAGCTATGGCGATTACGTCGAGCAGTTGACGTATCTCCTGTTCCTCAAGATGGCCGACGAGCGCGCACGAGTGCCGTACAACCAGAAGAGCCCGACACTGGCCGGGTACGACTGGGCGAACCTGCTCAAGCGCGACGGCGACGAGCTGTTCGATCACTATCGCCACACGCTGGAGAAGCTCGGGGCGGCGAGGGGGCTGCTAGGGCTGATCTTCGGCAAGGCGCAGAACAAGTTCCAGGATCCGGCGAAGCTGCGGCGCCTGATCGTCGATCTGATTGACAAGGAGAACTGGTCGGCGATGGGCGCGGACGTGAAGGGCGACGCCTACGAGGGACTGTTGGAGAAGAACGCGCAGGACACGAAGTCGGGCGCGGGGCAGTACTTCACGCCGCGGCCGC
>MERQ01000097.1:0-697 GCA_001770655.1 Betaproteobacteria bacterium RIFCSPLOWO2_12_FULL_68_20
GCCACCGCACCGCTCAGCCGAAAGCGCGCTCCTCGGCGACGGCGGGCTGATCGCGCTCGATCGCGAATTCCCTGTCGAAAGAGGCGAGCAGGGACTTCAAGCGGGCCGCGCTGTACTTCTTCGGGAACAGGACCACCATGTCGCCCACCTTCTTGATGACGACCTGGTCGCCGCTGAAGCGAAATTCCTTGGGCAGGCGCACCGCCTGGCTGTTGCCGCTGGTGAAAATCCGCGCGGTCTGCATATCGGGCCTCCGGGGAGGAATATATCCATAGTATATACATCGGGCGGCCGTCCGTCACGGTCGGCGAAAGTGTGTATAATGCGCTCCAAGGTTTCTGTTACGCGTATTCCGGTTAGCGTCTCAGTCGTTACCCGGTCCGTTCCGGACCGCTGAATAACAAGCCTAAAACGCATCTGCCTGAACCGGTCGAGGGTCGATCCTTCCCAGGCCGAGCTCAGGAGATTGTCATTACTACGTCATTCGATTCGCTCGGGCTCATGCCCGAACTGCGGCGTGTGGTCGCCGAGCAGGGCTACACCCAACCCACTCCCATCCAGCTTCAGGCGATCCCGGTCGTGCTCGCGGGCCGCGACCTGCTCGGTGCCGCGCAGACCGGCACCGGCAAGACCGCCGGCTTCGCGCTGCCGATCCTGCAGCGGCTCTCCGCCGGCGCCAATCAGAGCCATTCGCCGG
>MERQ01000097.1:710-6849 GCA_001770655.1 Betaproteobacteria bacterium RIFCSPLOWO2_12_FULL_68_20
CCGATCCTGCAGCGGCTCTCCGCCGGCGCCAATCAGAGCCATTCGCCGGCGCGCCACCCGGTGCGCGCGCTCGTCCTCACCCCGACGCGCGAGCTGGCGGCGCAGGTCGAGGAAAGCTTCCGCGTCTACGGCAAGCACATTCCTCTCAAGTCCGCCCTCGTCTACGGCGGGGTCGGCATCCAGCCGCAGATCGACGCACTGCGCCGCGGCGTGGACATCCTGGTGGCGACGCCGGGACGGCTGCTCGACCACGTGCAGCAGAAGACCGTCGACCTGCGCCAGGTCTCGATCCTGGTGCTGGACGAGGGCGACCGCATGCTCGACATGGGCTTCATCCACGACATCCGGCGCATCCTCGCGCTGCTGCCGGCGAGCCGGCAGAACCTGCTTTTCTCGGCGACGTTTCCGGAAGAGATCCGCAAGCTCGCCGCCTCGTTCATGAACAACCCGGTCACGGTCGAGGTGGCGCGGCGCAACACCCCCGCCGAGCTGGTGGCGCAGGTCGCGCACCCGGTGGACGCGGGCCGCAAGCGCGAGCTGCTGGCTCACCTGGTGAAATCGAACGACTGGAAGCAGGTGCTGGTGTTCGTGAAGACCAAGCACGGCGCCAACCGCCTCGCGCAGCAGCTCGTTCGCAGCGGCGTGGAAGCCGATGCGATCCACGGCAACAAGAGCCAGGGCGCGCGCACCCGTTCGCTCGCCCAGTTCAAGGAAGGCGAGATGCGCGTGCTGGTCGCGACCGACATCGCGGCGCGCGGCCTCGACATCGAATCGCTGCCGCACGTGGTGAACTACGACATGCCGCACGTCGCCGACTACGACATGCCGCACGTCGCCGAGGATTACGTGCACCGCATCGGCCGCACCGGGCGCGCCGGCGCCGAGGGCGAGGCGGTGTCGCTGGTGAGCGCCGAGGAGCGGCCGCTCATGGCGGCGATCGAGCGGCTCATGAACCGCAAGGTCGAGAGCCGCACCGTGCCGGGCTTCGAGCCGGGCCATGCGCAGCCGCAGCCGCAACGCGCCGAGGAATCCCGCCAGCCCCGGCAGCACCGGGGCCAGCAGCAGCAGCGCCGCAGTCAGCCGCAGCAGCGCCGTGGTCAGCCGCAGCAACGCAGCGGCCAGCCGCGGCACAACCCGCAGCGGCAACCGCAGCCGCATCGGCACGCAGACCCGCGCCGCAACGAGCGGCCGTACAGCGAGCCGCGCGACTACTACGTGCCGAAGGAGCCCGACCCTTCGCGGCCGGCGCCGGTGGTGGTGCACCGCAAACGGCCATCGATCGCCGGCTTCGTGGGCGCCCTGCTCGGCCGCAAGCGCGAGCCGGAAGAGGCGTGAGTCGCTTCACCGAGGCCCACCGCCGTAGGGAGCTAGGCCGGCGGGTGTTGATCTGAAATATATTCGGAGTATATACTTCGAGTATATCGGAGGACACCATGGCTGGTACGGCGACCAAACGAAAGTCCCTTCTCTTCAAATTCAAGGAAGACACGGTAACTACCGTAAGTCATGAGACCTTCAGTGAGGTGGCAAAGACGTTGGGCTTCAATGAAACCCAAACCCTTCACCTCGCGATCGCCCGGTTACGCGATGAGGTCCTCGGAGATAGGCAGCACGGATCGGGAGACGGTGAAGAACGATATCCACCGCTGACCGCAGCACAGCTCCTGAACATCCGTTCCCAGGCCCCGAAGCCTCGCGGCAAGCTGGTTCGAAAAGAATCCCTGTTCTGAGCTTGGATGGCGAACTACTATTCGCCACCGAAGGCGGGCGACATCGTCCAATGTCGCTTTCCGCAGGACAGGATCTCCCAACCTGGCCCGAAAGAACGGCCGGCACTCGTCATCGAGGTTGAGGAGTACGAGCTACCGGAAGGCTCGATCGAGGTTTTCGTAACAGTCGCCTACGGAACCTCTGAGGACGTAGACAACTGCCATCCGGGCGAGCTCAAGATCGAGAGCAATCAGGATGCAGGTCTAAGTTTCGACACGAAATTCGATCTGGGCAATCGCGTCAAGCTCCCGTTTGACGAGGAGTGGTTCGCTCCATCACCAAATAGGCGGTTCGGGGATCACCCCAAGCGGGGGATTCTCAATGTCGCCGACGAGAATCTGAAACGCCGTCTTTCGTCAGCCATCACCGAACTGAAGGGAGCATCGCGAGCAAAAGCGGTCGACATGACGACGCGTTCCAGGAGCGGCAGGAAGAGAAAGCCCTAAGGAGTAGCGGTGGCGAATCGCCGCAACTCAGGAATGCAGGAACCACAGTTGGTTCCGCACTTCAGGTCCTTCTGAAGCTTTGCAAGCGTGGCGCCAGCGGCCACAGCGGAGCGGATGGCGGACTCGGGGACTTTGAAGCAGGCGCAGACGGCGCTGTCGGAGGCGGAGAGGCTGGTGTCGGCGGGCGAGCCGAAGAGCTCTTCAAGGGCGGCGAGAGCCTTGGGATCGGGATCGACGCCGGCAGCGAGGTCGAGGCGGAGGAGGATTTCAGGGCCCTCGATGAGCGAGAGCGCCGCGTAGTCGAAGCGCGGGAGCCACAACGCGGCGGCGCGCCGGAGGTCGGCGGTGGCGGTGGCGCTGAAGGTACCGCGCCAGCGCGCGGCGAAGGGCTCGATGCGCACGGCGGCATGCTTGAGCTCGGGCTGCTTGGAGTGCGGGTCGAACGCGGAGACCGTGAGGGCGTTGGTGCCGTCACCGCCCATGAAGCGCCCGCCCCAGTGCATGGCGACGAATGCGTCGCCCGGGCGCATGTCGCTCGAGGCACGGGCTTTCAGGACGATGCTGCCGCGGCGGCTGGACACGCGGGTGAGATCGCCATCAGCCAAGCCCAGATCCAGGAGAGTGTTCTTGTGCAAAAGAACCTCCGGTTCCGGGCTATGGCTGAAGAGGCGCGCGACCAGGCCGGTACGCGTCATGCTGTGCCACTGGTCGCGCAGGCGCCCGGTGGTGAGGCGGATCGGGTACTCGGCATCGGGCGTTTCGGCAGGCGGCGAGTACTCGGTGGCGACGAAGCGCGCGCGGCCCGAGCGTGTGGGAAAGACGCCGTCTGCATATAGCCGTGTGCGACCGCTTTTCGCGCCACCGGGATACGGCCATTGCTGCGGCCCGTCGCACTCGAGGAGCGCGTAGGAGAGCCCGGTGATGTCGAGGTCGCGGCCGCGGGTGGTCTCGCGGTGTTCGTTGAAGATTTCTTCGGGAGAGGCGTAGTCGAGCGCGATCTTCCTCCGGAGGATATCTTTCAATCGCAAACCGAAGTCGACCGCGATCTGCCAATCAGGGCGCGCTTCGCCCGGAGGCGACACGGCAGCGCGCACGCGCGAGATGCGGCGCTCGGAGTTCGTGAGGGTGCCCTCCTTCTCCGCCCAAGTCGCCGCCGGGAGCAGGACGTCCGCATAGTCGCAAGTCTCGGCATGTCGCCAGGCTTCCTGCACCACCACCAGCTCGGCGCGCTCGAGCGCCTTGCGCACGGCGCCGACATCGGGCATGGACTGGGCGGGATTGGTGCAGGCAATCCACACCGCCTTGATCTCGCCGCGGCTGACAGCATCGAAGAGCTCCACGGCCGTTTTGCCCGGCTTGGCGGGAACGTCGTCGATGCCCCAGAGTCGCGCGACCTCCTTGCGGTCGCTTTCGTTCGCGAGGTCGCGGTGCGCGGACAGCAGGTTCGCCATGCCGCCCACTTCTCGCCCGCCCATGGCGTTCGGCTGGCCGGTGAGCGAGAACGGCCCGGCGCCGGCCCGGCCGATCTGGCCGGTGGCGAGGTGCAGGTTGATCAGCGCCGAATTCTTGAACGTGCCGCTCGTGGACTGGTTGAGCCCCTGGCAGTAGAGCGAGAGCGCGGCCTTCGCGCCGCCGAACATGCGCGCAGCCTGGACGATTCTCGCCGCCGGCAGCTCGCACACTTCGGCAGCGCGCTCGGGCGTCCAGCGCTCGAGAAGCGGCCCGAGGCGCTCGAAGCTCTCGGTATGCGAGCGGATGAAGTCCTCGTCGAGCAGCTTCTCCCGATGCAGGACACCCAGCATGGCGTTGAAGAGCGCGACGTCTGTCCCGGGCGCGAGCGCGAGATGCAGGTCGGCCGCGCGCGCGGTGACGGTCGCGCGCGGGTCGATGACGATGACCTTGAGCGCCGGATTCTTCGCGCGCGCGTCCTCGATGCGCTGCCAGAGGACGGGGTGCGCGAAGGCGGTGTTGGAGCCGGCGATCAGGATCAGGTCCGCGGCGTCGATGTCCTCGTAGGCGCAGGGCGGCGCGTCGGCGCCGAGGGACATCTTGTAGCCCGCCACCGCCGAGGACATGCAAAGGCGCGAGTTGGTGTCGATGTTGTTGGTGCCGATCAGCCCCTTGGCGAGCTTGTTGAAGACGTAGTAGTCCTCGGTGAGCAGTTGCCCCGAGATGTAGAACGCCACGGCGTCGGGGCCGTGCTCGGCGATGATGTCGCCGAACTTCTTCGCGGCGTAGTCGAGCGCCTCGTTCCAGCTCGCGCGCTCGCCGTTCACTTCCGGGTAGAGGAGCCGGGCGCCGGGGTCGGTGGAGAGATGCAGCGCCGCGCCCTTGGTGCACAGCCGGCCGAAGTTGGCGGGATGGCTTGCGTCGCCCTTCACCGAGAGAATTTCATTTCGCGAAGAAGAAACGACGACCCCGCAGCCGACGCCGCAGAAGCAGCAGGTGGTCGCCACCTCCTTCCTCGGCTCGACGGCGACGAACCCCTCCTCCACGCGCGCGGCGTAGACAGGGAGGCGCTTCGCCTGGTCCTCCAGGCAACGGCCCGTAAGCAGGCTGAAATGCTGCTTGTAGACGGGCGAGGCGACGACCAGCTCGCCCTTGATGTCGCCGACGATTCCGCGCGAGATGACGCTGGCGCCGGAGAACGGGTCGCGGTTGCCGACGGCATGCACGCTGCCGTCCTGCAGCCTGAACACGGCCACCTGCTCGCCCGCCACGAGCGCGCACACGCCGGTGCCGGGAACGATGTCCTCCAGCCGGCAGACGCGGACCGTCGCCGGCTCAGGCGGTTTCAAGTTCCTTCTCCCGCTCCTGCGGCCGCGCCGGCCGGATCTGGCCGCGCTCGGCAACGAATATCACGTCCGGATCCGGCGCGTCGCTGTTCACGAAGTGGCGGAAGCGCTTGAGGATCCGCGGATCGCCGATCGCCTTCTTCCACTCGCACTCGTAGGAGTCGACCAGCTTCTGCATGTCCGCTTCGAGCTCGGCGGCGATACCGAGCGCGTCGTCGCATACCACCTTGCGCACGTAGTCGATGCCGCCCTCCAGGCTCTCGAGCCAGACGCTGGTGCGCTGCAAGCGGTCTCCGGTGCGTATGTAGAGCATGAGGAAGCGGTCGATGAAGCGGATGAGCGACTCGTCGCTGAGGTCGGTCGCGAGCAGCTCGGCGTGGCGCGGCTTCATGCCGCCGTTGCCGCAGACGTAGAGGTTCCAGCCGCGCTCGGTGGCGATCACGCCCACGTCCTTGCCCTGCGCCTCGGCGCATTCGCGCGTGCAGCCCGAGACCGCCATCTTCATCTTGTGCGGCGAGCGGATACCACGGTAGCGATTTTCGATGCGGATCGCCATCGCAACCGAGTCCTGCACGCCGTAGCGGCACCACGTGCTGCCGACGCAGGACTTCACTGTGCGCAGCGCCTTGCCATAGGCATGGCCGGACTCGAAACCCGCGTCGATTAGCTCCTTCCAGATAAGCGGCAGCTGCTCTACACGCGCCCCGAACAAGTCGATGCGCTGCGCGCCCGTGATCTTGGAGTAAAGGCCGAACTTCTTGGCCACCCGGCCCAGCACGATCAGCTTTTCGGGCGTGATCTCGCCGCCCGGAACCCGGGGGATTACCGAATACGTGCCGTTCTTCTGCAGGTTGGCGAGGTAGTGGTCGTTGGTATCCTGCAGTGGCGCGTGCTTGGGTTTCAGGATCATCTCGTTCCAGCACGAGGCGAGTATCGAGGCGACCGCCGGCTTGCAGATGTCGCAACCACGGCCTTGGCCGTGCTGGGCGATGACGGCATCGAACGTCCTCAGATTGCCGTAGCGCACGAGGTGGAACAACTCCTGGCGCGTATACTTGAAGTGCTCACACACATGGTTCTTGACCTCGACGCCGCGCTTCTTCAGCTCGCAATCCAGGATCTGCTTTA
>MERQ01000098.1 GCA_001770655.1 Betaproteobacteria bacterium RIFCSPLOWO2_12_FULL_68_20
AATTTTCGAGGCCGCATCTGAAGGGACCGACACCGTCTTCTACAGCATGTCGGCCGACTTCACCCTCTCCGCGAACGTAGAGAACCTGACGTTCACCTATTCCGGAACGAGCGGTGACCAGGACGGGGTTGGCAACGCTTCGCCGAACGTGTTCGTGGGCAACGCCCGCGAGAATACCTTCACCGGTTTGGCAGGTAACGACGTCTACCACGTGGATCTTGCGGACACTGTGGTCGAAGCCTCAGGGGGTGGTGCCGACACAGTGGTGCTGGATGTCGGGGCGACGTCGGGGACGTACACGCTGCCGGCAAACATCGAGCACGTGACACTGGAGGGCACGGGTGCGTACAACGTGACGGGCTCCACCGCAGCCAATCAACTGACCGGCAACACCGCCGCCAACTCGCTCGACGGGGGTTCGGGCAACGACACGCTCACCGGCGATGCGGGCAACGACACCCTGGAGGGCGGGGCCGGCAACGACAGCCTCGTGGGAGGTCTGGGCGACGACCTCTACGTGCGCGACAGCTCGGGCGACGTGGTCAACGAGACGCTGGGCGGTGGCGGGGATGGCTACGACATCGTGGAGAGTTCGGTGAGCTACACGTTCGCTGCAAGCTCCGGCCTCGAGGAGTTGCAACTCAGCGGCGCCGCGCTCAACGGCACGGGCAACGAGCTGGATAACCTCATCACCGGCACGAGCGGCAACAACAGCCTCTCGGGCGGGACGGGCAACGACACGCTCGTCGGGGGCGCGGGCAACGACACCTACGTGGTGGACAGCAACGAGGACGTGGTGATGGAGTCCGGAGCCGACACGCTCGATGTTGTACAGAGTTCGGCGCCGGGCTTCACCCTGAGTTCTGGGGTGGAGAACCTGACGCTCACGGGCAGCGCCTCGATCAACGGCGCGGGCAACGAGCTGAACAACCTCATGGTCGGGAACTCCGCGGCCAACGTGCTCGACGGCCTTGCGAGTGCGGACACGATGCGCGGGGCAGGGGGTAACGACAGCTACTACGCGGACGACGCAAACGACGTGGTCGACGAGGACACGGCCACGGGCGGCGCGGGAAGTGCCGATACGGTGTATTCGCTCGTGGATGTCAACCTCGGCGACACGGTGCACTACAAGGGCACGCTGGAGAACGTGGTGCTGCTCGGCGGCGCCAACCTCAACGCCACGGGCAACGGCACGGCCAACGTGCTTACTGGAAACGCCGGCACGAACGTGCTCACGGGTCTTGCGGGCAACGACACCTACTACGCAGATCTGAGCGACACAGTGGTCGAGGCCTCCGGTGCAGGCACCGACACGGTAATACTGGATGTCGGTACGTCCTCCGGTAACTACGTCGTGCCGGCGAACGTCGAGCACATGACGCTGCTCGGAACTGGCGATGCCGCTGTATTCGGTTCGAGCGTGCCGAATCTCCTGATCGGGAACTCGGGAGCGAACCTTCTGTATGGAGACGCGGGGAACGACACGCTCCAAGGCGGGACAGGCGACGACATCTACGTTCTCGATGCTGCGACAGACTTGGTGCAGGAGTCTATCGACGGTGGTTACGATCTGGTGCAGATCGCCGCGACCTACACGCTCACTGGCGAAGTCGAAGATCTGGCGCTGACGGGCACGGGCAACATCAACGGCAGAGGCAACTCCCTAGCTAACTTCATCACGGGTACCACCGGTAACAACGTCCTCAATGGCGATCTCGGGACGGACACGCTGATCGGTTCGACCGGCAACGACACCTATGTCGTGGACAGCAACGACGACATGGTGATCGAGTCGGGGTCGGACACGCTCGACCTGGTGCAGAGCACCGCGCCCGGCTTCACGCTGAGCTCCGGGGTAGAGAACCTGACGCTCACGGGCAACGCGGCGATCGATGGCACCGGCAACGAGCTCAACAACCTCATCGTCGGCAACGCCGGCGCCAACGTGCTCAACGGGCAGACGGGTGCCGACACGATGCGCGGGGCGGGAGGCAACGACAGCTACTACGTCGACGATGCGGCCGACGTGGTCGATGAGGACACGGCCACGGGCGGGGCGGGGAGCGCCGACACGGCGTACTCGCTGCTCGATGTCAATCTCGGCGACACGGTGCACTACAAGGGCACGGTGGAGAACGTGACGCTGCTGGGCAGCGCCAACCTCAACGCCACAGGCAACGGCGCGGCCAACGTGCTTACTGGAAACGCCGGCGCAAACGTGCTCACAGGTCTTGCGGGCAACGACATTTACTACGTGGATCTCGCGGACACTGTGGTCGAGGCCTCCGGAGCAGGCACCGACACGGTGATGCTCGATGCGGGGACAGCCTCCGGGACCTACACGCTGCCAGCAAACATCGAGCACGTGATACTGGAGGGCACGGGCGCCTACAACGTGACGGGCTCCACCGCGGCCAATCAGCTGACCGGCAACACCGCCGCCAACTCGCTCGACGGGGGCTCGGGCAACGACACGCTCTCTGGCGGCGACGGTAACGACACCCTGACAGGCGGGGCCGACAACGACAGCTTGGTGGGAGGTCTGGGCGACGACCTGTACGTGCGCGACAGCTCGGGCGACGTGGTCAACGAGACGCTGGGCGGCGGTGGCGGCTACGACATCGTGCAGAGTTCGGTCAACTATACGTTCGCGGCGAATTCCGGCC
This sequence comes from Betaproteobacteria bacterium RIFCSPLOWO2_12_FULL_68_20, assembly GCA_001770655.1. Classification (GTDB taxonomy): domain Bacteria; phylum Pseudomonadota; class Gammaproteobacteria; order Burkholderiales; family SG8-39; genus 2-12-FULL-68-20. The sequence goes on from MERQ01000098.1 coordinate 2,670, forward strand.
TGGAGGAGCTGCAGCTCACGGGCGGAGCGGGCAACGGCACGGGCAACGAGCTCGACAACCTCATCACCGGCACGAGCGGCAACAACGTGCTCTCGGGCGGGGCGGGCAACGACACGCTCGTCGGGGGCGCAGGCAACGACACCTACGTGGTGGACAGCAACGACGACGTGGTGATCGAGTCGGGAGCCGACACGCTCGACCTGGTGCAGAGCACGGCGCCCGGCTTCACGCTGGGTGCGGGGCTGGAGAACCTGACGCTCACGAGCAGCGCTGCGATCAAGGGCTCGGGCAACGAGCTCAACAACCTGATCGTCGGCAACTCCGGGGCGAACGTGCTCGACGGACTCGTCGGCGCCGACACGATGCGCGGGGCGGGAGGCAACGACAGCTACTACGTGGACGATGCGAGCGACGTGGTCGATGAGGACTCGGCTACGGGCGGGGCTGGTAGCGCCGACACGGTGTACTCGCTCGTGGATGTCGATCTCGGCGACACGGTACACTACAAGGGCACGCTGGAGAACGTGGTGCTGCTCGGCGGCGCCAACCTCAACGCTACGGGCTCTACAGGAGGAAATGCGCTAACCGGCAACTCGGAGACTAATGTGCTCGACGGTGGTGCCGGAAACGACACGCTGGACGGAGGACTGGGAGCAGACATCTTGGTTGGTGGGACGGGGAATGACACCTACATCATCGACACTCTCGGCGATACGCCAATCGAGAATGCTAGTGCGGGCGTCGACACCGTTCAAAGCTGGATTAGCTATTCGCTCCCATACTCATGGGAGGCAGTCTACCTTGAGAACCTTGTTCTCCTTGGGACTGGCAACTTCACCGCCAGCGGCAACGATTTGAGCAACGTAATTACTGGTAACAGCGGGAACAACGTTCTGGAGGGTGGTCTCGGCGGTGCGGATACGCTGCAAGGGGGTCTTGGAGACGACTACTACTACATCTCCGCGTTCTCGGGAATGGACACTGTGGTAGAAGCTGCGGGAGCGGGTAACGACACGATATCACTTGCTGCTGATAACGGCTCGCTAACGTATTCGCTCCCTGCAAACGTTGAGCTAGTCGAGATCTCAGGCTCCGAAGGAACCCTGACGCTGACCGGGAATTCTTCCAGCAATGAGATCGTTGTTTATCCGGGATTCTCGGCCGCGACCATCCTCGGAGGTGGAGGCAATGACACGATAACCGCACATGACTACTTCTGGTTCTACGGCTTCACGTACACCGTCTCGGGAGAGGCCGGGGATGATATTTACGTGCAGACTGTATCCTCAAATCCGATATTCTACGAATCGACTGCAACCAGCAGCGGAACCGACACAGTGGTCTCCCAGGGTGGCTTGGTCGACCTTGCTGATGCAAGTCACTTTAAAGGCGCCATAGAGATTATTCGATACGAGCTGGCAACTGACGTGAGCTCGGTCGAGGCCTGGGGAAATTCACTTAACAACACTTTCTACGGGACATACGAAGTCGACTTCTTCGGCGGACGTGGCGGGAACGACACTTATTACATCGATCCCGCTGACGTAGTCATTGAGGTGTCTGGCGGCGGCACCGACACGGTCTATTTGGATACGGGTCAGACCACCGGCACGGCAAGCTTGAAGAATAATGGAACACCGCCCGATCCGCTGCCATCAGCTGGATCAGAGCTGTGGTATGTCGAGCACCTAACGCTGCTCGGCAGCAGCGACTTCGACGTGGTAGGGTCTTCCGCTGCCAACGTTATTGCCGGCAATGCAGGAAACAACGTTCTGGATGGAGGTGCCGGCAACGACTCACTCACCGGGGGTGCTGGGGAGGACTTATTCGTTTTCTCGACGCCGCTTTCGGCCAACGTCGATCACATCGTGGACTTCGCTGTTATGAGAGACAAGATCGTGTTGGACGATGCGATCTTTGCCGCGATCGGGCCGGCACTTAGCCCAAGCCAATTCCGCGCCGCGCCTGGCGCGACGGCAGGAGGCGACCTCGACGATCGCGTGATTCTCAATCTAACGAATGGAGTGCTCTACTACGATGCCGACGGCAGCGGTGCCGCTTCCTCAGTTGCGTTCGCGTGGATCGATGATTCCGCGGCCAGAGATGTTCTTAGCGCATCAGACTTCCTAATCTCTTAGCGCAGCACTCTCCTGTAGCGGACCGCTTGTCGAACCAAGAATTCCTGCGTTCGCGATCGCGATATTCAGCCCGCTGTGAGCCACGACGAGAGGGTGCTCAACCTCGGTTTGCGGTACCTCGAGCTCAAGGAGTTCAAGAAAGCCGAAGCTGCATTCCGGCAAGGTCTGCATGCTAGGCCGGATCGCCTCGAGTTGCTGAATAACCTTGGCTCCGCTCTGATCGGGCAAGGCAGAGCCGTGGAGGCGCAAGAGGTGCTCCGGCAGGCCCTTGCCAAGAGCCCTGATCATCCAGTCGTGTTGCGCAACCTCGCCGATGCGCTGCGGCGCGCGGGCGACGTCGCGGCGGCCGAGGCTCACTATCGCAAGGCCGTCGCGGTCGCTCCTCGGGCTCCGGTGAGCCATTATCAGCTGGGGTTCTTTCTCGAAGCGGAGCGAAGGTACGAAGAGGCACTCGCAGCTTTTCGCGAAGCTCTACGCCTCAAGCCCGCCTACGCCGACGCGCACAACATGGCGGGAGTCGCGCTCCTCAAGCTCGGCAGGCTGGAAGAGGCGCTCGGCCAACTCCGGCAGGCGCTACGGGGCCAACCATCGTCTGCGCTATTCCACGCGAACCTGGGTCTTTGTCATCGGAGCCGTGGGGAATACGAGGACGCGCTCGCCGCCTTCGACAAGGCGATCGAGCTCCGCGCCGACTACGCCGACGCGCACTTCGGCCGCGCCTTGATTCATCTGCTCCTCGGGGACTTCGAGCGCGGCTGGCGCGAGTTCGAGTGGCGTCTTCAGACAGCCGATTTTTCGGGGATTCGAAAGCTTCCCGTTCCGCGCTGGGAGGGCGCCGATCTGCGCGGAAAGACGATCTTCGTTTACGCGGAGCAAGGCTATGGAGACACGATCCAGTTCTTCCGCTATCTGCGCCTGCTGAGGGGTAGAAATCCGGCCAAGATCGTATTCTGCTGCGACGAGGTCTTGCGCGACCTGTTCGCGGGCATTCCAGATTACGACGCGTTCACAACGCGTGTGCAGCCGCCCGCCGACGCGAGCTGCCACATTCCGCTGATGAGCCTGCCGGGACTGTTCGGCACCAGGACCGGGACCGTGCCCGCAGACGTCCCCTACCTTAGGGTCGCCCCGGCGCTCGTGGAACGCTGGAGAGAGCGGCTCGGGCGGGCCCCCGGTCGGCGGATCGGCATCGCCTGGGCGGGGCGGCCGACGCATCCGAACGACTACAGTCGCTCGTGCCCGGTGCGCGAATTCCTGCCCTTGTTTGACGCCTTTCCTCATTTCGACTTCGTCAGCTTGCAAGTGGGAAAGGCTTCAGGGCTGGTGCAGAAAGTAGCCGAGACTCGCAGTCTGGTGGACTTTTCGCCGGAGATCCGGAATTTCACCGACACGGCTGCGATCATCGAGAACCTCGACCTCGTCATCACCGTAGATACGGTCGTAGCGCACCTCGCGGGAGCACTGGGCAAGCCGGTCTGGGTCCTGCTCAACTTCGACCCCGACTGGCGGTGGCTGCGAAAAGAGGAGACCACGGCTTGGTATCCGACGATGCGACTGTTCCGCCAGCCGCGTCCCGGAGACTGGCGCGCGATCATGGACGCAGTTCGAGGCAGGCTGTCAGAGGGCGGCTGGCCTTGAGCTACTGCACTTGTAGCTCACCCAGGAGTTCTTGCTCCAGCTGCAGAACGGCTTTCGAGTCCGAAAGCGCCCCCCCGGAGACGAGAAACACGTCCTCCGCCCGATCGCCCAGCGTGTTGATCCTCGCCGTGTGCAGGTTGATGCGGTGGCCGGCGAGGATCCTCGCCACGCCGTAGAGCAGCCCCGGACGGTCGCTCGCCACGACCGACAGCACATGATACGCCCCGCGCTCGTCGGGCCGGATGTCGACCGCGGGCGAGATCGGGAAATGCCGCACGCGGCGCGACAGCCGCCCGCCGCGCGGCGGCGGCAGCGGTCCCGTGGAGGTCAGCTCCTGCGCCAGCTCGGCCTCGATCATGCCGATGCGGTCCTGGTAGTGGGCGTCGCGCCCCTCGCCCATGACGACGAAGGTGTCGAGCGCGTAGGCGTTCCTGGTCGTGTGGATCTTCGCCTCGACGATGTTGAACCCGGCGCGCTCGAAATACCCGCAGATGCGCGCGAACAGCGCCTCGCGGTCGCGGCAGTAGATCATGACCTGCAGCCCGTCGCCGAAAGGCGCCAGGCGCGCCTTCACCACCGGCTGTTCGGTGTCCGTGCGGTAATGCAGGTAGCGGGTGTGCCAGGCGATCTCCTGCGCGTCGTGGCGCAGGAAATACGTGGTATCGAGTTGCTGCCACAGCCGGTCTTTCGCTTCATCGGACAGCGCGTACAGGCGCAGCAGCCGCAGCGCCTCGGCCTGTTTCTCGGCGAGCGCCGCGTCCACGCGCAGCACCTCGCCGGTGAGCGCGCGCCGCGCCGCCCGGAACAGGTCCTCGAGCAGCTTCGCCTTCCATGCGTTCCACACCCTGGGGCTGGTGCCGCGGATGTCGGCCACGGTGAACAGGTACAGGGCCACCAGCCGGCGCTCGCTGCCGACCAGATTCGCGAAGGCGCGCACCACCTCCGGGTCGTGCACGTCCTGCTTCTGCGCCGTCATCGACATGGCGAGATGGTGCTCGACCAGAAACGCG
>MERQ01000099.1 GCA_001770655.1 Betaproteobacteria bacterium RIFCSPLOWO2_12_FULL_68_20
TGCTTGTGCCGTCCGCGGCCGTAATGGAACATCTCCTCGCGCGAGTACACCATCCTGACGGGCCGCCCGGTTGCGCGGCTCAGCAATGCCGAGCAGATATCGAGCGGCGTCGTGGCGGCTTTGGTCCCGAAGCCTCCGCCGACGGCCGGACGGATCACGCGGATCTTGCCGAGCGGCATGTGCAGCACGTGCGCCATCATGTACTGCACGTAAGGGGGAACCTGGGTGGAGGTGTAGAGCACCAGCGTCCCGTCGTGATTCCACGTGGAGATCGAGGCGTGCGGCTCGAGCGGCGATTGGAAGACATTGTTGCCGGTGAAGGTCTCTTCGCGAATGTAATACGACCCGGCAAAGGCCTCCTCCACGTTTCCGAAATTGTGGTCGACGACGGTGCTGATGTTCCGGGGATAGCGCTCGTGGATCAGCGGCGCCCCTTCCTTGACGGCCTCCATGGCGTCGAGCACGACCGGCAGCGGCTGGTATTCCACGTCGATCAGTTTCAACGCCCGCTCCGCGGTCTTCTCATCGATGGCCGCGACGGCGGCCACCGGGTCTCCGACGTGGCGAACCTTGTCCTTGGCCAGCACGTCCTCGTCGTAGCGCGCGGGGGAGACGCCGTGCTTGGTGTCGGTGACGTCCGCGCCGGTCAGGACGGCCAGCACGCCGGGCAATGCCTTCGCCCTGGAAACGTCGATGCGCTTGACCAGGCCGTGCGCAATCGATGAACCGAGGATTTTGCCGTGCGCCATGTTCGGCAGCCAGATATCGGCCGTGTAGAGGGCCCGCCCGGTGACCTTGTCCGCGGCGTCGATGCGAGGCACGGATGCGCCGACCCCGCTTTCCGGCTGGCTGCCGGATTCCCGCTTGTTCGCGCATTTCCCGCCGGCCGTGTAGTTCTTGCACCGCTGAACTGAATTCAGGATCCCGGTGTATCCCGTGCAGCGGCACAAGTTGCCTGCCAGAGCTTCCTTGATCTCCTCGGTGGTCGGATCGGGGTTTCTCCCCAGCAGGGCGGTCGCCGAAAGCACCATGCCGGGCGTGCAATAGCCGCACTGCAGGCCGCCCTCGTTCACGAATGACTGCTGCAGAGGGGTGAGCTCGCCGTCCTGTGCAAGCCCCTCGATGGTCGTGATCGATTTTCCATCGACGGTCGAGGCGAGCAGCAGGCAGCTGTTCAAGGGCTCGCCGTCCACCAGCACCGTGCACGCACCGCAATCGCCGGTGTCGCAGCCTTTCTTGGTTCCCGTCAGGCGCAGCTTGTCGCGCAGAACGTCGAGCAGGGTCTCGCCGTCCTCGATCGCTGCGTCGTGCTTCTGCCCGTTGATCGTGAAAGTCCGTGCCGTGAACATTCTGTCACCCCCCTATTCTTTGCCGAGCGGCCGCCAGCGCGCGCCTGGCAAGAGTCCCGACGAGCTCGCAGCGGTAGTCCGCCGAGCCGCGCAGATCGGAAATCGGTTCCGCCTCCTCCATTGCCGCTGCCGCTGCTCGCGCGCAGGCCCGCTCGTCCAGTACGCCGCCCACGAGCAGCCGCGCGGCCGCTTTGGCGAGCTTCGGCACCGGCGCAACGGCGCACAGCGCGATGCGGGCGCTGCGCACGGTCTGGTCGTCGTTCAGCACCAGCGCCGCCGCCACGCCCGCCACGGCGATCGCGTTGGCCTCGCGCAGCCCGAACCGGGCGTAGGCCGCGCCGAATCGAGCCGGCGGGCTCGGCACGTTCACCGCCGCGAGCAGCTCGTCGTCGCGCAGGATCGTCTGGCGCGGACCCACGATCAGGTTCTCCAGCTGGACGGTGCGTCTGCCCTTGGTGGACCACAGCAGCGCCGTCGCATTCATGACGATGAGTATGGGAGGGAGATCCGCGCACGGGACCGCGCCCGCGATATTCCCGCCGACCGTCGCCGCATTGCGAACCTGGGGAGTCGCCATCTGGCTGGTGGCGTCCCGCAAGGCGGCATATCCGCCGGCGATCAAGGGCGAGCGGTCGAGCTCGGTGAGCGTCGTCAAGGCGCCGATGCGCAATCCCTCGCGCTCCTCGGTGATCCCCCGCAGTTTCTTTATTGCGCCGAGCGCGACCAGATGACCCACGGTGAATCTGGCCGTCTTGAGATCCACCAGCACGTCGGTTCCGCCCGCCAGCAGCCGCACGTCCGGCGAATAGCGGCCCAACAGCACGCCCGCCTCCTGGAGGGTGGCGGCTTTATGTACCTCGATCGATGGAATATGCATGGAGCAATGCCTCCAGGGTTCCTGGGAATATTCTTCTTGGAGACCGGGATTCGGCTAACCTCAAACGTCGAGTTGGAGAAGTTATTGACGTGCGTCAACGAACGACAGAATAAAATTCAGGGCAGCTTATAAAACTCGTCGGACGGGCTCACCGGCTGGCGCGCCAGGGCTTCCTCGATCCACAAGGCATGCTGCGCCTCCTCGCGCGCAAACTCGGCGGCGAGCTTCCTGATCGTGGGATCGGCCGTTTTCGCGCGGATGCCCTCGAAATAGGTCTTCGCACGCCTTTCGGACTCGAGCGCCATCAGCAGCGCATGCTGGGGGGGAACGTGCCGATACAGAAACTGGTAGTTCGGCACCTCGGTGCGGCCGGCGTCCCGCGACAGGATCCGGTCACGCGTGCGCGGCGAAAGCTTCGCCGCCGCGGCCAGGTCCTTCAGCTTGTCGGCGTGCGCCGCCTCGAACTTCGCCAGTTTCAGGAACAGCGCCGCTGTGCGCGGGTTGTCGCTCGCCTGCATCGCGCGCGCGAGCGCGCGATAGCGCGTAGCGGCCTCGGCCTCGATCGCGAGCGCCTTTGCGTAGAACTGGCCGACCGCCCCCCGGGGCCGCCCGGCGGCCGGGGAATGCCCGGGCTTGCGCGTCATGCCGCCCTCCCTCTGCCAAGCAGGTGGAAACCCGCGATGGAAACCAGGATCAGCGCCACGCCGAATACCTGGGCCGCCGGAATGCCCCAGGCGAAGATCGCCGGATTGCCGCGGAAAAACTCGACCGCGAGGCGGGCCGCTCCATAGCCCGCCAGATAGGTCAGGAAGGCGAAGCCGTCGGTGCGGTAGTTTTTTCTGGTCTGCCAGACGAGGAGAAAGACCAGAAAGTAGGTCGCCATCTCGTAGATCTCCACGGGATGGAGCGGCACGTTCAAAGGCGCCATGGCACGCGCATCGGTATAAGTGATCGCCCAGGCAAGGTCCGTCGCTTTACCGTAGCTGTCCCCGTTCAGCAGGCAGGCGAACACTCCAGCCGCCTGTCCGAGGGCGACTCCTGGAGCCAGGGTATCGGCGAATCGCCAAAACGACAGCTTTTTTCTCCGGCAGTACCACAGCGCGGCCAGCAACCCCCCCACAAGAGCGCCGATGATGCCTATGCCTCCGTGCCAGAGCGCCAGAATTTCCCACGGTTTTTGCAGGAAATAGGACGGGTTCGAGAACACGACGTAGTAGAGCCTCGCCCCGATGATCCCGCCCAAAAGAGCATAGAGGGCAAAATCCTGAACGAGCGCGGGATCGAGCCCCTTCCTTTTCGCTTCCCTTGTGGCCAGCCAGAGTCCAAGGACAAAGGACAGGGCGACGATGATCCCGTACGTGCGAAGCTCAAAAGTTCCCAGCTTGACGAGAACCGGATACATGCAATGGTCTCCTTGGCTTCCTGTGCTGGCGCCGTCGCCCTCAGCGATCGCGTCTCAGCAACTGGTCCACGACTTCTTTCGCCACCGCAGGGTCCGACGCTATCCAGGTCACATCCGCGTCCTGCCGATAGAAGTAATGGATCTGACCCTGCCCGAGCGCCGAAAAGACGGTGCTGCCGTTCCATTCCTGCGACTTGAGATGATAGAAGGGCGTGTCTCCCTTCCGAATGCGAGCCGCCATCCTTTCGATCTGAAGGCCCGCCATGGATGAACGGGAGGCCCGAGAAACGTAAAGCATGGCGGCAAAGCCGTTCCTTTCGTAATGGGCGACATAGCCGTCGGCCCCGCCAAGCTGATTTCCATGAAGGCGATCGATCGCCTGGAGAGCTTCCTTGCCGCGAAGCGCGTGCACGAGCTGAAGCCCGCCCACGGCCCCGGGCGGCTCCAGCTGAGCCCCTTGCGCGTACGCCGCAAGGAAGTAAACCAAAGCGGCAAGACCGACTGAGCCGCTCAGACCTCGACGGATCGCCGCGTTACGACGCGGCACGCTCTCCGCGCTGCTCACTCCGGCCCTCTTTGACCGGGGAACCCGGGGCATCCGTGCCCTGTGCCTCGCCTTTCTCGGCAGGACCCTCGCGCGCCTTGTCGTGACCGCCGCAGCACCCCATCGAGCCGCCGTGGCGCCCGCCCGAATGCATCCCGCGCGAGTGCATCCACACCATCCCGACGACCAACGCCAGCCAGACCCAGTTTTGCGATAGCCAGTCCATCAACGGTCTCCTTGAAGAGGATGAATCAGCCCTCCCGTGAGATCCACCCCACCTGGGAGGGTAGGCCCGAAGCTAGCACCGGCGTTTGATCTGGATCAAGGGGGAAACGTTGACGTGCGATAGGCTTCGCGATATTGTACCCACCCCCGGAGGGCAGGATTGAAGCGGGACCGGGGCCGCGTGTTCTCGAAAGGAGCGATTTATGGCGATCAACTTGAGCGTGACAGGGATGACTTGCGACCACTGCGTGCACACGGTGACCAGGGCCCTGAAGTCCGTTGCCGGCGTCGAGCAGGTTTCGGTGGACCGCGCCGCAGGACGCGCCCGGGTGGACGGCACGGCCGACGGGCGGGTTTTGCTCCAGGCCGTCCAGAAGGCCGGCTACAAGGCCCAGGTGCTGGACGCGGTATGAGCGCCGAACAGGCCCACGCGCATCTCGCGCACGAGGTCGGCGGCCGCCTGTGCATGCCGGAGGTTGCGCGCAAAGTGGTCACGCGCAGGCTCACCATCGCCAAGGGGCATCTGGAAAGCATCCTGCAGGCCCTGCAAAAGCATGACGCGTACTGCGTGGACGTCCTGCGCCAGATCAAGGCGGTGGAAGGCGCGCTGGAAAAGGCCGGGCAGATCACCCTCGAGAGCCATTTGCGCGCTCACGTGGCGACCGCCGCCGAGCGTGGCGACACGGAAACGATCGTGGAAGAGCTGATGGACGCTCTTCGTTACCGGTAGTCAGGCGCGAATGGAACAGGGCACGAAGGAAGCGAACGCGCATCAGTTGACGCTGCCCATCGAGGGCATGAGCTGTGCCAGCTGCGTTCGCACGGTCGAGGGCGCGCTGGACAACCTGAGCGGCGTTGAAAAGGCCACGGTGAATCTGGCGGGCGGCAAGGTGAGCGTCGTCTACGATCCGACGCGCGTGAACGTGGCGAAGGTGACGCAGGCCATCACCGACCTCGGCTACGCGATCGGCGTGGAGGAAGCCAGGTTGCGCGTCACGGGCATGACGTGCGCCTCGTGCGTCAGCCACGTCGAGACCGCGCTTCGCGAGCTGGAAGGCGTGCAGAACGCCGTCGTCAACCTGGGCCTGGAAACGGCACGCGTGGCGTATATCCCCGGCCTGGTCACCCCGGGCCGGATGAAACGCGCCATCCGCGAGGCCGGCTACGAAGCTGAAGAGAAAGCCGCGGGCGTCGAAGCGCTCGACCGCGAGAAGGAAGCCCGCCAGCGCGAGATCCGGCGGCAGGGAATGTATCTGGCGTTCACCCTGCCCATCGCCATGCTGGTGATGCTTGGCACCTTCCGTGACATGTGGATCCTGCCCCTGTTCGTCCCGGAGTGGCTGGGCTACAAGTGGGTGCTCGGCCTGCTGACCACGCCCATCGTCCTGGGACCAGGGCGTCAGTTCTTCGTGAACTCGTGGCGTGGCCTGCGCCACGGCGTCACCGACATGAACCTCCTTTACGCCACCGGCATCGGCGCAGCCTACCTCATCGCCGTCATCAACACCCTCTGGCCGAAGGCGGGCTTCGGCGGTGAAGGGGCAACCTTCTTCGAGTCGGCGGCGCTCCTCACCACTTTCATCGTCCTGGGCCGCTGGCTGGAAGCGCTCACGCGCGGGCGCACCTCCGAAGCCATCCGCAAGCTGATGCGGCTCCAGCCCAAGCGGGCGCGCATCCTGCGCGACGGTCATGAGATCGAGATCCCGGCCGACGAGGTGGAGGTGGACGACGTCGTCCTGGTGCGGCCGGGCGAGCAGGTGGCAGTGGACGGCGTGGTGCTCGAAGGCTATTCGGCGGTGGACGAGAGCATGCTGACCGGCGAGTCGCTGCCGGTCGAGAAGAAGGCGGGCGACCAGGCCATCGGCGGGACGATGAACAAGACCGGCGCTTTCAAGTACCGGGCAACGCGGGTGGGCCAGGAAACCGCGCTGGCGCAGATCATCAAGCTGGTCGAGGACGCCCAGGCGAGCAAGGCTCCGATCCAGAAGCTGGCTGACTGGGTGGCCGGGCACTTCATCCTCGGCGTGCACATGCTCGCGGCGCTCGTTTTCGTGTTCTGGTTCTTCGCCGGCTACGACCTGTTCTTCGACCCGGACAGCGCGTTCATTCTCTCGCCCTACAAGCTGGGAGAGATCGGCGTTTTCGGCTTCTCGCTCCTGCTCTCGGTGACCGTGCTGGTCATCTCCTGCCCGTGCGCGGTCGGGCTGGCGACGCCCAGCGCGATCATGGCGGGCGCGGGCAAGGCCGCCGAGCACGGTGTGCTGTTCAAGAACGCCGAGGCCATCGAGAATGCCTCGAAGCTCCAGACCATCATCTTCGACAAGACCGGCACTCTGACAAAGGGCGAGCCGTCGGTCACCGATGTAGTGACGCCGGACGGCGGACCCGAGACGGAGGACGGACGGCTCTCCGTGCTGCGGCTGGCCGCCATCGCGGAGAAGAACTCCGAGCATCCGCTGGGCGAGGCGATTGTGCGCGGCGCGCAGGCGCGGGGCCTGCAGGTCCCTGACGCAGAGTCGTTCAACGCCATCCCCGGCCATGGGGTCGAGGCGAGGGTCGATGGCCGGGAAATTCTCCTGGGCAACCGCAAGTTGATGCGCGAGCGCGACGCGGTCGTCGCTCCCCTGCTCCCCCAGGCGGAGGCGCTCGAGCGAGACGGGAAGACCGTCATGTTTGTCGCCGTTGGGGGGCGGTTGGCGGGCCTGATCGCGGTGGCCGATACGCTCAAGGAGTATTCAGTCGAGGCGATCCAGTGGCTGCACCGCTCGGGCGTCGAGGTCGCGATGATCACCGGCGATAACCGCCGCACGGCCGAAGCAATCGCCAGGCAGGTCGGCATCGATCGCGTCCTGGCTGAGGTGCTGCCTCAGGACAAGGCCGAGGAAGTGAAGAAGCTGCAGGCCCAGGGCCTGAAGGTGGCGATGGTGGGCGATGGCGTGAACGACGCGCCCGCGCTGGCCCAGGCCGACGTGGGAATGGCGATCGGGTCGGGCACCGATGTCGCCAAGGAAACCGGCCACGTCATCCTGATCAAGGAGGACCTGCGCGACGTGGTGGTGGCAATCGAGGCAGCGAAAGCCACCATGGGCAAGGTGCGGCAGAACCTCTTCTGGGCCTTCGCGTACAACACCTTGAGCATTCCCATCGGCGCGGGACTGCTGTACCCGGTATTCAAGCTGGTCGTCAGCCCGGAGTGGGCGGCGTTCCTCATGGCGGTCAGTTCCATCACGGTCACGGTGAACACCCTGCTGATGCGCAGCTTCGTGCCGAGCATCCGCCGGGAGGAGCGCCGCCAACAGGCGGCGCAACGGCCTCTGGTCGTCGCCGCGACTGCGAGCGGCGGGAAATAAGCGCGAAAGGGACGAAGGCATGGAACAAATGGAACAACTCGAACGCGAGGTGGCGATCCGGAGCGCGGCCACCTATGCCGGCATCTCGCTGGCGGCGGCTCTGGCCGTCTTCATCGCAGCCACGCTCAAGGGAGGCTACGCGGATGTGGCGCGGTTCGGCGGGGCCATCTGGGTGTTCATGCTGATGATGATCGTCACCATGCCGGTCGTGACCTCGTGGTTCAAGAAGCGATACAGGCAGCGCAGGACGGGGTAGGGAAGCCACGCTGATGGTCCCGGAGCTCGGCCAGTTCGCACTGGTGCTGGCATTCGTCGTCGCGTTGACGCAGGGGATCCTTCCGCTCGCAGGCGCCGCGCGCGGGAACGCCGCCTGGATGAGCGTCGCGCGGCCGGCCGCGTACGGGCAACTCGTGCTTATCGCGATCGCCTTCGCCGTGCTGACCTACGCGCTCGTCACCGGCGACTTCACGGTCGCGTACGTGGCTAATAATACGAATTCCAAGCTGCCGCTCGGCTTCCGCGTCATCGCCCTGTGGGGCGGGCACGAAGGCTCGCTGCTGCTGTGGATGCTGATCCTCTCCCTGTGGACGGTGGCGGTCGCGCTGTTCAGTCGCCGTCTGCCCGAGGAGATGGCCGCGCGCGTGCTCGGCGTGATGGGGCTGATCGCCGCCGGATTCCTCGCCTTCACGCTTTTCACCTCCAACCCGTTCGACCGGCTGCTTCCGGGCCCGCCCGACGGGCGGGATCTGAACCCGTTGCTGCAGGACCGGGGCATGATGTTTCACCCGCCGCTGCTCTACATGGGATACGTCGGGTTCTCGGTCGCGTACGCGTTCGCGATGGCCGCGCTCCTTTCCGGCCGGCTCGATGCGGTGTGGGCGCGCTGGTCGCGTCCCTGGACCACGGCAGCGTGGGTGTTTCTGACGCTCGGCAACGGGTTCGGCAGCTGGTGGGCGTATTACGTGCTCGGCTGGGGCGGCTGGTGGTTCTGGGATCCGGTGGAGAACAGCTCGTTCATGCCGTGGCTGCTGGGCACGGCGTTGATCCACTCGCTCGCGGTGACGGAAAAGCGCGGCAGCTTCCGCAGCTGGACGGTACTGCTTGCGATCGTCACCTTCGGGTTTTCGCTGCTCGGAACCTTCCTGGTGCGCTCCAGCGTGCTCACCTCGGTGCACGCGTTCGCCACCGATCCCGCGCGCGGCGTGTTCATCCTGGCTTTTCTGGTGGTGGTGGTCGGCGGCTCGCTCGCGCTCTACGCGTGGCGCGGCTCGCGCATCAGGCCGGAAGGCGGCAGGTTCGCCCTGCTGTCGCGCGAGTCGCTGCTGCTCACGAACAACGTGCTGCTCGCTGCCGCGACCGGCACGGTGATGCTCGGCACGCTGTATCCGCTGTTTCTCGATGCGCTCGGCCTGGGGAAGGTGTCGGTCGGGACGCCCTACTTCGACGCCGTCTTCGTACCGGTGATCGCGCCGGCGCTGTTCCTGATGGGAGTCGGACCGATCGCGCGCTGGAAGAAGGCGAGCCTTCCGGAGCTTGCGGTGCGGCTGCGCTGGGCGCTGGGGATAAGCCTCGCCATCGCCCTGCTGCTGCCGTTCGCGCTCGGACGCTGGAGCCCGATGTTGAGCTTCGGCTTCGCGCTCGCGGCGTGGATCGCCGCCACCAGCGCGGTAAGCCTGTGGGACCGGATCAAGCAGGCGCCCAGCGGCACGAGCGCGTGGACGCGGCTGAGCGGCGTTTCGCGCGCCTTCTACGGCATGCTGCTCGCGCACGTCGGCATGGCGGTGCTCATCGCGGGAGTGACGCTGGACAAGGGCTACGAAAGCGACAAAGAAGTGCGCATGGAAGCGGGCGACACGGTGGAGGTGGGCGGCTACGTCTTTCGCTTCGACGGCGTCACCAAGGAGGCGGGACCGAATTATGCGGCGGACCGCGCGACCATACAGGTGATCCGCTCGGGCGAGAACGTCGCTACGCTCTATCCGTCGACGCGCACCTACTTCTCGCAGCAGAGCCCGATAAAGAAATCGGCGATCGATCGCGGGTTCACGCGCGACCTGATCGTGCTGCTCGGCGACGCGTTGAACGCGAACACCTGGCTCGTGCGCGTGCGCTACAAGCCGTTCGTCGAGTGGATCTGGGGCGGCGTTCTGCTGATGGTTCTGGGCGGCCTGCTTGCGGCGGCGGACCGCAGGTACCGGCTGGCGGCGCCCGGCTGGCGCGACGAGCCGCACCTCGCCGCCGTGCGCTATGCGCAGCCCGCGCCCGAAGCGGGCGGGCGGAAGATCATGGCATTGACGCAGGAGGTCGATCGTGGGTAAAGCGCTCGTGCTTGCGTTCTTGCTGCTGGCGGGCGGCACAGGCTGGGCGAAGGAGGCGGCGCCTGCGGCCGAGGATCCGCGGCTCGAGCAGCGCATGATGGCGATCGCCGCCGAGCTGCGCTGTCTGGTGTGCCAAGGCCAGTCGGTCGCCAACTCTGAGGCCGACCTCGCGAAAGACATGAGAAACCTGATGCGCGAGAAACTGCGCGAGGGCCAGAACGAGCGCGACATCATCGAATTCATGGTGGCGCGTTACGGCGATTTCGTGCTGTGGCGCCCGCCGTTCAAAGCGACCACGCTGCTGCTGTGGCTCGGACCGCTCCTGCTGGTCGCGGCGGGCCTGTTCGCGCTGTTCCGCCGGCTCGCGCGAGAGCGGGCCGAAGGCGAGATCGAGCTCTCCGAGGCCGATCACGCGCGCGCGGCAACGCTGCTTGGATCAGCGGCCGACCAGGAGCCGAGGTGATCGCATAGCCGTCAGGCGAGAACGAAACAAAAAGGCCGCCCGAAGGCGGCCGTTCGTGCGAGGCAACGCGTCAGCGCCAGCCCCCTCCGTGGAATCCCCGGGCCGCGACCGCGCGCTGCTCCGGAGTCAGCACTCCGTAGAGGTTCTTGGTGGCCGTGTTCACGGCTTCGAATTGCTCGAAGCGCTCCTTCGCGCGCTTGGTGTTCAGGTCGGCTTGCGCCTTCACGACCTTGGCATAGGCCTGCCAGGCGCCCTCCTGCTCGGAATTGATTTTGAACGCCGACTTCTGAGCGGCGAGACGTTCTTCGATCCCGTAGCCGTCGGTGCTCATCATTCCATAGCCGCCGCCCATGAATCCGGGGCCGCCGCCCATCATCCCCCCGCCCATCATCCCCATTCCCATGCCGCCGCCCATGCCCCAGCCGGGCCCGTAGCCGCCGGGCTGCGCGCCGGCCACCGCGGCGAGTCCGAGCGACAAGGCCGCGCCGACGCCTATTGCGATTTTCGTTCCGCGTTTCATGACGATCTCCTATCAATATGGTTTCGTGTACTACCGGCTGTCATTGCAGCACACGAATGTAAGCGCCCTGTGCCGATCTTGTACGCCTGCGTAGCAGGATGCCGCGTTGTTACGCTACGCTACAAATCCGCCCCACCAGGAAGACCCCGAAAGCTATAAGTGCCGGCATGGAAGCGCAGGACCACATCCTGATCGTCGACGACGACGCCGAGATCCGCAGCCTGCTCGGCGATTACCTGCGGAAGAACGGCTACAAGGCTTCGGTCGCGGCCGACGGGAAGGCGATGTGGACCGCCCTCGCGCGCGGCAAGGTCGACCTGGTCGTGCTCGACCTGATGCTGCCGGGCGAGGACGGGCTGACGCTGTGCCGGAGGCTGCGCGCCGACTCGGATACGCCGGTCATCATGCTCACCGCGCGCGGGGAGGAAACCGACCGCATCGTCGGGCTCGAAATGGGCGCGGACGATTACCTCGCCAAGCCTTTCAGCCCGAGAGAGCTGCTCGCGCGCATCAAGAACGTGCTCAGACGCTTTCGCAGCCTGCCGCGGAGCCTGCGCGCGGACGACGCCCGCACCATCGCATTCGCGGGCTGGCGCCTGGACGTGCTCGCGCGGCACCTGGTGTCGCCCGAAGGCGTGGTGACTTCGCTCTCCGGCGCCGAGTACCAGCTGCTCAAGATATTCCTGAGCCACCCCAGCCACGTGCTCAGCCGCGACCAGCTCATGGTGCTCTCCAAAGGCCGCGAAGCCGATCCGTCGGACCGCTCGATCGACATCCAGGTGAGCCGCCTGCGGCACCGCCTGGGCGACGATCCATCCGACCCGCAGATCATCAAGACGGTGCGCGGCGAAGGCTACGTGCTCGCCGCCGCCGTCGAGCTCGATCCCTGATGCGCCTGCTGCCGCGCAGCCTGTTCGGAAGGCTGGTCCTCGTCCTGCTCGGGGGGCTTACGGCTGCGCAGCTGGTGACCGCGTACATCAACGTCTCCGAGCGCGACCAGCTGCTCTACACGGCGGGCGGGGTGCAGCTCGCGCAGCGCATCGCCGACAT
>MERQ01000100.1 GCA_001770655.1 Betaproteobacteria bacterium RIFCSPLOWO2_12_FULL_68_20
CGGGGCCATCTTGAGCGACGGTCGATCAAGCTGATATTCGCGCGTTGGGTAGCGGCATGACTGCTGTGCGTCGCGGAGCTGCCTTGGTCTAGGATCTGGGATGCCGGCCGTGAGGCCGGACCAATAACGTCCGACAAGGGTTCTCCTTTCCGCGGCCGCGCCGCGTTTCCTATCTGGCATGAGTGGTGGATGCCGTGAGCCTCCTTTGTCGGGTCGATGGGACGGGCGTTTACCGATGCGCGATCGCGACCGTTCGGTTCAGTGCGGTTTGACGCTCTGGCCGATCGCCCAGACAAAGCCCGAGAGCTCGCGCGCGAGCGCCACCACGATCTTGTTGTGATGCAGGTGCCGGGCGCTCAGGCGCCGGTACTTGGCGCTCAGACGCAGTTGCGCACGCCACGCGATGTCGCAGGCGGCTTTCGGTAATCCCGTTTGCCGGGTGGCGATGATGCGCGTCACCCGCGCCGGATGCCGATAGGCCCAGGCCGCCTCGATCAGCGCACGCCGCGCGTAGCTGTTGCCCGCCTTGGTGATCGAACCCTGGCGCCGGTGCTCACCGGAGGAGTCCTCCCGCGGGACCAGACCCAGGTACCCCATGAGCTGTCGGGCCGAGCCGAAGCGGGTGAGATCACCCAGTTCCGCAATGAGCGTCACGGCATGCACAAACTGGATACCGCGCATCGCCTGCAGCGCCGCCACCACCGGGGCGAAGCGCCAGGTGAGGACCTCGGTCTCGATCGCCCGGGTGAGCCGCTCGATGCGCCCGGTGGCCACCGCGATGGCATCGACATACTCCTCGAACACGATCTGCTGCGCGGGCTCGGGCAGCTTCAGCTCCGAGAGCCAGCGCCGGTGCGCTCCCGTCCAGGAGGTCTTGCCTACATAGCGGATGTCGTTCCTGAGCAGCAGCGCCTTCAGCTGCTGGCGCACGCGCCGCTGCGCGATCACCGCATCGTCGCGCCCGCGTACCAGATCCCGGATCGCCTCGTCCCGGATATCGGGCACGTGGATCGCTTCCAACTCCCCCGCGCGCGCCAGGCTCGCCAGCCGCTCGCTGTCGCGCCGGTCGGTCTTCACATGATCGCCCGCGCGCTTGGGCACCAGCGCGGGGGAGACCACCATGCAGCGCTCCCCCAGCGCCGCGAGCTCGCGGTGGATCCAGAACCCGCACGGCCCCGCCTCGTACACGAACACCCGCTCCCCGCCCTTGGACTGCTGCTTCCTCACCATCTTCCGCAACGACCCCCGGTCCCCGCCGATCTGCCCCAGGCGGCGCACCTCACCGCCCGCCTCGGCGAGCGTCACGTCGATCGACTCCTTGTGCACGTCCATCCCCACAAAAACCTTGCTAGACTTTTCCATGGCCCGTCTCCGTTCAGTGTGTTTGCGCCACCGTGCCAAACCTGTGGCTCTGCGCGCCCATCGCGCAACCCACGTTACCGCGGAGGCGGGCCGCCACCCCTCGAACGAAAGCCATTCTGTCTAGGCGGCCGAACCATGGACTTGGCGCAGAGGATTCGAAGAGCATTGGCAACGACCGCAAGGGAATTCAATCGTGCGTTGACCTGCTTCGATCCGGCGCCTGGCCGAGTTAATACCTATCCCGAGCGCATGGTGAGCTACTACTACATTCACGCTCTCAGCA
The DNA here is from genome assembly GCA_001770655.1 of Betaproteobacteria bacterium RIFCSPLOWO2_12_FULL_68_20. Classification (GTDB taxonomy): domain Bacteria; phylum Pseudomonadota; class Gammaproteobacteria; order Burkholderiales; family SG8-39; genus 2-12-FULL-68-20. Next base: position 1,646 of record MERQ01000100.1, read on the forward strand.
GGGCGCTCGCGAGCGCGCGTGTGCTCTTAGAGATTCCGGTTAAGGGCAAATCGAAGCGGGGATGGGACAACCACATAGACGCGCTCATCTTTAGTGACCGCGAATTGGTTCTGGCCGAGTTCAAGGTAGCTTGGGCACCGAGTCATTGGCCGGCGCTCGCTCAAGATCTCGAACGCCTTAGAACGCCATCGGTTAACCGAGAGATTCGGGCGTGCTTTACTGATCGGCAACGCCGGCATTCATATGTCTTTCTTGGTGCTGACTGCTGGTATCGGAAAAGAGCCGAGGCTTGGAGGTCTGGTGTCGACTCAGGCAAGTGGATTCTCCCGCGCTCAATGCGTTCCTCGCACCGCGACTTTGCTTGCGTTTATGACGAGTCTGGAAAGGACTACGATGGCTACTACCTTACTTGGGCGCTCGCTCCTTTCCGGCAACCGGCCGCCTAACAGCACGCCGCACCGGACGCGGGAACCTCATCCGATAAAGTGGACACCTCGACCTAACCGCCCGGAGTATGATTCCCGAGCCCGAATGACGATCCCCATGCGCATCACCATCACCTACTGCGTGCGCTGAAACTACCTGCCGCAGGCCGGCCGTGTGTCGGCCGAGATCGAGCAGGCGCTCGGCGCGAAGCCCGAGCTCGTCAAGGGCGACAACGGGATTTTCGACGTCGCCGCGGACGGCAAGCTGGTCTTCTCGAAGCACCGCGAGAATCGATTTCCGAATCCCGGGGAAATCGTTCAGGCATTGCGGCGTTGATCTAGCTCAATTCCGCGAGCGGCCGCCCGACTAAGCTGGCCGTATGTCCTCGAGCGCTAGCGGGCCCCCGGCACGCTGATCATGGCCGAGCTCTTCAAGGCGCAACTCGACTACGTCTTCTTCCTCTACGGCCTGGCGTTCGTGGTGCTCGGCGCGGTCTGCTTCGCGCTGGGCGACAGGCGCCCGCGCGATCTGCCCTGGCGCGCGCTCGGCGCGTTCGGTCTCGCCCACGGCGCGCACGAGTGGCTCGTCCTTGCCGCGCTCAGCGCCGGCGACACGCCGGCGTTCCTGTGGGCGCGCCTCGTGGTGCTGGCCGGGTCGTTCCTGCCGCTCGCCGAGTTCGCCCGGCTGGGCGCAGCCCGCCTCGGGCGCAAGGTCCCCGGGCGGTGGATCCATGCGCCCGCGTTGCTGCTGGTCGCACTTGCCGCGGTCGCGATCGGGCCGGCCGCGGGCGACGCAGTCGCGCGTTACGCGCTGGGATTCACGGGGGGCGTGGCGGCCGGCGCGGTGCTCGCGCTGCTTGCGCGCGAACTGGCGGGCGCGGAGAAGCGATGGATCCTGCTTGCCGCGACGGGGCTCGGACTGTACGGCGTCGCCGCCGGCGCGGTCGTGCCAGCCGCGCCCTTCTGGCCGGCGCTGCTCGTCAATCAGGAGGCGTTCTTCAGCAGCTCCGGGATCCCCGTGCAGCTCGTACGCGGCCTGCTCGCCGCCTGGCTGGCGATCTCGGTCTGGGGCCTCAGGCGCCAGCGCATCATCGAGGATCATTCGGCCGCCTACGCCGGGCCGCTGCGATTGCAGTTCGCCTGGACCGCGATCGCGTTCGCGGCGACGCTCGGTGCGGGCTGGGCGCTGACCGATTATCTGGGCCGCTATTCCGAGCAGCGGATGCGGGACGACGTGCGAGGCGACCTCAGCCTGCTGGCCAACCGGCTTCGCATGGAGGTCGGCGCGGCGGACAGCGTGGCGAGATCGATGGCCGATTCGCCCTGGGTGCTGCCCGCGCTGGCGGGCGGCAGCCCGCTGGCATCGCAGGCGGCCGACGGGTTCGTGGACGCGTTCAAGAACGCGGCCGGGGAGGCGACGATCGCGTATCTCATGGACAGGGACGGAACGGTCGTCGCGTCGTCCAATCGCTTCGATTCCGACAGCCTGGTCGGGAAGAACTACCGGTTCCGCCCCTATTTCCGGCAGGCGGCCGCCGGACAGTGCACTCATTACTACGCGCTCGGAGTCACCACGGGGGAACGCGGCTATTACGCGAGCTGCCCGGCCCGCGACGCGTCCGGCCGGGCCGCCGGCGTGGCGGTCGTCAAGAAGACCCTGGACGCGATGGAGCTCGAATACCGCCAGTTCGAGCACGCCTTCTTCATAGATCCCAACAGCGTCGTGTTTCTCGCCAGCGACTCGCAGGCGCTGTTCAGGACCCTGTGGCCGCTGCCCGAAGACGCTCGGCAGGCGCTGTCACGCTCGCTGCAATTCGGCGAGCTGCGCGCCGCGCCCTTGCTCGCCGGGGAGATCGCGGACGGGACCTGGGTCGAATTCGAAGGCGAGCGCCACTACGCGGGGCGCCGCTACATCGGCGACGAACGATGGTCCTTCGTGACCTTGAGGGCGGGCGCCCCGATCGCCGCCAGCCGCGCCCTCGGGATCATCGTCACGCTGCTGTTCGCGGTCCTGAGCCTGGCCCACCTCGTGTGGATGGAACAGCTGGTCCGCGACAAGATCGCCCTGGCGAAGCGCGTCGAGCTGGAGCAGCGCGCAGCCACCGATGCGCTGACGGGCGTCGCCAACCGGCTGAAGTTCGATCAGGCGCTCGCCGACGAGATCGCGCGCGCAAAGCGCTACGGGACGCCGCTGGCGCTCGTGATGTGTGACGTCGACCACTTCAAGGCGATCAACGATACGCACGGCCACCAGGCGGGCGACAGCGTGCTGGTCGGCCTGTGCGGGCTGATCCAGCGCCACACCAGGAAAACCGATCTACTGGCTCGCTGGGGAGGCGAGGAATTCGTGATCCTCGCGCGCAACTGCGGCGCCGGGGACACGTTTCAATTGGCCGAGAAGCTGAGGCATTTGATCGAAACGCATGCGTTCGACAAAGTCGGCGCGGTCACCTGCAGCTTCGGCGTGGCCCAGTTCGGCGAAGGCGACAGCGCCGAATCGGCGCTGGCCCGCGCCGACGCGGCGCTCTATCGTGCCAAGGCGAGCGGCAGGAACCGCGTGGAGACGGCCTGAATGCCGGCCCGCCCCGGCACGCGGGCTCAGGTGCCCGCCCCGCCCGAGAGCTTCGGCGGGGTGTTCTTCTCGGCGAGCCGCTTGATCAGGCCGTCGATGCCGGACTGGCGCACCACGGCGTTGAATTCCGCGCGGTAGGTGATGACCAGGCTCATGCCCTCGACCACGATGTCGTAGATCTTCCAGCCCTCGGGCGTCTTGCGCATCGCGTAGTCCACCGCGACCGGGCGGTTGCCGAGGCTGACGTACTGGTTGCGCACCGTCGCCTCGGTGTCGCCCGGCTTCATGCGCACCGGCATCACCTTCATGGTCTGCCCGCGGTAGGCATCGATCGCGTTGGAGTAGGTGCGCACCAGCATCGAGCGGAACTCGGCGACCAGCCGTTCCTGCTGCTGCGGGTTCGCCTGTTTCCACACCTGGCCCGCCGCGAGCCGCGTCGACTCGCGGAAATCGATGTGCGGCAGGACCTTCTCCTCGGCGAGCTTGAGCGCCTTGTGCCGGTCCCCCGCCTGCAGCTCCTTGTCCTTCTGGATCGCGTCCAGCACCTCGGTGGTCACCTTCTTCACCAGCGCCTCGGGCCCCAGCTCCTGCGCCGCAGCCGGGACCGCGACGGATTGCGCGGCGAATGCGAAGATTGCGATTGCGGTGACGAGTCTCACGTTGACCTCCTTACACTGCGGCGCGCGCCGGATGCTGCGCGGCCTTGAACATCGCGGGCTCGAGCGAGTGGCGCTCGAGCAGCCGGTAGAACTCGGTGCGGTTCCTGCCCGCCAGGCGCGCCGCCTTGGTGACGTTGCCCCCGGTGATCTTGAGGATCCTCACCAGGTAGTCGCGCTCGAAGGCCCGGCGCGCCTCGTCCAGCGGCGTGAGG
>MERQ01000101.1 GCA_001770655.1 Betaproteobacteria bacterium RIFCSPLOWO2_12_FULL_68_20
GGACGCAATACTGGCGGAGTGGTATCGCGAGCTAATCAGGGCAGAGGTGCCCGGTCTAATCGCGAAATGGGAGCGCTTGCTTGGGGCGCAGGTGAGGGAGGTCTTCGTTCAGCAGATGAAAACCAAGTGGGGTAGCTGCAATCCCCGCGCGCGCACCATTCGGCTGAACACCGAATTGGCCAAGAAACCTAAGGATTGCCTCGACTACATCGTTCTGCACGAGATGGTTCACCTACTCGAGCCAAAGCATGGCGAGCGCTTCATCGCCCTGATGGATCAGTTCATGCCAACGTGGCAATTCGTACGACAAAAGTTGAATCGGCTGCCCGTGCGCCACGCGGATTGGGTCTACTAATAGTCTGCGACTTCTTGATTAAGAGCGGACTGGTGATCGATGGCACCGGCACGCCGGCGAAGCGGTCGGACGTTGGAATAAGGGGTGGAAAGATTGTCGAGGTCGGCAAGCTGTCGGGCGCAGCGAAGAGGGTAATCAACGCCGACGGCCTGGTCGTCGCCCCCGGCTTCATCGACCCCCACACCCACTACGACGCCCAAATCTTCTGGGACGGCGCGATCACGCCTTCCTCATGGCACGGCGTCACCACGGTAGTGATGCGCAACTGCGGCGTCGGCATCGCCCCCTGCCGCCCGCAAGCCCGCGAGATCGCGATGCGCGACCTGGTGAACGTGGAAGCGATCCCGTTCGAAGTCCTGGACGCCGGGATCACGCGGGACTGGGAAACCTTCCCCGAGTACATGGACGCGGCCGAGCGCCGCAGGCCCCGGCCTTCCAGCGCCCTACGCCCAGGGTGCGAGCAGGGGGATGCGCTCGCGGCCGTTGCGGCGGTAGGCAGCGAAATCGCGGTCGAGCGTCAGCACGTGCGACTCCCTGTGCAGCTCGGTCATTCGCACGAGACAGGCGTCCGCAAAGCTCATGGGCGTGTCGGCGTACTTGCGCAGCAGGCGCAGCACCGAGTCGCGCTCGTCCTGGAAGTCGAAGCGCGCCTCCACCACGCCGCGGTCGACAAGGGTGGCGAGCCGTTCGCCGCCGCCGCGCACTTGCCGCAGCAGGAAGAAGGCTTCGGACAGCACGGCCTCGCAGGTCGCGAGAGGCGCCGGCAGCGCCTCCAGCTGCGCCCGGGTCCATGCATGGTCGCGGTCGCGCTCGAGCAGGGCCGCGACGAGCGGCCCGGTGTCAACGACGACGAGAGCCGCCATAGCCCCGCAGGTGCGCCTTGCTGCCGGCGAGGTCGGGCGGCGCGGCTTCGCTGCGGATCACGAGGTCGCGCATGCCATCCCAGGCCGAGCCGCCGGACGCTGCGGCGCGCTCCAGGCGCGCCCGCACGACGGCGGAGCGCGTGGTGCGGCGCGCCCGCGCCTCGGCCTCGATCTCAGCGAGCAGGCGGTCCTTCAGCTTGACGGTCACGGTGCGCAGCATCCCGCTAGAGTATTACAGAAGTGGCACAAGCGCAATACCAGCTACCGCGGCGATCTCGCCCGCGGTGCTCTGCTTCTCAGCGAGCTTTGCCGCGAACTTCGGTCGGACAAGCACGCGGGCCAACTCGGCCAGGAGTGCCTCCGAGGTCACCGCCTCGATCGTTCCTTCCGTCACCCGGTCGAGAATCTCGCCGGGCGGCCCGCCCCAAAGGAGTCCTGATACGACGGTGTTGGTATCAAGCGCTACGCGCACGCTCTAGCCGAAGCTCTGCGCGCACGGCGGCGATCTCCGCGTCGAGTTCCTGCTGGCTCATCGGCGTAAAGTTCGCGCTGCGAAGCTCCTTGGCGATCGCGCTCAGCCGGCGTCCCGCCTCGCGCTTCAGTGCCTCACGCACTAGGCGCTCGATGCCCTCGGCGGTGAGAATGCCGGCGGCCTCCGCCTGACTCGCGAGCTGATCGGGCAGAGAAAGCTTGATTTCGAGAGTAGTCATGGCAATTGCCTGCGAAGACCCGACTTCGATGATAGCGCATCGTGAACAGAGGGCCGCAACTGGTTGGCGACTACCAACGCGGGCCAAGGGCTCCAATGGGTAAGATTCCCTGTGGCCTATGACACCTTGATCAAGCGCGGGTGCGTCATCGACGGCACCGGCGCGCCAGCGAGGCGAGCGGATGTGGGAATCGCGGGCGGCAAGATGGCGGAGGTCGGTCAACTCTCGGGGTCGGCCAGGAAGGTGATCAACGCCGACGGCCTCGTCGTCGCCCCCGGCTTCATCGACCCCCACACCCACTACGACGCGCAAATCTGCTGGGACGCGGCGATCACGCCCTCCTCATGGCACGGCGTCACCTCGGTGGTGATGGGCAACTGCGGCGTCGGCATCGCACCCTGCCGCCCGCAAGCCCGCGAGATCGCGATGCGCGACCTGGTGAACGTGGAAGCGATCCCGTTCGAGGTGCTCGACGCCGGGATCACGTGGGACTGGGAAACCTTCCCCGAGTACATGGACGCGGCCGAGCGCCGCAAGCCCGCCCTCAACCTCGCCTTCCTCGCCCCGCTCACGCCTTTCCGCCACTACGTGATGGGCGAGGCGTCGCTGGAGCGCGCCGCCACTGCCGAGGAAACCGGAAAGATCAAATCCCTGCTGGGCGACGCCCTGGACGCCGGCGCGTTCGGCTTCTCGAGCACGCTCCTCAACCAGCACCTCGGCTACCAGGGCCGCCCGCTCGCCTGCCGCAACGCGAGCCGCGAGGAGCTGAAGGCGTACTGCAACGCGCTACGCGAGCGAGGGAAGGGCGCGATCGAGTTCGCCATGACGCGCCAGATCGCGGTGATGGAGCCGCCGGAGCTCGAGCTATTGGATTTCATGCTCGAGGAAAGCCGCCGGCCGGTCACGTTCATCGCCATGTTCGACCGCGACGACCTGCCCGAGGCGCTGCGCGAGTCGCTCGCGAAGGTGAAGCCGATGCTCGCGCGGGGCGCGCGCCCGCAGACTTCGCCGCTCCCGCTCACGCGCGAGCTGGCGATGCGGAGCCCCTTCGCCTTCGCCGCCTTCCCGTCCTGGAAGGTCCTCTTCGAGAACACCTCCAAGGCGGCGCAGGCCGCCGTCTACCGAGACCGCGCGTGGCGCAACCGCTTCCGCGAGGACCTGAAGCGCCCGGCCTCGTTCGCCGACTGGGCGCGGATCACGGTGCACGAGGTGAGAAGCCCGGCGCTGAAAAAGCACGAAGGCCGCACGGTCGCCGAGATCGCCGCCGAGCGCGGCGTGGACGGGGTGGACGCGCTCCTCGACCTCACGCTAGAAGACGACCTGGAAAACGAATTCACGGTCCAGTCCTGGAACACGCGAGTGGACCGCATGACCGAGCTCCTGAACGACCGCAGCGTGCTGCTGGGCCTCGGCGACGGCGGCGCGCACCTCGACATGCTGTGCGACTCGGGCTACCCGACCTACGTGCTCGGCACCTGGGTGAGAGAACGCAAGGTGCTCACGCTGGAAGAGGCGGTGCGGCGCATGACCTCCGACCCGGCCGACTTCTTCGGCATCAAGGACCGCGGACGCATCGCCCCCGGCATGGCCGCCGACCTGGTGATTTTCGACCCCGCCACGGTGGGCATGGCCGCGCGCCCGGAGCGCATCCACGACCTGCCGGGCGGCGGCAAGCGCATGGTCAAGCGCTCGCGCGGCGTCGAGATGACGATCGTGAACGGCGAGGTGGTCTGGGAGAAAGGCGCGCTGACCGGAGCGACGGCGGGGCGCGTCCTGCGCAGCTAACCTCTCGCCGCAGCAAGGATCCGCGGCCAGCGCTCCTGGTGAAAGGCCGCGGGAAGGACGCCCTTTTTCAGCACGGGGGGCGGAACCGCCTTGAGGCATTCCAGGGCATGCTGCTCCCGCGCATAACGCGCCGGCGCGGTGGCGGCGAACCTGCCGACGGTTTCGACCGCCTTCAGCAGTTCCCGCGGTGCCGCGCGCGCAGCCATCCGGCTCTCGATGAAGGCGGCCGCGATCTCGATCGCGAGGCGGGTCTGCTCGATGCCTTCGGGCGTGCGCTTCGCCGGGATCCGGTACAGGTTCCAGACCTTCGCCTGGAGAAGCAGCAAGGGGTGCACGACGCCGAGGCGGGCCTTGTCCACCTCGACGCTCACGGCCGAGCGCACGATGTCCTTGGAGTCGAGGCCGAGGACGCCGGAGAGGTAGTCGATCATCACCGGCTCGGGATAGCCCTCGAGGCGCACCGAAAGCACCGCGGTGTTCGGCGGCGCATCGTCGAACGTGGCAAGCTTCAGCTGGTGCGGTAGCGCGAGCCGCGCCGCAGCGCGTTTCGCGTCGTTCCTCGTACCGAGGAAATCGATGTCCTTCGTAAGAGCGGCGAGCCGGGAGCGGACGCCGAAATAGGCGATCCAGAATGCCACCGCCTGGCCGCCGACGAGGACCGTGCTTTCGGTGCAGGTCTGCGCGATCAGCCCGGCGGCGTCCTGCGGCCGCAGCATCACCTGGGAAGTTTCCCCCAGCGAATGACCTTCGCTCTGGAGCCGTCGAGGAAGGACACTTCGCGAAAGCTCTTGGGAACGAGGTAGCCGGCGGCGGGCGAATTCAGCTTTCGCGCCGCGGGCGGCTCGCGCTTGTCGCCAACCTGCAGCTCCAGGCCGAGGACGTCGAGCAGACGGCACAGCCCGTCGAGGGCGATGTCCTCGCCCCGGCTTTCAAGACGGTTGACCTTTTCGCGGCGCAGCCCGGCGCGCAGCGCAAGCTGCTGCTGGGACAGGCCGAGCCGCTTGCGTCGTGCGGCGATCGCCGCGTAGATGTGCTGTTTCACGCACGTAGTGTGCGATATTCAGCATATCCGGTCAAGGCGCCCTTGCGGCGCCGCGGCAGGGAGGGTGCTGCGCTCCTGAGCGCCTGCTTGAGGGAAGGATCAGGCTGCGATGGCGTCGGTCAGCGATTGCGTGAGCGCGGGCGCCGCGGCCCGCAGCTTGGCGTCCTCCGTGACGAGCTTCACGCCCAGGCCGCGCGCGACGGCGAGGAACCGGGCGTCGTAGGCCGACACGCCGAGCTCGAGCGCGACCTCGAGCGCCCGCGGGTGCGGCAGGCTCACGGTCCCCGTCAAAGTGCGATCGGCGGCTGCGAGCAGCGCGGTCGCCGCCTCGGCGTCCAGCCTGCCGTTGCGCACGTAGGTCGCCAGCATGTTGGAGAACTCGACAAGCAGGAAGCTCTCGCTGCGCCAGTCGGCGTCGCGCGCGTAGAGCGCCTGCGCCGCCGCGGTGCGGTCACCCTCGATCAGCAGGTAGGCGAGGACGTTGGTGTCGACGACGACCACGCGCGGCTCGCCCGCCTACTCGCGGCCGGAGCCGATCGCGGATTCGATCTCGCGCAGCGTGAGCGGCCGCCGGCCGCGCAGCCGCACCGGACGTGGCGCCTTGCGCGGCGCTTCCGCCTCCGGCGCGCTCGCCAGGCCCGCCTCGAGCAGCCGGGCGATTTCGTCCTTCAGGCGGCGGTTGCGGTGCACGGCGCGCAGCTTGACGCGCCGCATCAGGTCGTCGGGCAGCTCGAGCGTGGTCTTCACACCGCCCATAATCCCATAAAAATGGTTCTCTGTCGAACGGGCGCGCTTCCTATTTCAGCTCGAGGCGCTTGCCGTTCATCCTCCCGCGATACTCGCGCCCGCCGGCCCTGAAGGCGATTTCCTCGCCGTTCACCTTGCCCTCGAGCGCGAAGGTCTTGCCCTCGCTGCGCAGCGTGCCCGAGAGCATCTGGAAGGTCTGCTTGAGGGTGAGCTCGCCCTGGGCAACCTTGTAGGTGCCGGCCACCTGCGCGGGCACGATCCACAGCAGCGCGGTGCACCAGGAGCTCTGGCAATCCGCGTTCACGGTGGCGGTCTCGTCCGCCTTCCAGTCGCCCATGGTGAAGGTGTTCGAGACGACGCGCGTGCCGGGCGCGAGGCCGAGGATCTTCGGGCGCAGCCTCAGGTTGATGTCCGGCAGCAGGAACATGGTGATCACGGTCGCCTGGGAGAAATCGCTCTCGAAGATGTCCGCCTTCACGAACGTGGCGCTGGCGGTCACGCCCTCCTTCTCGGCGTTGCGCTTCGACAGCTCGACCATCTCGGGGTTGTACTCGATGCCCAGCGCCCGCGCGCCGCGCTTCGCGGCGGCGATGACGGTGCGGCCGTCGCCGGAGCCGAGGTCGATGACGTGGTCCTTCGCCGTCACCTTCGCCATGTCGAGCATCCTGACGACCAGCACGTCCGGGGTCGGCACCCAGACCACGTCCTTGCCCTCCTGGCCGATCGAGGGCTCGTAGGCGGAAGGCGCCTTCTGCGCCTGTGCGAGCGCAGCCGCGCTGAACGCGGCGAGAAGGAAGGCAAAAGCGGGGCGGATCAACGCTTGCGTTGCGGGCATTGCGACTCCTCTGAGGTCTAGCGGGCGGGTGGCGCGTCAGGCTGCCCGGGGAACTGCTTCGTCTCCGGGCCGATGGTGGCCCACGGACGCGCGCTGCGCGTCCAGATGTTGCCGGTGATCTTCATGTCGCCGGCGTTGTCGACGGTCCCTATCCTCACCGACACCGTCTCGGGCGTGGTGGCGCGGTGGCTGTAGATCGGCGAGCCGCAGTCGACGCAGAAATACCGGCACAGCGAGCGGCCGCTGTCGGCCTTGACGTCGAAGCGCTTCGGCGTGCCCTGGGTGATGGTGAAGGCCGAGCTCGGCATCATGGCGTTGACGCTGCCGCCGGCGCCGGAGGATTTCTGGCAGTGCTTGCAATGGCACGCGCGCAGCTCGGTGACGGGGGCGCCGATGGTGTAGCGGATGGCGCCGCACAGGCAGCTTCCGGAAAGCGGGGCGGGCATGCTACAGGACGATGAGCGCGAGGTATTGCAGCACCAGCCAGGTCGCGAGCAGCCCGACGGCGATCGACCCCAGGCGCTGGTACTTCGCGTAGGCGCGCCTGCCCTCGGGGCTCTGCAGCTCCTCGACGGTGCGCGGCAGGCTGCGCAGATGCAGGAACATCAGCAGGGCGGCGATTGTCGTGGCGAGCAGCCCGGCCGCGTTGAGTACCCAGCTCGTGGTCATCGTTCGCCCTTTGCGGAAAGCACGGGATCTAGCTTACACCCTCGACGATGCGCAGGTCCCGCTCGCAGGCGTCGCTGCCGAGCACGCGCAGGGCCTCCCGGTAGCCATAAGGTCCTCCCTTGTCGGTTGCACGGGAGTCTAGCCGGATTTCGCACCCGGGCCGGTCGTATCATCCCTCCCATGAGCCGGGCGCTTTTATCGTTTTGTCCAACTGCGCGCCTCTCGGCTAGGCTCTCGGCACGATCATGGAAGTGGCCGATCGCAGGCTGAACAGTCGCGCCTTCGACGAATCGCCCCATCTGATGGCGGTGGTGGCGTTCGACGGCGTGCTGAAGGTCGTCAACGCGGCCTGGGAAAGGGCGCTCGGCTATCGGGCGGACGAGCTGGTCGGCCGCGCCCTGGTCCGGTTGGTGGACGACACTGATCGCGCGACTGCGCTCAGGCTGATCAACCCCCGCGCGGCCGCCGGCGATCCGGGGCCGCTCGAGCTCGCGCTGCGGTGCAAGGACGGGACGTACCGGGACTTCGAATGGGAGCGGCGCCGCGTCGCGGCCGAGCAGTCGATTTTCATCGTGGGAAAGGACGTCACCGACAGGAAGAAGCTGGAGGTGACGGACAAGCTCAAGATGTACGAGCTGTACGCGCAGGCGGCGAAAATGAGAAAGTCCCGGGAGACGGGCTCGAAGGACTAGGGCGGCGCCGCGCGCGATCCGCAGGAATCCCAGGCGTGAAGCTGAATCCGCGGCAGCTCGCGCGCATCGCGAGCGTCACGCTCGATCACTACGAGCAGCGCGCGGTCGATTTCTGGCGCGGCACGCGCGACCACGACGTCAGCCAGAATATCGATGAGCTGCTGCGCCACATCGAGGGCGCCGCGCCGTTCACCATCCTGGATCTCGGCTGCGGGCCGGGGCGCGACCTGAAGGCTTTCGCCGCGCTCGGCCACGTCGCGGTGGGGCTGGAAGGCGCGCCGCGCTTCGTCGCCATGGCGCGCGAGTGGAGCGGCTGCGAGGTGTGGCAGCAGGACTTCCTCAGGCTCGAGCTGCCGGCGGGGCGCTTCGACGGGGTGTTCGCCAACGCGGCGCTGTTCCACGTGCCGAGCCGGGAGCTGCCGCGCGTGCTCGCGGAGCTGCGCGCGGCGCTCAAGCCGCGCGGCGTGCTCTTCAGCTCGAACCCGCACGGCCGCAACGAGGAAGGCTGGGACCGCGGGCGCTACGGCGCGTATCATGATCTTGAAACCTGGCGCCGCTACGTGACGGACGCCGGGTTCGTCGAGCTGACGCACTACTACCGGCCGCCCGGCCTGCCGCGCGAGCGGCAGCCGTGGCTGGCGAGCGCCTGGCGGAGAACCTGAGATGGACATGACGGCGGCGGAGGTGAAGGGATACTGGCGCGATTTCTGCGAGCGCCACGGGCTGGGCGCGGACCTGATCGCGAAGGGCGAGGCGAAAATCGACGCGGACCCCGAGCAATGGGCCGACCGGACGATGCCCGAGCTGCTCGAGGCGATCGGCGGAAGGCTCGACAAATAGCGCCGCGGAAATTTTTGCTACACTTTCAGGCTGGCAACCACGAAAGGAGGTGATCCAGTGAGAGACTACCGAGGCTGCACCGGCAGGCAAGGCTCCACCAGTGGATCAGCTCGCAACGACAGGAGCTTCGCCAGCAAGTAAGCCGGCAAGCCTTCGCATCAGGCGCCCCGGTCGGGAAATCGGCCGGGGCGTTTCCTTTCCGGGGTGACGAAATGGGACATCTGGTCGACGGTGTCTGGAAGGACGTCCCGCGCGACACGCGCAGGACGGGCGGGGAATTCATCAGGAGCGAGTCGCAGTTCCGCGACCGGGTGAGCGCCGACGGCTCCTCCGGCTTCAAGGCCGAGGCGGGGCGCTATCACCTGTACGCGTCGCTGGGCTGCCCGTGGGCGAGCCGCACGGTGATCTTCCGCATGCTGAAGGGGCTCGACCAGGCGATCCCGATGACCATCCTCGGCCCGGTCGGCGACAACGAGGGCTGGCCGTTCGTCGACGAGCCGCCGTGCGCGCCGGACCCGCTCGGCGGCGCGCGGCACCTGTACGAGGTCTACGCGCGCGCCAACCCGAAGTACTCGGGCCCCGCGACGGTGCCCGCGCTGTGGGACGAGCAGAAGAAGACGATCGTCAACAACGAATCGTCCGAGATCATCCGCATGTTCAACCGCGAGTTCGACGCCTTCGCCGCAAAGCGGCTCCCCGACATGTATCCCGAGGCGCTGCGGCCGCAGATCGACAAGTGGAACGATCTCGTCTACCGCACGGTGAACAACGGCGTGTACCGCGCGGGCTTCGCCACCAGGCAGGAGAAGTACGAAGAGGCGGTGCGCGGAATCTTTTCCACCTTCGACATCCTCGAGCAGCACCTGGCGGATAACCGCTATCTTTGCGGGGACCGGCTGACCGAGGCCGACTGGCGGCTTTTCCCGACGCTCGCCCGCTTCGACGTGGTGTACCACTACCACTTCAAGTGCAACCTGAAGCGGCTTCAGGACTACCCGAACCTGTGGGGCTACGCGCGCGAGCTCTACCAGGTCCCGGGAATCAACCAGACGGTGAATTTCGGCCACATCAAGGCCATGTACTACAAGAGCCAGACCTACGTGAACCCGAGCAAGATCGTCGCGCTGGGGCCGCTGGTGGACTTCGACGCGCCCCACGGTCGCGGCGCGCCGGTGCCCGGATGACAAGACGGGCGCAGCGCGCTACACTTAGCCAGACTTAGCTAAGTCAGGATCGACGATGAAGCCGGTGAACATCCACGAAGCCAAGACGCAGCTGTCCCGCCTGGTCGAGGCGGCGAGCGGGGGCGAGGAAGTGGTCCTTGCACGCGCCGGGAAGCCGGTGGCGAAGATCGTTCCGATTCGCAAACAGGCGGGCAAGCGCAAGCCGGGCGCCTTGAAGGGCAAAATCAAGTTCGGCCGGGGCTGGGATCGGCCTCTCACCAAGCGGGAAATCGCCGCTTGGGAAGCGGCGCCGCTTTTTCCCGCGGCGAAGTGAACGTCCTGCTCGACACGCACCTGGTCTTGTGGTGGATGGCGGATCACCCGCGCCTGTCGAGACACGCGCGTGACCTGATTGCGGACGACGACAACGACGTCGCGATCAGTGTTGCGAGCCTCTGGGAGATCGCGCTCAAGGCGGCGCGTCACAGCATTCAGGCGGATCCAGGCGAGGTGGAGCGGGCTGCGCGTGCAGGCGGGTTCGGCATTCTCGCGATCGAGGCTCGCCACGTGCACACGCTGCGCGCGTTGCCCGCGCTCCACGGGGACCCGTTCGACAGGATGCTGGTGGCGCAGGCGCGAGCCGAGCCCCGCTACCTGCTTACCGCGGATCGCGCGCTACGCGGCTACGGCGAGAGCGTGCTCGTCGTTTGACGGCAATGTGCACCCGATCGGCGGCCGCCGTGGGCTGACTGTAGAATTCCAGTTGCGGTAGGGGACGGCAGCCGCAGTGCAGCGACAATTGCGGCGCCGCACACAAAGGAGGGGAAGCTGGGAACGTCGAAGGCCCGTCGAGCGAGCGTCGCGGTCGCCGGCCGCCAGGAGGCTGAGGAAGAGCTGCGTCTTTTCCGCCTCGCCCTGGATGCCTCGGCGGACATGATCCTGCTGATCGATCGCGCCACGATGCGCTTCGTGGACGTGAACGGCACCGCCTGCGCGCTGCTCGGCTATTCGCGCGAGGAGCTGCTCGCGATGGGCCCGCAGGACGTGCTGCCGACCACGCGCGAGCAGCTCGCGCATTCCTACGACACGCTCATCGCCGATCCATCGCTGCAGAACGGCATGCACGCCTACTACACGTGCAAGGACGGCTCGCGCCTGCCGTTCGAATCCACGCGGCGCGTGCTGCGCTCGGGAGACCGCTGGATCATCGTCGCGATCTCGCGCGACATCCGCAGGCGCGCCGCGGCCGAGGCGGCGCTGCGCGAGAGCGAGGAGCGCTACCGCCGCACCTTCGACCTCGCCGGCTCGGGCATCGCGCACGTGGGCCTCGACGGCCGCTTCCTGCGCGTGAACCGCACCCTGTGCGAGGTCCTCGGCTATCCGCAGGAAGAGCTGGTCGGCAAGCACGTGAAGGAGATCTCGCATCCCGAGGACCGCGACCTCACCGATGCGCGGCGCTCGCGCATGCACGCGGGCGAGATGGAGTCGGCGCGCTTCGAGAAGCGCTACCTGCGCAAGGACGGCTCGGTGGTGTGGGTGGATCTCACCGTGGCGCTCGCGCGCGACCCCGAAGGCAGGCCGCTGCACGAGATCTCGATCATGGAGGACATCACCGAGGCGAAACAGGCCGAGTCGGCGCTGCGCGAGAGCGAGGAGCGCTGGCGGGTGACCTTCGACATGGCCGGCTCGGGCATCGCCCACGTGGGCGTCGACGGGCGCTTCCTGCGCGTGAACCGCAGCCTGTGCGAGATCCTCGGCTATGCCGCCGAGGAGCTGAGCCGCCTCACGGTGAAGGACATCTCGTACGCGGAGGACCGCGACGTCACCGACGAGCGGCGCGCGCGCATGCACGCGGGCGAGGTGGACGCGCTGCACTTCGAGAAGCGCTACCTGCGCAAGGACGGCCTGACCGTGTGGGCCGACCTCACGGTCTCGCCGGTTCGCGGCCCGGACGGCGCCACGCTGTACGAGATCGCGATCTTCGACGACATCACCGAGCGCAAGGAGGCCGACGAGGCCCTGCGCGCCGCGCACGAGGAGCTGAAGCGCTCCAACGCCGAGCTCGAGCAGTTCGCCTACGTCGCCTCGCACGACCTGCAGGAGCCGCTGCGCATGGTCTCGAGCTACACCCAGCTGCTGCAGCGGCGCCTGGGCGAGAAGCTCGACGACGACGCAAGAGAGTTCATGGCGTACATCGTCGACGGCGCCGCGCGCATGAAGCAGCTGATCGAGGACCTGCTCGCGTATTCGCGCGTCGGCACGCGCGGCAAGGACTTCAAGGCGCTCGCGGGCGAGGACATCCTGCGCAGGGCGCTCGTCAACCTCAGGGCCGCGATCGAGGAGACGAAGGCCGAGGTGACGCACGACGCGCTGCCGACCATCGAGGCCGACGACGTGCAGATCGCGCAGCTGCTGCAGAACCTGATCGGCAACGCGCTCAAGTTCCGCGGCGCCGACCCGCCGCGCGTGCACGTCGGCGTGGTCGAGCGCGAAGGCGAATGGGAGCTGTGGGTGCGCGACAACGGCATCGGCATCGAGCCGCAGTACTTCGAGCGCATCTTCATGGTGTTCCAGCGCCTGCACAACAAGGGCGAGTACCCCGGCACCGGCATCGGGCTGGCGATCTGCAAGAAGGTGGTCGAGCGCCACGGCGGACGCATCTGGGTCGATTCCAGGCCGGGCGAGGGAAGCACGTTTCGTTTCACGCTACCGAAAGCGAGGCACCACTGATGGTCACCAACAACACCCCGGTCGACATCCTGCTGGTCGAGGACAACCCGGGCGACGAGCGCCTGACCCGCGAGGCGCTCAAGGAAGGCAAGGTCTTCAGCAACCTGTACTGGGTGAAGGACGGGGTCGAGGCGATGGAGTTTCTGCGGCGCGACGGCAAGTACTCCGGCGTGCCGCGGCCCGACATCATCCTGCTCGACCTCAACCTGCCGAAGAAGGACGGGCGCGAGGTGCTCCAGGAGATCAAGAACGACGAGCACCTGAGGCGCATTCCCGTGGTGGTGCTGACCACCTCCAAGGCCGAGGAGGACGTGATCCGCACCTACAACCTGCACGCCAACTGCTACGTCACCAAGCCCGTCGACCTGGAGAAGTTCATCGTGGTGGTGAAGTCGATCGACATGTTCTGGCTCACGGTGGCGACCCTGCCCCGCAACGGGCACTGAGGGCGCGGCGCGAGGCGCGTGAGCGAGTCCCACAACGTCCTGCTGATCGAAGACAACCCCGGCGACGCGCGCCTCATCCGCGAGATGCTCGCCGAGGACCCCGGGGCGCCGTTTGCTCTGCACTTCGCCGACCGCCTCGCGCGCGGGCTCGAGCACCTGGCGTCGAACCAGACAGGGCTGGTGCTGCTGGATCTGTCGCTGCCCGACAGCTTCGGGCTGGACACCTTCGCCAAGGTGTTCGCGCATTCGCCGGACGTGCCGATCATCGTGCTCACCGGCAACGACGACCAGAGAGTGGCGTTGTCGGCGGTCAAGGGGGGAGCCCAGGACTACCTGGTCAAGGGCAAGCTCGACCGCGAGCTGCTGCTGCGCTCGATGCAGTACTCGATCGAGCGCAAGCGCTACCAGGTCGAGCTCGAGCGCCAGGCGAACTACGACGCGCTCACCGGCCTGCCGAACCGCAGCCTGCTGCACGACCGCCTCAAGCAGGCGGTGTTCGCGCAGCGCACGCTGCGCGCGATCGCGGTGGTGTTCATGGACCTCGACCACTTCAAGTTCGTCAACGACAGCCTCGGCCACTCGACCGGCGACGAGCTGCTCAAGGCGATGGCCGAGCGGCTGCGCTCGGTGCTGCGCGAGGGCGACACCGTGGCGCGGCTGGGCGGCGACGAGTTCGTGCTGATCCTGAACGACCAGACCAACGAGGAGGTCATCTTCCGCGCCATGCAGCGCATCACGGCGAAGCTCTCCGAGCCGATCCAGATCGGCGGCAAGGAGCTGTACGTCACCGCGAGCGCCGGCATCAGCCTCTATCCGCAGGACGGTCCCGACGTGGACACGCTGCTCAAGAACGCCGACGCGGCCATGTACCGCGCCAAGGAGCACGGCCGCAACAACTTCCAGTTCTACACGGCGGAGATGAACCAGCTGGTCAACGAGCGCCTCCAGCTCGAGCACAGCCTGCGGCGCGCGCTGGAGAAGCACGAGTTCCTGCTGCACTACCAGCAGCGGGTCGACATGAGGAGCGGCGCCGTCGTCGGCGCCGAGGCGCTGGTGCGCTGGAGCCACCCCGAGTGGGGGCTGGTGCACCCGGCGCGCTTCATCCCGCTCACCGAGGAGACCGGTCTCATCGTGCAGCTCGGCGAATGGGTGCTGCACGAGGCCTGCCGCCAGACGCGCATCTGGCAGGACAAGGGGCTCGAGCCGGGCGTGGTCTCGGTGAACCTCTCGGCGCTGCAGTTCCGCCGCGAAGGCCTGGTGAGGACGCTGTCGCGCATTCTCGCCGACACCGGGCTGGAGCCCTCGCAGCTCGAGATGGAGATCACCGAGAGCATGGTGATGCACAACGCCGAGGCCGCGGTCGCCACGCTGCAGGGCCTGAAGTCGCTCGGCGTCGCGCTCTCGGTGGACGACTTCGGCACCGGCTACTCGAGCCTGTCGTACCTGAAGAACCTGCCGCTCGACGCGCTCAAGATCGACCGCTCGTTCGTGCGCGACATCGGCACCGGCGCCGAGGCGGACGAGGGCGTGATCGCGCAGGCCGTCATCTCGCTCGGCCACGCCCTGCACCTCAAGGTGATCGCCGAGGGCGTCGAGACCGACGCTCAGCTGCGGTTCCTGCGGCGCCACAAGTGCGACGAGCTGCAGGGCTTCTATTTCGGCGAGCCGCTCGCGCCCGAGGCGCACGCGCGGCTGCTCGCCAACGCCAAGCGCCGCGCGCGGCGCGGCTGAACTCCCGCATCGCCTGCCGTAAACTTGCGGCATGGCGCAGGCAACCGATCGCCCCGTGATCCTCGCGGTCGACGACTCGACCGATCTGCTCGCCCTGATGGCGAAGGCGCTTGCGGCCGAGTACCGCGTGCTCACCGCCTCGGACGCCGGCACTGCGCTGGAGATGGCGGCGGGAGAACCGCGCCCCGACCTCATCCTGCTCGACGTGGAGATGCCCGGGGCGTCGGGTTTCGACCTGTGCCGCGTGCTCAAGTCCGAGGAGGGCACGGCCGACATACCGATCATCTTCCTCACCGGCAAGACCGAGCCGAAGGACCAGGCCGAGGGCTTCGAGCTCGGCGCGGTCGACTACATCGCCAAGCCGATCAACAGCGCGGTGCTGAAGGCGCGCGTGCGCACCCACATCGCGCTCTCCAACCAGCGCCACGAGCTCGAGCGCCTGGTGGGGGAGCGCACCGCGCAGCTCGAGAACACCCGCCTGCAGCTGATCCGGCGCCTCGCGCGAGCGATGGAACTGCACGAAAGCACCGCGGTCGGCAACCGCGTGATGCGGCTCGGCCAGTACGCCAAGCTGCTCGCCCAGGCGGCCGGCGCCAAGCCCGAAATCTGCGATCTGATGCTGAAGGCGGCGCCGCTGCACGACGTGGGCAAGCTCGGCGTGCCCGCCGAGATCCTGCGCAAGCCGGGCGAGCTCTCCGCGCCGGACTGGGAGCGCGTGCGGCGCCATCCCAGGCTCGGCGCCGAGATCATCGGCGAGCACGACGACCCCCTGCTCAAGCTCGCGCACCAGGTGGCCCTCGCCCACCACGAGCACTGGGACGGCTCGGGCTACCCGCAGGGCCTCAAAGGCGAGGCGATCCCCTGGGGCGGCCGCGTGATGGGAATCGTCGACGCGTTCGAGTCCATGACCACCACGCAGTTCTACCGCGACGCGCAGACGATCGAGCAGGCCGCGGCCGAGATCGCGGCCGGCGCCGGCACGAAATTCGATCCGCAGCTGGTCGAGGCGTTCAAGAAGGCGTTGCCGGTGATGCGCAAGGTGCGCGAGGCGTATTCCGACGCGCTCGGCGACATGATCGACCTGGATTTTGCGCACCGGCAGGCGCCGGCGAAGCCGGCCGCGCCGGCGCGCAAGACCCCGGCTCACCCCGCCAAGCAGGGCAAATGAGCAGGCTGTTCGACAAGCTGAAGAACGCGGACCGCGAGCGCAAAGCGCGCGACGGCGCGCGGCCCGCGGCCGACGAGTCGCTCGAGGAAGTGCGGCTGCGCATCGAGGCCGAGCGCAACGCCGAGGAGTCCGTGCAGGCGCGCGTGACCGAGGAGCGCCGCGCGCTGGATCTCGCGCGCGAGCGCCAGGGGGCGGAGGTCGAGCTGCGCCGCATCGCGCATACGCGCGCCGAGGCCGAGGTCAAGGCGGCGCGCCTCATGGCGGAGCGCGAGCGGGCCGAAGCGCACGCGCTCGCCGAGGCGAGGCAGCGCGAGGAGGCCGAGAGGAAAGCCGCGGCGCTCGCCGAGGGGCGGCGCCAGAAAGAGGCCGAAGCCGAGCAGCACGCGCGCGAGCGGGCCGCTTCCGAGGCGCAAGCCGCGCAGGCGATGCGCGAGCGGGCGGCGGCCGAGGGCGAGGCGCGGCGCCTGGCGCGCGAGCGCGCGCAGGCCGAGGCGCACGCGCTCGAGTCGGCGCGCGAGCGCAAGGCGGCCGAGGAGAAGCTCAGGCGCGAGGCCGAGGCGCGGGCGAGCGCGGAAGCGGGCGCGGCAGCGCTGGCGAGGGAGCGCGGGGAGAGCGAGCGCGCGGCGCTCGATCAGGCGCAGGCGAGGACCGAGACGGAGAGGCGCGCCGCGGTGCTCGCCGAGGAGCGCCGGCGCATCGAGGCGGGCGCGGCGGAGCTCGCTCGGGCGCGTGCCGCGGCGGAGGACGAGGCGCGCGTGGCGGCGGAGGAGAGGATGGCCGCCGAGCGCAGCGCCACCGCGGCCGCGCGCGAGCGCGAGGCGCAGGAGTCCCAGGTCTCGCGCCGCGCGCAGTCGCGAGCCGAGGCCGAAGCCGCGGCTCTGCAGGCGGCGGCGGAGCGCCGCCAGGCCGAGGAGCGGGCGCTTGCCGAAGCGCGGGTGCGCATCGAGGCCGAGACGCGCTCGGCGGCGCTCGCCGAGGAACGGCGCGCGCTGGAGGCGGCCGCCGAGCAGGCGGCCCGCGGGCGCGCCGACGTCGAGGCGCAGGCGCTTGCTGCGGCGAAACGCCAGGGCGAAGCCGAGGAGGCGGCGCGGCGCGCCGCCCAGGAGCGGCTCGAGGCCGAGGTCGAAGCCGCACGGCTGGCGCGCGAACGCGAAGCGGCGGACGCCGGGCTCGGGCGCGAGGCGCAGCGCCGGCTGGAGGCGGAGGCCGAAGCGGCGCAGGCCGCGCACGAAGCCGAGGACGCGAAGGCCGCGGCGCTCGAGGAAGCGCAAGCCCGCATCGCCGCCGAGCAGGCGCTCGCCGCTGCGGCAGCCGAGCGCGGGGAGGCAGAGGCCGCATTACGGGATCGGGCGCAGGCGCTCGCGGTGGCGGAAGCGGGCGCGATTGCCGCGGCGCGGGATCGCGGCGCCACCGACGCGACCGCCAGGCAGGCGGCAGAGGAGCGCGCGAGCTCCGAAGCCGAGGCTGCGCGCTTGGCGCGGGAACGCGAGCAAGCCGACGCCGGCGCGGCCGCGGCGCTGCACGCGAGGATCGAGGCGGAGCAGCGCCGGCAGGCGCAGGCGCGCGAGCGGGAGGCCGCCGAGCGCGAGGCGGCGGCGGAGCTGCAGTCGCGTCTCGAGGCCGAAGGGGCGCTCGGGCGCGAAGCCGAAGCGGCGGCCGAAGCCGATGCGCAGGCCGCGGCGGCGGCGCGCCAGCGCGAATCGCTCGACGCCGAGTTGAGACGCGCCGCGCAGGCGCGCGCCGAGGCCGACTCCGGCGCGGCGCGGCTGGCGGCCGAGCGCGAGCAGGCCGAAGCGCGGTCGGCGGCGGAGCTGCAGGCGCGGCTCGAGGCGGAACGCCGCAGCGAGACGCTCGCGCAGGAGCGCGCGGAAGCCGAGTCGCGGGCCGCGGCGACGCTGCAGTCGCGCATGGCCGCGGAAGAGGCGCTCGAGCGCCTGGCGCTCGAGCGGGCTGCGGCGGAACGCACGCGTGCGGAGGCCGAGCTCGATCGCCGCCGGGTGGAGGAGGCCCTTGCCGACCGCGCGGGCGAGCGGCGCGAAGCCGAGCGGGCGCTCGCGCGCGAGGCGAGGCGGGGCGAGCGCGCGCAGGCGGAGGCGCGGCGCATGGAAATCAGGCGGATGAAGGCCGAGCGGCGGGCGGATGCCGCCGCGCGCGCGCGTCCGGCAGCCGGAGAAGGGGAGAACGCCGGAGGGCGCCCGCGTGCGAATCTGCGGCCTTTCGCGGCGCTGCTCGGCGCGCTCCTGCTGGGCGCCTTGCTCGGGCTCTACGCGGCGGGGCGCCTCGCGCCGCAGCAGCCCGCGGCGGGCGAGCCGGCCGCCGGGCCGCCCCTCAAGCTGCGCCTGGAGGAGCGCCTCGCGTACCCGGCGCGCGCGCCTCAGAGCCCGTAGAAGCGCTCGGCGTTCTTCGAGAATACCCGCTCGCGCATGCGCGCGTCGGGAAGCCATTCGAGCGCGACCCCGATCAGCTCCAGGTCGTCCCCCACCCCGCCCCCGTTGGACGCGAGGAGATTGGAGCCCCACATCAGGCGGTCGGAGAACTCGCCGGCGAAGCGCTTCACGACCGGCGCGACGTCGCGGAACCTCATCGCGTCGCGCGCGGAAAGCCGGTAGAAGCTGCACAGCTTGACGCAGAAGTCGCGCCGCTTCTCGAGCAGCCGCAACACGGCACGCAGGCCTGGCGCGTCCTCGCGCGCGCCCTCGCGCACGGTGCCGAGATGCTCGAACACCACCGGCACCGGCGAAGCGGCGAGGCGCGGCTCGAGCGCGACCCATTCGTCGCAGTCGTCCACGTTGATCTCGAGGTGCCAGCGGTGCGGCGCGCAGCGCCGCGCCAGCGCCTCGAAGGCGCCGGTGCCGAGCCCGCCGATGCGCGAGGCGGTGAGGCGCGCGCCGATGAAACCCGCGCCGGCGAGCTTCGCCAGCTCGATTTCCTCGATCTCCGGGTGGATGGTGGCGACGCCGCGTGCCGCGATGCCGGCCGCGCGGCACTCCTCGAGCGCGTAGCGGGTCGCCGAGTTGTCGAAGCCGTAGCAGCTCGCGTTCACCTGCACGCAGCGGCCCACGCCGAGCGCCCGCAGCCAGGCGAGGTAGTACTCGAGCGGATAGGGCAGGGGATCGAACGCGCGCGAGGCGGCGAGCGGGAAGCCGCGCTCGAACACGTGTGCGTGACAATCGATCGCGCCCGCCACCGGCCAGGTATCGCCGAGTCGCGCGCGAACTTCGTCAGAGGAAGGGGCCAGGCGCATTCCCGTGAATCCTATAACAATTTGATTATGCGATAAAAATAGAGATCTCGGGAATCGGATTTGCGTTTTGTGCGGTGCGGGAGTAGCGTCCGGCGTCCCCGGCAAGAATGCCCCCTTCGGGCGTGGAACGAAAACCCCAGGCGAGGAAGTCCTCCCAAGCGGCGCTGACGCTTGCGGCGCTCGGCATCGTCTATGGCGACATCGGCACCAGCCCGCTGTACGCGGTGAAGGAAACCTTCGCGCCCGAGCACGGCTTCGCGTTGAGCGTCGAGAACATTCTCGGCGGCCTGTCGGCGATCTTCTGGGCGCTGATGATCGTCGTCACTCTCAAGTACGTGGTGCTCGTGATGCGCGCGGACAATCGCGGCGAGGGCGGAACGATGGCGCTGATTGCCCTCGCGAGCGCCGCCGTGCGCGAGCGCCCGGAGCTGCGGCTGTTCATCGTGACGCTGGGCCTGTTCGGCGCCTCGCTCTTCTACGGCGAGGCGGTCCTCACGCCCGCCATCTCGGTGGTGTCGGCGGTGGAGGGCCTCGCGGTCGGCGCCAAGGCGCTCCAGCCGTGGGTGCTGCCGGCGGCGGTCGGGGTGATCGTCGCGCTGTTCTGGTTCCAGAAACGCGGCACCGCGGCGGTCGGCGCGCTGTTCGGGCCGGTCTGCGTGCTGTGGTTCTTCTCGCTCGGCGCCGTGGGCATCTGGAATATCGCGCTGAACCCGGTGGTGCTCGAGGCGCTCGACCCGAGGCACGCGCTGAGCTTCGTCACCGGGCACGGCTTCGCCTCGTTCGTGGTGCTGGGCGCGGTGCTGCTCGCCTTCACCGGCGCGGAGGCGCTCTATGCCGACATGGGGCACTTCGGCAGGTGGCCGATCCGCATCGCCTGGTTCGGCCTGGTGCTCCCCGGCCTGGTGCTCAACTATTTCGGCCAGGGCGCGGTGCTGATCGCCAATCCCAAGGCGATCGAGAACCCATTCTATCTCGCGTACCCGGGCTGGGCGCTCTACCCGATGGTGGCGCTTGCCACCGCGGCGACCGTGATCGCCTCGCAGGCGACGATCACCGGCGCCTACTCGCTCACGCGGCAGGCGATCCAGCTCGGGTTCCTGCCGCGCATGAACGTGGTGCAGACCTCGGCGCGCCAGTACGGCCAGATCTACATCCCGACGATCAACTGGGCGCTGCTCGTGCTCGTGCTGGCCGCGGTGCTGGGTTTCGGCAACTCCTCCAACCTCGCATCGGCCTACGGCGTGGCGGTGACAGGCACCATGACGGTCACTACGGTCCTCACCTTCTTCGTGATCCGCTTCGGCTGGGGCTATCCGCTCGCGCTGTGCATCGTCGCGACCGCCTTCTTCCTCGTCATCGACGTCACGTTCTTCTCCTCGGCGCTGCTCAAGTTCATGCACGGCGGCTGGTTTCCCCTGATCCTGGGCCTGGGGATGTTCACGCTGATGATGACCTGGCGCCGAGGCCGCGAGATCCTGTTCGACCGGCTGCGCGCTGCCTCGGTGCCGCTCGAGGCGTTCCTGAAATCGCTGTTCCTCGAGCCGCCGCACCGCATTCCCGGCACGGCGATCTTCCTCACTGCGGCGCCCGAGGCGGTGCCGCACGCGCTGCTGCACAACCTCAACCACAACAAGGTGCTGCACGAGCAGGTGGTGTTTCTCACCGTCGAGATCCGCGACGTGCCCTGGGTGCCGTTCGAGGAGCGCGTGAAGATCCAGCGGCTCGGCCACGGCTGCTGGCGCGTGCACGTGCGCTTCGGCTTCATGAACCGGCCCGACGTGAGCCGCGCGCTCGAGGTCTGCGAATCGCTCGGCCTCGAGCTCGACCCGATGCAGACATCGTTCTTCCTGTCGCGCGAGAAGATCGTGCCGGTGCGCACCAACGGCAAGGGCATGGCGACGTGGCGCGAGCACCTGTTCGCCGCGATGGCCCGCAATGCCGGAAACGTCACCGACTACTTCAACATCCCGACCAACCGCGTGATCGAGCTCGGCACGCGCGTCGAGATCTAGTCGAGGGCAGCAAGCCGCCGCATAACGGTGCGCTCGCACCGCTTTGGTGCGTCCCGGTTTCCAAGTGGTCCTCTAACTCTTTGAGTCGATGGAAAAAGAGTTTGGCATGGTCGTTGCCTAATGGTCTTCGGGGCATTTCCCAAGCTCATTTCACTGAAAGGGAAGGGGATCGCGATGAAACGTCGTTCATTCGTCAAGGCATTGACCTTGGCCGCCTCGGTCGCGGCCATCGGGCTGGGCTCGTCCGCCGCGCTCGCGCAGCAGAAGACCGTGAAGATCGGGGTGCTGCACTCGCTCTCGGGAACAATGGCGATCAGCGAGACCGTGCTGAAGGACGTCGTCCTGATGGCGGTCGACGAGATCAACGCCAAGGGCGGCGTGATGGGCCACAAGATCGAGCCGGTGGTGGTCGATCCCGCGTCGAACTGGCCTCTGTTCGCCGAGAAAGCACGCCAGCTCCTCACCCAGGACAAGGTGGCGGCCGTGTTCGGCTGCTGGACCTCGGTGTCGAGGAAGTCGGTGCTGCCGGTGTTCGAGGAGCTGAACGGGCTGCTCTTCTACCCGGTGCAGTACGAGGGCGAGGAGATCTCGAAGAACGTGTTCTACACCGGCGCCGCGCCCAACCAGCAGGCGATCCCGGCGGTCGAGTACCTGATGTCGAAAGACGGCGGTGCCGCCAAGCGCTGGGTGCTGCTCGGCACCGACTACGTGTATCCGCGCACCACCAACAAGATCCTGCGCGCTTTCCTCAAGTCCAAGGGCGTGGCGGATTCCGACATCATGGAGGACTACACGCCCTTCGGCCACGCGGACTACCAGACCATCATCGCCAGGATCAAGAAGTTCTCTTCCGAGGGCAAGAAGACCGCGGTGGTCTCGACCATCAACGGCGACTCGAACGTGCCCTTCTACAAGGAGCTGGGCAACCAGGGCTTGAAGGCGACCGACGTTCCGGTGGTCGCGTTCTCGGTCGGCGAGGAGGAGCTGCGCGGCGTCGATACCAAGCCGCTGGTCGGCCACCTCGCGGCGTGGAACTACTTCATGTCGCTGAAGAACGCCGAGAACGACGCGTGGAAGAAGAAGTGGGCCGCCTACACCAAGGCGAAGAAGCTCGCCTACGCCGGCAAGCCGCTCACCAACGACCCGATGGAAGCCGCGTACATCGGCGTGTACATGTGGAAGCAGGCGGTCGAGAAGGCGAAGAGCTTCGACGTGGACAAGGTGCGCGTCGCCACCTACGGTCAGACCTTCAAGGCGCCCTCGGGCATCATGTCCAAGATGGACGAGAAGAACCACCACCTGCACAAGGCGGTGTTCATCGGCGAAGTGAAGGGAGACGGGCAGTTCAACGTGGTGTGGAAGACCAAGGGCCCGGTCAAGGCCCAGCCGTGGAGCCCGTTCATCGCCGGCAACGACAAGAAGAAGGACGAGCCCGCGCTGATGGCCGAAAAGAAGAAATAGGCGGTAAAGTTCGGAAAAAGGGCCGCGGGAGCGGCCCTTTTCACATATGCGCATCCTGCTGATCGCCCTGTGGCTCGCCGCGTCGCCGGCGTTCGCGCTCGATCCGGCGGCGGTCGAGAAGCTCGCCTTCGGCGACAGCGACGAGAAGATCGAGGCGATCGGCGCGCTCGTCGCCGGGGGCGACCCGCGGGCCGCGGAGCTTCTGCAGGCGTTCTCGGATGGGGAGGTGCAGACCTCCGGCAAGCGCGTCCTGATCGTGCGCGGCGAGGAGGGCGTGGACGCAGTGACCGGCGAGAAGGTCGCGCAACTGCCCGCCGAGCGCGAGGACGTGGTGGCGAACAACCGGCTGCGCGGAGCCATCGCCGGCGCGCTCGCCGCGCTCAAGCTGTTCTCTGCCGAGCGCGACGAGCGGCTCGCCGCGGCGCGCGAGCTCTCGGGCGGCGCCGACGCGTCGATCCTGCCGCTGGTGAGGAAGGCGCTCGAGAAGGAAGCCGATCCCGACGTCAAGCCACTGCTCGAGATGACCGCGGCCGCGATGGAGCTGAAGGGCGGCAGCAAGGAGTCGCGCCTGGCCGCGATCCGCATGCTCGGCTCGTCGAGCCATCCGAACGCGAAGTCGCTGCTGCTCGAAGCCGCGGCCGCCGAGGCGGACGAGGATCTCAAGCTGGAGGCGCAAAAGAGCCTGCGCGCCGTGGACGGGCGGCTCGCCTGGGGCGAATGGCTCGGGCTGGGATTCGCCGGCGTCTCGCTCGGCTCGATCCTGCTGCTCGCCGCGCTGGGCCTTGCCATCACCTACGGGCTGATGGGCGTGATCAACATGGCGCACGGCGAGCTGATCATGATCGGGGCGTACACCACCTACGTGGTGCAGGGCTGGATGCGCGATGCGGGCCTGTTCGAGTGGTACCTCGCGGCGGCCGTGCCGGCGGCGTTCCTGGTCTCGGGAGCGGTGGGAATGGCGCTCGAGCGCTCGGTGATCCGCTGGCTCTACGGCCGCCCGCTCGAGACGCTGCTCGCCACCTGGGGCATCAGCCTGGTGCTGATGCAGGCGGTGCGCACGATCTTCGGCGCGCAGAACGTGCAGGTCGAGAACCCGGCGTTCATGTCGGGCGGCATCCAGGTGCTGGCCAACGTGGTGCTGCCCTGGAACCGCATCGCGATCATCTTCTTCGCGCTCGCCGTGCTGGCGGCGATGTGGCTGCTGCTGTCGCGCACGCGCCTCGGGCTCTACATCCGCGGCGTCACGCAGAACCGCGCCATGGCCTCCTGCGTGGGCGTGCCCACGGCACGCGTCGACACCTGGGCCTTCGGCCTGGGCTCGGGCATCGCCGGGCTCGCCGGCTGCGCGCTGACCCAGATCGGCAACGTCGGCCCCGACCTCGGCCAGGGCTACATCGTCGACTCCTTCATGGTGGTGGTGTTCGGCGGGGTCGGGCAGCTCGCCGGCACGGTGTACGCGGCGCTGGTGCTCGGCTTCGCCAACAAGCTGCTCGAGTCGTGGTCGGGCGCGGTGATCGCGAAGATCGCCGTGCTGGTGTTCATCATCTTCTTCATCCAGAGGCGGCCGCAGGGGCTGTTCGCGCTGCGCGGCCGCGCGGCGGAGACGTGAGCCTGCCTCTTAGGGTTATGTCCCGTCTATACGGAGCGAGGGGCTGGGCGATCCTGGGGGCTTGCTCCCTCGTCGTCTTCGTCGTCTTCCCGCTCCTCAATCTCGCCGTGCCCCCGGAGCATCCGCTGCACCTCTCCGCGTTCTGGGTGACCCTCGCCGGCAAGATCATGTGCTACGCGATGGTCGCGGTGGCGATGGATCTCGTGTGGGGCTACGCCGGGATCCTCTCGCTCGGGCACGGCCTGTTTTTCGCGCTCGGCGGCTACGCGATGGGCATGTACCTGATGCGCCAGATCGGCCGCGAAGGGCAGTACCAGTCCGACATGCCGGACTTCATGGTGTTCCTCGACTGGAAGGAGTTCCCCTGGCACTGGTGGATGACCGACCAGTTCTGGTGGGCACTGCTGTTGATCGTGGCTGTGCCGGGGCTGCTCGCGCTCGTGTTCGGCTACTTCGCGTTCCGCTCGCGCGTGAAGGGGGTGTACTTCTCCATCATCACCCAGGCGCTCACCTTCGCCGCGATGCTGCTGTTCTTCCGCAACGCCACCGGCTTCGGCGGCAACAACGGCTTCACCGACTTCAAGCGCATCCTCGGCTTCCCGATCACCACCCCGGAGACGCGCATGGCGCTGTTCGCGATCACCGGCGCGGCACTGATCGGCACCCTGCTGCTCGCGCGCTGGATCGTCACCTCGAAGCTCGGACGCGTGCTCGCCGCGATCCGCGACGCCGAGCCGCGCGTGATGTTCTGCGGCTACGACACCATGCACTACAAGGTCGCGATCTTCACGCTCTCGGCGGTGCTCGCCGGCATCGCCGGGGCGCTGTACGTGCCGCAGGTGGGCATCATCAACCCGAGCGAGATGTCGCCCGCCAACTCGATCGAGATCGCCATCTGGGTCGCGGTCGGCGGGCGCGGCACGCTCGCCGGCGCGATCCTCGGCGCGGGACTGGTGAACGGCGCGAAGAGCTATTTCACCGTTGCGTTCCCGGAGTACTGGCTGTTCGCGCTCGGCGCGATCTTCATCCTGGTGACGCTGTTCCTGCCGAGGGGCGTGATGGGGCTGCTCGAGCACCTCCCCGGCGCTTCGCGCCACCCCTCCTCGACGAGGAGGGGAAAGACGGCATGAGCGCGGCGGTGCACGCGCAATCGGGGTTCGGCGCGGGAGGCGGGAGCGCGGCGCATGTCGCGACCGGCGGGCTCGACACGACGCATGGCGTGGTCCTTTATCTCGACGGCATCACGGTGAGCTTCGACGGCTTCAAGGCGTTGAACAAGCTTTCGCTTTCGATCGACGTGGGCGAGCTGCGCTGCGTGATCGGCCCGAACGGCGCCGGCAAGACCACCATGATGGACGTGATCACCGGGCGCACGCGAGCCGACTCCGGAACGGCGTACTTCGGCCAGACGATCGACCTCGCCAACCTCTCGGAGGCCGAGATCGCGCAGGCCGGCATCGGCCGCAAGTTCCAGATGCCGACCATCTTCGAGCGGCTGACGGTGGCCGAGAACGTCGAGCTCGCCATGAAGGCCGACAAGCGGGTGCGCAGGACGCTGTTCCACCGGCTGTCGTCGGAAGAGCGCGACCGGATCGCCGAGTCGCTGCGCCTCATGCGCCTCGAAGCCGCCGCCGACCGCCCCGCAGGGCTGCTCTCGCACGGCGAGAAACAGTGGCTCGAGATCGGGATGCTGCTCGTGCAGGAGCCGAAGCTGCTGCTCCTCGACGAGCCGGTCGCGGGCATGAGCGACGCGGAAACCGAGCGCACCGCGGAGCTCTTCCTCTCGCTCGCCGGCAAGCATTCGCTGGTGGTGGTGGAGCACGACATGGCGTTCATCGGGAAGATCGCGCGCAAGGTGACGGTGCTGCACGAGGGAAGCGTGCTCGCCGAGGGGCCGATGCAGCAGGTGCAGAACGACCCGCGGGTGATCGAGGTGTACCTTGGACGGTAGGCGGGCCGTTTTCCCCTCCTCTCCGAGGAGGGGTGGCGCGCGAAGCGCGACGGGGTGGGGCTGCGCGCGCCGACACCACCCCCCGGCCTGCGGCCGGACCCCTCCTCGAAGAGGAGGGGAATAAAAAAATGCTCGCCGTCGCCAATCTCAACCAGTACTACGGCGGCAGCCACATCCTGCGCGATCTCTCGTTCGAGATCCCGGCGGGCAAGGTGACGGCGCTCCTCGGCAGGAACGGCGTCGGCAAGACCACGCTGCTGAGGACGCTGATGGGCCTGCTCCCGGCGGCGACGGGAAGCGTGAAATTCGGCGATGCCGATCTCACGCGCGCGGCGCCGTACCGGCGAGTGCGCGCTGGGATCGGCTACGTGCCGCAGGGCCGCGAGATCTTCCCGCGCCTCACGGTCGGGGAGAACCTCGAGATGGGGCTCGCGACTCGGCCGCGCGGCGCGAGGCTGCCCGAGCGCGTGTTCGAGCTCTTTCCGGTGCTGCGCCAGATGCTCGGCCGGCGCGGCGGCGACCTCTCCGGCGGCCAGCAGCAGCAGCTCGCCATCGGCCGCGCGCTCGCGATGCAGCCAAAGCTGCTGATCCTCGATGAGCCCACCGAGGGCATCCAGCCCTCGATCATCAAAGACATCGAGCGCGCGATTCGCACGCTCGCCGGGACCGGCGAGATGGCGATCCTGCTGGTCGAGCAGTACTACGATTTCGCGCGCTCGCTCGCCGACCACTACCTCGTCATGGAGCGCGGCGAGATCGTCGCGCGCGGCGCAGGCGCCGACATGGAGCGCGACGGCGTCAAGCGGCGGCTGGCGGTATGACGGGCAGGGCCAGCGTGCGCGGCGTTGGGGGCCGGCTTCGCCGAGAACCGTCCTGGGGACTACCCTAGCAGCTAATCAGCAAGCACGATTCCCGTCTTCGTGATGACCTCGCCAAGGCGTTGCCGCTCCCTGGCGATGAACGCCTCGAACGCGGCGGCCCTGTCCCCCACCGGGACGGCCCCGGTCTTGAGCACCCGGTCCTTCACCTCAGGCAGGCTCATCGCCCTGATGATCTCGTCGTTCAATCGCTTGACGACCTGCGGCGGCGTGCCGGCCGGCGCAACGATGCCCCACGTTTGCGAGATCTCGTAGCCCGGCACCGCATCGGCGATCGTCGGCAGGTTCGGCAGGCTCGGATTGCGCTCGGCGCCGGTCGTGGCGAGCGCGCGCACGCGGCCGGCGTTCATGTGCGCGCCGGCGGCGATCGGCGAGGTGATGATCAGCTGCGCGTTGCCCGCGATCACGTCGAGCAGCGCCGGTGCGGCGCCCTTGTAGGGAACGTGCATCAGCTTGATGCCCGCGAGCAAATTGAGCATTTCGCCGGCGAGGTGGGCCGGCGAGCCGACGCCGGCGGAGGCGTAGTTGAGAACTCCCGGTTTGCTCTTCGCGAGCTGCACCAGCTCGGCGACCGATTTCGCCGGCAACGAGGCGTTGACCACCAGCACGTTCGACGAGGTCGCAATGCGCGAAATCGGCACGAAGTCCCTGACCGGATCGTAGGGCAGGTTCTTCTTGAGGCTGGGCAGGATCGCGTAGATCGAGGTCGTGGTGAGCAGCAGCGTGTAGCCGTCGGCCGGCGATCGCGCTGCGATGTCCGCGCCGATCGCGCCGGCGGCGCCGGGCCGGTTGTCGACGATGACCTGCTGGCCGAGGCTGTCGGAGAGCTTTTGCGCCAGGATGCGGCCGAGCTGGTCCGGCGCGCCGCCGGCGGCGTCCGCCACGATGAGGCGGACCGGCTTCGCCGGATAGCCTTGCGCGCTCGCGCCGATGCTTGCGCAAAGCAGCGCGATCGGGAGCAGCAGCAGGCAAACGCGACGCAGCCGTTTCATGGGATTCCTCCTCAGTTGATGTCCGGCGCCTGGCCGGGGGCGGGCGTGTAGTTGAGGTCGCCGCGCGCGAGCGCCGCCTCCCGGCCACCGTAGCGGGCAAGCAGCCCGGCCTGCCGGCGCTTCGCGCGCGCGTCCACCTCTTCGGGGTCGCAGAAGCGGCGCAGTTCGGCCTCGAGCGCGGCCAGCGTAGCGCGGCAGGCCGGATCGCCCGCGAGATCGACCAGCTCTTCGGGGTCGTTCTCGAGATCGAAAAGCTGCGGCCGGTAGCGCACGCAGTGCACGTACTTCCAGCCGCCCTTGCGCAGCATGGCGATGCCGCCGGTCGAGCCGATGGCGTGGTACTCGCAGAGCACGGCGCGGTCTGCGTGCTCGCCTGCGGCGAGCGCGAGCGGCGAGATGCCGTGGTAGCCGTCGCTCGGCACCGGCACCCCGGCGCATTCGAGGAAAAATGGAAAGAGGTCGACGTGGCTCGCCGGAGTCGCGCATCGCGCGCCGGCGGGAACTCCGGGCCCCGCGAGGATCAGCGGCACGCCCGCGGACTCTTCGTACATCGTCGACTTTCCCCACAATCCGCGTGCGCCGACGTTGTCCCCGTGATCGCTCGTATAGACGACGCGCGTGTCGCCTGCCAGACCAGCGTCTTCGAGCGCACGCAGCACCTTGCCGACGTTGTCGTCCATGAAGCTGACCAGACCGAGATAGGCGGCGATCGCTCGGCGGACTCTTTCATGGTCTCCGCCGAAGCCGGCGTCATAGGACATGCAGGCGTCGTAATCGCGCAGGTAGGGATGCTCAGGGCGCTCCGCTGCCAGGTATTGCTTCGGCAGCGGGACGCGCTCGAGGGGATAGCGGTCGTAGAACTCCGGGGGCGCGATCAGCGGGAAATGCGGCGAGACGAAGGACACGAACAGCGCCCAGGGCCGTTCGCGATGTCGGGGCGCTTCCTCGCGCAGCCAGATCTGAGCCCGCGCCGCGATGTCGCGGTCGTACCGCGTGTAAGGCGACTCGCCCGGCCCGGCGAGCTTGGCGAGCTTGTCGTAGCCGTTACGGCGCGGGATGTCCTGGCGGATCAGGCCCTTTACGTCGCCGATGCCTTCGACCACGTGCATTGGCAGCAGCTCCTCCGAAAAGCCGTGATCGTCCCCGGGCAGCCCGCGGAAGTGCAGCTTGCCGATCGAGACCATCCGGTGGCCGCGCGCGCGCAGCAGATGGTGCCAGCTCGCAACCGCCCCCTCGTAGGCATCGGCGTTGTCCCAGTAGCCGACCTGGTGCGGGTACTTGCCGGTGGCGAACCCCGCGCGCGCCGGGACGCAGATCGGGGAGGTGCAGTAAGCGCTCGTGAAGCGGGTGCCGCGCGCCGCCAGGCGGTCGAGATGCGGCGTTTGCGCGAGCGCGTGCCCGGCAACGCCCATCGCGCGCGGATTGTGCTCGTCGGACATGAGGACGAGAAGATTCTTGGGCGCGAGCGGCACAGCGGTGACCCCGGAACGAGAATAGTTGTCATGACACCAATATGTCAAGGCGCCGGGCCGGTATCATGGCCGCATGAAACGATCCAGCGACCCGCGCCTGCTCCGCGGCCTGCTGTCGCATCGCGTGCTGGTCCTTTCCAACACGCTCGCCCTGGCCGCGTCGCGCTACTATCCGCGGCGCTTCGGCGTTCGCCTTCCCGAGTGGCGCGTCATCGACGCCCTGCACGCGGGCCGCGGAATCAGCGCGAACCAGATCAGCCAATGGCTGCGCACGGACAAGGCGTGGGTGGGGCGCTCCGTCGAGCGACTGATCGCCGCGGGCTACGTTCGGCGCAGGCCGGACCCCGAACACGGTCGCCGGCTGCTCCTCAGCCTGACGGCCAAAGGCGAGCGTGTGCACGCCGTCATCGCGGTGGCGGCGCGGCGTCGCCACGACAACCTGCTCGACGCTCTCTCGGAAGCTGAGCGCGAAGCGCTCGAGCGCGCTCTCGGCAAGCTGCAGGCGCGCGCGGCCGCGATGCTCGCCGATTCGGACTTGGGGTTCGGAAAGCGCCGATAGACGGCGGCTTGCTTCCTACGTGCTCAGCATGCCGAGGACGGTGGCCGCCAACAAGAAGCCGAGCGCGACGGCGTCAAGCGCCGGCTGGCGGTATGAGTTTCCGATTAACTGCGGGCTTCGAGCGCGGCGACGCGCGCTTCGAGACTGTCCAGCCGCTCGTTCATCACGGGCACGGAACTGAGCAGGACGCCGACGTCGGCCTTGAGGCTGGCGATGGTGGCTTCAATCACATTCAAGCGATGCGAGTGCTCTGCGAGCGTCTTGCGCGTTTCAGTCCTGAACTCGCGCATCTCATCGCGAAATTCGACGATCGTCTTCAGAGTCAAATCCATGCGCTCTCCAACCCGCATTCTACCCCGTTGCCAGCGGGGGCCAGCCGAGCGCGACGGCGTGAAGCGCCGGCAGGCGGTATGATTTTCGAATGCGCGTCGCCGAGCCCGTCTTCGCACCCTGGCGGGCCGAGCTGGCGCTCGGATTCGAGCGGCGCGAAGCGAGGACGGTGCTCGCCGAGCGGCGCCAGGACGGGCCGCTCGTGGTGCAGAAGCCTCTCTATCCGGAAGGCGATGAGGTCTGCCACGCGATCGTGGTGCATCCGCCGGCTGGGATCGCGGGCGGGGACGAGCTCGAGGTCGCGGCGAAAGCCGGTGCCGGAGCGCACGCGCTCCTGACGACTCCGGGCGCGGCGAAGTGGTATCGGTCCGCGGGACCCTGGGCGCGGCAGAAGCTCGCGTTCGAGGTGGCTGGAGTTCTCGAATGGCTGCCGCAGGAGACGATCGTGTTCGACGGCGCGCTCGCCGACATGGGGTGCGAGGTGAATCTCGATGCAGAGGCGTGTTACATCGGCTGGGAGATCCTCTGTCTCGGGCGCACCGGCTCGGGCGAGCGCTTCGGCCGGGGGGAAATCCGGCTGCACACGAGGGTTTCGCGCGGCGGCAGGCTTCTGTGGTACGAACGTGGTCGAATCGAGGGGGGAGGAAAGCTGATGCACTCGCCGGTCGGGCTGGACGGGAGAAGCGTTCTCGGAACGCTGCTTGCCGCGTCGGTCGGTCTCGATTCGAAGTTGATCGCTGTCTACAGGGCGGCCGCGCCGGAGACGGCGATTACGCTCCTGCCGGGACTGCTCGTTGCGCGCTACCTGGGGAATTCGAGCGAAGAAGCGAAGCACTGCCTCGCGCGCGTTTGGTCAGCCCTGCGGCCCGCGCTTACCGGGCGCGAGGCGGTCGAGCCGCGCATCTGGAGGACCTGAATGGAGCTCACGCCGCGCGAGAAGGACAAGCTGCTCGTCTTCGCCGCCGGGTTGCTCGCCGAGCGGCGCAAGGCGAAGGGGCTCAAGCTCAACTACCCCGAGGCGGTCGCCTACATCAGCGCGGCGCTGCTGGAAGGCGCGCGCGAGGGGAGGAGCGTGCAGGAACTGATGAGCTGGGGCGCGACGCTGCTCAAGCGCGACGAGGTGATGGAGGGTGTGCCGGAGATGATTCCAGAGATCCAGGTCGAGGCGACGTTTCCGGACGGAACAAAGCTTGTCACGGTGCACAACCCGATCCCGTGAGGAAACTCTTCCTTCAGATTGCTCTTCTCCTGCCCGCCGCAGCGCAGGCGCATCCCGGTCACGGCAAGCCCGGACAGCGTGAGCGAGCTGATGGGCATCGCCTGAAGCCGCACTCCGGGGCTACACAGCACGCGGCGGCTGCGGATGCAAGCGGGGTCGATGAAGTTTTCCTATCGGTGCTCGCGAAGAACTCCCGGTCGTTCTCGCGCCGGGACTTTGCGCCCTTCTTCACTGGTCGTAGGCGCTGCCGCTCACCTTGCCGCGGAACACGCGGTACGAATACACCGTGTAGCCGATGATGAAGGGCAGCACGATGCCCGTGCCGGCGAGCACGAAGACGAGCGCGCTCGGGTGCGCCGCCGCCTCCCAGATCGTCAGGCGGTCCATGACCACGAACGGGAACAGGCTGTAGGCGAGGCCGATGAAGGCGAGCACGTAAATCGCCACGCTGCCTGCGAAGGGCTTCCAGTCCGATTTGCCCAGGGTGACCCAGACCCAGAGCCACACCGCCAGCGTCCCGCCCGGCAAGACCATCAGCGCGAGCGTGCGCGGGAAGTCGAACCACTTGTGGCGCACCGTCTCGCTCGCGAGCGGCGTGGCGAGGCTTACCAGCGCGACGCCGAGCGCCACCCACAGCAGTCCCCAGCGTGCCCAGGCCACCGCCTTTGCCTGGAGCGGGCCGTCGGTGCGCAGCACGAGCCAGGTGGCGCCGAGCAGCACGTAGCCGCCGCACAGACCCGCCGCGACGACGAGCGCGAACAGCCAGTAGCCCACGCCGGGCGCGAAGCCGGTGACGTAGCGCCCGAGCATGAAGCCCTGCGCCAGGCTCGCAGCTGTCGAGCCCGCCCAGAACAGCCAGTTCCACAGCTCGCGGTGCCAGCCCTCGGCCTTGATGCGGAACTCGAACGCCACGCCCCGGACCATCAGCCCGACCAGCATCGCCGCCACCGGCAGGTACAGCGCGCCGAGGATCTCGCCGTGCGCGGCCGGGAACGCGACCAGCAGGAGCCCGATGCCGAGCACGAGCCAGGTCTCGTTCGCGTCCCAGAACGGCCCGATCGAGGCCACCATGCGGTTCTGCTCGTCGCGGTCGGCCGCCGGCAGCAGCATGCCGACGCCGAGGTCGTAGCCGTCGAGCACCACGTAGGCGAGGATCGCCGCGCCCATCAGCACCGTGAACACGATCGGCAGGTCGATCACGACGAGCCTTTACCGGCGAGGTGCGTCAGCACGACCATGTACGAAACGAGAAGCGCGGCGTAAGTCACGACATACGCGGTCAGGCTCGCCCCCAGCTCGGCGCCGCTCGCGTCGCCGGCCGCCTCGGCGGTGCGCAGGATGCCGCTGACGAGCCACGGCTGGCGGCCGATCTCGGTGACCAGCCAGCCGGCGAGCGTCGCCACCCAGCCCGAGAAGGTGAACGCGGCAAAGCTCCACAAGAGGAACCGCGAGGGCGGGCCGGCCCTCAGTTTCCAGGCTCCGAGCCACGAAAGAAGCAGCATCAACACGCCGACGCCGACCATGACGCGAAAGGACCAGAATACCGGCGCCACCGGCGGGTAGTCGGCTCCGAACTCCTCGAGGCCCTTCACTTCGGCGTTCCGGTCGTGCTTGAGGATCAGCGACAGCGCTTTGGGAATTTCAAGCGCATATTCATTCGTCTTCTTTTCCTCGTTAACGAGCGCGAACAACGTCAACGCCGCGCCCTTCTCGGTCTTCCACAGCGCCTCCACCGCGGCGATTTTCGCCGGCTGGTGCTCGAGCGTGTTCAGGCCGTGCAGGTCGCCGGCCACGATCTGCAGCGGCACGAGCACGGCGGCGAGGCGCGCGGCGAAGCGCAGCGTCTTGTGCGCCGATGCATCCTTCGGCGCCCTGAGGAGCCGCCACGCCGAGAGCCCGGCGACGAGGAACGCCGCGGTGATCCCCGAGGCGAGCAGCATGTGCGCGAGGCGGTAGGGAAACGAAGGATTGAAGATCACCGCGAGCCAGCTCCCCGCGATGAGCTCTCCGTGCTCCACCACGTGGCCCGCCGGGGTCTGCATCCACGAGCTGAGGGCGAGGATCCAGAACGCCGAGAGCGTGGTGCCCGCGGCGACCACGATGCCCGATGCGATGTGCACGCGACCCGAGACGCGGTTCATGCCGAAGAGCATCACGCCGAGGAACGTCGCCTCGAGGAAGAAGGCGGTAAGCACCTCGTAGGCGAGCAGCGGCCCGGCGACGTTGCCCACCTTGTTCATGTAGCCGGGCCAGTTGGTGCCGAACTGGAAGCTCATCGTGATGCCCGACACCACGCCCATGGCGAAGGACAGCGCGAACACCTTCACCCAGAGCTTGTACGCGCCGAGCCACGCGGGATCGCGTGCGCGCTCGTAGCGCAGGCGGAACACCACCAGCAGCCAGGCGAGGCCGATGGTGATGCTGGGAAAAAGGATGTGGAACGCGATGTTCAGCCCGAACTGGATCCGGGCGAGGAGCAGGGCTTCGTCCACCGGCGAACTATAGCCCGCCGCTAGCAGGCGAAGGAACGGGCAAATACCATGTATTTTTCCAGGTCATGCCGGGCGCCGAGTGGCTGGCGCTGCTGTGCAAACACATTCCCGACCGATACGGGCAATTGGTCCGTTACTGCGGCTGGTACTCGAGCCGCAGCCGCGGGGCGCGGGCGGCGAAAGCCTCGTCAGCGGCGGCGATGCTCTCCAGCGGCGTCGCCGAGGTTGCGGGCGAGCTCGCGAGCCGCGCCAAGGCGGCCTGGGCGCGGCTGATCCGCAAGGTCTATGAGGTCGATCCCCTCGAATGCCCGAAGTGCAGAGGTCCGATGCGCGCCATCGCGCTGATCGAGGACCCGATCGTGGTGCGAGCGATTCTGGAGCACCTGGGCCGTTGGCAGCCGCGGGCGCTCGAGCGCGCGCCGCCCGCACCCGTGCGGGCCTGGCCCGAGCACGCGAATCTGCCGCTCACCTACCACCCGGTACCCGACATCGCCTGAAGCTTGCCCGATCGCGGCCGGCGCAGGCAAGATGCGTCACAACGCCGATTGCGCAAGGATCGCCCCCCGGGGAACGAGCACATGATCGACCCATACCCGCCGCAAATCGGGCCCCCGCGCATGCCGCCCGGCACACGGCGGCTGCGCATGCAAGCGGGGTCGATGAGTTGTCCTATCGGTCATGTTGACGATGAGCGGCTTCGGCACGCCCTTCGCGACCTTGGCGATGTCTTCCCGGGAGAGCAGCGCGTCGGCATACATGCAGTCCGCGCCGGCTTCCGCATACAGATTGAGCCGGCGGATCGCTTCGTCCACGCCGTGCGTGCCGGCAGAGTCGGTGCGCGCGATGATGATGAAATCGGGATCGAGGCGCGCGTCCACCGCGGCTTTCACTTTCTGCACCATTTCATTTGCGGGAATCACGCTCTTTCCGGCCATATGCCCTGGATGAGGAGCTGGTTCGGGCTCGGTGCCGCAGCGCCAGCGTCACGACGTCCAAATCGCTTTCTGGTGCATTCTGGTGCAAGATGGTGTAATCTGATTCTATGTCGATCTCCGAAAAGCCCGTCCGTCAGAGCGTAAGTCTCCCCGCGCGCGTCGCCAGCCGGGTGAAATCCCTGGCGAAGACCAGCAGCACGAGCGCTAACCGCATCATTGTCGAACTCATAGAGTCCGGTATCGAAGCCCGGGAGCAGGAAAGGAAACGCTTCTTCGAGCTGGCCGACCGCCTGGCGCATTCCCGCGATGCGGAAGATCAGAAACGTCTTAAGGCAGAGTTGGCCCGCATGACCTTTGGCGAGTAATGCCCAGGATCCAATGGACTGGGCTGCCTCCCGCGCTCCGCGATCATCTGTTTGACCGGCTGCGCGAACGCAAGATCACCGTGGAAGACCTTTACCAGCTCAAGACGTGGAGAGAATCCGCTCCCGATGCCCCCGACGGGCTCTGGTACAAGGACTTCGGTTCGTTCAAAATCTGTGGCGAAGGAAAATACCCGAAGACCTTCCTGCTCGCGGGCCAACCTGCCAAAGGTCAGCAACTCTGAGGGCTCTCGCCCCTGAGCGCGTTCGTGCTTGCCTGAACGGGGCCAGCGCGGGCAGCATTCACCAGAAAGTGAGGCGCGATGATCCCGGGTGAGCTGAAGATCGTCTCCGGCAGCATCGAGCTGAACAAGGGCCGCAAGACGGTGACGGTCCAGGTCACGAACGCCGGCGACCGGCCGATCCAGGTCGGCTCGCATTACCACTTCTACGAGACGAACGACGCGCTGAAATTCGAGCGCAAGAAGGCCTACGGCTGCCGTCTCAACATCGCCGCCGGCACGGCGGTGCGCTTCGAGCCGGGGCAGTCGCGCACGGTGGAGCTGGTGGCGCTCGCGGGCGAAAGAAAGGTCTACGGCTTCGCCGGGAAGGTAATGGGAGCGCTGAAGAAATGAAAATCTCGCGCCAGGCCTACGCGGAAATGTTCGGCCCGACGGTCGGCGACCGGGTGCGGCTTGCCGACACCGAGCTATGGATCGAGGTGGAGAAGGACTTCACGATCTACGGCGAGGAGGTGAAGTTCGGCGGCGGCAAGGTGATCCGCGACGGGATGGGACAGAGCCAGCTGGTCTCGGCGAAGGTCGCCGACACCGTGATCACCAACGCGCTGATCGTGGACCACTGGGGCATCGTCAAGGCGGACATCGGCTTGAAGGATGGGAAGATCTGGAAGATCGGGAAAGCGGGCAATCCCGACATCCAGCCCGCGATTACCATCCCGATCGGCGCCGGCACCGAGGCGATCGCGGGCGAGGGCATGATCGTCACCGCGGGCGGCATCGACGCGCACATCCATTTCATCTCGCCGCAGCAGATCGAGGAGGCGCTGATGTCGGGCGTCACCACCATGATCGGCGGCGGCACCGGGCCGGCGGCGGGCACCAACGCGACCACCTGCACGCCGGGGCCGTGGCACATCCTCTCGATGCTCGCCGCGGCCGAGGCGTTCCCGATGAACCTCGGCTTTCTGGGAAAAGGCAACGCGAGCCTTCCAGGCCCTTTACGAGAGCAGGTGAAGGCGGGAGCGATCGGGCTCAAGCTGCACGAGGACTGGGGCACCACGCCCGCTGCGATCGACAACTGCCTCGCGGTGGGCGACGAGATGGACGTGCAGGTCGCGATCCACACCGACACGCTGAACGAGTCGGGGTTCGTGGAGACTTCGATCAAGGCCTTCAAGGGCCGGACCATCCACACGTATCACACCGAGGGCGCGGGCGGCGGGCACGCGCCCGACATCATCAGGATGTGCGGCGAGCCGAACGTGCTGCCGTCCTCGACCAACCCTACGCGCCCCTATACCGTGAACACCATCGCCGAGCACCTCGACATGCTGATGGTGTGCCACCACCTCGATTCCGCGATCGCGGAGGACGTGGCGTTCGCCGAGTCGAGGATCCGCAAGGAGACCATCGCCGCCGAGGACATCCTGCACGACCTGGGCGCGTTCTCGATGATGTCGTCGGACTCGCAGGCGATGGGGCGCGTAGGCGAGGTCGTCATCCGCACCTGGCAGACCGCGCACAAGATGAAATTGCAGCGCGGATCGCTCAAGGGCGACCCGAAGACCCACGACAACGCACGCGTCAAGCGCTACGTCGCCAAGTACACGATCAACCCGGCGATCGCGCACGGCATCTCGCACGCCGTGGGCTCGGTGGAGGACGGCAAGCTCGCCGACCTCGTGCTGTGGAAGCCGGCCTTCTTCGGCGCGAAGCCATCGATGGTGCTGAAGGGCGGCATGATCGCCGCGGCGGCGATGGGCGATCCGAACGCCTCGATCCCGACCCCGCAGCCGGTGCACTACCGGCCGATGTTCGGCTCGTTCGGAAAGGCGCTGCGCAGCTCGGTGACGTTCGTCTCGAAAGCTGCGCTGAAGAATCCGGCGCTGCGCAAGCTCAAGCTGGATCGGCCGCTGGTCGCGGTGAAGAACACGAGAAGGCTCGGGAAGAAGGACATGGTGCACAACGACTACCTGCCGAGAATCCAGGTCGACGCGGAGACTTACGAGGTGCGTGCGGACGGCGAGTTGCTGGTTTGCGAGCCGGCGAAGGTGCTGCCGTTGGCGCAGCGGTATTTCCTGTTCTGATGCTCGAGATCAAATCCAAGCTGAAGATCCGCAAGAGCGCGTACAAGCTCGAGATCCGCGGCCGGCTCGAGCTGCCGTTCGAGTCGCGGCAGAAAAGCCGGCTGCACGCGAAGCTCGAATCGGGGGAGGAGGTCGCGCTCATGCTTCCGCGCGGCGAGTTGCTGCGCGGCGGCGACCTCGTTACCGCCTCCGACGGGCGCGTCATCGAGATCGTCGCCGAGTCCGAGAAGCTCCTGCACGTCGAATGCGTGAATCCGACCGAGCTCGCGCGCGCCGCGTTCCATCTCGGCAACCGGCACGTGCCGGTGCAAGTGGGCGAGGGGTTCCTCCGCCTCGCCGCCGATCACGTCCTCGAGGAAATGCTGAAGGGGCTCGGAGCGAAGGTCACGCCTACGCAGGCGCCTTTCGAACCCGAGGCCGGCGCATACGGCGGCGGCCATCAACACGGCGGCGAGCACGCGCACGATTCCAGGATCCACGAGTACGGCGAGCAGCACCACCACGGCCATGACCATAAGCACTGAGAAGCTCGCGCTGCTGCTGCAGCTCGCGAGTCCGGCGCTCCCGGTGGGTGCCTACAGCTATTCGGGCGGCCTGGAGGCTGCGATCGAGGCGGGCGTCGTCACGAATGCCGCAAGCGCGCAGCGCTGGATCGGTGACGTGCTGGAACACAGCATCGCGCGGATGGAAGCCCCGTTATTCCTGCGGCTCTGCTCGCAGGATGCGGACATCGAGCGATGGAACGAGCTGTTTCTCGCCAGCCGGGAAACCGCGGAGCTGCGCGCCGAGACCGTTCAGATGGGCTATTCGCTCAACCTGCTGCTGCCCGAGCTGGGAGTGGAAAACGTTGCGCTCGAAGAGCCCGCGTTTCCGACCGTGTTCGCGCGCGCGGCGATCACCTGGGGCATCGAGCCGCGGGAGGCGCTCCTCGCCTACCTCTGGGCATGGCTCGAGAACCAG
The DNA here is from genome assembly GCA_001770655.1 of Betaproteobacteria bacterium RIFCSPLOWO2_12_FULL_68_20. Lineage (GTDB taxonomy): Bacteria > Pseudomonadota > Gammaproteobacteria > Burkholderiales > SG8-39 > 2-12-FULL-68-20. The sequence continues at coordinate 38,582 of MERQ01000101.1, forward strand.
GTCATGGCGGCGCTGAAGGCCGTGCCGCTCGGCCAGACCGAGGGGCAGAAGATGCTGCTTGCCCTCGGAGAGAAATTGCTCGGGATCGTCGAGGAAGCAGCTCGGATGGATGACGAGGAGCTGGGAAATCTTGCGCCGGGGCTCGCGCTCGCATCCGCGCGCCACGAGACCCAGTACTCGAGGTTGTTCCGCTCATGACCCCAAAAGTGCGGGTTATTCCAGATTCAATCCACCGTCGCCCCGGTCTGCCCGCGCGCAGGCCTCATTTCTTCTTGAAGGTCTCCGCGAAGCTGACGATGCTCGACGCCTTCCCGGCAGTGAACGTGGCCACGCCCTCGCTCACCCGGATGGCGTAGGCGAAGTCGCCGATCGTCTCCCACCACATCTTGACCAGATCGGGCGCCTTTACATTCAACTGCGCCATCGTGAACCCTTGAGTCACGGCGAGCGTCGACGGCACGATCGCCGAGTCGAGCACGCTCACCACGCGCACCTGGTTGGTCGCCCTGGGCGGGATGGAGTGCAGGTCATAGACTGCGGGCGAGTTGAGCGTGAAGAACTGGCCCTTGGCCTCGAAGGCGTAGGCGAAGCGCAGCTCCTCCAGCGTGACCGCGTGGTCGTTGGGGTTCGTCACGTTGAACACGAACGCCAGGACCAAGGGCACGCGCGCAGGCGGCGCAGCGTACGGGAAGTAGCTCGCAACCTCCACCCGGTCGAGCTTGACCTGCGGGCTCGCCCCGATCGAGGATGGCTCCATGGTGGCACAGCCGGCCACAGCGAGCCCGGTGAAAATCGCGGCAGCGTTGGCGAAAAGTCTTTTCATAGGTCTCTCCTTTTTCACGACACCCAGCGTTTACGTCGTTTGTAGTGCTTGATGGAACGGAAGCTCTTGCGCGTCCCCAGGTCGGTGAGCCCCAGGTAGAAGTCGCGGATGTCGGGGTTCTCGCGCAGCTTCCCTGCGTCGCCGTCCATCACCACGCGGCCGGTCTCGAGCACGTACGCGTACTGCGCGACCGAGAGCGCGAGCTTGGCGTTCTGCTCGACGAGCAGGATCGGGATGCGTTCCTGGCGATTGAGCTGCGTGACGATCTCGAAGATCTCCTTGATGAGCAG
>MERQ01000102.1:0-127 GCA_001770655.1 Betaproteobacteria bacterium RIFCSPLOWO2_12_FULL_68_20
TGAAATTCAAGGTCGGGCTGCAGGACGGTCCGGTGCGCGGTTACCTCTGCGAGAACTACGGGGCGCTGTTCCGGCTGCCGGAACTCGGGCCGATCGGCGCGCAGGGGCTGGCGCAGAAGCGCGACTT
>MERQ01000102.1:294-7635 GCA_001770655.1 Betaproteobacteria bacterium RIFCSPLOWO2_12_FULL_68_20
TCAACACGGTGAGCTTCGATCATTGCGACCCGTCGATCTTCACGGTGCTCACCTCGCCCTCGGGCCAGCCGGGCGTGGCGAACTGCGACTTCGTCATCTTCCCGCCGCGCTGGATGGTGGCCGAGCGCACCTTCCGCCCGCCCTGGTTCCACCGCAACGTGATGAGCGAGCTGATGGGCCTGGTGCGCGGCGAGTACGACGGCAAGGCCGAGGGCTTCCTGCCGGGCGGCGTGTCGATCCACAACTGCATGTCGGCGCACGGGCCGGACCTCGCCACCTACGACAAGGCCTCGGGCGCTGAGCTGAAGCCGCACAAGCTCGAGAGCTCGCTCGCCTTCATGTGGGAATCGCGCCACGTGTTCCGGCCGACGAAGCTCGCGCTAGAGGCACCACAGCTGCAGAAGGATTACGACCGGATCTGGGACGGCTTTCCCAGGCGCGGGCTATGAGGCTGGACGAAACGCACGACCCGGCGCGAAAAAGCTGGATCGAGTCGGCCAACGAGCCGGGCTGCGAGTTCCCGATCCAGAACCTTCCGTTCGGCATCTTCCGCCGGAAGCGCTCGAAGGAGGCGCCGCGAGGCGGGGTCGCGATCGGCGACCGGATCCTCGACCTCGCGGCGGTGGGCGTGAAGACCGGGTCGACGCTCAACCGGCTGGCCGCCGCAGGCGGCACCGCGCGCAAGGCCCTGAGGGCGCTGCTGTCGCGCGCTCTCTCGGACCCGAAGCAGAAGAAGCGCTTCGCGAAGCACCTCGTGCCGATGGCGCAGGCGGAGCTGTTCCTGCCGGTCGCGATCGGCGACTACAGCGATTTCTTCACCTCGCTCCATCACGCCACCAACGCCGGCCGCATGTTCCGCCCGGACAACCCGCTGCTGCCGAACTACAAGTGGCTGCCGATCGGCTACCACGGCCGCGCGTCCTCGGTCGTGGTCTCGGGGACGCCGGTCGTTCGCCCGAGCGGCCAGCGCAAACCGCCCGAGACTCCCGCGCCTTCGTTCGGACCCTCGCGGAGACTCGACTACGAGGCCGAGATCGCCTTCGTTGTCGGGCCCGGCAACCCGCCCGGGAAGCCGATTCGGGTGCGAAGGGCGCTCGACCACGTATTCGGCGTGGTGCTGCTCAACGACTGGTCGGCGCGCGACCTCCAGGCCTGGGAGTACCAGCCGCTCGGGCCCTTCCTCGCCAAGAGCTTCGCCACCACCATTTCGCCCTGGATCGTCACGCTCGAGGCGCTCGAGCCGTTCCGCGTGCCGGCGTTCGTGCGCGAGGCGGGCGATCCCGCCCCGCTTGCCTACCTGCACGACGAGGCGGACCAGCGCGAAGGCATGTTCGCGATCGAGATCGAGATGCACCTGAGGAGCGCGAAGATGCGCGCGGCGAAAATGCGATCCGCGCGTCTTTCGCGCGGCAACTACGCCACCTCGTACTGGACGCCTGCGCAGATCGTGGCGCACCACGCCTCCAACGGCTGCAACCTGCGGCCTGGCGACCTGCTCGGCTCGGGCACGATCTCAGGGCCGGCGCCCGATTCGGTCGGCTCGCTGCTCGAGCTCACCATGGGCGGAAAGCAGCCGATCCGGCTGCCCTCGGGCGAGCAGCGCGGCTTCCTCGAAGACGGCGACGAGGTGATCGAGTGCGGCCGCTGCGCGCGCGAGGGTTTCGCGACCATCGGCTTCGGCGAGGCGGCGGGGATCGTCAAGCCTGCCCTTGTGGTCCAATCCGTCGCATGAACCTCGCCAATGTCTCACCGCGCAGCGCATTCGGCGCCGGCGCGCTCGCCTGCGCGCTGCTCCTCGGCTCCGGCTACTACCTGCAATATTTCGAGGGACAGGAGCCCTGCCCGCTGTGCCTGGTGCAGCGCGTCTTTTACCTCGGCTTGCTCGTCACCTTTCTCGCCGGCGCGATCCACGGCCCGCGCGGCTGGGGCGCTGCGGTCTACGCTGCGGTCGCTGCGCTCTTCGCGGTGGGAGGGCTCGCCACCGCCGCGCGCCACGTCTGGCTGCAGCACCTGCCGCCCGACCAGGTGCCGCAGTGCGGGCCGGATCTCTACTTCATGCTGGAGAACCTGCCGCTTTCGCGCACGCTGGAGAAGCTGTTCGCCGGCTCCGGTCAGTGCGCGGAGGTGGGCTGGACCTTCCTCGGCCTGTCGATCGCCGAGTGGTCGCTCGCCTGGTTCGCTGCGCTTCTCGTCTACGCGCTGTGGCTCGCGGCGCGCGCCTTGCGCCGCCCGGCCGCGGCCTGAGCGGCTGCCATCGCCCGGAACACTTCTCCGATCAGCACCACCGCCGGACCGCCCGCGCGTCGCTCGGCGAGCATCGGCAGCTCGTCCAGCGTTCCCGCCGCGATCGTCTCCTGAGGCAGGGACAGGTTTTCTGCGATCGCGACCGGGACATCGCCGCGCACGCCCGCCTCGCGCAGCGCGCGCAGCACCTCGGGCGCGTCGCCCGCCGCCATGTAGAGCACTGCAGTGTCCCCGGCGCGCACCGCCTGCGCCCATCTGGAGCGCGATTCGCCTTCGCCGGCGCGCGGCGTGGCGAACACCACGCTGCGCGAGACGCCCCGGCGCGTGAGCGAAATGCGAAGCTCTGCAGCCGCGGCGAGCGCCGCGGTGACGCCGGGAACCACTTCGACGGTCACGCCCGCGGCGACCAGCGCATCGATTTCCTCCTGCGCGCGCGCGAACAGCATCGGGTCGCCGCCTTTCAGCCGCACCACGGTGCGGTAGCGGCGCGCCGCCTCGACGAGGCGCCTGTTGATGAAGCGCTGCGCCGTGGAATGCGCGCCGCAGCGCTTGCCGACCGCGATTTTCTCGGCCCTGGCGGCGAGCGACAGCACCTCGTGAGAAGCGAGCGCGTCGTGGAACACGATGTCGGCCTCGCCGAGCAGCCGGGCCGCGCGCACCGTGAGGAGGTCGGGCGCCCCCGGCCCGGCGCCGACGAGATGCACGATTCCTTTCATGACACCATTCCCGCGCCGACCGTCCGGTTGGTCGCTTCGTCGATCAGGATGAAGGCGCCGGTGGCCCGCACGTCGCGGTAGGAATCGACGAACAGCGGCGCCTGGAGCGACAGCCTGACACGCAGGATGTCGTTGGCGCTCGCCGGCCCGTCGGGAGAGCGTTCCTGCAGCGTGTTCACGTCGAGGCGGGCGACGATCTCGCTCACGCAGGCCGGCGCGCGCCGGCTCGCGTGCTGCGCGAGCAGCCGGGTGCCTGGCCGCAGCGGCTCGGCGTCGAACCACACCAGCATCGCATCGAGCGAGCGCGCTTCTCTTGGCGGCGCCCCGGCATCCGCGATCAGATCACCGCGCCCGATGTCCAGGTCGTCGGCCAGGACTACGGTGACCGAATCGCCGGCGACCGCGATCTCGCGCTCTCCCGCGACCCCGCGAATCCCGCGGATGCGCGTACGCCGGCCGCCGGGATAGACCGCCACTTCCTCGCCCGCGAGCAGAAAACCGGACTCGAGCCGCCCCATGTAGCCGCGCGCCGCGCCGCCGTGCGGTCGCGACACGAGCTGCACGGGAAAGCGCATCGGCCCCGCCGCCGCCTCCTCCGCGCCCGATTCGAGCGTCTCGAGGCGCTCGAGCAGCGTCGGCCCCGTGAACCAGCCGAGCGAGCCGCCGCGCGCCGCCACCATGTCGCCGCGCAGCGCCGAGCCGGGCATCGCCTCCAGCGTCTCGAAGCCGAGCGGCGCCGCGAACGACCGCATTTCTTCGACTGCGCGCTCGTACGCATCCTGCGCATAGCCGACCAGGTCCATCTTGTTGACGAACGCGATCGCGCGGCGGATGCCGAGCATTTGTGCGAGCACGAGATGGCGCCTGGTCTGCGTTACCACTCCCTTGCGCGCGTCGACGAGCAGCACCAGCGCGTCGGCCGTGCTCGCGCCCGTGGCCATGTTGCGCGTGTACTGCTCGTGGCCGGGCGTGTCGGCGATGATGAACTTGCGCCGCGGCGTCGCGAAATAGCGGTAGGCGACGTCGATCGTGATGCCCTGCTCGCGCTCCGCCTCGAGCCCGTCCGTCAGCAGCGACAGGTCGATTCCGGCCGCCCCGCGTCGCAGCGACGCGCGCTCGAGCGCGGCGAGCTGGTCCTCCAGGATCGCGCGCGAGTCGTAAAGCAACCGCCCGATCAGCGTGCTCTTGCCGTCGTCGACGCTGCCCGCAGCGACGAAGCGCAGCACGCCGCGCTCGGCGCCGGCCAGCACGCTCCGCTCGAGATCTCCGGCGAGGCTCATCAGAAATAGCCCTCGCGCTTGCGCCGCTCCATCGAGACCTCGGAGGTTTGGTCGTCCATGCGCGTCGCGCCCCGCTCGGTGAGCCGCACCGACACGGTCTCCGCGACTACCGCCTCGGCGTCGCCGGCGGTGGATTCGACCGGGCACGTGCAGCTGATGTCGCCCACCGTGCGAAAGCGCACCGACAGCTCCTCTACCGCCTCGCCGGCGCGCGGCGGCGTCAGAGGGGTAACCGGAACCAGCAGGCCGTGCCGTCGCACGACCGGCCTGCGGTGAGCGAAGTAGAGCGACGGCAGCTCGATTCCCTCGCGCGCGATGTACTGCCAGACCTCGAGCTCGGTCCAATTGGAGATCGGGAACACGCGCACGTGCTCGCCCGGCCGCACGCGCGCGTTGTACAGGCTCCACAGCTCCGGACGCTGGTCGCGCGGGTTCCACTGGCCGAATTCGTCGCGAAAGGAGAACACGCGCTCCTTCGCGCGCGCCTTCTCTTCGTCGCGGCGCGCGCCACCGATCGCGGCGTCGAACGAGAGCTCCGCGATCGCCTCGAGCAGCGTCACCGATTGCGCCGCGTTGCGGCTATCGGACTGCGAGCGCAGGCGCACCGTGCCGCGCCGGATCGATTCCTCGACCGAGCGCACGACGAGGCGCGCGCCCAGGCCTTCGGCGCGCCGGTCGCGGAACTCGAGCACCTCCGGGAAGTTGTGCCCGGTGTCTATGTGCAGGAGCGGAAACGGGATCCGGCCCGGGCGGAACGCCTTCTCGGCGAGCCGCAGCAGCACCGAGGAGTCTTTGCCGCCCGAAAACAGCAGCGCCGGGTTCTGGCACTGCCCTGCGACCTCGCGCAGGATGTGGATCGCCTCGGACTCGAGCCAGTCGAGATGCGTGCGCACGGGCCGCGCGACGCGGCTGGCGATGGCTGCGGCGCTCATGCCGCCTTCGCGGGGCGGCCGGCCGACGCGACGTGCAGGCCGCACTCGCGCGCCTGCGGCGCCTCCCACCACCAGCGCCCTGCGCGCACGTCCTCGCCGGGAAGCACGGCGCGCGTGCACGGGGCGCAGCCGATGGAGCGGTAGCCCTGGTCGTAGAGCGGGTTGTACGGCACCTCGCGCGAGGCGAGGTAGTCCCAGACCTGCGCCTCGCTCCAGTCCGCAAGCGGATTGAACTTGACGAGCCCGTGAACGGCGTCGAATTCGCGCACGGCGAGCGCCGCGCGCGTCGGCGACTGCTCGCGCCGCTGCCCGGTGATCCAGGCGCGCTTGCCGCTGAGCGCGCGCCGCAGCGGCTCAAGCTTGCGGATCGCGCAGCAGCGCTTGCGCAGCTCCGGACTGTCATGGAAGCCGTCTCGCCCGTGCGCCGCGACGTATCCGGCGACGGCGGCCGGATCGGGCCGGAACACGCGCACCTCGATGCCGTAGCGGCGGCCGATGACGTCGATCAGCCGCAACGTCTCGGCATGGAGCCGGCCGGTATCGAGGGTGAATACCTCGACCGGCAGCCGGGCCCGCGCGATGACGTCGGTGAGAACCATGTCCTCGGCCGAGAGGCTCGAAGCGAGCGCCGCCGGCGCAAAGTCGGCGGCGACGCCTGCGAGAAGCGCCTCGAGCCCGAGCTCCCGGCTCACTTGGCGCCGGCTCTGCGCCGGAACAGCGGCTGCGGCCGCGCGACCGAGGCCTGGTAGGCGTCGCTGAAGTCGTCGAACGCGGCGATCGCCTCCTGCGCGTCCTCGCCCTCGCGCAGGAGAAAGGCGTCGAAGCCGCAGCTCTCCATGAAGAACAGGTGGTCGCGCATCACCTGCCCCACCGCGCGCAGCTCGCCCTGGTAGTCGTAGCGCTCGCGCAGCAGCCGCGCAATCGAGTAGCCGCGTCCGTCGCCGAACTTCGGAAAATTCACCGCGACCAGCGCGAAGTGCTCCAGGTCGGCCGCGAACCCGGAGGGCTCGTCGCCCGGCTCGAGGCGCAGCCCCAGCCTGCCGCCGCGCGCGAGAAGATCTTCCCGGCGCAGCGCCCACAGCTGCGGCGTGACGATCAGGTCCGCCCGGTCCGGAAAATCGGGCAGCAGACCGTCCTCGCCCACCTGCAGCCAGCGCTGCGGCTCAAGCGGCTGCCAGCTGTCGCTCGCGATGCGCCGGTTCCTGATGAGTGCTGCCATAGACGCGTTCCTTGAAGGGTTCGATGCCGATCCGGTGCACCACGTCGATGAAGCGCTCGGCGTCGGCCTCGCGCTCTTCGAGGTAGCACTCGATCAGCCGCTCGATCACGTCGGGCACCTCGGCGCGCGCGACCGACGGGCCGATCACTTCGCCGAGCGAGGCGGGCGCCTGATTTCCGCCGACCTGGATCTGGTACCACTCCTCGCCGTTCTTGTCGACGCCGAGGATGCCGATGTGGCCCACGTGGTGGTGCCCGCAGGCGTTCATGCAGCCCGAGATGTTGATGTCGATCTCGCCGATGTCGTGCAGGTAGTCCAGGTCGTCGAAGCGCCGCTGGATCGCCTCGGCCACCGGGATCGACTTGGCGTTCGCCAGCGAGCAGAAGTCGCCGCCCGGGCAGCAGATGATGTTGGTGAGAAGCCCGACGTTCGGGGTGGCGAGGCCGAGCGCGCGCAGCTCGCCCCAGAGCGCGGGCAGATCGCAGCGGCGCACGTCGGCGAACACCAGGTTCTGCTCGTGGGTGACGCGCAGCTCGCCGAACGAGTAGCGCTCGGCCAGGGCCGCGATCGCCTCCATCTGCTCCGCGGTGACGTCGCCCGGGGGGACGCCGGTCTTCTTCAGCGAGAGCGTCACCGCGGCGTAGCCGGGAACCTTGTGGGCGAAGACGTTGCGCTTCATCCACGCCGCGAACGGTCCGGCTTTCGGAAGCTCGACTTTGGCGGCCTTCTCGTACCGCGGCCGCGTGAAACGCAGCGCGACGCGCTCCAGCTCCTCGAGGATCAGCGTCGAGGGACCGTCCTTCAGCTGCGCCCACTCGGCCTCGACCTCCTCGCGGAACCTCTCGGGGCCGCGCTCATGCACCAGGATCTTGATGCGCGCCCTGTTGAGATTGTCGCGCCGCCCGTGGAGGTTGTAGACGCGAACGATCGCCTCCAGGTAGGTGAGCAGG
>MERQ01000103.1 GCA_001770655.1 Betaproteobacteria bacterium RIFCSPLOWO2_12_FULL_68_20
GCGCGAGATCTTGTCGATCTCGTCGATGTAGACGATGCCGCGCTTCGCCTTGTCGACGTCGTAGTCGCAGTTCTGCAGCAGCTTCTGGATGATGTTCTCCACGTCCTCGCCGACGTAGCCCGCCTCGGTGAGCGTGGTCGCGTCGGCGATCACGAACGGGACGTTGAGGAGCCGGGCGAGCGTCTGCGCGAGCAGGGTCTTGCCGGAGCCGGTCGGCCCGATCAGCAGGATGTTCGATTTCGCGAGCTCGACCTCGTCGTTCTTCGACAGGTGCTTCAGCCGCTTGTAGTGGTTGTAGACCGCGACCGAGAGGATCTTCTTCGCCTGGTCCTGGCCGATCACGTACGAGTCGAGGATGCCGCGGATCTCGCGCGGCGTCGGCAGGTCGGACTTGGCGCCCTTGCCGCCCTTGTCGGTGGCGGTCTCCTCGCGGATGATGTCGTTGCACAGCTCGATGCACTCGTCGCAGATGAACACCGAGGGGCCGGCGATGAGCTTGCGCACCTCGTGCTGGCTCTTGCCGCAGAACGAGCAGTAAAGGAGTTTCTCGCCGGAGGAGGATTTGTCCGACATGGGGCTCCTACACGTTCTCCCTGGAGATCAGCACCTTGTCCGCGATCCCGTACTTTACCGCGTCTTCGGCACCCATGAAAAAGTCGCGGTCGGTGTCGCGCTGGATGACTTCCATCGACTGCCTGGTGTGCTTGGAGAGGATCTCGTTCAAGCGCGTGCGCAGGAACAGGATCTCCCTGGCGTGGATCTCGACGTCCGAGGCCTGGCCGGAGAACCCGCCCATCGGCTGATGGATCAGGACGCGCGAGTTCGGCAGGCAGAAGCGCTTGTCCTGGTCCCCCGCGGCGAGCAGCAGCGCGCCCATGCTCGCCGCCTGGCCGACGCACAGCGTCGAGACGTCGGGCTTGATGAACTGCATGGTGTCGTAGATCGCCAGTCCCGCCGACACCGAGCCGCCCGGCGAGTTGATGTAGAAGAAGATGTCCTTGTCGGGGTTCTCGGACTCCAGGAACAGGAGCTGCGCCACGATCAGGTTGGCGGTGATCTCGTTCACCGGGCCGACCAGGAACACCACCCGCTCCTTGAGCAGCCGGGAATAGATGTCGTAGGCGCGCTCGCCGCGCCCCGACTGCTCGATGACCATCGGGATCAAGCCGAGATCCCTGGCGTCAGCAGCCGATTTTTCCCAGATCACGTTGCGCCGCCCATCAGCTCGTCGAAGGATACCGCTTTTTCGACCAGCTTCGCCTTGCCAAGCACCCAGTTGACCACGTTCGACTCGAGCGCGAGGGCTTCCATTTCCGAGAGACGCTGCGGCTGCATATAAAACCATTTTACTACCTCGGCGGGGCTCTCGTAGGTCTGCGCCTCCTGTTCGACCAGCGCGCGCACCTCCGCCGGCTTGGGCTGCAGGCCCTCGGCGCGCGCCAGCTCGGCGATGATCAGCCCGAGCGCCACGCGGCGCTTCGCCGCCTCCTCGAACCCGGCGGGGTTGAGCGGCACCTGCTCCAGGCCGATGCCGCGCGCCTTCAGATCGGCCGCGGCGCGCTCCACCAGGCTCTGCACCTCCATCGCGACCAGGGATTTCGGCAGCTCGAGCGGCGTCGCATCCAGGAGCGCCTGCAGCGCCTGGCCCTTGACGCGCGCCTCGACGCGCTTGTGCGCTTCGCGCTCCACGTTGGCGCGGATCTCCAGGCGCATCTTGGCAAGGTCGCCGTCGGCGACGCCGAGCCCCTTGGCGAATTCGGCGTCGAGCGCGGGAAGCTGCGGCTCGTCCACCTGCTTCACCGACATGGCGAAGGACGCGTCCTTCCCGGCCACCTCCTTGCCGTGATAGTCGTCCGGGAACTTCACCGCGAAGCTCCTGGTCTCCCCCGCCGCCATGCCACGCGCCGCCGCCTCGAACTCGGGCAGCATGCGCCGCTCGCCGAGCGTGAAGGCGAGCCCGACCGCCCTCCCTCCCTCGAACGGCGTGCCGTCGATCGTGCCCTCGAAGTCCACCACTAGGCGATCGCCGTCCCGCCCGGCGCGGCCCGCCGGCACGAAGCGCGTGCGCTGCTTGCGCAGGATCTCGATCGTCCGGTCCAGCGCGGCGTCGTCCACCGCGACCTGCGGGCGCTCGACCGTCGCCGCCGAGACCTCGCCCACTTTCACTTCGGGGTAAATCTCGAAGGTGGCGCTGAACTCGAGCGAAGTTGCGTCGCCGCCGTCCTTCTTCTCGATGCGCGGATACCCGGCGACCTTGAGCTTCGCCTGCCGCACCGCGTCGCCGAACGCCTTCTGCACCGCGTCGCCGAGCACCTCGTTGCGCACCTGCGGGCCGTAGGTCTGCGCGACCAGCTTGAGCGGCACCTTGCCGGGGCGAAAGCCCGGCATGCGCGCCTCGCGCGCGAGCTTTTTCAGCCGCTCGTCCACGCGGCGGTCGATCTCCTCGGCGGCGAGCGTCATCGACACGCGCCGCTCGAGCGCGCTCAGGGTTTCAACATCGGCCGTCATCTCGTTCCCGGTCGTGCGCTGGTGCGAAGGGAGGGACTCGAACCCACAAGCCTCGCGGCGCCGGAACCTAAATCCGGTGCGTCTGCCAATTCCGCCACCTTCGCCGAGGCGCTGATTTTCCGACGGCGATTATACTGTCCCGTGACCGTCGATCATTACGAGAACTTCCCGGTCGCCTCGTGGCTGCTGCCCGCGCGGCTGCGCGGGCCGGTCGCGGTCATCTACCGCTTCGCCCGCAGCGCCGACGATTTCGCCGACGAGGGCGAGCTTCCAGCCGCCGAGCGGCTGGCGCGCCTGGATTCGTACCGCGCGGAGCTCGACCGCCTGGAGCGCGGCCGGCCGTCGAGCCTCTCGCTGTTCAAGGAGGTCGCCGGGATCGTGGGCGCGCACGGCCTGCCGCTGCAGCCGTTCCGCGACCTGCTCGACGCGTTCTCGCAGGACGTGACCAAGCGCCGCTACGCCGACTTCGCCGAGGTGCTCGACTACTGCCGGCGCTCGGCAAACCCCGTGGGCCGACTGCTGCTGCATTTGTTCAAACGAACGTCTGATTCAAACCTGAGGTACTCGGACTCGATCTGCAGCGCTCTACAACTCGTCAATTTCTGGCAGGACGTCGAGATCGATTTCGCCAAGGACAGGATCTATCTGCCACAGGACGAGATGAGCGCCTACGGCGTGACCGAGCGCCATATCGCCGACCAGCGCTGCGATCGGGCATGGATGGGCCTCATGGCGTTCCAGGTCGAACGCGCCAGGGCGATGCTCCTCTCGGGCAGGCCGCTCGCCCCGGCGCTGCCAGGACGAGCCGCGATCGAGATCGGCGCCACGATCCAAGGCGGCTTGCGAATTCTGGAAAAGCTCCAGCGGGCCGGCTACGACATGTTTCGCCGCAGGCCGATGCTGAGGTGGTTCGACTGGCCCCTGCTCCTCGCGCGCGCGCTGTGAGCCCCGACGAGTATTGCCGGCAGAAGGCCGCCGCGAGCGGCTCGAGCTTCTACTACTCGTTCCTGTTCCTGCCGCCGGAGCGCCGGCGCGCCATCACCGCGCTGTACGCCTTCTGCCGCGAGGTGGACGACGTGGTCGACGAATGCGACGACGCGCAGCTCGCGCGCACCACGCTCGCCTGGTGGCGCTCCGAGGTGGGCAATCTCGTTGCCGGGAACCCGCAGCACCCGGTGACGCGCGCCCTCGCCCCGGCGGTCGCGCCCTTCGGCATCACCGCCGGGCGGCTGAACGAGATCATCGACGGCATGGAGATGGACCTGGCGCAGACGCGCTATCTCGACTGGCCGGGGCTGGAGCGCTACTGCTATCTCGTCGCGAGCGTCGTCGGCATCCTCGCAGCCGGAATCTTCGGCTACCGGGATCCGCGCACCCTCGAGTACGCGCGCGACCTCGGGATCGCCTTCCAACTCACCAATATCATCCGCGACGTGGGCGAGGACGCGCGCAAGAACCGCATCTACCTGCCGATGGACGAGTTGAAAGCGTTCGGCGTGCCCGCCGCGGACATCCTGAACCGGCGCGCAAGCGGCGCTTTCGATCGCCTTATGCGGCACCAGGCAGAGCGCGCGCGCGAGTACTACGCGAGAGCGCTCGCCGCGCTGCCCGCCGAGGACCGCGGCGCGCAGCGCCCGGGGCTCATCATGGCGGCGATCTATCGCACCCTGCTTGCCGAGATCGAGCGCGACGGCTTCCGGGTGCTGAACCAGCGCGTCTCGCTGACTCCGCTGCGGAAATTCTGGATCGCCTGGAAGACATGGCTCATCGCGTAGCCGTGGTCGGCGCCGGCTACGCCGGAATGGCCGCCGCGGTGACGCTCGCCGGGCGCGGAATCCGGGTCGCGGTGTTCGAATCGGGACCGATCCCCGGCGGCCGCGCCAGGCGCGTCGTGTCGCAAGGCACGGAGCTCGACAACGGCCAGCACATCCTGATCGGCGCCTACACCGAGCTGTGGCGAATCATGCGAGCGGTCGGCGTGCCGGAGGACGCGGTGCTGCGGCTGCCGCTCGAGATCCGCTACGCGCAGGGATTTCATTTCCGCGCGCTGTGGCTGCCCGCCCCGCTCGGCCTGTTGGGCGGGCTCGCGATCGCGACCGGCATCTCCTGCAACGAGCGCCTCGGCGCGGCGCGCTTCATGAGCTCGCTGCGGCGCAACGGGTTCAGCGTGGACCAGGACATCCCGGTGACCGAGCTGCTCGAGCGGCACGGGCAGAACGGCCGCATCGGCCACTTCCTGTGGCGGCCGCTGTGCGTCTCGGCGCTCAACACTCCCGCCGGGCAGGCGTCGTCGCGCGTGTTCTTGCGGGTGCTGCGCGATGCGCTGGACGGGCCGCCCGGATCGAGCGACCTGCTCCTCCCGCGCGTGGACCTGTCGCGGCTTTTTCCCGAGCCGGCGGCGGAGTTCGTGCGGGCGCACGGAGGCGAGGTTCGCTTGGGAGCGCCCGTGCGCGATCTCGCGTCGTTGAAGGGGGAGTACGACTCCGTCATCGTCGCGGTCGGGCCGCATCAGCTCCAGGCGCTGCTTCCGGACCTCGCGCCCGACTACGCGTACCAGCCGATCTATACGATCTACCTGCAGTACCCGGAAACCGTAAGGCTGCCGTTTCCGATGCTCGGGCTTGCCGACGGGCTGGTGCAATGGGTGTTCGACCGGGGCGCGTTGACCGGAGAGAAAGGCCGGATTGCCTGCGTGATCAGCGCGCAGGGCGATCACCAGCAAATGCAGCAGGAGGAGCTCGCCGCGACCTGCGAGCGCGAGCTGGCACGCGCGCTCACCGGGCTGCCGAGGCCCCTCTGGTCGCGCGTGATCGCGGAGAAGCGGGCGACCGTCGCTTGCGTGCCCGGGACGAAGCGTCCGGCACTTGAAGCCGGCGTGCCCGGTGTCTACTTCGCCGGTGACTACACCGATCCCGATTACCCTCCGACGCTGGAGGCGGCGGTGCGAAGCGGCGTGCGCGCAGCTCAGCGTTGTCTCGGTTGAGTGGTCAGAACGTTGCGCGTAATCTGAAATGTCACCATCGAAGGGCGGCCGTATGAGTGATCAGATCTCCTGGCATGTCGAGCTTCAGCTCAAACCCGGCCAGCTGCATGCTTTTCGGGTGCTGACAAGCGAGATGGTCGAATCGACGAAAAGTGAAGTCGGCGCCCTCATCTACGAAAGATTCATTGCTGGCGACAGCCAAGTCGTCCATGTGGTCGAACGCTACGCAGACTCCTCGTCCGCCGTGGCGCACCTGACGGCGTTCGGGAAAAAGTATGGCGCAAGATTCGAGAAGTTGGTCGACCGCAAGCGATTCGCTGTATTCGGAACACCAAGTCTTGAGTTGAAACAGATTCTTGATCCCTTGGGCGCGAAATACGCTTCTCCCTTTGCTGGCTTTTCGCGGATCTAGCAACGGAAAGAATAGCCGCTGCCTGCCAGTCGCGGATGACAGGGGCTTGTGGCAGGATTGAGGGCGGACTGGAGGTTTAGAAAATGTCCACGGCGAAGGAAGAGCTTGCCCGCCTGATCGAAGGACAGCCCGAGGACAGCTCGCGCGAGGAGATTGTGCGTGAGCTCGCGTTTCATGTGATGGTGCAGCGCGGGATCGCTGACTCGGACGCCAAGCGCACGATCTCGAACGAGGAGATGGGTCGACGCATCCGTTCATGGCGGAAATAACGTGGACCGAGGAAGCTGAGCGCTGATCGCGAAGCGCGGCAGCTAGAGCTCGCGTAATCTCGCGACCGCCTGGTCCACCCGCTCGACCGCGATCACCTCCAGCTCCTCGATCTTCCCCTTGGGCTGGTTCGCCTTCGGCACGATCGCCTTCTCGAACCCGAGCTTCGCCGCCTCCTTCAACCGGTCCTGGCCGCGCGGCGCCGGCCGCACCTCGCCGGCAAGGCCGATCTCGCCGAACGCCACCACTTTCCCGGGGATCGGCCGGTCGGTGAGCGAGGACACCACCGCGAGCGACACCGCGAGATCGGCGGCGGGCTCGGAAATCTTCATGCCGCCGACGGCGTTCACGAACACGTCCTGCTCCCAGGTGGCGACCCCGCAGTGCCGGTGCAGCACCGCGAGCAGCATGGCGAGGCGGTTCTGCTCGAGGCCCACCGAAAGCCGGCGCGGATTGGGCGCATGGGCCGGATCGACCAGCGCCTGGATCTCCACCAGCAGCGGGCGCGTGCCTTCCAAGGTCGCTAGCACGCAGGAACCGGGCACCGCGCGCGGATGCTGCTGCAGGAAGAGCGCCGACGGATTCGCGACGCCGCGCAAGCCCCGGTCGGTCATCGCGAACACGCCCAGCTCGTTGACCGCGCCGAAGCGGTTCTTCACGGCGCGGATCAGCCTGAAGCTGGAGTTCGGATCGCCCTCGAAATAGAGCACCGTGTCGACGATGTGCTCCAGCACCCGCGGGCCGGCGATGGCGCCTTCCTTGGTGACGTGGCCGATCAGAAAGAGCGCCGCTCCGGCCGCCTTGGCGCGGCGGGTGAGCTGCGCGGCGCATTCGCGCACCTGGGCGACCGATCCCGGTGCCGATTGCATTGTCTCGGACCAGATGGTCTGGATGGAGTCGATCACCGCGACCTGCGGCCTGCCGGCCTCGAGCGCGGCGACGATGCGCTCGAGCTGCGTCTCGGCGAGCAGGTGCACGCGCGGAGCCTGGAGCGCGAGGCGCCGCGCGCGCGTCGCGACCTGCTCGGCGGACTCCTCCCCGCTCACGTACAGCGTGCGCGCCGGCGCGGGCGTCGCGGCGAGCGCCTGGAGCAGCAGCGTCGATTTGCCGATCCCCGGATCGCCGCCGATCAGCACCACCTGCCCCGCGACCAGGCCCCCTCCGAGCACGCGGTCGAGCTCGGCGAGCCCGGTCGGCGCGCGCTCGACCTCGCGCGCCTCGATCCCGGAGATGGCCACCGCGGCTGCGGTCGCGCCCGCCCCGTAGCGGTGCGAGGAGGCTTTTTCGGCGATGGTCTCGCTCAGCGTGCCGGCAGCGCCGCACGAAGGGCAGCTGCCGAACCATTGCAGCGCGCTCG
Source organism: Betaproteobacteria bacterium RIFCSPLOWO2_12_FULL_68_20 (assembly GCA_001770655.1). Lineage (GTDB taxonomy): Bacteria > Pseudomonadota > Gammaproteobacteria > Burkholderiales > SG8-39 > 2-12-FULL-68-20. Next base: position 7,528 of record MERQ01000103.1, read on the forward strand.
CGCCGCACTCGGCGCACACGTAGGCGGTCTTCGGCCGCGCCATCAGGGGACTTCTGCGACCGGCACGCGCGGGGCGAGCGCGCACAGCAGCTGGTAGCTCACCGTGCCCGCCGAGGCAGCCACCTCGTCCGCGGAAAGCCCTTCGCCCCACAGCGTGACCGGGGTGCCGATGTAGGCCTCCGGGATGTCGGAGATGTCCACGCAGATCATGTCCATCGACACCCTGCCGACGGTGCGCGTGCGCTTGTCGTTCACCAGCACCGGGGTCCCGCTCGGCGCGTGGCGCGGGTAGCCGTCGGCATAGCCGCAGGCGACCACGCCGATCGTGATCTCGCCCGCCGCCTCGTAGGAAAAGCCGTAGCCGACCCGCTCGCCCGGCTGCAGGTGCTGGGTGGCGATGATCTCCGAGGCGAGCGTCATCGCCGGCCGCAGCCCGAGCGCCTCGGCCGGACTGTCGGAAAAAGGCGAGCAGCCGTAGAGCATGATCCCGGGGCGCACCCAGTCGGCGCGCGTCTCGGGAAAGCGGATCAGCGCCGCCGAGTTGGCGAGCGAGCGCGGCGCCTGGCTCAAGCCGTCGATCTGCTGCGTCAGCTCGTCGAACCATTCGAGCTGGGCCTTCACGCCCGAGGCCCCGTCGGCGTCCGCGAAATGCGTCATCGCCGTCACCGAGCGCACCTGGGGATGCATGCGCAGCGCGTTGTAGGCGAGGCGCAGGCTGTCCACGGTGAAGCCGAGGCGGTTCATGCCGCTGTTCACCTTGATGTAGACGTCGATCTCGCCCGGCAGATCGCTGCGCCTGAGGATCTCGACCTGCTCGGCGTTGTGGATCACCGGCGTGAGCGCGTACTTGTGCAGCAAGGCGACGTCGGCGGCCTTGAAGAAGCCCTCGAGCATGAGCAGCGGCTTGGCCACGCCCGCGAGGCGCAGCCGCGCGGCCTCCTGGAAATCGAGGATCGCGAATCCGTCGGCGCCGGCGAGCGCGCGCGCCGCGCGCTCCAGGCCGTGACCGTAGGCGTTCGCCTTGATCACCGCCCACACCTTGGCGGCCCCGGCGTGCCGGCGCACCGCCTGGAAGTTGTGCACGAAAGCGCCGCTCGACACGGTGGCGCGGATCGGGCGCGGCATCGGCGGGCGGCCCGCTACTCGGCCTGCGCGGCGGCGATGCGGTCCTTGGCGAACTTCACGAAGGTGTTCACCAGGCGCGAGCGGAACCGCTCCTTCGGGTACACCACCGAGAAGTTGCGGATGAGGCGCGGCGAGAGGGGCAGGCGCACCAGCTCGCCGTGCCCGGTCTCCTTCGTCACCGCCGCGCGCGACATGATGGTGAAGCCCAGGCCGGTCGCCGCCAGGCCCTTGAGCGCCTCCGGGCTGCCGAGCTCCATCACCACCTGCATCGAATCGGGCCTGATGCCCGCTTTCAGGAAGTACTGGTCGATCACCTCGCGGGTGCCCGAGCCGGGCTCGCGGCTGATGAAGGGATACTGCGCCAGCACCTTGGGCGCCACCGTTTTCAGCTTTGCGAGCGGATGCGAGGGCGCGCACACGACGTGCAGCTCGTCCTCGCAGCACACGTCGGTCACCACCGAAGGATGGTGGGTCGCCGCCTCGATGAAGCCGATGTCGAGCGTGTGCTCGACGACGCGGTCCTGCACCGCCTCCGAGTTGGCGACGAACAGCCGCGGCACCACCTTCGGATAGCTCGACTTGAACTCGCCGAGCACCCGGGGCAGCAGGAACTCGGCGATGGTGGTGCTCGCCCCGACGAGCAGCGGCCCGGCCACCTCGCCGGTCATCTCCTTGAGCCGCGTTTCGAGCTCGGCCGAGAGCCCGAGGATGCGCTCGGCGTATTCCTGGACCACCACGCCCGCCGGCGTGAGCGAGATCCTGCCGTGGCCGCGGTCGAACAGCCGCGTGTTGTAGTGCTCCTCGAGCTGCTTGATCTGGAACGTGACCGCGGGCTGCGTCATGAACAGCGCTTCGGCCGCCTTGGTGAAGGAAAGGTGCTTCGCCACCGCGTGGAACACCTGCAGGCGCCGGTCTGCCATGCCTCGATAAGCTGCTGTGATGGGCGCGCTTATTCAAGCATAATTCGCGTCCGGGCGGTAGCTTATGGCGCGCGGCGCGCGCCTCCGGCTGCCGGGCCGGAGCGTAAAAAAGCGTCGGGAAACCGGCGCTGCCAGGCTTCGTTTCAGCCGCGCGTGTTATACGTCCCGCAGGGGGAGGAACGCACCACTCGCAGATGCTGAGCTCCGGCTTCTACATCATCATGGCGGCGCAGTTCTTCTCGTCGCTCGCCGACAACGCGCTGCTGGTCGCCGCGATCGCGCTGCTGATGCAAGCCGACGCGCCGTCGTGGCTGACCCCCTACCTGAAGTTCTTCTTCGTGGTGTCCTACGTGGCGCTCGCCCCCTATGTCGGCGCATTCGCCGACCGGCTGCCCAAGGGCCACGTGATGCTCATCGCCAACTCGGTGAAGATCGTCGGCTGCCTGCTGCTGCTGTGGGAGGTCGACCCGCTGCTCGCCTACGCGGTGGTCGGACTGGGCGCGGCAGCGTACTCGCCCGCGAAGTACGGCATCCTCACCGAGTACCTGCCGCACCGCCACCTGGTCGTCGCCAACGGCTGGATCGAGGGGTTGACGGTCGCCTCCATCATCCTCGGCACTGTGCTCGGCGGCGTGCTGATCCACGCGCGCGTCTCGGGCGCGCTGCTCGGCTTCGACCTTCCGTTCATCGACACCGACATCGACACGCCGGCCGAGGCGGCGATCGCGATCACCGCGGCGGTGTACGCGATCGCGGCCCTGTTCAACCTGTATGTGCCGCGCACCGGCGTGGCGCTCAAGCCGCTGCCCTCGCACCCGGTCGACACCCTCAAGGATTTCGCGCGCTGCGTGGCGCGCCTGTGGTCGGACCGCCTCGGCCAGATCTCGCTCGCCGTGACGACGCTGTTCTGGGGCGCGGGCGCGACGCTGCAGTTCATCGTCATCGAGTGGTCGCGCGCGGCGCTCGGCTTCGACCTGTCGAAGGCGGCGATCCTGCAGGGCGTGTCGGCGTTCGGCATCGCGCTCGGCGCGGTGCTCGCCTCGGTCTGGATCACCCTCGACCGCTCGGTGCGCGTGATCCCGCTCGGCATCGCCATGGGCCTCACCGTGGTCGCCATGAACTATGTCAGCGAGATTCCGCTCGCGATCGTGCTGATGGTGCTGATCGGCGTCATGGCGGGGTTGTTCGTGGTGCCGATGAACGCGCTGCTGCAGCACCGCGGCCATCATCTCGTCGGCGCGGGCCGCTCGATCGCGGTGCAGAATTTCAACGAGAACTCGTCGATCCTGATCATGATCGCGGTCTACTCCCTGCTGCTCAACCGCGGGCTATCGATCTTCGCGGTGATCGCGATCTTCGGCCTCGCCGTCGCCGGCACCATGGCCATGGTGCAGTGGTGGTACCTGCGCAACCGCCGCGTGCACAGCGACGAGCTCGAGCGGCTGCTCGCCTTCGCGCGCGCCGAGGACCCCCACCACCCCCATCACTAGCCGCCGCCGAGAGAGGCCAGCGTCCTCCTGGCAAACACCAGGTCGGCCCAGGCTTTCGATTTATCCGGCAGGTTGCGCAACAGGTAGGCAGGGTGGTAGGTCACGACGAGGGGCACGCCGGCGTAGCGATGCACCCGCCCGCGCAGGCTCGCGATCGTGGCGTCGCTGTTGAGCAGCGTCTGCGCCGCGATGCGCCCGAGCGCGACGATCAGCCTGGGGCGGATCAATCCGATCTGCCTCAGCAGGTGCGGCGCGCATTTCGCCGTCTCGCCCGGCTCGGGGTTGCGGTTGCCGGGAGGCCTGCACTTCAGCACGTTGGCGATATAAACGTTGTCGCCGCGCTTCAATCCGAGCGCGGCAAGCATGTTGTCCAGCAGCTTTCCGGCCTGGCCGACGAACGGCTCGCCGAGCCGGTCTTCCTCGGCGCCCGGCGCCTCGCCCACCAGCAGCCACTCGGCGCGCTCGTCGCCGACGCCGAGCACCGTCTGAGCGCGCGTCTTGTGCAGGCCGCAGGCCGTGCAGGCGGGCACGGCCTGCTTCAGCTCGGCCCAGCTCATCGCAAGGATGCGCGCCTCGCGCTCGTCCGCCGAAGGTGGCGGCTCAGGCAGCGGCCGCGGCTGCGCCGACCGGGGTGGCGCCGCGGCTGCGCCCGGCTGCCCGGCGGCCGCGCGCAGGCGCCATAACGGCGCGATTCCCATCTGCGCCAGGATCGCCTCGCGGCGCGCCTGCCGGGGCTTCACAGCTCGCGCGAGAGCACCAGCGCGTCCTCGCGTCCTTCGCGCGCCGGATAGTAGCCGTGGCGCACCCCGATTTTGCGGAAGCCGAAGCGCCGGTAGAGGCCCTGCGCCGCCTGGTTGCTCGGCCGCACCTCGAGGAACAGCTGTCTTGCGCCGAGACCGCGCGCAATCCCCATGGTCTCGCCGAGCAGCACGCCGCCGAACCCGCGCCGCTGCCGCCCCGGGGCGACCGACAGGTTGAGCAGGTGCGCCTCGCCCGCCGCGACCGCCAGCACGAAATACCCGACGAGCTCGCCGTCGACGCGCCATGTCCGGCACTGGTAGGCGGCGCGCAGCGAATCGGCGAAGTTGCCGCGCGTCCACGGATGCGTGTAGATCGAGGTCTCGATCGGCATCACCTCGTCGAGATCCTCCTCGCGCATCGGCGCGAGCCGCGGGGTCTCCTTGAGGACGGCGCTCATCGGCCGCGGCGCTGCTCCTCGACGGTAAGCGCCACCTTCTCGCGCACATAAGCGGGAGCGGCGAGCGCCGCGTCCACGCCCTCGCCCGCGGCGAGCCGCGGCGCCGCGAGGCTCGCCACCGCCGCCGCGCTGGGGTAAAGGTCGGAGTGCACGCCGGTCAGGTTCATTTCCCGCAGCTCGGGATAGGCCGCGAAACCGTTGCCGCAACCCACCCAGTCGTCACCCGGCGGCCGCGGCGCCAGGCGCGGCGCGACGCATTGCGCGGGGATCACCTCGCGCCAGCGCGCGCCGCGCTTTTCGAGGGCCGCATAATACACTTCGTGCATGCGCGCATCGAGGCACGCGACCACGCGCGTCGCGCCCGATTCGTGCGCGATCGCCTCCAGCGTCGAGATCCCGATCACCGGCACCGGGCGCGCGAACGCGAGCCCCTGCGCCACGCCGCACGCGATGCGCAGCCCGGTGAAGGAACCCGGTCCGGCCCCGAACGCCACCGCGTCCAGATCCATCGCCTTCATTCCCGCGGCCGCCAGCAGCCGCTCGAGCATCGGCAGCGCGAGCTCGGCGTGGCGATTGCCGGCGCGCCGCTCGATCGCGGCGATCTCGCCCCGCGTCCACAGCGCCACCGAGCACCACTCGGTCGAGGTCTCGATCGCCGCGAAGCGCATGGTTCGATTCTAGCTATACTCCCGCCGGTGAGAGAGCTCAGGATCGCGGTCATCCCGGGGGACGGCATCGGCAGGGAGGTGATTCCCGAGGGCGTTCGCGTCCTCGAGGCGGCGGCGGCGAAGCATGGCGCGCGCTTTCTCTGGGAGGAATTCCCCTGGAGCTGCGACTGGTACCGCGCGCACGGGCGCATGTGCCCCGAGGAGGCGCCCGGGATCCTGCGGCGCTTCGACGCGGTGTTCTTCGGCGCGGTCGGCAACCCGGCCATCGTCCCCGACCACATTTCGGCCTGGGGCCTGCTCATCGATTTCCGGCGCTGCTTCGATCTGTACGTGAACCTTCGCCCGGTGCGCGGATTCGAAGGCCTGCCCTCCCCGCTCGCCGGCCGCAAGCCGGGCGACATCGACTACATGGTGGTGCGCGAGAACACCGAGGGGGAGTACGGCAACGTCGGCGGGCGCATCTTCGAAGGCACCGAGCGCGAGGCGGCGATGCAGCAGGCGGTGTTCACGCGCAAGGGCGTCGATCGCATCATGCGGTACGCCTTCGAACTGGCGCGAACGCGCAAAAAGCATCTCACCTCGTGCACCAAGTCGAACGGCATCACCATCACCATGCCGTACTGGGACGAGCGCTTCGCCGAGATGAGGAAGCAATATCCGGATGTGCGCGCCGACCAGTATCACGTGGACGGGCTCACCATCCAGATGGTGCTCGATCCCGGGCGCTTCGACGTGATCGTCGCCTCGAACCTGTTCGGCGACATCATCTCCGACCTCGGGCCCGCGACCGCGGGAACGATCGGGATCGCCGCCTCCGGCAACATCAATCCCGAGAGGACCGCGCCCTCGATCTTCGAGCCGGTGCACGGCTCGGCGCCGGACATCGCGGGCAAAGGCATCGCCAACCCGATCGGCGCGATCTGGTCGGGGGCGCTGATGCTCGAGCACCTCGGCCTCGCCGAGGCGGCGGCCGACGTGGTGCGCGCGATCGAGCGCGTGATCGTCGAAGGCCCGCGCACCCCGGACATGAAGGGAAAATCCGGCACCGCCGAAGTCGGCGCGGCGGTCGCCGACGCGGTGCGCTCCCAATCCAGAATCGCGGCTTGAAGTCCTACCGCATCGCCGCCATTCCCGGCGACGGGATCGGCAACGAGGTCATTCCCGCGGGCATCGATGTCCTGCGGCGCCTCGCCGCGCTCGAGGAATTCGGGCTCGAGCTCGAGCATTTCGACTGGAGCTCGGAGCGCTACCTCGAGACCGAGGCGTACCTGCCCGAGGATGCGCTCGATCAGCTGAAGAAGTTCGACGCGATCCTGTTCGGGGCGGTCGGCTCGCCGCGCGTGCCGGACCATGTGTCGTTATGGGGCCTGCGGCTGCCGATCTGCCAGGGGCTCGACCAGTACGCCAATGTGCGCCCCTCGCGCGTACTGCCGGGAATCATCAGCCCGCTCGCCAAGGGCGCCGAGATCGACTGGGTGATCGTGCGCGAGAATACCGAGGGCGAGTACTCCGGCGCGGGAGGCCGGGTGCACCGCGGGCTGCCCGGAGAAGTCGCTACCGAAGTCTCGGTATTCTCCCGCGCGGGCGCCGAGCGCATCCACCGCTTCGCCTTCGAGCTGGCGAGGAAGCGCCCGCGCAGGCATCTCACCCTCGTCACCAAGTCGAACGCGCAGCGCCACGGCATGGTGCTGTGGGACGAGGTCTTCTTCGAGGTGGCGAAGGACTACCCGGACGTGACGACGCACCGCGAGCTGGTGGACGCCGTCACGACACGCATGGTGCTCAAGCCCTCCACCATCGACGTGATGGTGGCCTCCAACCTGCACGCCGACATCCTCTCCGACCTCGCCGCGGCGCTCTCGGGCTCCCTGGGCATCGCGCCGACGGCGAACCTGAACCCGGAACGCCGGTTCCCCTCCATGTTCGAGCCGATCCACGGCTCGGCGTTCGACATCATGGGCAAGGGGATCGCCAACCCGATCGCGACGTTCTGGACCGCCTCGATGATGCTCGAGCACCTGGGCGAGGCGAAGGCGGCGGCGCGGCTGATGAAGGCGATCGAGGCGGTGACGGCGAGCAAGGTCTTCACTCCGGACCTGGGCGGCACGGCGCGGACGACGGACGTGACCAAGGCGGCGATCGCGGCGCTTTAGGATGCCTACCGCACTCATCACCGGCGCGGGCCGCGGCCTCGGCCTCGAGTTCGCGCGGCAGTACGCGGCCGACCGCTGGCGCGTCATCGGCACGGTGCGCGATGCGAAAGGAAAAGCGGCGCTGGCGAAGCTCGGCGCGAACGTCAAGTCGCGACGCCTGGACGTCACCGACCGAAAGCAGGTGGCGCGGCTTGCGGCCGGATTGAAAGGGATTCCAATCGACGTGCTGATTCTCAACGCCGGCGTGTACGGGCCGAAGGGTGCGCGATTCGGGAAACTCGACTACCGGGCGTGGGAGGAAGTGATCCGCGTCAACGTGCTCGGCCCCGCCGCAGTCGCCGATGCGCTGATCGAGAACGTTGCCGCAAGCGAGCGAAGGACCATCGTCATGATCTCTAGCCGCCTGGGCTCGATCGCCGAGAACCGGGGCGACGGCGACCTGCCCTACAACACCAGCAAGAGCGCGCTCAACGCGCTCGCCAAGGGCCTCGCGGTCGCGCTGCGAAGCCGCGGCATCGTCGTGGTCGCGATGAGCCCCGGCTGGGTGCGTACCGACATGGGCGGCAGGAGCGCGCCGCTCGCGCCCGAGGAGTCGATCGGCAGGCTGAGAAAGCTGATCGGCGGGTTCACGCGCGAGCACTCGGGACGGTTCATCAGCCACGACGGCTCCGGCATTCCCTGGTAGCCGGGCCGATGAAAGAATCCGCGCCTGATCTGCTGCCGAGCGTTCGGGATCTGCTCTCGCCCGACGGGCTGCGCGATCCGTACGCGGTGTACTCCCGCTTCCGCAACGCGGAGGCGGCCGGACACGACATCGGCCAGGTCGTTGTTCGATACGACCAGGTCGTCGGCCTGCTCGGCGATCGGCGACTGAGCGCCGAGCGCGTCGCTGCCGTCCTCGAACCCCTCGGCACCGAGGTGCGCGAGCGGTGTCCCCTGGTGGAGCCCACCCTGCGAGGCATCGTCGCCTTCCGGGATGCTCCCGACCATACCCGCATCCGCGCCCTGCTCGCGTCCGCCTTCAGCACCCGGATGGTGAAGCGGGTCGCCGACATGATCGAGGGCATCTCGACCCGGCTGCTCGACGCCGTGGCGGCCGACGGCGAGGCCGACCTCCATCGCGCCTACAGCTACCCGCTGCCCGCGCTGGTGGTGGGCGCGATGCTCGGCGTTCCCCAGGCCGACCTCGATCGGTTCAAGTCGTGGGCGCTCGACATCGTGTTCCTCGTCGGGTCCGGATCGCCGACCGAGCAGCTCGCTGTCTCCGCGCAGGAGCACTTCGCGGAAATGCGCGAGTACTTCCGCGCCCTGGTCGCCGCCCGGCGCGGCGACCCCGGCGACGATCTCCTGTCGGCGATGATCGGCGCGGCGGACCGCGAACGCCGCCTGTCCGAGGACGAGATCTTCTCCAACGTCACCTTCCTCATGACGGCCGGACACGAGACCGCGACGAACATGCTCTCGAACGGCGTGCTCGCGCTGCTGCGCCATCCCGATCAGCTGGAGCGGCTGCGCCGCGACCGCTCGCTCGTCGCCTCGGCGGCGGAGGAGATCCTGCGCTTCGAGTCCCCGGTGCAGATGACTTCCCGTCGCGCAGTCGAGGACGGCGAGTTCGCCGCACGCCGGGTGAAGGCCGGCGATGCGCTCCAGCTCTTTCTCGGTGCCGCCAACCGCGACCCGGACCGGTTCCCCGGCCCCGACCGGTTCGACATCGCCCGTACCGACAACCGTCACGTGGCGTTCGCGTTCGGCCCGCACTTCTGCCTCGGCGCCGCCCTCGCCCGGGAGGAACTGCGCATCGCCCTCGATCATCTGCTCGAGCGCCTGCCCGGACTCGAGCTGACGGTCGAGGAGGTGGCCTGGCAGCCGACGATCGACTTCCGGGGGCCGCTCTCCCTGCCGGTGCGCTGGCGCCCCGCCGCGGCTCGCGCGGGATCGGCGCGCTCGAAGGTCGGGAAGTAGGTGCTCCACGCCGACAGCGCCCGCAACCGCCTGATCGGCATCGGCCTCGTTTCTCTCGCCTACCTCCTTTTCACCTTCATCGACGGCAGCGCGAAGTGGCTGGTCGCGAGCCTGCCGGTGATCGTGGTGGTGTGGCTGCGCTTCGTCTCGCACGTGCTGCTCGCCTCGCTCGTGCTCTTCCCGCTGCGCGGCCTCGCGCTCGTGCGCACGCGCCACCTGCGCTGGCACCTGCTGCGCGCGCTCATGCTGATGGCGATGACCGGGATCAACTTCTGGGCGCTCCAGTACCTGCAGCTCGCGGTCACGTCGTCCATCTTTTTCGCCGTGCCGATCATCATCGCGCTCGCCGCCGCGCCGCTGCTCGGCGAGCGGCTCGACGCGGGCCGCTGGATCGCCGTCGCCGTGGGCTTCGCCGGCGTGCTGGTGATCGTCAATCCCGCCGGCGCCGGGTTCCATCCCGCGATGCTGCTCTCGATCCTGAACGCGGTGATCTACGCGCTGTTCAACCTGATGACGCGCCGGCTCGCCGCCTACGATTCTCCGGAGACGATCCAGTTCCTCCCCGCCCTCGGCGCGGCGATCGGCCTCGCGCCCTTCGCGCTCGCGGCCTGGGAGTGGCCTCAGGGCTGGCTCGTGTGGACGGTCGCCTGCCTGCTCGGCGTCTGGGGCGGTCTCGGGCACTATTTCCTCGCGCTGGCCCATCGCTACGCGCCGGCGACCGTGATCGCGCCGTTCCTGTACCAGCAGGTGCTCTACATGGCGCTGCTCGGCTTCCTGGTGTTCGGCGACGTGCCCGCCGCGAGCCTGTGGACCGGCGCCGCGGTCGTGGTGGCGAGCGGCCTGTATCTTTTCGCCCGCGAGCGCGCGCGCCCCTGAGCTAGACTCCCGCTCCGGGAGGAGCCATGTCCGAGGTCGCGGTACCGCTGTGGCTGGCGGTGGTGGCGGGACTGCTCGCCGCCTGGGCGCTCTACGAGCACGTGCTCATGCCCGCGCTGCGCTGGATCGTCATGCACCCGGCGAACCAGGTGATCGACGAGCTGTCGACGCGCCTGCGCATCGGCATCCGGCCGTTCCAGCGCACGCGCCGCCAGGCGCTCATTCACCGCCTGCTGACCGATCCGAAGGTGCAGCAGGCGGTCGAGCAGCATGCGAAGAGGAATTCCGTTCCGGTGCCGGCCGCGCTCAGGACGGTCGAGCGCTACGCGCGCGAAATCGTGCCGGCCTTCAACGCCTACCTGTATTTCCGCATCGGCTACTGGATCGGGCGCAACGTCGCCAAGCTGCTGTACCGCGTGCGCCTGGGCTACGTGGACTCGGAGGGGCTGGCCGCGATCGACCCGGACGCCACGGTGGTGTTCGTGATGAATCACCGCTCGAACATGGACTACGTGCTCGCCGGCTACCTCGCCGCCGACCAGGCGGCGCTCTCCTACGCGGTCGGCGAGTGGGCGCGCATCTGGCCGCTCTCGGCGCTGATCCGCGCCATGGGCGCGTATTTCGTGCGCCGCAATTCCAAGGACGAGCTCTACCGCCGCGTGCTGGAGCGCTACGTGGCGATGGCGACCGAGGCGGGAGTCCCGCAGGCGGTGTTTCCCGAGGGCGGGCTGACGCGCGACGGGCGCATGCGCGAGCCCAGGCTCGGCGTGCTCGACTACATGATGCGCGGCTTCCGGCTGGACGGCGAGCGCGACCTGGTGTTCGTGCCCCTCGGGATCAATTACGACCGGGTGCTGGAAGACCGCAGCCTGCTGCTCGCGCTCGACCCGGACGCGCGCAAGCCGGGGCGCTTCTGGGCGATGTGGAACACGCTCGGCTTCGCGCTGCACAACGTGACGCTGATGTTCCGCAGCGAGTGGCACCGCTTCGGCTATGCGTGCGTGAACTTCGGCAGGCCGCTGTCGATGCGCGAGTACTGCCGCAGCCGCGGGCTGGACTTCCAGAGGCTCGCGGGCGATGCGCGCAGGCCAGCCATGGCGGCGCTCGGCAAGCAGCTGATGGACGCGGTCGGCCGCGTGGTGCCGGTGGTGCCGGTGGCGCTGATTGCGACCATTTTCGCGCGCGAGCCCGGGCGGGGCTACTCGGAGCTCGAGCTGAAGGCCGAGGTCGAGCGCCTGCTCGGGCGGCTCCAGGCCGCGGGCGCCCACGTGTACGTGCCGCGGCGCGACCTCGACTACGCGCTCACCGTCGGCCTGCGCATGCTGCGCCTGCGCCGCCTGGTGGAGGAGCGCGACGGCCTTTACCGGGCGCGCGCCTCGGAGCTGCCGCTGATCCGCTACTATGCAAATTCCATTGCCCACCTCGTCTGATCCGCTCGCCGGACTGGACGCGGGGATAAGCGTCCAGTAGATTCGACGCAAGGGGACCAACCGGCTCGATGGGAACGAAAAGGACGCGCGCGGCGCAGCCCGGCCGGACGCGCGGCGCGCGGCGCGAGCCCGGCCGCTCTGCTCGGCGCGAGTTGAACGCGCGGCGCGAGGCAGAGAAGACCCTGCTGCAGGCCGAGGAACGCTTCAAGAGCCTGCTCAAGCTTTCCTCCGACTGGTACTGGGAGCAGGACGAGAGCTTCCGCTTCACCGTCATGATCGGGGGAGCGAGCGAGCGCCATACCGGTCTGCCGATGCGCGAGCACATCGGCAGGACGCGCTGGGATTTCCCGGCACTCAACATCACCGAAGCGGAATGGGCGAAGCACCGCGCCCTGCTCGCGCGCCACGAGCCGTTCCGCGATTTCGAGATCCGCCGGCCCGACCGCGACGGCAAGCCGCACTGGGCCTCGGTGAGCGGCGAGCCGATGTTCGACGCCGAGGGCCGCTTTCGCGGCTACTGCGGCATCGGCCGCGAGATCACCGGGCGCAAGCTCGCGGAAATCCGCCAGCGTGAGGGCGAGGAGCGCTTTCGCGCGCTGACCGCGCTGTCTTCCGACTGGTACTGGGAGCAGGACGCCGAGCACCGCTTCACCCGCGTCGAGGGTCGCGGGGTCGCGGAGGGGGACGCGCTGCGCGGATGGAGCCTGATCGGAAAGCGGCGCTGGGAAACCGGGATCGAGATCGAGGGTGGCTGGGAAGCGCACCGCGCCCTGCTCGAAGCGCACAAGCCGTTCCGCGACGTCGTTATGTGGCGCACGCTGCCGGACGGCAGCTGCAATTACGTCAGCGTGAGCGGCGAGCCGATTCTCCACGCCGACGGGCATTTCGCGGGCTACCGCGGCATCGGCCGGATCATCACCGCGCGAAAGCGCGCCGAGCGGCTGCTGCGCCTCGAGCACGCGGTCGCTCGGCGCCTCGCCGAGGCTGCGACCGTGAGCGAGGGTATGCAGGACACGATGCGGGCGATCTGCGAGACCGAGAACTGGGATTGCGCCGAGTTCTGGAAAGTGGACGACTCCGCCGGCGTCATGCGGCTCGCCGAACACTGGATCTCACCCGGCGAGCCGGGCGCCGCACGCTTCGTCGAGCGCTCCAAGGGGGTCGAGTTCAAGCGCGGCGTCGGGCTGGCCGGGTCGGTCTGGGCATCCGCCGAGCCGCTGTGGATTCCCGACGTGCTGGCGGACCCTCGCATCCTGCGCAAGGACCTGGCGCGGGAGACCGGGCTGCGCGGAGCGCTGTTCTTCCCGATCGTGCACGGCGGCAAGGTCCTGGGCGTGCTTGATTTCACCTGCCGCGAGCTGCGGCCTCCCGACGAGCGCCTGCAACTGGCGTTGCAGGTGATCGGCGCGCAGATCGGGCAGTTCCTGGAGCGCGTGAAGGCCGAGGACCAGATGCGCCGCTTCCGGCTCGCCATGGACGAGTCGGCCGACATGATCGTGCTGATCGACCGCGCCAGCATGCGCTTCGTGGACGTGAACGTCACCGCGTGCAGGCTGCTCGGCTACTCGCGCGAGGAGATGCTCGCGATGGGCCCGCAGGACGTGCTGCCGGTGGACCGCGAGGAACTGGAGCGATCGTACGACGCCTTCATCGCGGATCCCTCGACGCAGACCGGCATGAAAAGCAACTACCGCTGCAGGGACGGCACGCTGCTGCCCTTCGAATCGACGCGGCGGGTGTTGCGCTCGGGCAGCAGCTGGATCATCGCCGCGATCTCGCGCGACATCCGTGAGCGGCTCGCGGCCGACGAAGCTCTGCGCGAGAGCGAGGCGCGCTTCCGCAGTCTCACGCAGATGTCGTCGGATTTCTTCTGGGAGACCGACGATCTGCACCGGTTCACGCTGCTCGTGCAGGGTTCCGGTGCCTCGCCCACCCGCCCCGAGGACGAGCTGCTCGGCAAGACCCCGTGGGAGCTGCCCTCGCTCAAGCCGGACGCGGCCGGCTGGGAAGCGCACAGGGCGAAGCTCGAGGGACATCTGCCGTTCCGCGATTTCGAGATCGCACGACCTGCACCGGACGGAGTCCTCCGCTACATCTCGGTGAGCGGCGAGCCGCGCTTCGGCGCCGACGGCAGCTTCCTCGGCTACCGCGGCGTCGGGCGCGACATCACGGACATCGCCCTCGCCCGCGAGCGCATCGCCTCGCTCGCCTACAGCGACCCGCTGACGGGGCTGGCCAACCGCACCAGCCTCGCGCCGGCGCTCGAGCAGGCGATCGAGCGCGCGCGGCGCCGCAAATCGAGGCTCGCCGCCATGTTCGTCGATCTCGACGGCTTCAAGCCGGTGAACGACACCTTCGGGCACGACGCGGGCGACCGCCTGCTGGTCGAGCTGGCCGGGCGGCTGAGATCGCACCTGCGCGCGAGCGACCTGGTGGCGCGCCTCGGCGGCGACGAATTTTTCGTCGTGCTGGAGGAAATCTCGGAAAACAAGGCGCTGGAGACGGTCGCGCGCAAGCTGCTCGTCGAGATCGCCCGCCCGTTTTCCCCCGCGCCGGGGCACCAGGCGGCGCTGACGGCGAGCATCGGCGTCAGCTTCTTTCCCGACGACGCCGGCGACGCCGAGACCCTGATGAAGCACGCCGACGTGGCGATGTACGATGCCAAGCAGTGCGGCAAGAACTGCTTCCGCTTCTTCGGCGCGCCGGGGCCGGGTTAGGCGCGCAAGCGGGAGAACGAGCTCCGGATCTCAGCGCCGCAGCTCGCGATTGGCGTCGAGGATGTCGCGCCGCAACTGCTCGCGCTCCTCGGGCGAGAGCCGGCGCGCCTCGCGCGGGGACGCGCCGCGTTGCCGCTCCCGGTACACGTCGCGCCGCGCGTCGTTCAGGTCCTGGCGCAGCCGCTGGCGCTGCTCCTGGTCCAGGTGCTCGCGCGGCTGGCCCTTGTGTCCGCCCTTGCGCGGCCCGGACTGCGCGAGCGCGCTACCGACCGCGAACATCAGGGCAAGCAGGAGCGCGAGGCGTTTCATAGCTCGAGGCATGGTATTTGGGTTTGGACCGCGGCCGGGTGCCGCTGCCCGGGATTTTTGTAACAATGTATTGCCGCCCGGGGGCCGGGTAACAGCCTGTTGCCGCGACCCCGCGCCGGCCAGCTACCCTTTCCCCCGATGCCCGAGCTGAAGACACGAATCCTGGTGGTGGACGACGACCAGCGGCTGCGCGACCTGCTGGTGCGCTACCTCGGCGAGAAGGGCTACGAGGTGAAAGCGGTGCCGGACGCCGCCGGCATGGACAAGCAGCTCGCGCGCGATCGCTACGACCTGATCGTGCTCGACCTGATGCTGCCCGGAGAGGACGGTCTCGCGATCTGCCGGCGCCTGCGCGCGCAGAACGCGGGCCCCGCGATCGTCATGCTCACCGCCAAGGGCGATGACGTCGACCGCATCGTCGGCCTGGAGATGGGCGCCGACGACTACCTGCCCAAGCCCTTCAATCCGCGCGAGCTGCTCGCGCGCGTGAACGCCGTGCTCAGGCGCCGCGCGCCCGCCGGCCCGCCCGGCGCCCCCACGGCGGGGATCGAGCTGTACCGCTTCGGTCCGTTCGAGCTCAACCTCGGCACCAGGACGCTGCTGCGCGAGGGCAAGCCGGTGCAGCTCACCACCGGCGAATTCTCGGTGCTCAAGGTGCTCGCGCAGCATCCGCGCACGCCCCTTTCGCGCGACAAGCTGATGGAGCTCGCGCGCGGCCGCGAGTACGAGGTGTTCGACCGCTCGATCGACGTGCAGATCTCGCGGCTGCGCAAGCTGGTCGAGGAGGACCCGTCGCACCCGCGGCACATCCAGACCGTGTGGGGCTTCGGCTACGTGTTCGTGCCAGACGGCAACCTGAAATGAGCCTGTTCGCGCGGTCGTTCCTGCTGATCGCGCTGCTCATCGTCACCGCCGTCCTCGCCTCGTTCCAGGTGTACCGCGTCTACGAGCGCGAGCCGAGGTCGAAGGAGCTCGCGCAGCAGACGGTGAGCGTGGTCAACCTGACGCGCGCCGCGCTGGTGAGCGCCGATCCTTTCCGCCGGCGCCAGCTGCTGGTCGACCTGAACGAATCCGAGGGCCTGCGCATCTTTCCGGCCACCGCGAGCGAGAAGCTCGAGCCGCTCCCGGACGATGCGCTGTTCGGGCGGGTCGCCGAGCGGGTGCGCGGCGCGCTCGGGCCCGAGACGCGCTTCGCCTACGCGCGCGACGGGGAAGAGGGATTCTGGGTGAGCTTCTGGATCGAGGTGGACGAGTTCTGGGTGATGTTGCCGCGCGAGCGCTTCGAGACCACTTTCGGGCTCGAATGGGTCGGCTGGGGCGCGGGGCTGCTCGCGATCGCGCTCGCCGGAGCCTGGCTGATCGCCTCGAACCTGGCGCGCTCGCTCGGCGCCCTCGAGCGCGCCGCCGGGCGGCTGGGGCGCGGCGAGGCGCACCAGCCGCTCGCCGCGGAGGGCCCGCGCGAGCTGCGCACCCTCGCCTCGGCGTTCAACCGCATGGCGAGCGACCTGGAGAGCATCGAGCGCGAGCGCGCGATGGTGCTCGCCGGGATCTCGCACGACCTGAGAACGCCGCTGTCGCGCCTGCGGCTCGCGCTCGAGATGAGCGGCGCCGACAGCGCCGCCGCCGAGGGCATGAGCGCCGATATCGAGGAGATCGACAAGGTGATCGGCCAGTTCCTCGACTACGCGCGCGGCGACAGCGAGACCAGGGCCGCCACCGATCTCGAGGAGATCCTCGATGAGGTCGAGGCGCACTACGGCAGGCTCGGAAAGCGCATCGTGCGCACGCGCGGCAACCCGCCGCGCGTGCCGGCGGCGCGCCTGTCGCTCAGGCGCGCGATCGCCAATCTCGTCGACAACGCGCTGCATCACGCCGGCGAGCCGGTGGAGATCGAGACCCGGCGCGACGGCGCGCACGCGATCATCGAGGTGCGCGACCGCGGGCCGGGAATTCCCCCGGGCGAGGCCGAGCGGCTCAAGCGCCCGTTCACGCGCCTCGACGACGCGCGCAGCGGGCGCGGCGGCGCCGGTCTCGGCCTGGCGATCGTCGAGCGCGTGGCTCGCGCGCACCGGGGTACGCTCGATCTCTTGCCGCGCCAGGGCGGCGGGCTGGTCGCGCGTCTCGTGCTGCGCGGCTAGGCAAACAGCGCAAAGCGCTCGATCGGCTCGTAGCGCGAGCCCTGCGGAGAGGTCCGCGAGCGCACCAGCAGGAATTCGCCGACCGGCCACCCGAGCTGCGGCAGCGCCGGCAGCGCACCGCACTCGCGCACGTTGCGCAGCAGCGTGACGTGGGCGAGGAACTCGCGCTTCTCGAGCGCGAAGCCGCAATCCTCGAGCTCGCGGCGCAGTGCGCCCGCCAGCGTCGCGAGGGCCGCAGGCATCTCGCGCGGCCCGGCCCAGACGATGCGGCGGTGCTTCCAGTACTGCGCCTGCTCGACCGGCAGCGCGTGCGCGCGCCCCGCGACATGCCGGGCGGCAGACGCCGCCCTGCCGGGGTCGGCTTCGCCAAGAAACGCGAGCGTGAGATGGATCGCGGCCTCCGGCGTCGCGCGGCTGCCAGCCGCTGCCTGGACCTCGCGTGCCCACTTGCCGAGCGCGTGCGCGGTCGCCGGCGGCGGCCACACGGCGAAGAACAGCCTCATTTCTTCCCGGAGCCGCGCTTCTCGCCTTCCCAGTAGCCGACGTCATCGCGCAGCCTGAACCAGCGGCGGATGTCGCCGCGCGAAGCGCGCCTTCCCGGGGGTGTGCCGGTGAACACGCCGATCTTTCCCGATTCCGGGTACTCGCCCACCTCGGGAAGCTCCATGGTGCTCACCGCGAGAAAGCGCAGCGGGCGCGTCGAGGTGTTCACGATCTGGTGGGCGTATCTCCGGCCGGGCGGCAGGCTGATGAAATCGCCTTTCCGGATCGGGTGGCGGTCCTTCCCGATCCGGATCGTCCCGCGCCCCTCCAGCACGAAGAACATCTCCTCGTTGGCGTGGTGCGCGTGAAAGGGGAAAGCGCTCCTGCCGGGCACGATGACCGTGACATTGAAGCCCAGCTTGCGCGAGCCCATGCGGTAGCCGACCCAGGCGATTCTTGCCCTGACGCCGTCCGCGTCCGCCCAGTCGTGAAGCGGCACGTCCTTCAGGCTCAGGATGCGAGACTTGGTCGGCCGCATCTCACTCGTCCGGAACGAGGTAATTGCGCGTGAGCGCGGCGAGGGCGCGCCCGGACGAATCGGCGGATTTCTCCAATTGCGCCGCGATCAGCTCCTGCTCGCGCCGGCCGCGGTTCTGGGAAAGCTTCCAGCGGGTCTCGAGACGCGAGACCGGAATCTCGAAGTTCACGATCCCGTCGAGCATGTTCTTCACGTATTCCTCGCGCAGCGCGTCGAACTTCCGCAACCACTGCGGGTCGAGCGCCGCGACGAGTCGCCTCTGGGAGCGGTGCTTGTAGTCCCTTTCTTCGATGATCCTGGGAACGCCGTAGGCATGGATCGCCGCGTAGTTCCAGGTCGGCACGCGCTCCTCCTGATCGTACCAGCGCGGGGACACGTATGCGTGCGGTCCGGAGAAAACGACCATCACCTCTTGGTCGAAGAACTCCCTCCACTGCGGGTTCGCCCGCGCCATGTGCATATCGAGGACGAGCTTCCCGTCGCGTTCCTCGATCATCGTCGGCAGATGCGAAGCGTGCAGCTCGCCGCCCGTTCCGGTCACGAGCAGCGCGAAGCCGTTCGCGCGCATGAACTCCAGCAGTTGCGCGCGATCTTCGACCTGGTTATACGGCGGCGAGTACATGACTCGGAGAGGCCTCGCGCGGCGAGGCGCGCCTCGAATCGGCGCTTCTCGATCAGCCCGCGGCGCGCTTCAACTGGCGGACCGCGATCAAGTCATGATCGCTCACGGGTCGCACGTCCGACGCCCTGAGCGTGACCAACGCCTGGGTCCGGCCCGATGCCGCAACGAACTCGACCTCGACCCCGTCCGGCCTATAAACCTCGACGACCGCACCGAGGTCCCCGCGCCGGAGTCCGTGCTCGGGCAGGTCGCGCTCCAGTACGACTGTATCGAGTGTCTTGAACTTCATCGTCATTCCGGATAAGCGGTCACAAAGCGCGGGAAATCCTCGCCGTGCCGCACCACCCACACCGCAACGATCCCGGCGGGCCGACCGCCCCTGCCGCGAAGCGTACCACGGACCTCGAATTTCCGGCCGTATTCGCTGGGCCGCCCCGGCGACGCCGCGTCGGACTTCGCAAGCGCCAGAAGCTCATCCCGAAGGAATTCCCACTCGTCCTGCGAATAGCCGAGAGCTTGGAGGTAGGCGCTCTTGAATCGACCCACGGGGTGACTGGCGGAGAGAAGATAGTCGCGGACCTTTTCCGGCTCGATCAATGCCTGCTCGGCATTCGGCAGCTTCACCCCGCTTCCTCAACCATCGCCACCGCCATCGCCGCTATGCCCTCCCCCCGCCCCGCGAAGCCGAGGCCCTCGGTGGAGGTCGCCTTGACGCTCACCGCCGCGGGCGCGACGCCGAGATCCGCGGCGATGTTGCCGATCATGCGCGGCACGTGCGGCGCCATGCGCGGCCGCTCGGCGACGACGGTCGCGTCCACGTTCACGACGCGCCAGCCCGCGTCGGCGAGCTTGCGCGCGCACTCGCGCAGCAGCCTGCGGCTGTCGATGCCGGAGTAGCGCGCGTCGTTGTCGGGGAAGTGCTGTCCGACGTCGCCGAGCGCGGCCGCGCCGAGCAGCGCGTCGCAGATCGCGTGCAGCAGCACGTCGGCGTCCGAGTGGCCGCCGAGCCCTTTCTCGTAGGCGATCTCGACGCCCCCGAGCACGAGCTTGCGCCCCGCCACCAGCGCGTGCACGTCGAACCCCTGCCCGATCCTCATGGTCTGCTCCTCAGGATCGCTTCCGCGATCGCCAGGTCCTGCGCATAGGTTACCTTGAGGTTCTCGCGGCTGCCGGCCACCAGCCGCGGCTTCAGGCCCATCTGCTCGATCGCGCCCGACTCGTCGGTGACCGGCATCTTCGCCTGCCGCAGCGCCTGCGCGAGCAGCCCGGCGCGGAACATCTGCGGCGTTTGCGCGAGCCACAGCTGCGAGCGGTCTTCGCTCGCGGCGACGCGCTGCGTGCCGGCCTCGTCCTTGGCTGCGCGCTTCACCGTGTCCGCCGCCGGCAGCGCGAGGATGCCGCCGATCCGGTCGCCGGAGCATTCCGACAGCAGCCGCTCCAGGTCGGCGCGCGGCAGGCACGGGCGCGCGGCGTCGTGCACCAGCATCCAGTCGTCTGCGTCCACCGCCGCCATCGCCGCCACCAGGCCGTTGTAGACCGAATCGCGCCGCGTCTCGCCGCCGCAGTAAAGCGGCTCCAGCTTTCCGCCAAACGCGCTCCAGTCGCGCGCGGCGAAGGTCCGGTCGTCCGGCGCGAGCACCACGAAGACGGTCTCGACCGGCGCCACGCACACCGCACGGATCGCGTGCCAGAGCATCGGCCTGCCGGCGAGCATCGCGTATTGCTTGGCTTGCTCCCCCGGGAGGCGGGAGCCGCTACCCGCGGCGGGGATCAGCGCGAAGAAGGACAAGGGAAAACGTTCGTATTATCAACTGCGTATAATTACATGACGCGTTGGAACCGACAACCGAGCGGGTTGCGGTTCAGCGCTTTTTTCTTTGATGCACCGAGACGCGCTTCCGGCCCGAAGGCGCTACACGAGCCTCGCCGGCTCGGCGGATTCGCTCGCCCTCGCCCGGCTCGCCGCCGAGACCCGGCCGCTCGCGGTGGTCACGGCGAGCGCGCTCGATGCGCAGCGCCTGCTCGAGGAGATCGCCTGGTTCGCTCCCGGGCTGCGCGCGTGCCTGCTCCCCGACTGGGAGACGCTGCCCTACGACCAGTTCTCGCCGCACCAGGACCTCGTCTCCGAGCGCCTCGCGACGCTGTACCGCATCCAGCGCGGCGAGTTCGATGTCGCGGTGGTGCCGGCGCCGACCGCGCTCGCGCGGCTGTGCCCGCCCGCGTACCTCGCGGCGCGCACCTTCTTTCTCCAGGCGGCAACGAGGCTCGACGCCGACGCGCTGCGCAGCCAGCTCGCCACCGCGGGCTACCAGCACGTCACTCAGGTCGTGGCGCCGGGCGAGTACTGCTTGCGCGGCGGGCTGATCGACCTGTATCCGGCGGGGAGCGCGCTCCCCTACCGCATCGATCTCGACGACGACCTCATCGACTCGATCAAGACCTTCGACGTCGACACGCAGCGCACCCTCTACGCGGTGAACGAGATCCGCATGCTGCCGGCACGCGAGTTTCCGCTCGACGATGCGGGGCGCGCGCGCTTTCGCAGCCGCTGGCGGGAGCTGTTCGAAGGCGATCCGTCCAGGAAGCGCCTGTACCGCGACGTCTCGAACGGCGTGCCGGCGCCCGGCATCGAGTATTACCTGCCGCTGTTCTTCGAGTCCGCCGCGACGCTTTTCGACTACCTGCCCTCGGGCTGCACGCTCGCGCTGCACCGCGACGTGGCGGGCGCGATCGACGAGTTCTGGCGCGAGGCGGGCTCGCGCTTCAGGATGCTCGGCGGCGATCCCGAGCGGCCGCTGCTGCCGCCGGCGCAGCTGTTCCTGTCCGCCGAGGAATTCTACGTGCGCCTCCGGGAGCATCCGCGCGTGGACCTGCTGGCGCGCGCGCAAGCCGATGAGGAGGCCGCCCAGCCGTTCGCCGCGGCGGCGCTTCCGCCGCTGGCGGTGGATCGGCGCGCGCAGGATCCGCTCGCCGCGCTGAAGCGATTCCTCGACACCCCGGGCCTGCGCGTGCTGATCGCGGCCGAGTCGCCGGGCCGGCGCGCGACCATAGCGGCCACCCTCGGCGAGCACGGAATCCGTCCTGCGCAGTGCAATGCGTTCGCGGAATTCGTCGCTTCGGACTCGAGGCTTGCGCTGTCGATCTCGCCGCTCGCGGGCGGCTTCGTGCTTGCGGCGGAAGGCTGGGCGGTGGTGACCGAGGCCGAGCTCTACGCGGGCGTGGTGCGCCGCCGCGCGCGCCCGGGCGAGAAGCGCGCCTCGGTCGAGGGGATGCTGCGCGACCTGTCCGAGCTGAAGGTGGGCGACGCGGTGGTGCACGAACAGCACGGCATCGGCCGCTACCTGGGGCTCGTCAGCCTGGATCTCGGCGACGGCGCGAACGAGTTCCTGCTGCTCGAGTACGACGGCGGCGACAGGCTCTACGTGCCGGTGTCGCAGCTCGCGGTCGTGTCGCGCTACAGCGGCGCCGACCCCTCGGCAGCCCCGCTGCACAAGCTCGGCAGCGGCCAGTGGGATCGCGCGAAGGCGCGCGCGGCCAGGCAGGTGCGCGACACCGCCGCCGAATTGCTGGCGTTGTATGCCAGGCGCGCGGCGCGCCTCGGCCACGCGTTCGGCGTCGGGCAGCACGACCTTGAGGCGTTCGCCGACGGCTTCGGCTTCGAGGAGACCGTCGATCAGGCCGCCGCGATCGAGGCGGTGGTCAAGGACATGGCGGCGGGAAAGCCGATGGACCGGCTGGTGTGCGGCGACGTCGGCTTCGGCAAGACCGAGGTGGCGCTGCGCGCCGCGTTCGTCGCCGCGGCCGACGGCAGGCAGGTGGCGGTCCTCTGCCCGACCACGCTGCTCGTCGAGCAGCACTTCCAGACCTTCAGCGACCGCTTCGCCGACTGGCCGGTGAAAATCGTCGAGCTGTCGCGCTTCCGCACCGCGAAGCAATCCGCCGCGATCCTGGCGCGGCTCGCCTCGGGCGACGCGGACATCGTCATCGGCACGCACAAGCTGCTCGGCCGCGAGGTGAAGTTCGCGCGCCTGGGGCTGGTGGTCATCGACGAGGAGCACCGCTTCGGCGTGCGGCAGAAGGAGGCGCTCAAGCGCCTGCGCGCCGAGGTGGACGTGCTCACGCTCACCGCCACCCCGATTCCGCGCACGCTCGCCCTGTCGCTCGAGGGGATCCGCGACTTTTCCGCGATCGCCACGGCGCCGGAGAGGCGCCTGGCGATCAAGACCTTCGTCGCTCCCTGGTCGGAGGGCCTGATCCGGGAGGCGGTGATGCGCGAGCTGAAACGGGGCGGCCAGGTGTATTTCCTGCACAACGAGGTCGACACCATCGAGCGCATGCGCGAGCGCCTGGCGCGCCTCGCGCCCGAGGCGCGCATCGCGGTGGCGCACGGCCAGATGCGCGAGCGCGAGCTCGAGCGCGTGATGCGCGATTTCATCGCGCAGCGTTCCAACCTGCTGTTGTGCTCAGTCATCATCGAGACCGGCATCGACATCCCGAGCGCGAACACGATCGTGATCCACCGCGCCGACAAGCTCGGCCTGGCGCAGCTGCACCAGCTGCGCGGGCGCGTCGGGCGCTCGCACCACCAGGCCTACGCGTATCTCCTCACGCCCCCGCAGGAAGCGCTCGGGGCACAGGCGAAGAAGCGCCTCGAGGCGATCCAGATGATGGAGGAGCTCGGCTCGGGCTTCTATCTGGCGATGCACGACCTGGAGATCCGCGGCGCCGGCGAGATCCTCGGCGAGGCGCAGTCCGGCGAGATCCAGGAGGTCGGCTTCTCGCTCTACGCGCGCATGCTGGAGCGCGCCGTGCGCGCGCTGAAGTCGGGCCGCGCCCCCGAACCGGGCGAGGCGGTGGACGTCTCGACCGAGGTCAACCTGCACGTGCCGGCGCTGCTCCCGGCGAGCTACTGCAGCGACGTGCAGGAGCGGCTCGCGCTCTACAAGCGGCTCGCCGACGCGGACTGCGCGGAGGCGCTCGACGCGCTGCGCGAGGAGCTGGTCGACCGCTTCGGCGAGCTGCCCGAGCCGGCGCGCGCGCTCCTCGAATGCCATCGCGTGAGAATCGAGGCGCGCTCGCTCGGGGTCTCCCGGGTGGACGCGACGCACGAGGCGGTGCAGCTGCAGTTCATCAAGAACCCGCCGGTGGATGGACAACGCGTAATAGAGTTCATCAAGCGGCGCCGCGGCGCGCGGCTCGCCGGCCCGGAGCGCCTGCGCGTGGAAGCGAAGATGCCCGCCTGGACCGAGCGTGCTCGCGAGGCACGCGAGATTCTGCGGCAGCTCGCTGCGTGAGCCGCTTTCTCCTCCTCCTGCTTGGGCTCGTGAGCCTCGAGGCGATCTCGCAAAGCGAGCGGCTGATGCCGGCGCTCGGCGCGCTCAGGGTGGGCGACTACGCACAGGCAATCGATGCGCTCATTCCCATCGCCAGGCAGGGCGACACCGAGGCGCAGTTCCTGCTCGGGCTCGCGCTCGAGGTCGCGCCGCAGCCGCGGCGCGACCTGAAGGCCGCGCACGGCTGGTACGCGCGCGCCGCGCAGGCCGGCCATGCGCCGGCGCAGAACAACCTCGGCGCGATGTATTTCGACGGGCGCGGGGTGGAGCGCGACCCCGCGCAGGCGCTGCGCTGGTATCGCGCCGCCGCCGAGCAGAACCACATCGAGGCTCAATACAACCTCGCGTTGATGTACGGCATGGGCGTCGGTATGGCGCGCGACGACGGCGAGGCGGCGAAGTGGCTGCGGCTTGCGGCCGAGCGCGGGTCGGCTGCCGCGCAGGCCCAGCTCGGGCGCTTTCATCTCGACGGAACCGGCGTGCAGAAAGACCCTGCCGAGGCGGTACGCTGGTTCAGGCGCTCGGCCGAGCAGGGCCACCCCTGGGGCCAGTTCTACCTCGCCTCGGCGCTGCAAAAGGGGATCGGCGTCGAGCGGGATCTCGAAGCGGCGCACCAGTGGTTCGCGAAGGCCGCCGATGCGGGGCTCAAGAACGCGATGGCGGAGCTTGCGAAGATCTACGAGATGGGCCTGGGTGTGCCGACCGACGAGCTGAAGGCGAAGCGCTGGAAAGAGCGCGCGGCGGCGGCGCCATGAATCTCGTCATCCAGGGCGGCCGGGTGGCGCGGGAAGACCTGAGCGGGGTGCTCGCCATGGTGAACGCGAACCACGTCGTCGAGCTCGGCCCCGAGGCCGTCCGGCTCACCGGCGTCCGGGAATCGCCGCTGGTCGAGCCGTTTTGCGCGCAACGGCGCCTGGATTTCGCCTGGGTGCCGGACGAGCGCAGGCTCGCCGACGTCAAGCTGGTCGCCATGGACATGGATTCCACGCTGGTCACGATCGAGTCGATCGACGAGATGGGCGGCATGCTCGGCATCAAGAAGGAAATCGCCGCGGTGACCGGGCAGGCGATGCGCGGCGAGATCGACTACCCGGAGTCGCTGCGGCGCCGCGTGGCGCTGCTCGCGGGGCTGCAGGAGGCGGCGCTCGAGCACATCTGCGAGGAGCGCATGCATCTTTCGCCCGGCGCCGAGACGCTCGTCGAGCGCTGCCGCGAGCGCGGCATCCGCACCCTGCTCGTCTCCGGCGGCTTCAACTTCTTCACCGCGTGGCTGCAGCGGCGTCTGGGCATCGACGAAGCCTTTTCGAACGAGCTGGAAATCCAAAACGGCCGCCTCTCGGGCAGGGTGCTGGGGGATATCGTGGACGGGCCCGCAAAAGCCGCCCGCCTCAGGACGGAGATGCGTCGACTCGCTCTGTCCCCTCGCCAGACCGTGGCGCTCGGCGACGGCGCAAACGACATCCCGATGATGGCCATCGCCGGCGTGTCGGTCGCGTACCGCGCCAAGCCGATGGTGCGCCAGCACGCCACGCACGCCCTTGACTTCGCTCAAATCGACGGGGTACTGAACCTGTTCCTCTAGGCTAAGATGGCCGCTCAATCCCTCCTGGAGGGGACGATTCCATGACCGACACCGTGAAGTACCTGCTCGACGAATCCCGCATCCCGAGGCGCTGGTACAACATCATGGCGGACCTTCCCACCCCGCCGCCGCCGGTGCTGCACCCCGGCACGAAGAAGCCCGTGGGGCCCGACGACCTCGCGCCGCTGTTCCCGATGTCGCTGATCCTGCAGGAGGTCTCGACCGACCGCGAGATCGACATCCCCGGGCCGGTGCGCGAGATCTACAAGCAATGGCGCCCCTCGCCGCTGTTCCGCGCGCGGCGCCTCGAAAAGGCGCTGCAGACGCCTGCCAAGATCTATTACAAGTACGAGGGCGTCTCGCCCGCGGGCAGCCACAAGCCGAACACCGCGGTGGCGCAGGCGTTCTACAACAAGGAAGCGGGCGTCAAGAAGATCGCCACCGAGACCGGCGCCGGGCAGTGGGGCAGCGCGCTTGCCATGGCCGGCGCGTTCTTCGGCCTGGAGATCAAGGTGTTCATGGTGCGCGTGTCCTACAACCAGAAGCCGTATCGCCGCGCGCTCATGGAAACCTTCGGCGCGAAGTGCATCCCCTCGCCCTCGAGCGAGACCCAGTCGGGCAAGGCGATCCTCGCGCAGCGCGCCGACCACCCGGGAAGCCTCGGCATCGCGATCTCGGAAGCCGTCGAGGTCGCCGCCACGAACGACGACACCAAGTACGCGCTCGGCTCGGTGCTGAACCACGTGCTCATGCACCAGACCGTGGTCGGCCAGGAAGCGATGGCCCAGCTCGAGATGGCGGGCGACTACCCGGACATCATCGTCGGCTGCACCGGCGGCGGCTCCAACTTCGCCGGCATCGTCTTCCCCTTCATCGGCGCGCAACTGCGAGGAGGGAAGAAAATCAGGGCGGTGGCGATCGAGCCTGCCGCGTGCCCCTCGCTCACGCGCGGCAGATACGCCTACGACTTCGGCGACACCGGGCACCTCACGCCGCTGGTCAAGATGCACACGCTGGGATCCACCTTTACCCCGCCGCCGTTCCACGCGGGAGGCTTACGCTACCACGGCATGGCGCCGCTGATCTCGCACTGCCAGGAGCTGAAGCTGATCGAGTCCAAGGCCTACACCCAGACCGAAGTGTTCTCGGCGGGCGTCCAGTTCGCGCGCGCCGAAGGCATCGTCCCCGCGCCCGAGGCGAACCACGCCGTGAAAGGCGCGATCGACGAGGCGCTGCGCTGCAAGACCGAGGGAAAGGGAAAGACCATCCTGTTCAACCTCTGCGGCCACGGCCACTTCGACATGCAGGCCTACACGGACTACTTCTCCGGCAAGCTGACGGACCAGTCCTACGACGAGAAAGAGCTGGCGATGGCCCTCGCCGGCCTGCCTTCGGTCAGCGCCTGAGCGCGGCCGCGGGGAGCCTGTTTCGCGCTAGCTCATCCAGACGAACCCGGCGCGCAGGTAGTCGGCGCCCTCCTCCAGGAACTCGGCCCTTCGAACTCGGCGAGCGAGCCGAGCCAGGTCTGGATGTCCTCGAGCGCCGCGCGCGGGTCCTTGTCAGGCAGGCTGGCGATCAGCCGCTCGGCCTCGTCCGCGTCGGCGAGCGGATGGTCCGGCTTGCTTTCGAAGATCCTGAGGAGATCGGCCACTGCGAACGCAGTGTCCGCGTTCCTCCCGGCCGCCGCTTGACCCAGGTCAAGCGGTATCAGGGAGCGACCGAAACCCCGCGTACGCCGTGCTTCTCGATCAGCCGCGCGACGAGGCCGGATGCCTTGATGTCCTCGGCGAACTCGCGCAGGTACTTTGCGCCGGCCTCGCGGCCCTTTGGCGTGCCGATCGCCTGCTGCACGGCCGTGACCTGGCCGTCCAGCATGCGCGAGCCGGGAAGCTTCTGCATGTCCTGCATCAGCCGCGGCTTGAGCCCGGCGAGCGCGTCGAGCTTCCGCTCGACGAACAACTTGAACGAGCCGTCGATGCCCTCGGCGCGAACCAGCGTCGCGCGCTTGAAATTCCTGCTCAGGTACAGGTCGTACGCCGAGCGCGCCGCCACGGCGATGCTCACGCCTTCTCGGTCCACCTCCGCGATCGCGCGGATCGGCGAGCCAGCGGGCACGAGGAACGTCACCGGGATTTCCAGATAAGCCGCCGTGAACGAGATGTCGTTCGCACGCTCGGCTTCCGCACCGAGAAAGGTCACGTCCCACTCGCCCGCTCTTGCCCCGTCCGCCGTCTTTCCGGCCGCGTCGTATGAGACGAACTCGACCGGCACGCCGAGGCGCCGTCCGAGCTCGAGCGCCAGGTCCGGAGCGATGCCGCGCGGCTGTCCGAGCGGCGAGTCCTTCGCGACCAGCAGGAAGTTGCCGTGATTGATCCCTGCGCGCAGCCTGCCGCTGGGAGCGAGCTCGGAACGTGCGTCAGCACTCATGCAGATTTCCTCATCCGACCCACGCACGCGCATTGCGGAACAGCCGCATCCACGGCGAATCCTCGCCCGCCCCGTCCGGCGTCCACGACATCTGCACGCTGCGGAACACGCGCTCGGGGTGCGGCATGACGATGGTGAAGCGGCCGTCCGGCGTGGTGAGGCCGGTGATGCCGGCGGGCGAGCCGTTGGGGTTGTACGGATAACGCTCGGTCGCCGCGCCGCGGTTGTCGACGAAGCGCGCGCAGACGAGCGCGCGGCTCATCGCCTCGGGCGACGAGAATTCGGCACGGCCCTCGCCGTGCGCCGTGGCCACCGGAATGCGGCTCCCCGCCATTCCGCGGAACAGGATCGAGGGGCTCTCGAGCACCTCGACCATCACCAGCCGCGCCTCGAACTGCTCGGAACGGTTGCGTACGAACTCCGGCCAGTGCCCGGCGCCCGGCACCAGCTCCTTCAGCGCCGCCAGCATCTGGCAGCCGTTGCATGCGCCGAGGGCGAACGTGTCGGAACGCGCGAAGAGCTTCTCGAACTCCGCCCGGGCGCGCGCATTGAACAGGATCGTCTTCGCCCAGCCCTGGCCGCCTCCGAGCACGTCGCCGTAGGAGAATCCCCCGCCGGCGGCAAAGCCCTTGAATCCCTCGAGCGACACCCGGCCGGAAATGATGTCGGTCATGTGCACGTCCGCCGCCTCGAAGCCCGCGCGGGAAAACGCCGCCGCCATCTCGACGTGGCCGTTGACGCCCTGCTCCCGGAGGATGGCGATGCGCGGCCGCGCGCCCGACGCGACGAAGACTTCCTTCGGGTCGAACGCGAGCGCGATCGAAAGGCCCGGGTCGGGCTCCAGGATCCGGTCGTGCTCCTCGCGCGCGCACTCCGGGTTGTCGCGCAGCGACTGCAATCTGAAGCTGGTTTCGCTCCAGGCGCGCTGCAGCTCCGCGCGCTTTTCGGCGAACACCGGCCGCGCGTTGCGCGTGATCCGGATCTCTTCGCGCGCGTTCGGGTGGCCGACGACGTGCGAGCAGCCGCCGAGCCCCGCGTCGCGCAGCGCGTCCATCACGCGCGTCCGGTCGGCGGCGCGAATCTGCAGCAGCGCCCCCAGCTCCTCGCAGAACAGCGCCGCGAGCGCCAGGTCGTTCATGCGACCCGCGAGCTGCGTCTCGGCATCGCGCTTGAACGCGTCCACGTCTTCCGCGGCCGCGTCGAACGCGATCGGATCGAGGCTCAGGGTCACGCCGCAGCGGCCGGCGAACGCCATCTCGCAGGCGGCCGCGAAGAGGCCGCCGTCCGAGCGGTCGTGGTAGGCGAGGATCAGCCCCTGCGCGGCGAGACTCTGCACCGCCGAGAAGAAGCCCTTCAGCAGCGCCGCATCGTCCAGGTCCGGCGCCGTGTCGCCGAGACGCGAGTGCACCTGCGCGAGTATCGAGCCGCCGAGGCGATTCCTGCCGCGCCCGAGGTCCACCAGCACCAGCTCGGTCTCGCCCGCGTCGGTCCGCAGCCGCGGAGTGAGCGTTCCACGCACGTCCTCGCAGGGCGCGAACGCGGTCACGACGAGCGAGAGCGGCGCCACGACCTCCTTCTCGTGCCCGTCGTTCTGCCAGGTGGTGCGCATCGAGAGCGAATCCTTCCCGACCGGGATCGACACCCCGAGCGCCGGGCAGAGCTCCATCGCCACCGCGCGCACCGTGTCGTAGAGCGCGGCATCCTCGCCCGGGGTGCCGGCCGCCGCCATCCAGTTCGCCGAGAGCTTCACCCGCGCGAGCGACTCGACGCGCGCGGCGGCGAGATTGGTGATCGCCTCGCCCACCGCGATGCGCCCCGAGGCCGGGCCGTCGATCAGCGCGAGCGGCGTGCGCTCGCCGAGCGCGAACGCCTCCCCGCCGTATCCGTCGTAGTCGAGCAGCGTCACCGCACAGTCGGCGACCGGCACCTGCCAGGGCCCCACCATCGGGTCGCGCGAGCAAAGGCCGCCCACGGTGCGGTCGCCGATGGTGACCAGGAAAGTCTTGTCGGCGACCGCGGGATGCCGCAGCACCCGGTAGGCGGCCTGCTTCAGCGCGATCCCGTCGAGCGCGAAGGGCTCGGGGTGGCGCGCGAGGTGGTTGACGTCGCGCAGCATCTTCGGCGGCTTGCCGAGGAGGACCGCGAGGTCGATGTCCACCGGCGTTTCGCCGAGCCGCGGATCCTCGACCGACAGGCGGCGCTCGCCGGTCGCCTGTCCCAGCACGGCGAACGGGCAGCGCTCGCGCTCGCAGATGCTGCGGAACGCCGCCAGATCGTCCGCAGCGATCGCCAGGACGTAGCGCTCCTGCGCCTCGTTGCACCAGATCTCGCGCGGCGACATTCCGGAGTCCTCGGACGGCGCGGCACGCAGATCCAGCTTCGCGCCGCGGCCCGCGGCGTGCACCAGCTCCGGGAGCGCGTTCGAGAGCCCGCCCGCGCCGACGTCGTGGATCGAGAGGATCGGATTTGCCTCGCCGCGCTGCCAGCAGCGGTCGATCACCTCCTGCGCGCGGCGCTGCATCTCGGCGTTGCCGCGCTGCACCGAATCGAAATCGAGGTCCTCGACGTTGGCGCCCGCGCCCATCGAGGAAGCGGCGCCGCCCCCCATGCCGATCAGCATGCCGGGGCCGCCGAGCTGGATCAGCAAGGTGCCGGCGGGAAGCGGCGCTTTCGCCGCGTCAGCCGCGCGGATGTTGCCGATGCCCCCGGCGAGCATGATCGGCTTGTGGTAGCCGCGCATGACGCCCCCGGCCGTGGCCTCGAAGGTGCGGAACCAGCCGGCGAGGTTGGGACGCCCGAACTCGTTGTTGAACGACGCCGCGCCGATCGGCCCCTCGAGCATGATGTCGAGCGCCGAGACGATGCGCCCGGGCCTGCCCGGATCGCCCTCCTCCCACGGCAGCGGCGCGCCCGGGATGCGCAGGTGCGACACCGCGTAGCCGACCAGGCCGGCCTTGGGCTTCGCGCCGCGGCCGGTCGCGCCCTCGTCGCGGATCTCGCCGCCCGCGCCGGTCGCCGCGCCCGGGAATGGCGAGATCGCGGTCGGGTGGTTGTGAGTCTCGCACTTCATCACCGTGTGGGTGAGCTCGGCGTGCGCCCGGTACACGCCGTCGCGGTCCGCAAAGAAGCGCTGCGCCACGCGCCCCTCCATGACGGCGGCGTTGTCGGCGTAGGCGACCACCGTGCCGCGCGGGTTCGCCGCGTGCGTGTGCCGGATCATCGAAAAGAGCGAATGCTCCTTTTTCGCTCCGTCCACGCTCCAGTCGGCGTTGAAGATCTTGTGCCGGCAATGCTCCGAGTTTGCCTGCGCGAACATGGTGAGCTCGGCGTCGGTCGGGTCGCGCCCCAGCGGGCCGAACGCCTCGCGCAGATATCCGAGCTCGTCCTCCGAGAGCGCGAGGCCGAGCCGCAGGTTCGCCTCCGCAAGCGTCGCCAGCGGGATGCGCGCGAGCGGGCGCGGCGGCACGTGCCGGAACAGACGCTCGGCCTGCGCGGGCGAATCGAGCACCGTCTCGGTCATCCGGTCGTGCAGCAGCCGCGCGAGGCGCGCGCGCGCCGTCGGTGGAACGTCGCCGGAGAGGCGATAAAGCGTGCCGCGCTCGATGCGGCGCACGGTCGCGAGGCCGCAGTTGTGCGCGATGTCGGTCGCCTTCGACGACCACGGGGAGATCGTGCCGAGGCGCGGCACCGTGAGGAAAGTCGCGTCGCCGCCGGCCCGGCGGGGCATTGCCGGGCCGCCTGCGGCCAGCAGCCGCTCGAGAAGCTCGCGCGTGGCGGCGGCAGGCTCCGATTCGAGCTCGACGAAATGCCAGTGCTCGGCGTCCACGCCGCGCACTCCGGGATGCGCTTGCTGAAGGGAGGAGAGAAGCTTGGCGAGGCGAAACTCGGACAGCGCGCGCGCGCCGCGGAGCTGGAGGATCTTGGGCATCGCTCGGCGAGGCCGGTAAAGCGGGATTCTACTTGACCTGCGGCTCCTTGACCGTGCCGCCGAGATTGAGGGTCGCGCGCAGCGTCTGGTTCGCCGTCCTGACGTCGGCGACGATGCGCCCGGTGAGCGCCCCGCTCGAGGCGATGTCGGCGCTCGCGCCGGCGTTGAGCGCGCCCGCGCCGATAGTGACGTTGCGCAGCGAGACTGCGCCCCTGTCGTAGACTCCCTGAGCGCTCAGCTCGGCGAACTGCGTGCGCCCGCTCGCCTGCCTGCCGCCGGTCTGGATCGCGCGCGACAGGTCGAAGCTGCCGAGCGCTCCCTTGGCGATGGTGAAGTTGCCCTCGACGCGGACGCCCGCGGCGAGCTTGGCGGGCTCGGCACCGCTGTAGGAGAACCTGCCCGAGCCTTCCGCCTTGCCTTCGGAGAGCAGCGCCGGGGCGAACACCGCCGCGTTGATGCCGCGCACGGTGAGCGCGCCGTCGACGCTCCAGCTCGCACCCCATTGCACCTTCGCGGCCCCCGAGATCGTGCCTTCGAGCGTGCTGCCGCCCCAGGACTCGATGCTCAT
Organism: Betaproteobacteria bacterium RIFCSPLOWO2_12_FULL_68_20; assembly: GCA_001770655.1. Classification (GTDB taxonomy): domain Bacteria; phylum Pseudomonadota; class Gammaproteobacteria; order Burkholderiales; family SG8-39; genus 2-12-FULL-68-20. Next base: position 39,995 of record MERQ01000103.1, read on the forward strand.
CGCCTTGCGCGTCGCGCTCCCTTTCATGCCGAACTGGTTGAGCGAGACCTCCGGCGCGAACGGAACGGCGAAGCTTCCCGCCATCACGTCGAACTCGATTTCCGCGTCCCTGGGCGTCAGCTTCGCGACCAGGCTCTCCGGCCCGCGCACGGTGGCCGAGCGCAGCGCGCCGGTCTCGGCGTACACCAGCTCGGCGTCGAGCGGCGGCAGCGGCAGCGGCCCGTCGAGCTTCACCTGCTTCGCGACGACGCGCTGCACCGAGAACCTGTCGCCTTTCGGCGCCCCGAACAGAGCGTCGCCGAGCGCCTGCTGCGGCAGCGTCACGCCCTCGAGCTCGATGCGGCCGAAGACCTTCTTCTCGCCGAACAGCGATCCGATCGCCGGGTAGGCGCGCACCTCCGCGATCTTCGCGTCGCCGACGCTGACTCCCGAGAGCTTCAGCTGCACGCCGGTGATCACGGAAAGCCGCCCGGAGGCGATCCTGACCGGCCGGCCGAGCGCCTCGCCCGCGGCCTTCTCGTAGTCAGAGGTCGACACCGGCATCACGTGGATCGCGCCGACCCCGCCCACCAGGAGAACGAACAGCGCGATCGCCGCCGGCCTGCCCCATTTCATGGGGCGACGCAGCTTCGCGGGTGCCGCGGTGGCGATCTCGGGCTCCTCCTTGCGCGTCCTTTGCTCCTCGCGCTCGCGCGCAGCGCGGCGCGCTTCCTTGGTGAGAGCCTGCTCGTCGCGCCGGACGTCGTCCATGTCGAGGTCTTCGTCCGTGACCCCGATGTCGTCCTGCGGCGCCTTCTCGGCCGCCTTGGCGGCGAGCGCCTCGCGCGCCGCGCGCTTGCGCTCATCCGCCTCGCGGGCGCGCTGCTCTTCCTCCTCGCGCTCGCGGCGCTCTTCCTCCTCGCGTGCGCGCCGCTCCTCGTCCTCGCGGCGGCGGCGTTCCTCTTGCTCGCGCCGCTTGCGCTCCTGCGCTTCGCGCGCCCCGCGCTCGGCCTCCTCCTGCGCGCGGCGCTCCTTCTCCTCCTTCGCCTTGCGCTCGGCCTCCTCCTTGGCGCGGCGTTCCTCGTCGTCGCGCCGCGAGAACGAATCGAGGTCGGCGAGCAACGAGTCCGCCAGGCCCGCGCCGGCTGCCGCCGCCGGCTTCTCCCCGGCCTCGCGCCCCACCCGCTCCTCCTCTTCCTTGCGGCGGCGGCGATCGTCGTCCTCGCGCCGCTTGCGCTCGTCCTCTTCGCGCCGCTTGCGCTCGGCCTCTTCGCTGGCGCGGCGCTCCTGCTCTTCCGTGCGCCGGCGATCCTCTTCTTCGCGCCGCTTGCGCTCGGCCTCGGCCCTGGCCCGTTCCTCCTCGTCGCGCTTGCTGCGCTCCTCTTCCTCGCGCGCCTTGCGCTCGGCCTCCTGCTTCGCGCGTCGCTGATCCTCCTCGCGCCTGCTGCGCTCCTCTTCCTCGCGGCGCCTGCGTTCCTCGGCCTCGCGCGCCTTGCGCTCGGCCTCTTCCTTCGCGCGGCGCTCCTCCTCCTCGCGCTTCCTGCGCTCCTCTTCCTCGCGCCGCTTGCGCTCCTTTTCCTCGCGCGCCTTGCGCTCGGCCTCTTCCTTCGCGCGACGCTCCTCCTCCTCGCGCTTCCTGCGCTCTTCCTCCTCGCGCCGCGCACGCTCCTCCGCCTCGCGCTTCGCCTTCTCCTCGGCTTCCTTGCGGGCGCGCTCGGCTTCCTCCTTCGCCCTGCGCTCCGCCGCTTCCCTCGCCTGGCGCTCCTCCTCAAGCCGCCGGCGCAGCTCCTCCGCCTCGCGCTTCGCCTTTTCCGCCTCCTCCTTGTGCGCGCGCTCGGCCTCCTCGCGCGCCTTGCGCTCGACCTCGAGCCTGGCCTGCATCTCGGCCTCGGACTTCGCCTTGGCCTCGGCCGCCGCGCGCACTACTGCATCGCGCGCCGCCCTGACTTTCGCGTCGGTTTCCGCCTTCGCCTTGGCCTCGGCCTCCGCCCGCGCCTTCGCCTCCGCTTCCGCGCGCAGCCTCGCCTCGCGCTCGGCGCGCGCCGTCGTTTCCGCCTCCGCTTTCGCTTTGGCTTCGACCTCCTGCCGCCCCTTGTAGGAGACCGCCTCCTCTTCCTTGGCGCGGCGCTCCGCGCCCGCGCGCGCCTTGGCGGCGAGATCCACCGGTGCCTGGGGAGACGGCGCCGGGGCGCGCGGAGGAAGCTTCAGCGCTTGCGTGAAGTCGAGGTCGGGGGCCGGCTCCGTCGGCGCCGCCGCGGCAGGCTTGGCGGGCCCTTTCGGCGCCGCCTTCGACCCCGACGACACTTCGCGGATAAAGCCGTCCTTGTCGAGCTGTGCGATCAGCTGCTGGAACTTGGCGTCGAAGGTCTTGCCGACCTTCTGCGCGACATCCGACACCGTAAGCCTGCCGTCGAATGCCGACAGCACCGCGCGGTCGGCCCGCGACAGGAGGCTGGTCTTGCCGGCGGCTTCCTGGACGCCTTTGCCCGACTTCGAGTAGATCGCGGTGGGATTCATGCTTGTTATATTGCGCGGCAGCTTATTATAAGCAGACGCTCCGCGTGAGACGCTCCGCGTGAGCCGGTCATTCCGCCCGGCCGTAGCCCCCGCCGCCCGGCGTTTCGATGACGAACGCGTCCCCGGCCGCCATCTCGGTCTGATCGAAAGGACCGAGATCCTCGCGCGTGCCGTCGGCGCGAATGACGTAATTGCGCCCCGCCTGCCCCGGCTCTCCGCCCGCCAGTCCGTGCGGGCGCACCAGGCGGTGCCCGGAAAGGATCGCCGCGGTCATCGGCTCGAGGAAGCGCACGCGGCGCACCGCGCCGTCGCCGCCGCGCCAGCGCCCCCTGCCGCCCGAGCCCCTGCGGATCGCGAAGCTTTCGAGCAGCACGGGGAAGCGCCACTCCAGCACCTCGGGATCGGTGAGGCGCGTGTTGGTCATGTGGGTCTGCACCACGCTCGCCCCGTCGAAGCCGGGCCCGGCGCCGGACCCTCCGGCGATCGTCTCGTAGTACTGGTGGCGCGCGTTGCCGAAGGTGAAGTTGTTCATCGTGCCCTGCGAGGCGGCGAGCGCGCCGAGCGCGCCGTAGAGCGCGTCGGTGATGCACTGCGAGGTCTCGACGTTTCCGGCCACCACCGCCGCCGGGTAGCGCGGGCGCAGCATCGAGCCCTCGGGGATGATCACCTCGAGCGGCTTCAGGCACCCGGCGTTGAGCGGAATGTCGTCGTCGACCAGCGTGCGAAACACGTAGAGCACCGCCGCCATGCACACCGCCGCGGGCGCATTGAAGTTGTTCGGCAGCTGCGCCGAAGTGCCGCTGAAATCGATCGCCGCGCTCCTGCGCTCGTCGCCGATGCGGATGCGCACGCGGATGCGCGCCCCGTTGTCGAGCGGGTAGTCGAACTCGCCGTCCTTCAGCACGCCGATCGCGCGCCGCACCGATTCCTCGGCGTTCGCCTGCACGTGGCGCATGTAGGCGCGCACCACCTCCAGCCCGAAGTGCTCGACCATGCCGCGCAGCTCCTGCACCCCCTTCTCGTTCGCCGCCACCTGAGCGCGCAGGTCGGCGATGTTCTGCTGCACGTTCCTCGCCGGATAGCGGCCCGAGGCGAGCAGCGCGGCGGTTTCCCGTTCCCGCCACCTGCCCTCCTCCACCAGCAGGAAATTGTCGATCAGCACGCCTTCTTCCTCGACGCTCGTCGAGCCTGGGGGCATCGAGCCCGGAGTGATGCCGCCGATGTCGGCGTGATGTCCGCGCGAGCCGACATGGAAGAGAATCTCGCCGCCCCGCCGGTCGAAAACCGGCGTGATCACCGTCACGTCCGGAAGGTGCGTGCCTCCGTTGTAAGGCGCGTTCAGCACGTAGACGTTGCCCGGCTTCATGCGCCCCGCGTTCAGCCGGATCACGGTCTGCACCGATTCGCCCATCGAGCCCAGGTGCACCGGCAGGTGCGGCGCGTTGGCGATCAGGTTTCCCGCAGCGTCGAACAGCGCGCAGGAGAAATCCAGCCGCTCCTTGATGTTCACCGAGTAGGCGGTGTTCTGCAGGCGCAGCCCCATCTGCTCGGCGATCGACATGTACAGGTTGTTGAAGATCTCGAGCATCACCGGGTCGGCCTGCGTGCCGAGCGCGACTCTCCTCGCGAGCGGCCGCGCCCGTTCCAGCACCAGGTGATCGAGCGGCGTCACGGTGGCGCGCCACTCGGGCTCCACCACCGTGGTCGCGTTCGCCTCGGCGACGATCGCCGGGCCGTCGATGACAGCACCGGGATGCAGGTTCTCGCGGCGATAGAGCGGCGTGTCGTGCCACTTTCCGCCCGTGAACATGCGCACCGTCTCTTCCGGGTTCGGTTTGCGCTTTTCCCCGATCGCATGGTTTCCGCTTGCGGAAACCATGCGAAACGCGGCCGTCGTTTCGGCACCGGTGGCCGCCGCAGCCGACGTGGTTGGGCCACCACGGCCCTGTTTCGCACCGTTTCCAAAAGCGGAAACGGCGCGATCGGATAAAAGCGAAACCCCACCATCCTCCAAGACCTCCCCAGGAGCGAGCGCCTCGACCGAAACCGCCTCGACGATCAGGGGCTTGTCCGGCATCAGGAACGAGAACTGCGCGCGGTACGCCGCCTCGAACCGGGCTGTCATGTCCGGGATCGATCCGGACGCGACGATCAACGCGGTATCGGTTCCCTCGTACTTGAGATGCGCGCGCCGCAGCGCGCGGATTCGATCGGCGGCCACGCCTTGCGTTTCCAGCTCCGCCCGCGCGCTGCGTTCCAGCTCGCCGAGCGTCTCCTCGATCGAGGCGAGCGTCGCTTCCTCCAGCCTCGCCTCGACCGACTTCTCGCGCATAGCGCTCTGATCCGCGAGCCCCATGCCGTAGGCCGAGAGCACGCCAGCGTGCGGGTGGATGAAGACGCGCGTCATGGCGAGCGCATCGGCCACCAGGCAGGCGTGCTGGCCGGCCGCGCCGCCGAAGCAGCACAGCGCATAGGCGGTGACGTCGTGGCCGCGCTGCACCGAGATGTGCTTGATCGCGTTCGCCATGTTGCCGACCGCGATCAGGATGTAGCCCTCGGCGACTTCCTCCGGCGAGCGGCCGTCGCCGATACTCGCCGCCAGCGCCGAGAACTTCTGCATCACGATCCCGGCATCGAGCGCCTGGTCGCCGCGCGGACCGAACACGCGGGGAAAGTGCCGCGGCTGGATCTTGCCCAGCATCACGTTCGCATCGGTCACCGCGAGCGGGCCGCCGCGCCGGTAGCTCGCCGGCCCGGGATCCGCTGCCGCGGAGTCCGGCCCGACCCGGTAGCGCGCGCCGTCGAAGTGCAGGATCGAACCGCCGCCGGCCGCCACGGTATGGATGCTCATCATCGGCGCGCGCATCCTCACCCCCGCGACCCGCGTCTCGAACTCGCGCTCGAGCTCCCCGGCGTAATGCGACACGTCGGTCGAGGTGCCGCCCATGTCGAAGCCGATGATGCGCTCGAACCCGGCGGCAGCCGAGGCGCGCACCGCGCCCACCACGCCCGCGGCGGGGCCCGAGAGGATCGAATCCTTGCCCTGGAAGCGCCGCGCGTCGGTGAGCCCGCCGTTCGATTGCATGAACAGCAGCCGCACGCCTTCCAGCTCGCCGGCCACATGCTCCACGTAGCGGCGAAGGAGCGGCGAGAGGTAGGCGTCCACCACCGTGGTGTCGCCGCGCCCGACGAGCTTCATGAGCGGGCTGACGCGATGCGAAACGGATATTTGCGTGAACCCGAGTTCCGCCGCGAGAGCGGCAACCCGCTCTTCGTGTTGCGGATATCGATACCCATGCATGAACACGATCGCAATGGACCGAAAGCCCTCAGCAAAGGTCTTCTCCAGATCGGCGCGCGCTCGCGACTCGTCGAGCGGGAGAAGGACTTCGCCGCGCGCGCCGATCCGCTCTTGAACCTCGACCACGCTCGCGTACAGCATCTCCGGCAGTTCGATGTGCCTCGCAAAAAGCTTGGGACGATTCTGGTAACCGATGCGCAGCGCGTCCCCGAACCCCGTTGTGATGAACAGAACCGTTTTCTCGCCCTTGCGCTCGAGCAGCGCGTTGGTGGCGACCGTGGTGCCCATCTTCACCGCCTCGATGTCCGCGGCGGGGATGCGCGCATCGGCGGCCACCCCGAGCAGCTGGCGAATACCGGCGAGCGCCGCGTCGCGGTAGCGCTGCGGGTTTTCCGACAGCAGCTTGTGGGTCGCGAGCGAGCCGTCCGGGCGCCGCGCGACGACGTCGGTGAACGTGCCGCCGCGGTCGATCCAGAACTGCCAGCGCCCGCCGCGCCTGTTTCGCTTCATCCGGGGAGCATTCTAGTAAAGTGCGCGGGCTTGGCTGGCATCTCTCTCGGTCTCACCCTGCTGCTCGGCACGCTGTTCGCGCTGGTGCCGCTCGGCGTGGACGCGTTCCTGCCCGCGATGCCGGCGATCGCCGCCGCGCTCGGCGCCGAGCCGCGCACGGTGCAGTTCGCCCTCACCACGTTCCTCGCCGGCGGCGCGCTCGGGCAGCTGTTCTGGGGGCCGTTCTCCGACCGCTTCGGACGCCGGCCGACGCTGCTCGCCGGCCTCGCGGTGGCGCTCGGCGCGAGCGCCGCCTGCGCGCTGGCGCAATCCGCGACGGCGATCGTGCTGCTGCGCTTCCTGCAGGGGCTCGGCATGTCCGCCGGGCCGGTGATCGCGCGCGCCGTGGCGCGCGACCTGTTCGCGCATGAGCAGGCGGCACGCCTGCTCGCGCGCATGACCGTCGTGTTCGGGCTCGTGCCGATCCTCGCTCCGCTGGCGGGCGGCGCGCTGATCGGCATCGGCTGGGAGGCGGTGTTCTGGTTCTACGCCGCGGTGGTGGCGGCGCTCGCCGTGGTGGTCCATGCGGTGCTCGCCGAGACGGCCCCGGCGCTCGGCGCCGCGCACCCGGCGCGCGAGATCGCGTCCCGCTACTGGGGGCTGCTGCGCGACCGGCGCTTCATCGCGCCGCTGACGGTGCTGCTCGCCTCGCAGTTCGGCGTGGTGAGCTTCATTTCCAGCTCGGCTTTCGTCATGGTGCAAGCCTACGGCGTGTCCGCGCAGGGCTTCGCGGTCCTCTTTTCGACCGTGATGCTCGGCCACATCGCGGGCGCGTGGCTCTCGAGCCGGGCCGTGCTCAAGCGCGGCATCGCGCGCCTGGTGCGCTTGGGAGCGTGGCTCAGCTTCGCGGGGGGTGTCGCGGCCGGCGTCCTCGTCTGGTCGGGGCTCGCGCACTGGGCGTGGGTGATCGGGCCGATGGTCCTGTACATGTTCGGGATCGGCTTCGTTTTTCCGAACGCCATCGCGGCGGCGCTGTCGCCCTTTCCGAAAATCGCCGGCAGCGCCTCGGCGCTGCTGGGATTTCTGCAGTTCGGCACCAGCGCGGTGACGAGCGGCGTGCTGGCGGTGCTGTTCGACGGCACCGGCCGGCCGATGGCCGCTGCGATCGCGCTCGGCGCGGTCGCAGCGCTCGCGGCCGAGCGCCTGATCCTCCGACCGGCGCTCGAGCGCGCGGGCTGAGATGGACCGCGTCGAGTGCGTGGTGGTCGGCGCGGGAATCGTCGGGCTCGCCTGCGCGCGCGCGCTCGCGCTCGCCGGGCGCGAGGTGGTGATCCTGGAGGCCGAGGGCGCCATCGGCATGCACACCAGCTCGCGCAACTCCGAGGTGATCCACGCCGGGATCTACTACCCCGCCGGATCGCTCAAGGCGCGCAGCTGCGTCGCGGGAAACCGGCTCCTGTACGAGTATTGCGTCGAGCGCGGGGTGGCCCACGCGCGCTGCGGCAAGCTCATCGTCGCCGCCGACGCGAGCCAGGCTCACGAGCTGGGGAAGATCCAGGCGCGGGCCCACGCCAACGGCGCGACCGACGTGGTCCGGATGACGCGCGAGCAGGCCTGCGCCCTGGAACCGGCGCTCTCGTGCACCGCGGCACTCTTCTCGCCCTCGACCGGCATCATCGACAGCCACGCGCTGATGCTCGCGTACCTGGGCGATGCCGAGGCGCGCGGCGCGGTGCTGGCGCTGCGCAGCCGGCTGGAAAGAGCGCTGGCCCGCGCGGGCGGGTTCGAGCTGCGCGTCGCAGGGGCCGAGCCGATCGAATGCCGGATCCTGGTCAACAGCGCCGGGCTGCGCTCGCCGGGCGTGGCGCGCGCGATCGACGGATATCCCGTCGCGATGGCGCCGCGCGAGCTGTACGCGAAAGGCAATTACTACACGCTCGCCGGCCGCGCGCCGTTCTCGCGCCTCGTCTACCCGGTGCCGGAACCGGGCGGGCTGGGAGTGCATGTCACGCTCGATCTCGCGGGACGGGTGCGCTTCGGCCCGGACGTCGAGTGGGTGGATGCGATCGACTATCAGGTGGATCCGCGCCGAGCCGAGCGCTTCTACGGCGCGATCCGGCGCTATTGGCCCGCCCTTCCCGACGGCGCGCTCGCGCCCGCCTACGCGGGCATCCGCCCGAAAACCGCCGGGCAGGACGAGCCGGCGCAGGATTTCCTCGTCCAGGGCCCGCGCGAGCACGGCGTGCCGGGCCTCGCGAACCTGTTCGGCATCGAGTCGCCGGGTTTGACAGCGTCGCTGGCGCTGGCCGATCATGTCGCGACCCTGCTCAACAACCCCTGAGGGAGAAATCATGAGACCGACATTCGCCGCCGCCGCGGCGTTCGCGGCGAGCGCCCTGCTGGGCGCCGCACAGGCGCAGACCAAATGGGACATGCCGACTCCGTACCAGGACGGCGAGTTCCACACGCGCAACATCAAGCAGTTCGCCGAGGACGTGAAGAAGGCCTCCGGCGGCGCGCTCGACATCACCGTGCACTCGAACGGCTCGCTCATCAAGCACCCCGACATGCTGCGCGCGGTCTCGACCGGCCAGGTGAACATCGCCGAGTTCCTGCTCGGGCAGTTCGGCAACGAGGACCCGGTGTTCGCCGCGGACAACCTGCCGTTCGTCGCGCCCGGCTGGGACAGCGCGTTCAAGTTCTACCAGGCGCAGAAGCCGTTCCTGGAGAAGAAGCTGCAGGCCCGGGGGCTGCGGCTGCTCTACTCGGTGGCGTGGCCCGGCCAGGGCCTCTACACCAAGAACCCGCTCAAGACGGTGGACGACCTCAAGGGCCAGAAATTCCGCACCTACAGCCCGCAGACCGCGCGCATGGCGGAGCTGCTGGGCGCGAGCCCGACCGTGGTGCAGGTCCCCGACGTGCCGCAGATGTTCGCGACCGGCGGCCTCTCGGCCATGATCACCTCGTCGGCCACCGGCACCTCGACCAAGGCCTGGGAGTTCGTGAAGAACTATTACAACACCAGCGCCTTCCACCCGAAGAACGTGGTGGTGGTGAACCTGCGCTCCTACGGGGGCCTGCCGATCGCGCAGCAGAAGGCGCTCACCAGCGCCGCGACGGCGGCCGAGACGCGCGGCTGGGAGATGGGCAAGGCGCGCGAGAAGGAAGGCAACGCCGCGCTCGCCAAGAACGGCATCGCGATCCACGAGCCCGACGCCGCCATGAAGGCCGCGTTCGGCAAGGTCGGCGCGCAGATGGCCGCCGAATGGCAGAAATCGGCCGGCGCCGAGGGCGATGCGCTCATGAAGGCGTTCCGCGGCAAGTAGGGTGAGGCGGTTTCTCGACCGCCTCTATTCCGCCAGCGGCGCGCTCGCGGCGATCTGCCTCGCCGCGGTCGGCGCGCTGATGCTCGCGCAGGCGTTCGGCCGCGAGGCCGGCTTCCTCGTCCGCGGGGCGGACGACATCGTCGCCTGGCTGACCGCCGCGTCCGCGTTCTTCGCGCTCGGCCACACCTTCCGCCACGGCGAGCTGGTGCGCGTGGGGCTGCTGCTCGAGCGCCTCGCCCCGCGCGGCCGCCGCCTCGCCGAGCTCGCCGCGCTCGGCGTCACCGCGCTGTTCGTCGGCTACATGACCTGGGCGGTCGCGCGCTTCGTCTACGAGAGCTGGAAGTTCAAGGAGGTCGCGCAAGGCCTGATCCCGGTCCCGATCTGGATCCCCCAGCTGAGCCTCGTGCTCGGGGTCTTGATCTTCCTGATCGCGGTGCTCGACGAGCTGGCGACGGTGCTGCGCAGCGAGAAGCCCGCCTACCAGGTCGCCGAGGAGGCGCGGCGCGCCGCGGGCGATTTCTCGGAAACGCTCTAGGTGACGGTCCTCGAGTCCGCGCTGGTGCTGTTCGGGCTGCTGCTGGTGCTGCTCGCCGGGGGCGTGTGGATCGCGATCGCGCTCGCCGCGGTGGCCTGGTTCGGGCTGCAGTTCTTCACCAGCACGGCGCCCGAGGCGAGCCTGTTCCAGGCGTTCTGGGGCTCGAGCGCCTCGTGGACGCTCGCCGCGCTGCCGCTGTTCGTCTGGATGGGAGAGATCCTGTACCGCACGCGGCTCTCGGAAGAGATGTTCGAGGGGTTGTCGCCCTGGCTCGGCTGGCTCCCGGGCCGCCTCATGCACGTGAACATCCTCGGCTGCGCCATCTTCGGCACCGTCTCCGGCAGCTCGGCCGCCACCTGCGCCACCATCGCCAAGGTGGCGCTCCCCGAGCTGAAGCGCCGCGGCTACGACGAGAAGACCTGCCTCGGCTCGCTCGCCGCCGCCGGCACCCTCGGCATCCTGCTTCCGCCCTCGATCATCATGGTGGTGTACGCGGTCGCCGCCGAGGTCTCGATCATCAAGGTGTTCCTCGCCGGCATGCTCCCCGGCATCCTGCTCACCCTGCTCTTCTCGGGCTACATCGTCGCGTGGGCGCTGGCGAATCCGGGCAGGACGCCGAAGGACGAGATCAGGCTGCCGCTCGCCGAGAAGCTCTACCGCAGCCGCCTGCTGGTGCCGTGCGTCGCGCTGATCGTGTTCATCGTCTGGGTGATGGTGATCGGCTGGGCGACCGCCACCGAGGCCGCCGCCTACGGCGTGCTCGGCGCGCTCGGCATCGCCTGGCTGTCGGGCGGGCTGAGCCGCGCGACCTTCTGGCAGAGCCTGATGGGCGCGACACGGCTTTCCTGCATGATCCTGTTCATCCTCGCCGGCGCGAGCTTCCTCTCCACCACCATGGCCTTCACCGGCATCCCGCGCGCGCTCGCCGAGTGGGTGGCCTCGATCGACCCCAACCCCTACGGGCTGATCGCGATCCTCGCGCTCATCTACATCCTGCTCGGCGCCGCGCTGGACGGCATCTCCATGATCGTGCTCACCACCTCGATCGTGCTGCCGATGATCGAAAAAGCGGGCTTCGACCTGGTGTGGTTCGGCATCTTCATCGTGCTGCTGGTCGAGATCGCCGAGCTCACCCCGCCGCTCGGCTTCAACATCTTCGTGCTGCAGACCATGACCGGGCGCGACTCGAACTACGTGGCGCTCGCGTCGCTGCCCTTTTTCTTCATGATGGTGCTCGCGATCGCGCTCATCACCGTGTTCCCGGAGCTCGCGACCTGGCTGCCCGATGCCTTGCTCGGCGTCACGAAGAAATAGAGCTCGCCGGCGCTACGCGCCAGCGAGAAAATCGACCCTGCGCGGATCCTCCACGCGCTGCGAAGCGTCGAGGATCTCGATGCTGACGACGTTGCCCTCCTTGTCGTAATCGAGGATCACACCGGGCTTCTCCTCGTCGCTCTCGTGAACCGGCGCCGAACGCAGCACGAGGCGAAGCGTGTCGGTATCCGGGTCGTAATGCGCCTTCATTCTGGCCTCCAGTATTTCCCGATCTTGCTCGTCCGGTAAGCCGTGATCACCGCGGGCGGCTCCGCCAGCGGCTCCACGATCACCCTCAGGAGGAACTCGCCGTCCTTGAAGTGTACCTTGCTTTGAAGCGCCAATCGGCCGGAGCGTTGCGCCACCCTTTGCGCGGGGGAGTCGAGCACTCCCTGAACCAGCTCGCGCGCAAGCCCCCGTCGAGCCATCTCCTCCAAGCCATGCTTGGTGAAGCGGTGGGTCACGGCCCGCTCACCAATTCGAACCGATCGAGCGGACTCCTCACCGCACGGCCGCCCCTGTTCAGTACGTGCGTGTAGATCATCGTCGTGGACACATCGGCGTGTCCGAGCAGTTCCTGCACGGTGCGGATGTCGTAGCCGGCCTCGAGCAGGTGCGTCGCGAACGAATGCCGCAAGGTATGGCAGCTCACCGGCTTGATGATCCTTGCCGCGCGGGCGGCCTCCGCTACCGCGCGGTGCAATGTATCCGGATAGATGTGATGTCGTCGGATCACGCCCGATCCGGGATCGGCCGAAAGACTCTTCGAAGGAAACATGAACTGCCAGCTCCACTGGCGTGCGGCGTTCGGGTACTTGCGCGCGAGCGCGTTCGGCAATCAGACCTCGCCGTGACCGGCGGCAAGGTCGCGCTGGTGCAGCGCCCGCACGCGACCCAGATGCGCCTCCAGCGGCTGTACCAGTTGCTCGGGGAGCATCGTCACGCGATCCTTGCCGCCCTTGCCGTCGCGCACCAGAATCTGGCGATAGGCGAAATCCACGTCCTTGACGCGCAAGGTGAGGCATTCGATCTGCCGCAAACCTGCGCCGTAAAGTAGGCTCACCATCATCCACTTGACGCCCTGCAATTGCCCGAGCAGCCGCTGAGCCTCAGCTGGCGTAAGCACCACCGGCGCCCGCACCGGGCGCTTGGCGCGCACCATGTCCTTGAACCACGGCAGGTCCTGCCCGAGCACCTGCTTGTAGAGGAACAGGAGCGCGGCGAGCGCCTGATTCTGCGTGGCGGCGGCGACGTTGCGCTCGGTCGCGAGCCACGACAGGAACGCCTCCACTTCGGCCGCGCCCAGCTCGGCCGGGTGGCGCCTGCCGTGGTGCCGGATGAACCAGCGGATCCAGAACCAGTAGCTCTTTGCGGTCCGCTGGCTGTAGCCCCGCGTGCGGATGGCTTCGTGGAACCGCTCCTTTAGCCGCGGCTTAGGGGGCTCGGAGGAAAGCTGCGAGGAATCAGACCTTTGCTCCATTTTCTGCGGACTAACCCCAGTACTGTATAAGCGTACATAGACGTAACGCCTTGAATCTGGGGCGCGTTGACACCGCAGCTAGGAGAACTGGTCTATGATAGGCCGCAAGAATCGGAATGATTTGACGTTGGGTGGCAAATAAGCGGCGGGCGTAGAATCGCGGCAACTGTCGAGGTCCTTATGCATTTCACCATCGAGCACGAGCGGGAAGAGGACGGGCGCTGGTTGGCGGAAGTGCCTGAACTGCCGGGTGTTCTGGCGTACGGCGCCACGGCCCAGGAAGCAATGGCGAAGGCCCAGGCGCTGGCTTTTCGCGTACTCGCCGAGCGCCTTGAGCACAACGAGACAGGGCCTCAGTCCATCTCTATCGCCGTGGCATGAGTTCCTGGCCTTCGTCGAAGGCCAATCGTGTACTCGCGGCTCTGTACCGGATCGGCTGGACGCTTAAGCGCCAGTCCGGTTCACACAAGACCCTTTCCCGGCTCGGCTGGCCCGATGTCGTATTCGCGTTTCACGACCGCGAAGAAATCGGGCCGCGGATGCTGTCTCGAATCGCAAAGCGTACGGGCCTGAAGCCGGAGGATCTGTGACCGCGGCAATTTGCCACCCAACCACGCCGTGGAAACCGACGCGCCAGAAGCAGCGCGCGGTTCACGGCGGACGTTGATATGGCTTTCCTTGTCAACGGAGGCGAGTTGACCCTGCCCACAGTGCGCGGTGAGCGAATTGCACGGCTCGATTGCCAGAT
>MERQ01000104.1 GCA_001770655.1 Betaproteobacteria bacterium RIFCSPLOWO2_12_FULL_68_20
GAGGAGCAGCAGGAACAGCACCGTGCCGACCGTGTAGCGCCAGGTGGCGAGCGCGAACGCGTCGAGCACCGGCAGCGTGCGCTTGGCCACCGGCAGCATCGGCATCCAGCACAGGATCGTCACCCCGATCCAGGCCAGCCCTTTGGCGACGCTCGGCTGCGTCAGGCTCTTTTTTCTTCGCGCAGCGCGCGGCGCAGGATCTTGCCGACGTTGGTCTTGGGCAGCTCGGCGCGGAACTCGACGTACTTCGGCCGCTTGTAGCCGGTGAGCTCCTTCTTGCAGTGCTCGAGCAGGTCGGCTTCGGTCAGGTTCGGGTCCTTCTTCACCACGAACAGCTTCGGCACCTCGCCCGAATGCTGGTCGGGAACGCCGATCGCGGCGACTTCCAGCACGCCCGGATGCATCGCCACCACCTGCTCGATCTCGTTCGGGTACACGTTGAAGCCCGACACCAGGATCATGTCCTTCTTGCGATCGACGATGCGCACGAAGCCCTTCGCGTCCATCACGCCGACGTCGCCGGTGTAGAGGAAGCCGTCGGGGCCGAGCACCTGGGCGGTCTCGTCGGCACGCTGCCAGTAGCCCTTCATCACCTGCGGGCCCTTGATGCAGATCTCGCCCGCCTCGCCCTGCTTCACTTCCTGCTTGTTGTCGTCGCGGATCGAGATCTCGGTCGACGGTAGCGGCAAGCCGATCGAGCCGCTGTACTCGGCGAGGTTGAGCGGGTTCATGCTGGCGCAGGGGCTGGTCTCGGTGAGCCCGTAGCCTTCGAGCAGCGTCTTCCCGGTCACTTCCTTCCACTTGTCGGCGACCGCCTTCTGCACCGCCATGCCGCCGCCCACGCACACCTTCACGTGCGAGAAATCGAGCTTGAGGAACTCGGCGTTGTTGAGGAAGGCGTTGAACAGCGTGTTCACGCCGGTGATGATGTTGTAGCGGTGCTTGCCGAGCTCTTTTACGAACGCCGGGATGTCGCGCGGGTTGGTGATGAGGACGTTCAGGCCGCCGATCTTCATCATCAGCAGGCAGTTCACGGTGAGCGAGAAGATGTGGTAGAGCGGCAGCGCGGTGATGATCACCGCGTCTTCTCCCTTGATGCCGGGCAGCAGCCACGCCGCCGCCTGCTCGATGTTGGCGAGGATGTTGCGGTGGAGCAGCATCGCGCCTTTGGACACGCCGGTCGTGCCGCCGGTGTACTGCAGGAACGCGATGTCGTCGTGCCCGACCGGGAAGGGCTTCAGCTCCTTGCCCGCGCCCTCGGCGAGCGCCTGCTTGAAGCCGATCGCCGCCGGCAGCTCGAACGCCGGCACCATCTTCTTCACCTTGCGCACGACGAAGTTCACGATCAGACCCTTGACGCCGAGCATCTCGCCCAGCGAAGTGACGACGACGTGCTTGACCGGGGTCTTCGCCAGCACCTCCTGCAGCGTGCGCGCGAAGTTCTCGACGATCACGATCGCTTCCGCCCCCGAGTCCTTCAGCTGGTGCTCCAGCTCGCGCGGGGTGTAGAGCGGGTTCACGTTCACCACCGTGAGGCCCGCGCGCAGCGTGCCGAACATCGCGATCGGGTATTGCAGGCAGTTCGGCATCATGATCGCGACGCGCGCGCCCTTGCCGAGGCCCTTCGCCTGCAGCCAGGCGCCGAAGTTGCGCGACAGGGCGTCCAGCTCGGCGAAGCCGATCGTCTTGCCCATGTTGTGGAACGCGGGGCGCGCGGCGAACTGCTTGACGCTCTTCTCGAACAGGTCGCCGACGGACTTGTACTGGTCGACCTTGACCTCGGCAGGCACGCCGGGGGGGTAGCTCTTCAGCCAGATGCGCTCCATGTCTCCTCCTGCAGGGAACGATGCGGCCATTCTAGCCTCGGCCGTACAGTCTCGCCACGAACGGCGCGGCGAGGCAGCCCGAGCCGATTGCCGCATAGGCGATTACCCAGGCGGCCACGCTCGCCGCGCCGCCGGCCGCGTCGAGCGCGACGCCGAACACCACCGGCCCGAGCAGGCCCCCGCCGAAGCCGGCGAGCGAGTAGAGGCCCATCGCGGCGCCGCGCAGCTCGGCCGGCGCCGCGGCCACCAGTCCCGCGGTGAGCGTCGCCGACTCCGCCATGACCAGCATGGAGTAGACGACCAGAAGCGCCGCCACGATCGCCCAGTGCCAGGGCGCCGAGAGCCCCAGCACGATGCCGGTGGTGCCGGAGGCGGCCATCGCGATCATGATCCACGGGCGGCGTCCGATGCGAAGCGCGATCTCGTTGCCGAGAATCGAGGCCGATACCGAGACCAGGTTCGCCACCGCCGCGATGGTCGCGGCGTGCCACGGGAAACCCGGCGCCGGCGTCTGCAGGCCGGCCGAAAAGACGAGGAACGCGACCATCCAGCTGCGCGAGCCGAACAGCTCCATCGCGTGCGCCGCATAGCCGAGCGTGTAGCCCGCCACCGCGCGGTCGGCGAGTACCCTGCGCCAGGCGCCAAGCGGGAAGAGGTCGGCGAGCGACGCCGGGCGCGCCGCGCCCGCCGCTGCCGCGGGCCGCAAGCCCAGCATCACCAGCGGCCCCGCGACGAGCGGCCCGGCGGCCGAGGCGATGAACGCCGCGCGCCAGCCGGCGAGCGGCGCGATCGCGCCGGCGAGCGCGAGCGAGAGCGCGATGCCGATGCCGAAAGACGACGTGTAGAACGCGATGGTGCGGCTTTGCGAGGGGCCGGCGACGCGGTCGGAGAGAAGGCGCAGTCCCGGCATGTAGGTCGCGGCGATGCCGGCTCCGAGCAGCACCTGGAAAACCGCCGCGCTCGCGAATCCGTCCGCGAGCAGCCCGAAGCCGGCGCCGCCCGCGGCGGCGAGCAGGCTTCCGGCAGCATAGACCTTGCGCGCGTCGACCCGGTCGGTGAGCGCGGTCCAGTAGGACACGGTCGGCACATAGCCGGCGAAGAACATGCCGCCGACCACCCCTGCCTCGGTATTGCTCAGCCGCCACAGGTCGCGCAGCTCGGGAAGCAGCGCGGCGTAGGTCGCGAAGCCCAGCATCGAGAGGATGTGGGCAGCGAGAAGAAAAGCGGGGACAGACCACGTTTTTTGCGGAAAAACGTGGTCTGTCCCTGATTTTCCCATCAACGATTCTTGAACGTCGGCTTGCGCTTCTCGAGAAAGGCCGCCATGCCCTCTTTCTGGTCCTCGAGCGCGAACGACGAATGGAACAGCCGCCGCTCGAACAGCACGCCCTCGGAGAGCGTCGTCTCGTAGGCGCGGTTCACCGCCTCCTTGATCATCATCACCACCGGCAGCGAGTAGCCGGCGATCTTCTGCGCCACCGCGAGCGCCTCGTCCATGAGCTTGTCGGGCGGGACCACGCGCGAGACCAGCCCGGCGCGCTCGGCCTCCTGCGCGTCCATCATGCGCGCGGTGAGGCACAGGTCCATCGCCTTCGCCTTGCCGACCGCGCGCGGCAGGCGCTGCGTGCCGCCCGAGCCCGGCAGCGCGCCGAGATTGACCTCGGGCTGGCCGAACTTCGCGTTGTCGGCGGCGATCACGATATCGCACATCATCGCCACCTCGTTGCCGCCGCCCAGCGCGTAGCCGGCGACCGCCGCGATCACCGGCTTCCTGATCGAGAGGATGTCCTCCCAGTCGCGGGTGATGTAGTCGCCGAGATAGGCGTCCATGTAGCTGAAGTCCTTCATCGCCGCGATGTCGGCGCCGGCGGCGAAGGCTTTCTCGTTGCCGGCAATCACGATCGCGCCGACACCCGCGTCCGCGTCGAACGCCCTGAGCGCCCGGCCCAGCTCCTGCATGAGCTTCGCATTCAGCGCGTTCATCTGCTTCGGGCGGTTGAGCGTGATGACGCCCACGCGCGCCTTCATTTCGACGGTGATGAATTCGTAGCTCATGGCTTCCCCGGTTTGTGGAGCGATTCTAATCCCCGGTGTAAGCTTTCCGCGTGCCACCCGTCCTCGTTTCGATCGACCGCGGACTACCGCGAGGGCGTCGCCGCCTTCAAAGAGAAGCGCAAGCCGAACTTCAAGGGCAAATGAGCCGTGCGCCGGACGAAGAAGTTTCTGCTTGAGCCGCTGCCGCGACGGCGCAACTTCCGGATAGAAACCAAGCGGCGACCCCGCTAGAGTAATGGCATGGACAAGCTCATCGGCAAGGCCCGCGGGTACCTGGACTCCCGCCGCGGGGAGCGCGTGACGCTCGAGGAGCTCGCGAGCGCGGTAGGCGCGAGCCCGTTTCACCTGCAGCGGCGCTTCAAGGAGGCGCTTGGACTCTCGCCCAAGGATTACCAGCGCGAGCAGCAGCTCGAGGACACCAAGCGCCTGCTCGCCAACGGAAGCCGCGTCACCGACGCCGTTTTCGCCGCAGGCTACGGCTCGGTGTCGCGCTTCTACGAAAAGGCGGCTTCGCGCCTGGGCATGGGGGCGCGCGACTACCGCGCCAAGGGCAAGGGCCTGAGGATCCTGTTCAGCTCGTTCGCGTCGCCCCTCGGGACGATCCTGATCGCCGCGACCGGGCGGGGGCTGTGCTCGGTGAAGCTCGGGGACGGCGCGGCTCGCCTGCGGCAGCTGCTCGCGGAGGAATTCAGCGAGGCCGAGCTGGTCGAGGACGATCGGCCGCTTCAACCGCTGAAACGCGAAATCCTCTCTTTTCTCGCGGGGGACTCGCAACTGGGCAAAGTGCCGATCGACATCCGCGGCACCGTCTTCCAGCGCCGTGTCTGGAAGCAGCTGCTCGACATTCCGCGCGGCGAGACGCGCTCCTACGGCGACATCGCGCGCGCGATCGGGAATCCGAAGGCGGTGCGCGCCGTCGGCAGCGCCTGCGGGGCGAACCCGGTGGCGCTGGTCGTGCCCTGCCACCGCGCGCTGCGCTCCGACGGCAGCCTCGGCGGCTATGCGTGGGGCCTTGCCCGCAAGCGCAAGCTGCTGGAAATCGAAAAACACGAAAAGAAATGACGGCTGGCGACCACGGCCGGCTGGTCGCCTTCGCGGCGGGCACCGCGCGTCAGCGCGGCTTGTTGGTAAGGATAGAGCACCGTGGTGCGCTCGACGGGCGGCGCATCGTACACTATCGCCCATGGGAACCGTGGTCGCCCTGGCTGGACAGGTTGGCGGCGCGAAGCTCGCCGACGGCCTGTACCGGCTGCGCCGCGCGCAGCTCGCGATCGTCGTCAATACCGGCGACGACTTCGAGCACCTAGGCCTCGCGTTCTCGCCGGACCTCGACACCGTGCTCTACACGCTCGCCGGCGTCGCCAGCCCCACTGCGGGCTGGGAACCGGAGCTCGAGAGCCACGCGCTCCAGGGCATGCTCAGCGCGCTCGGCGGGCCGGATCGCCCGCGACTCGGCGACAAGTCGCTCGCCGCGCCGATCCTGCGCACCGAGGGCCTCAGCGACGACCGGCGCCTCACGCAGATCACGCTCGAGTTCTGCCGCCATCTGGGAATCGAGGCGCGCGTGCTGCCGATGAGCGACGATCGGGTGCGCACGCACGTGCTGACGGACGACGGTGCGGTCGCGTTTCCGGACTACTTCACGCAGCTCGGCTGCGAGCCCGCGGTGCGCGGCTTCCAGTACGCGGGCGCCGGGGAGGCGCGCATCCCGGACGAGCTGCTCGCCGCGCTCCACGCCGCGGACCTCGAGGCGGTGGTGATCTGCCCGGCGAATCCCTACCACACCATCCGCCCGATCCTGGAGGTGAACGGGATGAAGGAGCTGCTGCGAAAGCGCGGCGCGCCGGTGGTGGCGGTTACGCCCATCGTGGGCGGCAAGGCGCTGAAGGGCTCGGCGGGCAAGATGATGAGGGAGCTGGGCCGCGAGCCTTCGGCGCGCGCGGTCGCGGCCGAGTACCTGCGGGTAATCGACGGCTTCGTGATCGACGAGGAGGACGCGCAGTTCGCCGACAACGTGCGCTCGCTCGGCATCGAGGTGCTCGCCGCGCGCACCATCATGCGCTCGGTCGAGGACCGGATCGCGCTTGCGCGCTCGGTGCTCGAGTTCGCGCGCTCGATCCGCGAGACCAAGGCGGCGGAGGCTGAGTCCTAGGACTGACGCCGAGCGCCGGCACTCCACGCTCGCTTTGGCAGGCTTTCTTGTTTCCGGTGCCGGCTGACGGAATCGAACCGCCGACCAACTGATTACAAATCAGCTGCTCTGCCAACTGAGCTAAGCCGGCCCGCAGGCCAGTTTACTTGACCCGGCGCAGCTGCGGCTTGGGCTTGCCGCCGCCGGGCCTGGGAGGCTCGGGGGTCGTGCGCGGCGCCTGCACCACCGCCGACGGCGCGGTGCTCGTCTCCGCCTCCGCCTTCGCCTTCGCCTGCAGCGCCGACCCCGGCGGCTCGAGATCGAAGGTCATGCCGTGGCCGGTCTCGCGCGCATAGAGCGCGTACACGTTGGTGACCGGCACCGAGATCTGCCGCGCCACGCCGCCGAAGCGCGCCGAGAACTCGATCAGCTCGTTGCCCATCTGCAGCTTGTGCACCGCGCCCGGGCCCACGTTGAGCGTGATCTCGTCGTTCTTCACGTACTCGGCCGGGACCTGCGTGCGCGAGTCCACTCTCACCGCGATGTGCGGCGTGTAGCCGTTGTCCACGCACCACTCGTAGAGCGCGCGCAGCAGGTAGGGCTTGGTCGGAATCTCGTTCATCGGGCCCGCGTCACTTGCGCATCACCTTCTCGGACGGCGTGAGCGCCTCGATGAACGCCGGGCGGGAAAAGATGCGCTCGGCGTATTTCATGAGCGGCGCGGCGGTCTTGCCGAGCCGTATGCCGTAGCGGTCGAGCCGCCACAGCAGCGGCGCGATCGCCACGTCGAGCATGGAGAAGTCGTCCCCCATCCAGTACTTCGACTTGGTGAGCATCGGCGCCAGCTCGATCAGCCGGTCGGTGACGTGGGCGCGCGAACGCTCGACCTGCTTTTCCTTGCCGGACTCGAGCGAGTCGATCTGCGAGAACAGCTCCACCTCCATGTTGAACAGCATCAGGCGCGCGCGCGCCCGCATCACCGGGTCGGCGGGCATCAGCTGCGGGTGGGGGAAGCGCTCGTCGATGTACTCGTTGATGATGTTCGACTCGTAGAGGATCAGGTCTCTCTCGACCAGCACCGGCAGGCGGTTGTACGGGTTCATCACCGCGATGTCTTCGGGCTTGTTGTACATGTCGACGTCGATCACCTGGAAGTCCATGCCCTTCTCGTAGAGCACGAAGCGGCAGCGGTGGCTGAAGGGACAGGTGGTCCCCGAATAGAGTTGCATCATGGCTTGACGACCCGGATCAAAGAACGAAGCCGGGGACGGGCCCGGCCTGCCTGCGGACGCGGCGCAGCTGGCGCCGCCTCAGTGCACGTCTTTCCAATATTCCTTCTTCAGGGCGTAGGCGAGGACGAACAGCACGCCGAGCACGAACAGCACGACGATGCCGATGCGCTTGCGGCTCGTCGCGGCCGGCTCGCCCGCGTAGACCAGAAAATTGACCAGGTCGCGCACCGTGGCGTCGAACTGCACCGGCGTCTGCGAGCCTTCCGAGATCCGCGTGAATTTCGACCCGACAATCTCGTGGCCGGACGCGTCCTTGGTGCGCGTGACCTCGAGTGCCTTCTCGCCCTGCAGCGTCCACAGCGCGTGGGGCATCGCCACGTTCGGGAACACGGCGTTGTTCCAGCCGCTCGCCGTGTTGGGATCCCGGTAGAACGTGCGCAGGTAGGTGTACAGCCAGTCGGCTCCGCGCACCCGCGCGATCACCGAAAGGTCCGGCGGCGCGACCCCGAACCAGTCCTTGCCTTCCTTGCCGCCCATCGCCGTGCGCATCGGGTCGCCGACCTTGTCGGCGGTGAACGCGAGGTTGTCCTTGATCTGGGCCTCGCTCAGCCCGAGGTCGGCGAGGCGGTTGTAGCGCATGTACTGCGTGCCGTGGCAGCCCAGGCAGTAGTTGACGAACGTGCGCGCGCCGGCCTGCAGGCTCGCCAGGTCGCGCGGATCGATCGGCGCGCGGTCGAGCCGGAATCCGGCTTCCGCCGCGAGGGCGAGCGCGGGAGCGAGCGACAGCAGAAGAATGAGCCGCTTCATGACGTGACGCGCTCGGGCACCGGCTTCGCCGTATCGCGCGCCGTGTACCAGGGCATGAGGATGAAGAACAGGAAGTACAGCACCGTGAACGCTCGCGCCACCCACGTGGCGATTTCCCTGGTGTCGAGGAAGAAGGCGTCGAAGCCGAACTGGCCCCACACCGTGGTCGGCTCGGTGCCCAGGTATCCGAGGATCAGGAACGAGATCACGAAGATCGCGAGCGCGCTCTTGTAATACGGGCCGCGGTAGCGGATCGATTTCACCGGGCTGCGATCGAGCCAGGGCAGAAACAACAGGATCAGCGTCGCGACGCCCATCGCGAGCACGCCCGGGAACTGCGAGTTGAACAGCGGCGGCACCGCGCGCAGGATCGAGTAGTACGGCGTGAAGTACCACACCGGCTGGATGTGGGCGGGGGTCTTCAGCGCGTCCGCCGGGACGAAGTTGTTGGCCTCCAGGAAGTAGCCGCCCATCTCCGGCACGAAGAACATGACGACGGCGAACGCAGCGAGGAACACCACCGCCCCGACGATGTCCTTCACCGTGTAGTACGGGTGGAAGGGGATGCCGTCGAGGGGGTGCCCGGTCTTCGGGTCCTTGTGCTTCTTGATCTCGACGCCGTCGGGGTTGTTCGAGCCGACATCGTGCAGCGCGAGCAGGTGCGCCACGACCAGGCCGAGCAGCACCAGCGGAAACGCGATCACGTGCAGGGCGAAGAAGCGGTTGAGCGTCGCGTCCGACACCACGTAGTCGCCGCGGATCCACAGCGCGAGATCGGGGCCGACGAGCGGAATCGTGGCGAACAGGTTCACGATCACCTGCGCGCCCCAGTACGACATCTGGCCCCAGGGCAGCAGGTAGCCGAAGAACGCCTCGCCCATGAGCGTGAGGTAGATCAGCACGCCGAAGATCCACACCAGCTCCCGCGGCTCCTTGTGCGAGCCGTAGAGCATGGCGCGGAACATGTGCAGGTACGCCACCAGGAAGAACGCCGACCCCCCGGTCGAATGGATGTAGCGCAGCGCCCAGCCGCCCGGGACGTCGCGCATGATGTACTCGACCGAGCCGAACGCGAGGCTGGCGTCGGGCTTGTAATGCATGGTGAGGAAGATGCCCGAGACGATCTGGATCACCAGCACCAGCAGCGCGAGCGAGCCGAAGTAGTACCAGAAGTTGAAGTTCTTCGGCGCGTAGTACTCGGCGGCGTGCTTGCGCCATTCCTCGGCGACCGAGGGCATCCTCGAGTCGAACCAGTCCCACAGCGCCATCAGGCGGGAAGCCATCGCGCTAGGCCCCTTTCGTTTCCCGGTCTTCGCCGATCACGATCCTGTCGTCCGAGACGAAGGTGTACGGGGGCACCACAAGGTTGGTCGGCGCGGGCGAGCCCTTGTAGACGCGCCCGGCGAGATCGAATTTCGAGCCGTGGCAGGGACAATAAAAGCCGCCCGTCCAGTCGGCGCCCATCTCCGCCTTCGCGTCCGCCCCTTTCGTCTGGGGGATGCAGCCGAGATGGGTGCACACCCCGATCACCACCATCAGCTCGGGCTTCACCGAGCGGTACTCGTTTTTCGCGTATTCGGGTTGCTGCGGCACCTCGGACTTCGGGTCGATCAGCTTCGCCTCGATCGGCTTCAGCCCCGCGAGCATCTCCTGAGTGCGCTTCATCACCCACACCGGTGTGCCGCGCCACTCGAAGACCGCGAGCTCGCCCGCCGCGAGCCGCGAGACGTCCACTTCCACCGGCGCGCCGACCGCCTTGGCCCGCTCCGAAGGCCACATGCTGGCGGCGAAAGGCACCGCGGCGCCGACGCTCGCCGCGCCGCCAATGACCGAGGTGGCGACAAGGAGATTGCGCCGTGTCTTGTCCATTTTTTGCTGATCGCTCATGGAGGAAATGTCGGGGAGGGGCCGGACGCGAAAGCGTGCGATTTTACCGGCGCGCTGTCATGATGTCCACGAAGGAGCGCCTAACCGGCTGAATTTGCGCTGGAATTTGACTTCTCCGCACCTCGCCGGCGCGCGTCTTGCTGCACTGCGTGTGATAGATTCGTTTCTCCCAATATGGTCCGGCTCTGGCTCATTTTTTCGCAGGCGGTGACGATCGCGGTGGCGGTGCTGTTCGTCGTCTCGACCTTTCGCCCCGAATGGTTGCCGGCGCGAGGAGCCGTGCCGCTCACGCCGGTGGCCGTGGTGCAGCAGTCGCCTGCGCCGCAGCCTGTCGCCGGCGCGCGTGCGACCTCGTTCCGCGACGCCGTGCAGCGCGCGACGCCCTCGGTGGTGAACATCTTCACCTCCAAAGAGGTTCGCGCGCCCCGGAATCCGCTCCTGAACGATCCGCTGTTCCGGCGCTTCTTCGGCGAGCAGATTCCCGACGAGGCGCAGCGCGCCTCCAGCCTCGGCTCGGGCGTGATCGTGAGCGCCGCGGGCTACGTGCTCACCAACTATCATGTGGTCGAAGCCGCCGACGAGATCGAGGTCGCGCTCCCCGACGGCAGGAAGCTGCTCGCCAAGGTGGTGGGCAACGATCCCGAGACCGATCTCGCCGTCCTGCGCGTCAACGCCGAGGGCCTGCCGGCGATCACCTTCGGCTCCTCGGACGCGCTGCGCGTGGGCGACGTGGTGCTCGCGATCGGCAACCCCTTCGGCGTCGGCCAGACCGTCACCTCGGGCATCGTCTCCGGGCTCGGGCGCACCGGCCTCGGCATCAACACCTTCGAGAACTTCATCCAGACCGACGCCGCCATCAACCCGGGAAATTCCGGCGGCGCGCTCGTCGACGCGGGCGGCAACCTGGTCGGCATCAACACCGCGATCTTCTCGCGCTCGGGGGGCTCGATGGGAATCGGCTTCGCCACCCCGGTGTCCACCGCCAGGATGGTGATGGACCAGATCATCCGCACCGGAAGCGTGACGCGAGGCTGGATCGGCGTCGAAGTGCAGGAAATCACGCCGGCGCTCGCCGAATCGTTCAAGCTCGGCGGCGCGCGCGGCGCGCTCATCGCGGGGGTGCTGCGCGGCGGCCCTGCCGACAAGGCCGGGGTGAAGCCCGGCGACGTGCTGGTCGAGGTCCAGGGCAAGCCGGTAGCGGATCCCACCTCGATGCTGAATCTGGTCGCGGCGCTGCCGCCGGGCAATACGGCGAAGATGAAGTTCAGTCGCCAGGGCGAGGACCTCGAGCTGAGCATCCCCGTCGGGCGCCGCCCCAAGCCGCAGCCGCGCGGCGAGTAGCCTATTTCGTATCCGCCTCGGACTGCGTCATCTCGCCGGCTTGCGCCTGCGCGTCCCGCGCGACGAATCTCGCGAAAAAGAGCCCGACCTCATAAAGCAGGCACATCGGCACCGCCAGCAGGAACTGCGACAGCACGTCCGGCGGCGTGACGATCGCCGCCACCACGAACGCGCCGACGATCACATAGGGGCGCGCGTCGCGCAGCTTTTCCACGGTCACCACGCCGGTGCGCACAAGCATCACGACCACTATCGGTGTCTCGAACGTGACCCCGAACGCGAGGAACATCGTGATGACGAAGCTGAAATACGCCTCAATGTCCGGCGCCGGCGTGATCGACGCCGGGGCGAAGCTGTGGATGAACGCGAACACGCGGCCGAAAACGAAGAAGTAGCAGAACGCGACTCCCAGCAGGAACAGGATCGTGGTGCCGAAGACCAGCGGCAGCGCGAGCCGCTTCTCGTGTTCGTACAAGCCGGGCGCAACGAACGCCCACAGCTGGTACAGAACGTACGGCAGCGCGATCAGGAAGGCGGCCAGCCCCGCCACCTTGAGCGGCACCAGGAACGGCGTGATGACTCCCGTCGCGATCATCTTCGCGCCCTCGGGCAGCGCGTTCATGAGCGGCAGCGCCAGCACGTCGTAGATCGCCCCCGCGCCCGGCCAGCCGAAAGCCATCACCAGGAACAGCACCAGCACCACGGCGAGCGCGCGCACCACGCGCTCGCGCAGCTCGACCAGGTGCGAGATGAAGGTTTCCTGGTCGCTCACGCGGGTTTGTCCTCGGCGGCCTTCGGCTCGGTGGGCTTGCCCTCGGCGGCGGCCTCGACCGATTTGTTGAGCTCGCTCTCGGTCTTCGAGAGCTCGGTCTGCACCGATGCCTCGAATCCCGTCGCCGCTTGCTGCATCGAGTCGCGCATCTTGCGCAGCTCCTCGATCTCGATCTCGCGGTTGATGTCGGCCTTGACGTCTGCGACGTAGCGCTGCAGCCGCCCGGCCAGGTGCCCGAGCGTGCGCGCAACGTGCGGCAGCTTCTGCGGCCCGATCACGATCAGCGCGACCAGGCCGATCAGCATCAATTCAGAGAATCCGATGTCGAACATTGCGGAACGCGAGAATAAAAAAGGCGCCTCGCGGGCGCCTTGGCGGCCACGAGGCCCCGTTCAGGCCTTCGATTCCGACTTTTCCTTGACCTCGCCCTCGACCGTCCTGCCGGTCACCTGCGGCGCGGCGTCCGCGTGCTTGTCGCTGCCTTCGCGCATGCCGTCCTTGAAGCCGCGCACCGCTCCGCCCAGGTCCGCGCCGATGTTGCGCAGCTTCTTGGTGCCGAAGATCACCATCACGATCACCAGCACCACCAGCCAGTGCCAGATGCTCCAGGTACCCATACCGGCCTCCTATTTCCTCCTCGAAAGCATCGGGCCGAGCGATTCCGGCCCCCCGAGGACGTGCATATGGAGATGATACACCTCCTGATGAGCGACCCGCCCGTTGTTGATGATGGTGCGGAAGCCGTCGCTCGCCCCCTCTTTTCGCGCCAGCTCGCCGGCGATCGCCAGCATCCTGCCCAGGGCGTGGTGGTGACGCATGTCCGCCTCGTAGAGCGACGCGATGTGCTCCTTGGGAACGATCAGAAGATGAACCGGCGCCTGCGGCCGGATGTCGCGGAACGCGATCACGTCCTCGTCGTCGTGGACCTTCGCCGCCGGAATCTCGCCGCGCACGATCTTGCAGAACAGGCAGTTCGGATCGCTCATTCGTCCTCGCCTTTCGCCTGGTGCCTGCGCGCGGCCTTCTCGTCGATGCCCGAGATCCCCTCGCGGCGGTGCAGCTCGGCGAGCACGTCCTGCGGCCCCAGGCCGTGGCGCGCGAGCAGGATCATGCAGTGAAACCACAGATCGGCCACCTCGCGCACCAGCTGCAGCCGTTCGCCGCCTTTCGCCGCGAGCACCGTCTCCGTGGCCTCCTCGCCGATCTTCTTGAGCAGCGCGTCCTCGCCGCCGCCGACGAGCAGCGCGACGTAGGATTTTTCCGGATCGCCGCGCTTGCGCGACTCGATCACCTCGGCGATGCGCTCCAGAATCTCGTAGAGTCCAGGCTTCATTTTTTCCCGTAGATGAGCGACGGATCCTTCAGCACCGCGTCCGTCGTCACCCACCTCCCGTCCTCGAGTTTGCGGAAAAAACAGCTCTCGCGCCCCGTATGGCAGGCGATGCCGCCCACCTGCTCGACCTTGAGCAGGATCGCGTCGGCGTCGCAATCCAGCCGGATTTCGACAATTTTCTGCGCATGGCCGGACTGCTCGCCCTTGCGCCACAGGCGTTTGCGCGAGCGCGACCAGTAGACCGCCTCGCCGCGCCCGACGGTCTCCAGGAGCGCCTCGCGATTCATCCACGCGACGGTGAGGACGCGTCCGGACGAGCTTTCCTGCGCGACGGCCGGAATCAGACCCTGCTCGTCCCACGGAACGGCGTCGATCCATTCCGTCATAGACGGACCTCGATGCCGCGCGCGCGCATGTGCTCCTTCGCCTGGCGCACGCTGTACTCGCCGAAGTGGAAGATGCTTGCCGCGAGCACCGCGTCGGCGCGCCCCTCGATGACGCCATCGGCGAGGTGCTCGAGCCTGCCCACGCCCCCCGAGGCGATCACCGGCACGCCCACCGCATCGGCGACCGCCCGGGTGAGCGCGAGATCGAATCCTTCGCGCGTGCCGTCGCGGTCCATGCTGGTGAGCAGGATCTCGCCCGCCCCCGCTTCCTGCATGCGCCTCGCCCACGCGACCGCGTCCAGGCTGGTGGGCTGCCTGCCGCCGTGCGTGTAGACCTCCCAGCCGCTAGTGCGGCGCTTCGCATCGATCGCCACCACGATGCACTGGCAGCCCACCACGCCGGAGGCTTGCCGCACCAGCTCGGGATCCTGCACGGCCGCGGTGTTGATCGAGACCTTGTCGGCTCCGGCATTCAGCAGCCGCCTCACGTCGCCGAGGCTGCGCACGCCGCCCCCGACGGTGAGCGGGATGAACACGCGCGAGGCGACCGCCTCGACCACCGAGCAGATGATGTCGCGTTCCTCCGAGCTCGCGGTGATGTCGAGAAACGCAAGCTCGTCGGCGCCCTCGCCGTCGTAGCGCGCGGCGATCTCCACCGGATCGCCGGCGTCGCGAAGGTTCAGGAAATTGACGCCCTTCACCACCCGGCCCGAGGTCACGTCCAGGCAGGGGATGACGCGTTTGGCGAGGCCCACGGCTAAGCCTTCTTGACGGCCTGGTCGGCGGCTTCCTGCGCCTTCTTCAGGTCGAGCTTGCCTTCGTACAGCGCCAGGCCGGCGATCGCGCCGATCACGCCCTCCGGGGCCAGGCTGGCGCACACCGCCTGCACGTCCTCGACGCTGTTCAGGCCGCCGCTCGCGATGATCGGGGTCTTGATCGCTTTGGCGAGCTTGAGCGTGGCCTCGATGTTGATGCCGGTCATCATGCCGTCGCGCCCGATGTCGGTGTAGACGAGCGCCTCGATTCCGTACTCCTCGAACTTCCTCGCCAGGTCCACGACGTCGTGGCCGGTCATTTTCGACCAGCCTTCGACCGCGACCTTGCCGTCCTTGGCGTCGAGCCCGGCGATCACGTGGCCCGGGAACGCGTAGCACGCGTCCGACAGGAACCCGGGGTTCTTCACCGCCGCGGTGCCGATCACCACGTAGGTGACGCCGGCGTCGAGATAGCTTTCGATGGTGTCCAGGTCGCGGATCCCGCCGCCGAGCTCGATCGGCATCCTGTCGCCGACCGCCGCGATCATGTCGCGGATCACCCTCTCGTTCTTCGGCCGGCCGGCGACCGCGCCGTTCAGGTCCACGATGTGCAGCCGCCGCGCGCCCTCGCCAGCCCAGTGCTTCGCCATCGCCACCGGGTCCTCGGAGAACACCTTGGCGCTCGCCATGTCGCCCTGCTTCAGGCGCACGCAGTGCCCGTCCTTGAGATCTATGGCCGGAATGATCAGCATCGAGACAGTCCCGAGGCAGGCCGCCTCGGAGCCGCGGGGATCACGCGGGAGTCACGCGGGAATCAGGGGCGCCAGTGGACGAAGTTGCGCAGAAGCTGAAGGCCTGCGGCTTGGCTTTTTTCCGGATGGAACTGTACGGCAAAGATGTTATCGCGCGCAACCGCGCAGGTAAAGGTCACGCCGTACACGCACGTCGCGGCGGTCAGCCCGGCGTCGCGCGGCGCCGGAAAGTAGCTGTGCACGAAGTAAAAGCGCGTGCCGTCGGGCACATCCTGCCACATCGCATGCGACCGCGTCTGCTGCACTTGGTTCCAGCCCATGTGCGGCACCTTGAGCGCCGAGCCGTCGGCTGCGCGCATGCGCGCCCCGGGAAAGCGCGGCACGCCGCCGGCGAGCAATCCGAGGCCCGGCGTGTCGCCCTCCTCGCCCCGCTCGAACAGCATCTGCAGGCCGATGCAGATGCCGAGGAACGGCCGGGTGCGCACGGACTCCAGCACCGCCTCGCGCGCTCCGCTGGCGGCGAGGTGGCGCATGCAGTCGGGCAGCGCGCCCTGGCCGGGGACGACCACCCGGTCGGCGGCGCGGATGGCACCCGCATCGGCGGTCACCACGATGCTCGCCTCGGGCGCGACGTGCTCGAGCGCCTTCGACACCGAGCGCAGGTTGCCCATGCCGTAATCCACGACGGCGATTCTCATCCCGCGAACCCCGCAAGCCGCCCTAGAGCGTGCCCTTGGTCGAGGGCACCGCGCCCGCGGCGCGCGGGTCGGGCTCCGCCGCCATGCGCAGCGCGCGCGCGAACGCCTTGAACATCGTCTCGCACTGGTGATGCGCGTTGTCGCCGCGCAGGTTGTCCACGTGCAGCGTCACCAGGGCGTGGTTGACGAAGCCCTGGAAGAACTGCTCCACCAGGTCGACGTCGAACTCGCCGATCAGCGCGCGAGGGAATGTGACGTGATACTCGAGGCCCGGACGGCCGGAAAAATCGATCACGACGCGCGACAGCGCCTCGTCGAGCGGCACGTAGGCGTGGCCGAAACGGCGCACGCCCGCCTTGTCGCCGATCGCCTTGGCGAGCGCCTGCCCGAGCGTGATGCCGATGTCCTCGACCGTGTGGTGCGCGTCGATGTGCAGGTCGCCCTTCGCGTCGATCTCTAGGTCGAGCAGCGCGTGACGCGCCACCTGGTCGAGCATGTGCTCGAGAAAGGGGATCCCGGTCGATAGCTTCGCGGCGCCCGTCCCGTCCAGGTTCAGCCGGACGCGGATCTGCGTCTCCTTGGTATTGCGGGTGACCTCGGCGATTCTCATTGCAGCGCTTCGCGGAAGGCAGTGAGCAGTATACGGTTTTCGTCGGGCGTGCCCACCGTGACGCGCAGGCAGTTCGGCATCGACGGGCCGTTCAGGTTCTTCACCAGCACGCCCTGGCGGCGCAGCCGCGCGTCGGCGCGGTCGGCATCGGGCACTCGCAGCAGCAGGAAATTCGCCTCCGACGGGACCACCTTCACCCCCGGCAGCGCGGCGAGCGCCGCGCCGAGCGCCGCGCGCTCCTTGCGAATGCGCGCTGCCTGCTCCTCCAGCACCTCGAGGTGCTCGAGCGCGTAGATCGCCGCCGCCTGAGTGAGCGCATTCACGTTGTAGGCCTGCCGCGCCTTGTTGAATTCCCGGATCCACTCCGGCCGGCCGGCGAGGTAGCCCAGGCGAATGCCGGCGAGCCCCAGTTTGGACACCGTACGCAGCACGACGAGATTCGGGAATTCGGTGAGCCGCGGCATGAAGCTCTTTTGCGCGAACACGTGGTAGGCCTCGTCGAGCACGACCACGCCCTCGGCTGCACGCAGTACCGCGAGCACGTCCTCCTCGGGGTAGAGCGTCCCGGTCGGATTGTTCGGGTAGGCGATGAAAACGAGCGCCGGCCGCTCGGCCCGCATGCGCTCGACGAACGCGCCGGCGTCGAGCGAGAAGTCGTCGCGCAGCGGCACCGCGACCGCCTTCATGCCGGAGAGCCGCGCGTTCGCGCCGTACATGACGAATGTCGGCACCGGGTACATCATCGCCGCGCCCGGCCGCGCCAGCGTGAAAGTGATGATCTGGATGAGGTCGTCGGAGCCGTTGCCGAGAAGCAGCTCCATCCCGGCCGGAACCTGCATCCGGCGCGCGAGGGCATCGCGCAGCTTTTTCCCGGTCGGCTCCGGATAGCGATTGAGCTCGAGGCCGCAGAGGACCTCGGCCAGCTCGCGGCGCATTTCCGGCGGCAGCGAATACGGGTTCTCCATCGCGTCCAGCTTCACCATGCCCTCGGCTTCGGGCACCTCGTAGGCCTTCGCGGCGAGAATTTCCGGGCGCACCAGCTCCTGCGGATTCAACGGCACGGCGTCAATCCTCGCCCAGGCGCAGCTCGGCCGAGCGCGCGTGCGCCGTCAGGCCCTCGCCGCGCGCGAGCGTTGCCGCCAGGCGGCCGAGCCGGCGCGCGCCCGCGGGCGACACGCCGATCACGCTCGAGCGCTTCTGGAAGTCGTACACGCCGAGCGGCGACGAGAAGCGCGCCGTGCCGCCGGTCGGCAGCACGTGGTTCGGCCCGGCGCAATAGTCGCCGATCGCCTCCGAGCTCCAGCGCCCGAGGAAGATCGCGCCTGCATGGCGCAATTTCGGCAGCCAGCGCTCCGCATCCTCGACCGAAAGCTCCAGGTGCTCGGGAGCGACGCGATTGGCGATCTCGCAGGCCTCGTCCAGGTCGCGCGTGTGAATGAGCGCGCCGCGCGCGGAGAGCGAGGCCTCGATCACCTTGCGCCGCGGCAGTCGGTCAAGCAGGCTCCGGATGCATCGCTCCACCGCATCGAGATGCGCGGCATCCGGCGACACCAGGATCGCCTGCGCGAGCTCGTCATGCTCGGCCTGCGAAAAGAGGTCCATCGCGACCCAGTCGGCCGGCGTGCGTCCGTCCGAGACGACGAGGATCTCCGAAGGCCCCGCCAGCATGTCGATGCCGACCTCGCCGAACACCTGGCGCTTCGCCTCGGCGACATAGACGTTGCCGGGCCCGACGATCTTGTCCACGCGCGGAATCGATTTCGTTCCGTAGGCGAGCGCCGCCACCGCCTGCGCGCCGCCGATCGCGATCACGCGGTCGACCCCGGCGAGCGCAGCGGCGGCAAGCACGAGCGGATTCGGATTGGGGCTCGCCATGACGATCTCGCGCACCCCCGCGACCTTGGCCGGGATTGCGTTCATGAGCACGGTGGACGGATACGCCGCCTTGCCACCCGGGACGTAGATCCCGACACGTTCGAGCGGCGCGACCCGCTGGCCGAGGCGGTTGCCGTCCTCGTCGAAGTATTCCCACGACTGCTGCAGCTGCCGTTGGTGAAACTTGCGGATGCGGTCGCCGGCCTGGCGCAGCGCATCGGCCTCGGCGGGCAAGGACTTGAGCGCAGCGTCCAGCTTGTCGCGGCCGATCTCGAGCTCGCGAACCGATCTCGCCTTCACCCGGTCGAGGCGGCGCGCGTACTCCAGGAGCGCGCGGTCGCCGCGCGCGCGCACGCCGGCGATGATCGCGCGCACCGTTCGCTGCACCCCCGCGTCTTGCGCCGCCTCGTAGCGGGTGAGCGCGGCGAGCTTCGCCCCGAAGCCGCGCGAGCGCGTGGATAGCCGCCGCAGCTTCATCGCCGGCCTCGCGCCGCGCGGGCGAATGCGTCCACCAGCGGCCGCAACTGCGAGCTCTTCAGCTTGAGCGCCGCCTGGTTCACGATCAGCCGCGCGCTCACCGGCATGATCTCCTCGACCGCCACCAGATCGTTCGCGCGCAGCGTCCTGCCGGTCGCCACGAGGTCCACGATCGCGTCCGCGAGGCCGGTCAGCGGCGCGAGCTCCATCGAGCCGTAGAGGCGGATTAGATCGACGTGCACGCCCTTCGCCGCGAAGTGCTCGCGGGTCGTTTTCACGTACTTGGTGGCGACACGCAGCCGGGCGCCCTGGCGCACGACGCGCTCGTAGTCGAAGCCCTTCGGAACCGCCACCACCATGCGGCAGGCGGCGATGCCGAGGTCGACCGGCTGATACAGGCCTTCCCCGCCGTGCTCGACCAGCACGTCGCGCCCGGCGATGCCGAGATCGGCGCCGCCGCGCTGCACGTAGGTTGGGGTGTCCGAGGCCCGGACGATGATCAGCCGCAGGTCGCGCCGGTTGGTGGCGATGACCAGCTTGCGCGAGGTCTCGGGATTTTCCTTAGGCCGGATGCCGACGCGCGCGAGCAGGGGTGCGGTCTCGTCGTAGATCCGCCCCTTCGAAAGAGCGATGCTGATGCTCGCCATGTTCCATCCGGAAGATCCGTCAGGCGGCTGCGCCCGTCCTGTGCAGTTTGCTGGGGGGCGAATTTTACCGGATCCGCTCGATCCGCGCGCCGAGCGCGGCGAACTTGGTCTCGAGCGCCTCGTAGCCTCGGTCGAGGTGGTAGATGCGGTCGATCACGGTCTCGCCTTCGGCGACCAGCCCGGCGATGACGAGGCCCGCCGAGGCGCGCAAATCGGTCGCCATGACGTTTGCACCCTGCAATCGCCCGACGCCTGTCACCACCGCGGTATTGCCCTCGATCGAGATGTCGGCGCCGAGCCGCTGCAGCTCCAGAGCGTGCATGAACCGGTTCTCGAAGATCGTCTCGGTGATCAGCGCCGTGCCGCTCGCGATCGAGTCGAGCGCCATCAGCTGGGCCTGCATGTCGGTGGCGAAGCCGGGATAAGGCGCGGTGCGCAGGCTCGCCGCGCCGGGCCGCCCGGACATCTCGATCTCTATCGAAGAATCGCCGGTGCTGATTCGAGCCCCGGCTTCGCGCAGTTTCTCGAGCGTGGCATCGAGCGTCTCGGGCGCGGCGCCCGCGAGGCGCACCTTGCCTCCCGCCGCGGCCGCCGCCACGAGGTAAGTCCCGGTCTCGATGCGATCGGGCATCACGCGGTGCGCGGCGCCCGCGAGCGAGCGCACTCCCTCGACGCGGATCACGTCGGTGCCCGCGCCTTCGATCCGCGCCCCCATCGCCGAGAGGCACTTCGCGAGATCCACGACTTCGGGCTCGCGCGCCGCATTCTCGATGACGGTGGCGCCCTCGGCGAGCACCGCCGCCATCATCAGGTTCTCGGTGCCGGTGACAGTGACGAGATCCATCACGATGCGCGCCCCGCGCAGCCGCGCGGCGCCGGCGTGCATGTAGCCGTGCTCGACGGCGATGGTCGCGCCCATCGCCTGCAGGCCCTTGACGTGCTGGTCTACCGGTCGCTGGCCGATCGCGCAGCCGCCGGGAAGCGAGACTTTCGCGCGCCCGCAGCGCGCGAGCAGCGGCCCGAGCACCAGCACCGAGGCACGCATGGTTTTCACGAGCTCGTACGGCGCGGTCGGATCATTCACCTCGGCCGCGCGCAGCACCATGGCGCCGTCGGCCGGTCGTTCCACCGCGACGCCCATCTGCGAAAGGAGCCTCGCCATCGTGGAGACGTCCATCAGCCGCGGCACATTGCCCAGCGCGAGCGGCTGGTCGGTGAGCAGCGCCGCGCACATGATCGGCAGGGCCGAGTTCTTCGCTCCCGAGACGCGCACTTCGCCCTCGAGCGGACGGCCCCCGGCGATACGCAGCTTATCCACCGGAGCGCCACTCCAGCGGGGTCAGGGTGCGCATCGAGAGCGCGTGGATCTCCACGCGCATTCTTTCGCCCAGCGCCGCGTACACCAGCTGATGGCGCTGCACGCGGCTCTTGCCTTCAAACGCACTCGAGACGACCAGCGCCTGGAAATGCTCGCCGTCGCCGATCACCTCGACATGCGCGCAGGCGAGGCCCGCCTCGATGCTGCTCTTGACGCTTTCCGGCGCGACCAACGTGGCGGGCTGCTATTGCCTTCAGCGGTGGCCGGCGCCGGGGAGCAGGGCCTCCACGCCGTAGAGCCGCGCGATGGTCTGCAGGCCCTCGGGCAGGTTGGCGAAGACGAGCTCGCGGCTGCGGCCTTTCGCCTCGCGCAGCCAGACGAGCAGAGCGGCGAGCAGCGACGAGTCCATCTCGGTGACCTCGCCGAGGTCCACCGTGCGCACGCCTTCGCCCAGGTGCTGCCTGCCCTCCTCGAGCACGCGGCCGACGTTGGCGAGCGTCACCGGCCCGCTCACCAGCATGCGCCGGCCTTCGCGGCGAATCACTTTGTCCGCTCCGCGGCGCCGGGGTCGAGCGCTCGGTTTTTCGCGTGCAGGTCCTTGATCAACCCGTCCACACCTTTTTCGCGAACCACGTTGTTGAACTCGGTGCGGTAGTTGGCGACCAGGCTCACGCCGCCGACCATCACGTCGTACGCCTTCCAGCCGGAGGCGGTCTTCTCCATGCCGTAGTCGATGGCGATCGACTGGGCGCCAGTTTGCAGCACGCGCACGTGCACGGTGACGTCGGTGTCGGTGGCCTTGGCGCGCAGCGGCCGGAACTCGAACTTCTGGTCCCGGTACGCCATGATCGCGCTCGCGTAGGTGCGCACCAGCAGCAGCCTGAACTCCTCGGTGAGCTTCTTCTTCTGCTCGGCAGTGGCCCTGTTCCAGTTCTGGCCCATCGCGAGCGCCGTCATGGTCGCGAAATTGAAGTGCGGCAGGACCTTCGCCTCGATCAGCTCGATCACCTTCCTGCGGCCGCCCGCCTGGATCTCCTTGTCGGTGGAAAGGATGCCGACCACCTCGAGCGTGACGGTCCTCACCAGCACGTCGGGCGCGGTGACCTGCGCCGAGCCCGCGCTCGCGAGCCCCGCGAGCGCAAGCGCGGCAAGCAGCCGCTCAACGCAGCTTCGCATCGCCGATTTCGCTCGCTGCGGTGGCAGGCCCGCGCGAGCCGTGGTTCTCGCGCGGCGGCTCGCCGTCGTAGATCAGGCTCCTGCGCCGCTGCAGGTACGCGTCGCGCTGGAAGACGTACTTGTCGAGCGCCGCCTCCTCCAGGATGCGGCTCGCAGCGAGCAGATCCGCGCGCTGGCCGGTGGCGCGCAACCCGATCAGGAAGTAGCGAGCGTCCTTGCCCTTGAACTGGCGCACCGGATCGAAGATGATGTCGAGGACCGTCCCCGCGGTGTCGCGCAGCGTGCTCGACCCGAGGATCGGCAGCACGATGTACGGACCGTCGCCGAAGCCCCAGCGCCCGAAGGTCTGGCCGAAGTCCTCGTTGTGCTTTTCCAGCTCCATGTCGCTCGCGATGTCGTTGATGCCGAACAGCCCGATCGTGGAGTTGAACGCGAAGCGCCCCCAGTCCTGGATCGCCTCGACCGGCTTGCCCTGCAGCAGGTTGTTCACGCCGATGAAAATATCGGCAATGTTCGCAAAGAAGTTGCGCACCCAGTCGCGCACCGGGGCGGGCACGATCTCGCGATAGCCGCCGGCGACCGGCTTGCCGATCACGTCGTCGAAACCCTCGTTCAGGGTGTACACCGCCCGGTTGAAGCCCTCGAACGGATCGCGCGGATCGCCGTTCACCGTCGCGCACCCGGCGGCTGCGCCGAGCGCGGCCGCAGCCGCGAGCCGGCGCGCTCGCGCGATCAGGCCGCAGTGTCGGGTCGGCTTCACTTTTGCTCTTTTCCCGGCTCCTTGCCCGGTTCCTTCGCCGCTTCCTTGCCTTCGGCGGCCTTGTTGAACAGGAACTGGCTGATGAGGTTCTCCAGCACCACCGCGGACTGCGTCAGCCGCAGGCGGTCGCCGCTCTTCAGCATCACCCCGTCGCCGCCCGCCTCGAGACCGATGTACTGCTCGCCGAGCAGTCCCGAAGTCAGAATCTTCGCCGTGGTGTCGCGCGGGAACTGGTAGGCTGCGCCGAGGTTCATCGACACGATCGCCTCGTAGCTCTCGTTGTCGAAGCGGATCTCCGCGACCCGCCCGACCACCACGCCCGCGCTCTTCACCGGCGCGCGCACTTTCAGGCCGCCAATGTTAGCAAACCTCGCCTGCACCTGATACGCCTGCGTATCCGTGAAGGTGGCGAGATTGCCGACCTTGAGGGCGAGAAACAACAGCGCGGCAAGTCCCGCCGCGACGAATACGCCGACCCACAAATCGATGGCCGAGCGGTTCATCTGTTACCTCCGGTGAACATGAACGCGGTGAGCATGAAATCGAGCGCGAGGATGGCGAGCGAGGACATCACCACCGTGCGCGTGGTCGCGCCCGAGACGCCCTCGGCGGTGGGGGGCGCGTCATAGCCTTCGAACACCGCGATCCACGCGACCGCGAAGCCGAACACCACGCTCTTGATGACGCCGTTCAGGATGTCCTCGCGCAGGTCCACGGCGGCCTGCATCTGCGACCAGAACGCGCCCTCGTCCACGCCGATCAGCCGCACGCCGACCAGGTAGCCGCCGAAGATTCCCATCGCCGAAAACAGCGCCGCGAGCAGCGGCATCGACAGCACGCCGCCCCAGAAGCGCGGCGCCACCACGCGCGCGATCGGGTCCACCGCCATCATCTCCATCGCCGAGAGCTGCTCGGTCGCCTTCATCAGCCCGATCTCGGCGGTGATCGCCGAGCCGGCGCGGCTCGCGAACAGCAGTCCCGCCACCACCGGGCCGAGCTCGCGCACCAGCGAGAGCGCGACCAGCACCCCGAGCGACTCCGACGCGCCGTAGCGCTGCAGCGTCTCGTAGCCTTGCAGCGCCAGCACCATGCCGACGAACAGGCCCGAGACGAGAATGATGACGAGCGAGAGCACCCCGGCGAAATAGATCTCGCGCACGGTGAGCCGGAAGCGGCGCAGCGCCGTGCCAGAGTGCAGCAGCAGGTACGCGAGGAAGCGGCTGGCGAAGCCCAGCCGCAATATCCGCGCGTTGACGCCGCGCCCCAGGCGCTCGAACGCTTGCCGGACGGCGGCGAGCTCCATGTCAGGTCGCCGCGAGCTCCAGATCGGCGGCATATCCGGGCGCAGGGTAGTGGAACGGCACCGGGCCGTCCGGCTTGCCGTGCACGAACTGGTCCACGAACGGCTCTGCGGTGCGGCGGATCTCGTCGGGCGCGCCCTGCGCGATGACGCGGCCGGCGGCCATGAAATAGGCGTAGTCGACGATGCCGAGCGTCTCCTGCACGTCGTGCGTGACGATGATCGAGGTCGCGCCGAGCGAGTCGTTCAGGCTGCGCACCAGGCGCGCGATCACCGCGAACGAGATCGGGTCGAGCCCGGTGAACGGCTCGTCGTAGAGGATCAGCTCGGGATCGAGCGCGATCGCGCGCGCCAGCGCCACCCGGCGCGACATACCCCCCGAGAGCTCGGCGGGCATCAGCTGCGCGGCGCCGCGCAGGCCCACCGCCTGCAGCTTCATCATGACCAGATCGTGGATCAGCTCCTCCGGCAGCTCGGCCAGCTCGCGCATCGGAAACGCGACGTTTTCATAGACCGACAGATCGGTGAACAGCGCCCCGAACTGGAACAGCATGCCCATGCGCCGGCGCATCCCGTACCGGCCGTCGCGGTCGAGCTCGGCGGTCGAGCGTCCGAGAATCCGCGCGACGCCCTTCTCGGGCAGGTGAGCCGCCATGATGATGCGCAGCAGCGTCGTCTTGCCGCAGCCCGACTGCCCCATGATGCCGACGACGCTGCCGCGCGGGATGGCGAGGCTCACCTCGCTCAGCACGGGGTGCCCGGCTTCGTAGCTGAACGAAACGGCCTCGATCTCGACGACGGGAGCTTGCGGCACGGCGTGCGCATTTTACTCGACTGCCGAAGCGGCCTCGATGGAGCTGCGCGCGCCGGGCGCGATTTCTCCCGGGTTTCACCTAATATTACGATTCATGCCGACAGCCATGAACGATGTCGCGGTGCGCATCGCCGGGCTCGCCAAGCGCTACGGGCGCCAGCGGGTGCTCGCCGGGGTGGACCTGGAAGTGCGATCCGGCGAGGCGCTGGGCCTGGTCGGCGCGAACGGCGCCGGCAAGACGACGCTCATCAAGTGCCTGCTCGACCTGTGCTCGTCCGACGCCGGCCGGGTGGAGATCTACGGCGTGCCGGGCACGCTCGCCGCGGCGCGCCGGCGCCTCGCTTACGTACCGGAGCGGTTCACGCCGCCGCACTACCTGCGTTGCGGCGAGTTCCTCGAGCTGGTGCTCGATCTGTCGGGCGCGCGCCTCGAGCGCGCGAAGGCCGAGCGGATCCTCGGCGAGCTCGGGCTCGAGCCGGGCGTGCTCGATCAGCCGGTGCGCGAGCTCTCCAAGGGCATGACGCAGAAGCTGGGGCTCGCCGCCTGCTTCCTCGTCGAGCGCGATCTGTACGTGCTCGACGAGCCCATGAGCGGCCTTGACCCGGTGAGCCGGGTCGCGGTGAAATCGGTCATGCTGCGACTGAATCGCGAGGCGAAGACGCTGTTCTTCTCCTCGCACGTGCTCGCCGACGTCGAGGAGCTGTGCTCGTCGATCGCGGTGCTCGACCGCGGTCGAATCCGCTTTCGCGGCGCGCCCGCCGAGCTCTGCGCGCGCTATTCCGAGCCCCATCTCGAACGGGCGTTCATGAGGTGCCTGCGTGGCGACGAGCCCCTACAGCGCGCGTGACGCCAAGCCGTCGCTGCTCATCGTCGACGACGACGCATTGATCACCGATACGCTGGCGTTCGCGCTCGGTCCGGATTTCGAGGTGCACGCCTGCGACTCGCGCGCGAACGCCGTGAGCCTTTTGCGCCAGCTCGAGCGCGCGCCCGAGCTCGCGCTGGTGGATCTGGGGCTTCCGCCGACGCCGCACGGGCCCGAAGAGGGCTTCCTGCTCATCGCGGACCTGCTGGCGCATTCGCCGGCGATGAAGATCTTCGTGCTCTCGGGCCAGAACGACGACGCCAACGCGCGCCACGCGCGCGCGCTGGGCGCCTGGGAATTCGTCGCCAAACCGAGCGACCCCGCGGTTCTGAGGCGTGCGCTGCTACGCGCGCTGGAGCTGCGCGCCGAGCAGGTGCCCGAGGAGGCCGCGGGGCTCGTCGGGCACAGCCCGGCGATCGCGAAACTGCGCGACCAGGTCGCGCAATTCGCCGATTCGCCGTTCCCGGTGCTGATCGAGGGCGAGTCGGGCAGCGGCAAGGAGCTGGTCGCGCAGAGCCTGCACCGCATGTCGAGCCGCGCAGCGAAGCCGTACCTCGCGCTCAACTGCGCCGCCATCGCGCCGACGCTCGTGGAGGCGGCGCTGTTCGGCTACGCGAAGGGCGCCTTCACGGGGGCGTCGCTCGCCAAGTCCGGTTACTTCGAGGACGCCCGGGACGGAACGCTGTTTCTCGACGAGATCGGCGAGCTGCCGCCCGCAATGCAGGTGACGCTGTTGCGGGTGCTCGAGAACGGCGAGTTCCAGCGCCTCGGCGAGACGCAACAGCGCGTTTCCGGCGCGCGCGTGATCGCGGCGACCAACCGCGACCTGCGCCACGAGGTCCGGCGCGGCAATTTCCGCGCCGACCTGTATCACCGTCTCTCGGTGCTCGCGCTCGCGGTGCCGCCGCTGCGCGAGCTCGATCGCGACAAAGTGCTGCTGCTGGAGCACTTCCGCCGCTTTTACGCGGCGCAGCTCGGCGTGCCGCCGTTCGCGCTCGACGAAGCGGCCACGCAGCGCTTGTTGCAGTACCCTTTTCCGGGCAACGTGCGCGAGCTGCGCAACATCGTGATCCGGCTCATGACGAAGTACGGCGCGCGGGGCATCTCGGTGGCCGAGCTGGAAGCGGAGCTCGACCTCGAGGCGCTCGCCCCGGGGGCGCCGGCCGATGCGGGCGGGCTCGCCGAGCAGGCGTTCAGGCAGCTCGAGCGCGGCGCGCCGTTCAATCTCGACGACACGCTGAAGGGCTGGGAGCGCGCCTACATCGAGGCCGCGCTGCAGCTCGCGCACGGCAACATCAGCCAGGCCGCGAAGCTGCTCGGCGTGAACCGCACCACGCTCTACGGCAAACTGGAAGCGAAGACCAAATAGGCGACGCGTGTACCTCGAGCATTTCGGACTGAGAGAGGCGCCGTTCCGCATCACGCCGCACACCGACATCTTCTTCGACGGCGCGGACCGCGGCGCCACGCTCGAGGCGCTCATCTACGCCATCCTGCACGACGAAGGGATCGTCAAGGTGTCGGGGGAGGTGGGCAGCG
Source organism: Betaproteobacteria bacterium RIFCSPLOWO2_12_FULL_68_20 (assembly GCA_001770655.1). Lineage (GTDB taxonomy): Bacteria > Pseudomonadota > Gammaproteobacteria > Burkholderiales > SG8-39 > 2-12-FULL-68-20. Next base: position 27,357 of record MERQ01000104.1, read on the forward strand.
GCAAGACCATGCTGTGCCGCGTGCTGATGGAACGGCTGCCGCAGAACGTCGACACGATCTATCTCGCCACGCCGTCGTTCGCCCGCGACGAGATCCTGCAGGCCATCGCCGACGAGCTCGAGCTCAAGCTCTCGCACGAGCGCATGACCGTGGCCCTGCGGCAGCTCCAGGAGCATCTGATCAGCCGGTACGCCGCGCAGCGCCGGGTGGTGATCCTGATCGACGAGGCGCACGTGATGCCCGAGGAGACGCTCGAGCAGGTGCGGCTGCTCTCGAATCTCGAATCCAGCCGGCACAAGCTGCTGCAGATCGTGCTGTTCGGCCAGCCCGAGCTCGACGCCGCGCTCGCCAGGCCGTCGCTGCGCCAGTTGAAGGACCGCATCACGCACGCGTTCAGCATGCGGCCGCTTACCGCGCCCGAGGTGGCGAGCTACATTTCGTTCCGGATGCGCGGAGTCGGATACCGCGGTCCCGACGTGTTCTCGCCCGGCGCGGTGGCGCTGATCGCGCGCGGCTCCGGGGGCCTCACGCGCAGGATCAACATCCTTGCCGACAAGTCGCTGCTCGCGGCGTTTACCGAGAATGCCCACGCCATCACCGGGCGGCACGCCCGCGCGGCGATCGCCGATTCCGAATTCGTGGCGCTCAGGAGAACGAACCTGCGCCCCGTGGCATACGCCGCCGTGGCGCTTGCCGCGGGGATCGCCATCGGGGCCGCGGTGCAGTGGGCGCTCTTCGCGCCGGATCCGGTCAGCGTCTCGCGCAGCGAGCCTATTTCCGGCGCGGTGCAACCGCATGCCGCCGTGCCCCAGGCGGACGCCGCTGCGCAGCCGTCGGCCGCGCCGGCAGAGGCTGCGCTCGTGACCGCTGCGGCACCCCAGCCATCGCCAGAACCGGCTCGGCTGCTGACTCAGGAGCAGCTGCGCCGCATCTCCGGGTACCGGCCGGCGGGCCAGCCGCTGCTCGCAGAGCGGCTCGCCGCGACGCGCGATCGCCTCGAGCGCGTCGCCGCAGAGCGCTATGCGATCGAGCTGTTCATCACCGAGAACACCGACCCGGCACGCATGGAACGTTTCCTCGTGCGGGCGCGCGAGCTCGCGCTGCTCCAGGACCTGTTCGTGATCCCGATGCCCGGCGGCGGGAAGTATCGCCTGCGCGTCGTCTATGGCGAGTTCGCCAGCCGCGAGGACGCGCGGGAAGCGGAGCGCGGCCTGCCTCCGAGGTACCAGCAGGCGTTCCGGACCTCGCCGCGGAGCTTCTCGGAGCTGCGCGGTCAAATTTAGTCAGGATACCGGAAAAGCCCGGCGCGACAGGCGCTTAGGCGACTTTCCTGAGATCGTTGTCGTGCTATGCTTGGCGCCGAGGGAGATCACTCGGGCGTCATGACATTCAGAATCGCGCTCGCCATTGCGCTGGCGGTCGTGCTCGCCGGATGCGGCCAGGTGCCGGTCAAGCCGGCCGACACCCATCTTCGCGCCGCCGAGCCGGGCCCCGCCGCAGCCGTTCCGCCGCCGGTGCAGTTCGCGCCGCTGCTGCCCAAGCCGAAACCCGCGGCCCGCCCCGAGACCTACAGCGTGGTGGTCAACAACGTGCGCGTGCAGGAACTGCTCTTCGCGCTCGCGCGCGACGCGAAGATCAACGTCGATATCCATCCCGATGTCGGCGGGACGGTCACGCTGAACGCGATCGACCAGACGCTGCCGCAGCTGCTCACGCGAATCTCGCGCCAGGTCGACATGCGCTACGAGATCAGCGGCGAGAGCCTGCTCGTGCTGCGCGACACGCCTTTTCTGCGCACTTACAAGATCGATTATCTGAGCGCCGCGCGCAACGTGAAGATGCAGTCGACCGCCTCGACGCAATTTGGCGGAACCGCTGCGGGCGCGGCGGCGGGCGCGGGCTCGTCAGGGACCGGAGCGTCGGCCACGGTCGACGTCGCGTCGGAGAACAAGCTGTGGGACTCGATCGTGCAGAACGTGAAGGAAATCCTGCGTGAAACGGACAGGGTCATTCCGGCTCCCGTGAGCGCGCCCGCTGCGGCCCCTGCCGCGGCGCCTCCCGGGGCGCCTGCCGCGGCACCCCAGGCCCCGGGTGCGCCGGCTGCGGCGCCGGCGCCGCAGCCGAGCGCCACCTACCAGGAGGCGGCCGCGGTGATCGCCAATCGCGAGAGCGGCGTGCTGTACGTGCGGGCCACCTCCAAGCAGCACGAGCGCGTACAGGAATTCCTCGACCAGGTGCTCGCCGGCGCCAAGCGCCAGGTTCTGATCGAGGCCACCGTGGCCGAGGTGCAGCTCAACAACGAGTACCAGCGCGGCATCGACTGGTCGCGGCTGCGCAGCGGCGCGAGCGGCTTCCAGATCCAGCAGTCGTCCGCCGGGACGCCGGCGAACATCAGCACCAGCGCCTTTATCGTCGGCTATGCGCTCGGGAGCCTCAACTTTACCGCGGCGGTGAAGCTGCTCGAGTCCTTCGGCGACGTCAAGGTGCTGTCGAGCCCGAAGCTGAGCGTCCTCAACAACCAGACTGCGCTGCTGCGCGTGACGCGCGACATCGTGTATTTCACCATCACGCCTTCGACCACCCCGATCACCATCGCCGGCGGTTCGGGAAGCTTGACCGTGCAGCAGTCATTCACGACCACTCCCCAGATCGCCGCCGAAGGATTCATGATGGCCGTGCTGCCGCAGATCAGCGATACGGACACGGTAGTGCTGAGCGTGCGGCCGACCATCCGCAGAAGGATCGCCGACGCGTCCGACCCGAACCCCGCCCTGACGAGGCCGAACCTCATACCCGTGTTCGAGACGCGAGAATTCGACTCGATCCTGCGCCTGCAAAGCGGCCAGATCGCGGTGCTCGGCGGCCTGATGCAGGACTCGGTTTCGAACACTGAAGACACCGTTCCGGGAGTACGCGAAATTCCCGTGATCGGCGAGCTGCTTGCGCAGCGCAGGGACACGAATCTGAAGACCGAGCTGGTGATCTTCCTGCGCGCCCTGGTGATCCGCGATCCGAGCGTCGAGGGAGACTTCCGCGAATTCCGGGACCTGCTGCCGGACGCCGACTTCCTGCGCAAACCCAATCCCGGCCGGCTCGCGCCCCCGATCGGGCCCGGCGGCCAGCCGCTGAACCGCGAATGACATGAGCCTGCTCCTCGAGGCGCTCAAGAAGGCCGAACGGGCGAAAGAAGAGGCGCAGCGCGGCGCCCGCGGCGAGGCGAGCGAGCCGCGGCTGGAGACCGAAGCCGCGCCGGGCGCCGACGCGAAGCATGTCCTGACGCGCGACGAGCTGCCCGACATCTCGCAGCCGCTGGAGATCGCGAGCGACGATATCGGTCCGAAGCGGGACCGTCGGGAGCCCGGGCTCGCGCTCGCGGAGGAGCCGGCCCCGGCCGGCGCTCCCGCCGGCCGCCGCCCCTCGCAAGCCAGCGCAACGGGCGTCGACGCGCAAGCGGCCGAGCGCGCCGCCGCGAGGAAAGTGTTCGAGGCGAAATTCAGGGAGCCGAACCCGCGGCTGCCGTTCTTCATCACGGTCGGCGTGCTCGGCGCGTTCGCGATCGGGACTGTGATCTACTTCTGGCTCCAGTTGCGCCCCGCACCGTCGCTGGCGAACGCGAATCCGCCGCCTCCGGCGGAGGAAAGGCCGGTGGCGGCGACCGAGACGAAGCCCGCCGCCGCCGCAGCGCCCGGTGCCGCCTCGCCAGCGGCGATCCCGGGGCTGCCTGCGCCCGCCGCTTCAGGCGAAGCGCCCGCGCCGCCCGCGACCGCGCCGACGCCCGCCGCCGCGGCGCCGACCGCAAAGCCGGCTCCTGCCGAGACGCCGCCGCAGACGGCGCGCGTGGCTCCGCGGCCGCGCGCGACGGCCCGCGAGGCGCGCGCACCCGAGCGGCGCACGGACCTGAGCGTACGAAGCGGAGCGCTGCAGGTTCACCCGAGGGTCGAATCCGGGTACGCAGCATTTCTCGGCGGCGACCTCGCCACGGCCCGCGCCGACTACCAGCAGGTGCTGAAGGAGGAGCCCGCCAACCGCGATGCGCTGCTCGGGCTCGCTGCCGTCGAACTGCGCGCGGGCAGGTCGGACGCGGCAGAAGCGCTTTACTTGCGGCTGCTGCAGGCCGACCCGCGCGACCCGCATGCGCAGGCCAACCTGATCGTCCTGCGCAGCGGCCGCATCGATCCGGTAGTGGCCGAGAGCCGCATTAAATCGCTCATCGGCGCGGACCCCGAGGCGCACGCGCTTCAGTTCACGCTCGGCAACCAGTATGCGCAGCAGGGCCGCTGGGCCGAGGCCCAGCAGGCGTACTTCAAGGCGTTCGCGGCAGAACCGGACAATCCCGACTTCGCTTTCAACCTCGCGGTGAGCCTCGACCATCTGCGCCAGCCCAGTCTCGCGCTGGAGTATTACCGCCGCGCACTCGCACTCGCCGACAAGCGCGGCGCAAGCTTCGAGCGGGCCATGGCCCGTGACCGCGTGCAGCAGCTGGCACGCTGACACAATCTGACAGCCCCGAGAAAAGGCCCCGCGGGTATCATTCACGCTGGATGAATTCGCCCACGAATCCCCAGGCCAAGCGCCACATCGGGCAGATCCTGATCGACCAGGGCATCCTCACCGAGGACCAGCTGAGGATCGCGCTTCTCGAGCAGACCAAGTCGCACGTGCCGGTGGGGCGGCTGCTGGTGCAGCTCGGCTTCGTTTCCGAAGCGACGCTGCGCGACGCGCTGTCGGAGAAGCTCGGGCTGCAGTCGGTCGACCTCGCGCACATCATCGTCGATCCCGCGGCGCTGAAAATGCTTCCGCGGGACCTGGCGCGCCGCTACCGCATGTTCCCGGTGGCGTTCGACCGCCAGCAGAAAAGGTTCATCGTCGCGCTCGCCGACACCAACAACATCGTCGCGGTGGACCAGCTGCGCGCGCATCTCAAGGGCGACTACGAGGTGGAGCTGCGCCTGGCCGGCGAATCCGAGATCGAGCGCGCGATCGAGCACTACTACGGCCACGAGTTCTCGATCGACGGCATCCTGCGCGAGATCGAGACCGGCGAGGTCGATTACACCACCATCGCCGATGGCGACGAGTACTCGCAGCCGGTGGTGCGCCTCATCTCGGCGCTGCTTGCCGACGCCGTGGAGCGGGGAGCTTCCGACATCCACTTCGAGCCGGAGCAGAACTTCCTCAGGATCCGCTACCGCATCGACGGCGTGCTGCGCCAGATCAGGAGCCTGCACAAGACCTACTGGCCGGCGATGGCGGTGCGCCTGAAGGTGATGGCGAAGATGAACATCGCCGAGACACGCGCGCCGCAGGACGGCAGGATCTCGGCGACCATGTCGGGGCGCGTGATCGACTTCCGCGTCGCGAGCCTGCCCACCTCGCACGGCGAGAACCTGGTGCTGCGCATCCTCGACCGGCAAAAGGGCATCGTGCCGCTCGAGCGGCTCGGGCTCGAGGAATCGCAGCTCGAGCTGCTGAAACGCATGATCGCGCGGCCCGAGGGCATCATCCTGGTCACCGGACCGACCGGCAGCGGCAAGACCACCACGCTGTACTCGATCCTGAACCACATCAATTCCGACGGGGTCAACATCATGACCCTGGAGGATCCGGTCGAGTACCCGATGACGCTGATCCGGCAGACCTCGGTGTCCGAGGCGGCGAAGCTGGATTTTGCGAACGGCGTGCGCGCGCTCATGCGCCAGGACCCCGACGTGATCCTGGTGGGCGAGGTGCGCGACCAGGACACCGCGGAGATGGCGTTTCGCGCCGCCATGACCGGCCACCAGGTCTATTCGACGCTGCACACCAATTCCGCGGTCGGCGCGATTCCGCGGCTGCTCGACATCGGGATCGTCCCCGACATTATGACGGGCAACATCATCGGCGTGGTGGCGCAGCGCCTGATGAGGCGGCTGTGCCGCACCTGCCGCCAGTCCTACGACCCCGATGTCAAGGAGCGGCGGCTGCTCGGCGTGACGCCGACCGAGCCCATGGCGCTGTTCCGCGCGGTGGGCTGCGAGCAGTGCGACTACCAGGGCTTTCGCGGACGCACCGCGATCCTCGAGATCCTCAAGATCGACGGCGCCATCGATGAGCTGATCGCGCGCCGCGCGACCACCCGGGAGATCGTGACCGCCGCCCGCGCCAAGGGCTTCAAGAATCTGGCCGAGGACGGCGTGCGGCTGGTGCGCGCCGGCGTGACGAGCCTGGACGAGCTGTTGCGGGTGGTCGACCTGACCGACCGCATGGCGTAGGCGGCGCGGGAGGCCGGGTGCCTCTTTACACCTACAAGGCGATCGACGCGGACGGCAGGAGCGTTCTCGGCCGCGTGGATGCGGTCAACGTCTTCGACCTCGAGCAGCGCCTTGCGCGCATGGGGCTGGACCTCGTCAGCGGGGCCCAGTCGAGCCAGCAGACGAGGCTGATCGGCGGGCGCCGCATCAGCCGCCAGGACCAGATCAATTTCTGCTTTCACCTCGAGCAGCTCACGAGCGCGGGGGTGCCGGTGGTCGAGGGCCTGGTCGACCTGCGCGACAGCACCGAGAACGCGCGCTTCCGCGAGGTGGTCTCCGGGATGATCGAGTCGATCCAGGGCGGGCGTAACCTCTCGGGCGCGCTCGCCGAGTATCCCGAGGTGTTCAGCAAGGTGTTCGTGAGCCTGGTGCGCTCGGGCGAGCAGACCGGCAAGCTCCCGGAGGTGCTCAAGAGCCTCACCGAGTCGCTCAAGTGGGAGGACGAGCTCGCCGCCCAGACCAAGAAGCTGATCATGTACCCGGCGTTCGTCGGCAGCATCGTGCTGCTGGTGACGTTCTTCCTGATGGTCTACCTGGTGCCGCAGATGACCGGGTTCATCCGCAACATGGGGCAGGACATTCCGCTGCAGACGCGCATCCTGATCGAGGTTTCCGCGTTCTTCGTCAACTTCTGGTGGGCAATCCTCGCCGCGCCCTTCGTCGCGTGGTTCGGGGTCAAGTTCGCCGTCAGGACGAATCCGGCGCTGGAGTACGCGCTCGACCGCTACAAGCTCGCGCTGCCCGCGATCGGCCCGATCCTGCGCAAGATCATCCTGTCGCGCTTCGCCTCGAGCTTCGCGATGATGTATTCGTCCGGGATCACGGTGCTGGACGCTATCCGCAGCACCGAAGAGATCGTCGGCAACAAGCCGCTCGAGAACGCGCTGCGCACCGCGGGCCAGCAGATCGCCGAGGGCAAGAATCTCACGACGGCGTTCCAGGACGCGGGGCTGTTTCCGCCGCTCGTCATCCGCATGCTCAAGATCGGCGAGAATACCGGCGCGCTCGATACCGCCCTGCTCAACGTGGCCTACTTCTACAACCGCGAGGTCCGCGAATCGATCGGCAAGGTGCAGGCGATGATCGAGCCCGCGCTCACCCTGGTGCTCGGCGCGATCCTCGGCTGGGTCATGCTGTCGGTGCTCGGGCCGGTGTACGACACCATCTCGAAGATGAAATTCTAGCCATGGCGGCGAAGCGCATCCTCTATTTCACGGCCGACAACCATTACGTCTACCACCGCTCGGGCTCCGCGCTCGAGCTCGAGGCGAGGTTCTCGGGCGACGATCTCGGCGTGACCGAGTTCCGCGAATACCTGCGCGGCCGGCGCGGGTCGCTGTTCTACGTCGTCGCCGATCTCGCGGGCGAGGACTTCCACGAGGACCAGATCCCGTACCTGCGCGGCGGCGACCGCCAGGCCGTGATCCAGCGGCGCATCGCCCAGCGCTACCGCGACACGCGGCTCGCCGCGGCGCTCTCGCTCGGCGTGGTCACCGGCGAGCGCAGGAACGAGCGCCTGCTGCTCGCCTCGTTCACCAATACGCAACAGTTCGCGCCCTGGCTCGATGCGCTCGCCGAGGCGGGAGCGAAGCTCGCCGGGGTGTTCTCGATTCCGCTGCTCGCCCCGGCGCTCGCCGCGCGCCTTGGCGGGCGTGCGGGGCGCTGCATCGTGGTGAGCGCCAACCGCGCGGGGCTGCGGCAGTGCTTCGTGGAGGACGGAAGGCTGCGCTTCGCGCGCCTGGAGCCGACGGTGGACATGGTGCCGCAGGCGCTCGCCTTGTTCGTGCGCTCCGAGACGCTGCGGCTGACGCAGTATCTCGTCACGCTGCGCGCGCTGCCGCGCGAGGGTGCCCCGGTGCAGGTGCTGGTGGTGGCGCCTCCCGGGCAGCGCGCGGCGTTCGAGCAGGCGCTGGTCTCGGACGCGAGGCTCGCGTTCCACACCCTCGACGCCATCGAGGCGGCGCGTGCCTGCGGCCTGAAGCGCGCGCCGGAAGGCGTGCTTTCAGAGGCGCTCTATCTCTATCTCCTCGGAAAGAAGCCACCCAGGGAGCAGTTCGCGCGCGGCGAGGACCGGCGCCGCTATCGGGTGTGGCAGCTGCAGCGCGGCATCGTCGCCGCGGGCGCCCTCGGTTTCGCGGCGTGCGCTCTGTTCGCCGGCTCGAAGTGGCTCGACGCGATGTCGGTGCGCGGACAGGCCGAGGCGCAGCAGCGCGAGGCGCGGATCGCGGCCGAGCAGTACCGGCGCATCACCGCGGGATTCCCGGTGACGCAGACCACCACCGAGAACCTGAGGGCGACGGTGGTTGAATTCGAGAAGATCGCCAACCTGTCGTCGTCGCCGGAGCGCTCGTTCGCGCATCTGTCGCGCGTGCTCGAACAGTTTCCGCAGATCGAGATCGACGAGCTGAACTGGAACGTCGGGCGCCCCGGCGAGTCGGCCGGCGCGAAGCCGCCGGCCGCGGGCGCGGCGGCGCCCAAGCCGCCCGCCGGCGCCGAGGTCGCCGAGATCCTGGAGGTCTCGGGGCGGGTGAACGCCACGCAACGCTCCGACTACCGGGCCATCACCGCCCAGGTGCAGCGCTTTGCCGCCGCGCTCAGCTCCGCCTCCTCGTACCAGCTGGTGCGCACGAGACTGCCGTTCGACACCAGCCCGGAAGGGACCCTCACCGGCGACATCGGCGGCGCGGACACGGGCGATGCCCCGCGCTTCGTGGTCGCGGTGTCGCGGAGGCTGCCGTGAACCTGACCGGCGAGGAGTTGCGCAAGCTCGTGCTTCCGCTGCTCGCCTGCGCGCTGCTGCTGGGCGCCGGGGCCGCATTGATCTGGGCCGCCGACCGCTCGGTCGACGGCGCGCGGCGCATGCTGGCCGCCATGCGGGCCGAGCGCGCCGACAACACGCAGCGCCTCGCTCGCATCGCCGAGGAGGAGCGCGAGGTCAAGGCGAAGCTCGAGGTCTACCGGCAGCTCGGGCAGCTCAATGTTCTGGGCGAGGAGCGGCGGCTCGAATGGGCCGACACCATCTCCCGCATCCGCACCCAGAGGGAGCTGCTCGACCTGCGCTACCGGGTCGAGCGCCAGAGACTGCTCTCGAGCGTGCCCGGCAAGCCCGCCGGGGTGGAGTTCTACGCGAGTCCCATGCGGGTCGAGCTCGCGCTCCTGCACGAGGGCGACCTGCTGCGATTCCTCGCCGATCTGCGCGCTTCGGGCAACGCCTATTACGCGGTGAAGAAGTGCTCGGTGACGCGCACCGGCGCCACGCCCGCGGGCACCGTGATCGCGCCGCGGCTGCGCGGCGACTGCGAGATCGATCTCATCACCATCCTCGACCGGGCGGCGAAGGCATGAGACGGGCGTTGGTCGCCATCCTCGCGCTCGGCCTCGGTGCCTCGGGGCCTGCGCTCGGCCAGCAGCTCGGGCGGCTGTTTTTCACGCCCGAGCAGCGCGACGCGCTGGACGCGCGCCGCAAGGCGCGGCTGCCCGACAAGCCGGCCGCCGTGGTGGCCTCGCCGACCACGCGCCT
>MERQ01000105.1 GCA_001770655.1 Betaproteobacteria bacterium RIFCSPLOWO2_12_FULL_68_20
AGGGCGCCGGCGCGGGCGAGGAACTCGCGCCGGTCGATGGCGCCGTGGCAGTACTCGTCGTAGAGGGTGAAGACGCGCTGGTCGATTTGGGGTTGGGTGAGGGGCATTGCTTCTCCTTTGGCTCTATGCAGTCGTAGCCATGGTGCATGAACAGACGGGATAGTCGAGAATTCCAATGCAGCCAGGTGTGTCGCCAAGCAACCTGGGCAGGTCATCAGCTTCGGCGCTCACACAATAAAGACCGAAGGGTTTGTAGGGGGTGACACATGACGGTTCTGCGTGCCTTTGTTGGTCATAGCTTTACAGAAGATGATCAACCGGTGGTCGGGACATTTCTTAAGTACCTGGACCAGCTCTCTCGATCGAGTCTGAGCTTCTCATGGCAGCATGCCGAACCAGCGGAACCAAAACTACTCGCAGATAAGGTTCTGGCTCTGATGGCGGACAAGAATGTGTTCGTGGCCATTTGCACCAAGAAGGAGCGCGTTATCTCAGCGAGTCGGCTGAAGGTTGGTGGACTCTTCAGTCGGTTCCTGAAAGGTAGGCCCGATGATTTCGAGTGGAAAACATCGGATTGGATGATCCAAGAGATTGGCTTAGCGCGGGGCAAGAACCTCTATTTGATTCTGCTAATCGAGAACGGATTGCGTGCTCCCGGAGGATTGCAGGGCGATGTTGAGTACATCCAATTCGATCGCGAGGCACCAGAAAGATCCTACCCCCCCCCCGGCCCCACCGCACCCCCGCAAGGCCTGCTCAGCGGTACTCCGCCTCGCGCTCGTACCGCCCCGACGCCAGGTACACCGCGCTCGCAGTCCGGTAGTAGAGAATCCAGAAGTCGCCGACCAGCCATTCGCGCGGCTGCAAGCGGCGGCTAGCGCCGAGCTTCAAGCCCGCCGGCGAATTCCTGCCACGTGAGCGCCTGGACGCCGGGCGCGACGGCGCGCGACGGCTCGAGAAAGCGCGGCGGGCGGTAGACGACCTGCATCTCCACGGCGCGGCGCCGCTTCCCGAAGGCGGTCGCGAGCCGGCGCATCGGCGCGGCCATGTCCGGTGTCACCGTGCGCGAGGCCTTCGCCTCGACGAGCCTCACGCCGCCGCCTTCGCCCGGGACCACGAAGTCGACCTCCAGCCCCGCGCGGTCGCGGAAATAGTAGAGCTCGCGGCGCCGCCCGGCGTTCGCCTGCGCCTTGGCGAGCTCCGAGGCGATGAAGCCTTCGAACAGGGTGCCGAGAAACGGCGATTTCTCGAGCTCGGCCGCCGTGTCGATCCCGAGCAGGTGGCAGGCGAGCCCCGAGTCGGCGACACTTCCCGATGCCGGGCACGCACGGCGCGAATCTCCCCGGCCCCGCCGCACCCCCGCAAGGCTCTCGGATTCGCTCTGTGTCAGTCCTAGCGCCGCGTCGCCACGACGGGCAAGCGGCGCGGCGCGCTCACGCGCCGGCGATGCGCTTAGCTTTGGCTCGCAGGCGCGCAAGCCGGGGTTTGAACTCGTCCCACGAATAGACTCGCCCCGCCTCTATGTCCTCGGCCGCCTCGACCAGCGCCCGCAACATGGAAAGGTGCTCGGCTTCCTCATAGCGGCGTTTCATTCGTTCGGAGCCCACGGCTTAGCGCCGCTGCTCGACGCGCTTCACCGCTTCCGCGGCGCTCACGATCGGCATGCCTTGGTAGTTCTTGAGATCGAGCACGTGAGCGTCTCCCGAGACGATGAGATCGGCGCCTGCGGCGAGAGCCGTGGCGACTACCATATCGTCAGCCGCGTCCTTGGCGATCTTCGGGGCGATCACCGCCGGCACCACGATCGTGACCAGCGCCGCGTAGCCGTCGGCGATCTCCTCAGCGGTGAGGCCCTTCGCTTGGAGCTGGCCCGCAAACTTGTCGCGCGAAAGCACTCCGCGCAGCTCCGCGAGCAACGGCGCGCTGCTGACAAGCGATACGGTCCTCTGCTGAGCCGCTTCGATCAGCCTGCCGGGGGTGCCGCTCCAGAGCAGTGCGGAAATCGCCGCGTTGGTGTCAAGCACCAGACGCACGGCGGACCTGGGCCCGGTAGGCGTCGATCTCCGCCTGGATTTCCTCCGGCGTCATTGGGGGGAGCGGCTCGGACGCCAGCTTGTCGCGTGCCGCAGCCAGACGCTCGACGCGCTTGACACGCAGCGCCTCGCGCACCAGCCGCGCCAACTCCTCCGGCGCAAGCGCCTGCGCTTCCTTCGCAAGCGATTCAGGCAAGTCGATTTGCAGTGTCGTCATCGCGGCGTTCCGCACTCAGCATCGGCTGCATGATACACCCCTGCCCTCCTCGGCACGGCCAATCGCCGCGCGGCCCGCCATCGACTCCGTGTGACATTTGTGAACCAGCAGTTTAAAAATGTCACTATGATAAAAGGCCGCTTGCCTGAGGCTCGCAGCGGTATGCCGCCCGGCGTCCTAGCTGCTTATCGTACGCGCGGAGGTGACCCATGAGCCGTCTGCCCAGCCTGAGGCGCGAAGACCTGAGCCCGGAGCACCACCACGCCTGGGACGAAATCGCGCGGACGCATCGCGGTAACGTCAACGGCCCGTTCTCGGCGCTGATTCACGTACCGCCGATGGGCTTGCGCGTGTCGGAGCTCGAAGGTTACTTCCGCTTCGAGGGTCGGCTTTCGCCCGCGGACCGCGAGCTGATCGTTTGTGCCGTCACGAAGTACCATGGCGCCGCCTTTCCTTACGCGATCCATGACGACCTAGCGCGCGAAGCCGGCACCAGCGAAGCGGCCCGCTACGCGGCGGCGTCGGGCGCAGGCGCGCAAGGGCTCACGCCACGTGAGGCCTTGCTCATCGAGCTGGCGCGGACTCTCTGCAGCGAGTCAACCCTGCCGCCCGATTTGTACGAACGGGCGAAAGCAGAGCTGGGCGAAAAGGTGCTGGTCGAAGCGGTGACGCTCTGTGGCCACTATACGATGATCAGCTTTGTGGCCAATTCGTTCGATATTCAGGCAGGCTGACCATCGTCCTGCGCGTCTGGCAACAAGGAAACTGACCCATGCGGAAGATCATCGTCGGCGCCCAGGTTTCCATGGATGGCGTCATGCAAGCGCCCGGCGGGCCGACCGAGGATCCGACCAAGGGCTTCAGGTTCGGCGGCTGGGCGATGCCCTATCAGTCGAGAGGGCCGCGAAGAAATCGACCGCCTCTTCAAGGACTTCGACCTCCTGCTCGGCCGCAAGACCTACGAGATTTTCGCCGCGTACTGGCCCTACTACGAAGAAGGCGCTCCCCATGGCGGCATCGCCAGGGCGTTCAACGACGTCAAGAAGTACGTGGTTTCGCGCTCAGGCGAGGTCGACTCGAGCTGGGCGGGCTCGGTGCTGCTGCGCGACATCGCCGACGTGAAGCGCCTGAAGCAGGAAGACGGCCCGAGCCTCGTCACCCAGGGCAGTACCGAGCTCGTCCACGCGCTGCTCGCCAACGACCTGGTCGACGCCATGAGCATCTTCACGGTGCCGGTGGTGCTCGGCGGCGGCAAGAAGCTGTTCGCCGACGGCTCGGCGCCGCATTCGTTCAAGCTGACCAGGTCCCGCGTCTCTCCGAACGGCCTGATCGTCGGCCACTACGAGCGAGAGGGCGAGATCAGGATCGGCGGCACTACACTCGATTCCCCCAGCGAACGTGAGATTGCCCGCCGGGAGCGCATGAAGCGCGAGGGCTAAAGGTTTCCACCGTACCATCGGCGGCGCAGCCACTGATAGGAGGCGCTCCGATGACTGCCAGACTGCTGGAACCGGCTCCACCCGGCGAAATACTGTACGAAGAGTTCATGAAGCCGCTCGGCGTCAGCATCAACGCGCTCGCTCGCGAGATCGCGGTACCGCCGAACCGCGTCAGCGAAGAAACGATGCATTCGATGTTGAACGTTCGGCGGTTGTCGGCGCTCGGTGCAGCGCTCTTGATGTCCGCATGCGCCAGCCCTCCTGAGGGCGACAATGACGTCATCGAATACACCGCGAGTCGATACTTGGCGGGCCGGATATGTCCGAATCCGATGTGGGGCGTGACTTCTCCGGGGCGGATCGTTTCCGGGGGCGGGACCGCCGCGATCGACGTGCAATGGGGCCAGGGGCCCGCTCGCGCCCAGGTGCAAGTGACCTGCGGTCCGCAAGGGCGTGGAAGCACCGAGGAGATTCGGGTCAACGTGTACCACGTCGAAATCAGCGGCGATCGTTTCACGCCGGGGCAGGTGTTCGATACGGGCTCGGTCGATCCGCGGGTCGCGATGACAGGGAATCCGCGGGGAATGCGGATCGACGCCACGGTCGCGCTCAACGGTCCGCCCGGCGCTCCCGGAATCCCGGGCGTGAAGATCGGTTACATCCAGATTCTGCGCGACGCGACGGTTTGGCTCGCTAGCTATCCCGGGCATGTGACGCAGGCCACCTTCGCCGATCCTCCGCCCAAAAACGACTATCCGCGCGGCGCGCAGACCCCTTGGTACGACGAAAACGGCGGCGTACTGCATGTTTCCGCCAGCAACACCTCCAGGCCCATCGCGCTCCTCGACAGCCCGAGTACGTTTTGGCCGGGTTTGCGTGCGGGGGGACCTCTAGTTTCTGCGAAGTCCGAATGGAAATTCGACGTCTATATCTGCGCCTGGCGCCCGGATCGGCCCGCCGAGTATCGGGTTTATGGACAAGCCAGCTGGGAATTCCACGCTCGCATTGCCCCGGGCGAAGACGGCGCCGGTGGCCGGTCGACGGGGAGCATCGTTCCTCCGTCTTCGGGCCGGTTCACGCGTATCAACGGCGGACCGACTCCGCGACCCCTTGCGGGCATGCGGGCGATTGACGCCGTTCAACCGTCGAATATCACTTGGCCGTAGCTATTTGCCATCGCGGCGCGAATCTTCGGTAAAGTCGAGTCTGCACGGAAACTGGAATCTTGAAGCTTTTCCAAAGCACCATCCGCGGCACCGCCACCCCCGGCCCCGCCGCACCCCCGCCCGGCCTGCTCGCCTTCTACTGGCACTTCATCCGCCAGACCAAAGGCTGGTACGCGGCGATGTTCGCCGCGTCCCTCGCCGTCGCCCTCCTCGACACGGTGATCCCGCTCTTCATCGGCAAGCTCGTCTCGCTGATGGAATCCGCCGACCGCGCGGCAGCGCTCACAAACCAATGGCCGATCCTCCTCGCCATGGTCGCCCTGATCCTGATAATCCGACCCGCCGCGCTCCTCCTCGACATCGCCATCCGCCACAACGCCCTCATCCCCGGCGCGACCAGCCTCATCCGCTGGCAATCGCACTGGCACGTGATCCGCCAGAGCTGGCCGTTCTTCCAGAACGACTTCGCCGGCCGCATCGCCAACCGCGTGATGCAGACCGCGCACGCGCTGCGCGAGAGCACGATGGCGAGCATCCGCGCGGTCTGGTACATCGGCGTTTACGGCGCGACCGCCTTCGCCCTGATGACGATAGCCGACTGGCGCCTCGGCCTCCCCACCCTCCTCTGGTTCGCCGGCTACGTGGTCTTCCTGCGCCACTTCGTCCCGAAGCTGCGCGTGCTCGCCCGCTCGAGCTCGGAAGCGCGCTCGCTCGTGATGGCGCGCGTGGTGGACAGCTACACCAACATCCTCACGGTGAAGCTCTTCGCGCGGCTCGCCGACGAGGACGCCTACGTGCGCGAATCGGTCGACGATCACCAGAAGGCGATGAGCGCGCACATGGCGGTGATCACGCGCTTCCACTTCTGCCTCACCGCGATGAACGCGGCGCTGCTCGTCGGCACCGGGGCGATCGGCATCTGGCTGTGGGTGAACGGCACGGTAGGCGCGGGGATCGTGGCGACGGCGCTGCCGCTCGCCTGGCAGACCTCGAACGCCGCCGGCTGGGTGAGCTGGGAAGTGACCGGGATCTTCGAGAACATCGGCGTGGTGCAGGAAGGCATGCAGTCGATCGCCGTGCCGCAAGCGGGAACCGACCGGCCGGGCGCGAAGCCGCTGGAAGTCACGCGCGGCGAGATCCGGCTCGAGAACGTGACCTTCGGCTACGGGCGAACCGACGCGCCGCCGGTGCTCGATGCGCTGAGCCTTTCGATCCGCCCCGGCGAGCGCATCGGGCTCGTGGGGCGCTCGGGTGCCGGGAAGTCCACGCTGGTGAATCTATTGCTTCGCTTCTACTCGCCCGAGAGCGGCAGGATCGTCATCGACGACCAGGACATCGCCGCGGTCACGCAGGAGTCCCTGCGCGCGGCGATCGGCATGGTGACGCAGGACACTTCGCTCCTTCACCGCTCGATCGCGGGCAACATCCGCTACGGGCGCCCCGGCGCGAGCGCCGCGCAGATCGAGGCCGCCGCGCGCCAGGCGCAGGCGCACGAGTTCATCCTGGGTCTCAGGGACTGGAAGGGCCGCGCCGGGTACGAGGCGCACGTAGGCGAGCGCGGCGTCAAGCTCTCCGGCGGGCAGCGCCAGCGCGTCGCGCTCGCGCGCGTGATCCTCAAGGACGCGCCGATCCTGGTGCTGGATGAAGCCACCTCGTCCCTGGACAGCGAGGCCGAGCTGGCGATCCAGGAGCAACTGCTCGATCTCATGGAAGGCAAGACCGTGATCGCGATCGCGCACCGGCTCTCCACGGTGGCGCGCATGGACCGCCTGATCGTGCTCGAGGCGGGAAAGATCGTGGAGGAAGGCACGCATGCGGAGCTGCTGCGCGCGCGCGGGCTCTACGAGAAGCTCTGGCGCCACCAGTCGGGCGGGTTCCTCGCGAACGACGTGGTGCCGGGCGAGCCGGAGATCGAGGTGGTCGAGGAAGCAATCGCGGAGGAGCGGGTCGGCGAGAGGTCTGCCGCGGGCTAGTCGCGGTCGGACGCGCACGTTAGAGTGCGGCCGTGAGACTTGCCAGCTTCGAGGCGATCGCCGCCGCGCTGCGAGACGCCGGCGTGCGCTATCTCGTCGCCGGAGGCCTCGCCGTAAACGCGCACGGCTACGTACGCTTCACCAAGGACGTGGACTTCGTCATCCAGCTCGTCCCGGACAACATCCGACGTGCCTTCGCGGCGCTGGCGACGCTCGGCTACCAGCCCCTCGTTCCGATCCGGGCCGACCAGTTCGCCGACGCTGCGCAGCGCGAGCGCTGGATCGCGGAGAAAGGCATGCAGGTGCTGCAGTTCTGGAGCGACGCGCATCGCGAGACGCCGATCGATCTGTTCGTGCGCGAGCCGTTCCCGTTCGAAGAGGAGTACGCCAGGGCGCTCGTCAAGCCCCTTCAAGGGCGAATCGAGGTACGCTTCGTGTCGCTAGCCACGCTCATCGCCATGAAGGAAACCGTGGGCCGCGCCCAGGATCGCATCGATGCCGAGGAGCTGCGCAGGAGACTGAAATCCGATGGCTGAAGCCGAGCCCGACATCGACTGGCAGCTGACGACATGGGAAGGCGCGCGCCGCGAGCAGTTGCGGCGCTGGGCCGAGCTGCCGCTGGAGCGCATCATCCTCGCCCTGGAAGAGATGGAAGAGCTCACCAACCAGCTCCACCAGCCGCCCGCGCGATACGATTCGAAGTAGGTTTGGCATGTCCCGCGACGCGACCGCAGGAATCCCGATCCACCGCCACAGCGCGGTCGTTCGCGTCACCCACTGGATCAACGTCGTCTGCCTCGCCCTCCTCCTCATGAGCGGCCTGCAGATCTTCAACGCCCACCCGGCGCTCTACTGGGGCGAGATCTCGCACTTCGAAAGCCCGTTCACCGTCGGCGAGTTCCCCGGCTGGCTGACAGTGCCGAGCTACCAGAGCCTCGCCACCGGCCGCCACTGGCACTTCCTCTTCGCCTGGATCTTCGTGATCAACGGCGCGGTCTATCTCGCCGCCTCGCTGCTCGGCGGCCACCTCTGGCGCGACCTCTTCCCGACGCGCGAGCAGCTGCGCTACATCGGCCGCTCGATCGCCGAGCACGTCCGCCTGCGCTTTCCGAAGGGCGAGGAGGCGCGCCGCTACAACGTGCTGCAGAAGCTCGCCTACCTCGCCGTGGTGCTGGTGCTCCTGCCCGTGATGCTGCTCGCGGGCCTGGCGATGTCGCCGGCGATCGACGCTGCGTTCCCCTGGCTCGTACCGCTCTTCGGCGGGCGCCAGTCGGCGCGCACCATCCACTTCATCCTGGCCAACCTGCTGGTGCTGTTTTTCCTCGCGCACGTCGCGACGGTGATTCTCTCGGGCCTGTGGAACAACCTGCGCTCGATGATTACCGGCCGCTACGTGCTCGAGCCGGAGGACGATCGTGGCGAAAGACCCACTGGCTGAGCGGCGCCGCTTCCTGCGCCGCGGCCTCGGCGCGGCGGCGGGCCTCGCGCTCGGCGGCTGCGACATGCTCTCGGAGCGCGAATCGGTGACCGGCGCCTTCGAAGGCGTCGAGCGCCTCACGATGGCGGCGCAGCGCGCGCTCCTCGGCCGCGACGCGCTCGCCCGCGAGTTCACCGAGGCCGAGATCTCGAAAGCTTTCCGCGCCAACGGCAGCATCAACCCGCCCGACGCGGGTTACCGTGCGCTCGCGCGCGAGGGCTTCGCCGGCTGGCGGCTCGCCGTCGACGGGCTCGTCGAGCGGCCGCTCGCGCTTTCGCTCGCCGAGCTGCGCGGCATGCCCGCGCGCACCCAGATCACGCGCCACGACTGCGTGGAGGGCTGGAGCTGCATAGGCAAGTGGAAGGGCGTGCCGCTCGCGATGCTTCTCGAGCGCGCGCGCCTGCGGCCACAGGCGCGCTACGTCGTCTTCCATTGCGCCGACGTCATGGACGAGAAGGAAGGCGCGCCCTACTACGAGAGCATCGACCTGGTCGACGCCTTCCACCCGCAGACCATCCTCGCCTACGAGATGAACGGCCGGCCGCTGCCGGTCGAGTACGGCGCGCCCGCGCGCATGCGCGTCGAGCGCCAGCTCGGCTACAAGATGGCGAAGTACGTGATGCGCATCGAGGCGGTCGAGAGCTTCGCCGCCCTCGGCGAAGGCAAGGGCGGCTACTGGGAAGACCGCGGCTACGAGTGGTACGCCGGCATTTGAGGGCGCTGCTCTACGGCCTCAATCGCGGGGGCGGATCGAGAGGCTCTGCGTCGATCTGCCGGCCAGCCCGCTCGAATCGAAGATCCTCGCCTCGGCGATGCCGCCGCCGCCCGGCCCCACCAGCGTGCGGGCGTCGATGCAGATCCATTCGCCTTGCGGCTTGCGCAGCAGGTTGACGGTGAGATCCGAGTTGACGAAGCTGTAGCGCCGGAAGTCGAGCACCGCGCTGATGCCGTTGCCCGAATCGGCAGCCACCGCGACGCGCTGGACCGCGGTCGGTTCCTCGCCCTGGACGAGCGGAAAGCGCATGCGGAACCACGCGGCGCACGGGCCGCGGAAGAACTCGCCCTCGGCGATGCGGATTTCGACGAGGTCCTGATAGCCGGCAATCTCGCTGTTGAAGGGAAACTTCGCCGCGGCGGACTCCTCTACCGCGCGCGGGGCCACGGGCAGCGGGTGCCCCGGAAGGCCGGACGGGATCGCGAGCTCCGCTTCGCGCTGCGCGAGCGCCGTGACGCGGGCCAATTCCTTCCCGCCGGCGCTCAGCGATGCCGAAAAGTGGGCCACGTTGCGTCCGACGTACTCGCGGCGCACCTCGACCTCGAGCTCGGCGATCGGAATCGGGCGAAACAGGCTGGCGGTGAGCCGCGCGAGGTGCGTCAGCTCGAGCGCAGCCGCGGCACGCTCGACCTCCCGCGCGACGAGCGCGATCGGAGGTCCGGCGTGCTGGTGGTCCGGATGCCAGGGGCCGCGAGTCAGGGCGGTGGCGCGGTAGCAGCCGTTTTCGAGCGCCAGGTACGCGCTGGAGGGACGCAGTTGCGGGTCGCGCTGGTCGTTCATGAGACGGCGAGCGAGGCGGCGCGGCGCTACTTCTTCCTGCGCGCCCACTGCACCGCGTCCTCGATGTCCTTTTCCGTGATGCCGAGCGACTCGATCTTGGACCACAGGCCCTCGAGGCTCGTCACTTTCGCCGGCACGAGGACGATGCGCCCTTTTTCGGCGCGCACCTCGAAATAGCGCGCGCCCGGGAACTTGCCGACCACGGCCTTCGGCAGCGTGAGTCGGTTCTTCGAGGTCAGCTTGGCGAGCATGGCTGGATTGCTTTCAGCGAGATTTCCTTACTCTACGCCACTGGCCAGCCGTTCTTGAACCCGCCGGCTGTGATGATGAAATAGCCCTCGCCGATGCCCGGCAAGCATAGAATTCCGGCAGTCGTCAAAGGAGGGGGTATGAAAACGAGAATCGCGATGGTCGTCTTCTCCTGCCTCGCCCTCGCCTTCCCGGCGCTCGCGCAGGAGCTCGCCGTTTCCGCCAGCGACACGACGCAATCGGTGATCGCCGCGCAGAAGGGAAAGCGCATCACCCTGCGCCTGCGCGGCGGCCAGGAGCTCACCGGCACGGTGCGCGAGGCGACGCCCAAGCTCGTCGTCCTCGGCGCCATAACCGGCCGCGAATTCTTCGACGCCGCGATCCCGCTCGAGGCCGTGGACGCGGTCATCGTCCGCACCAAGTAGCAGCAACGCTTCGGTGCCCGGCTCGCTCGCCGCTCTCGGCGGGGTCGCAGGCGCGCTCCTCAAGGAACGCAAGCACACGATCGCGATCGCCGAGTCCTCCGCCGGCGGGCTGATCAGCGCCGCGCTCGTCGCCGTGCCGGGCGCATCCGCCTACTACCTCGGCGGCGGCGTCATCTATACGGCCGCGGGACGTTCGGCGCTGCTCGGCATCGCCGCGCAGGACGTGGCGAACCTGCGCTCCGCGACCGAGCCCTACGCGAAGCTCCTAGCGCAGCGCGTGCGCGCCAATCTGGGCGCCACCTGGGGCCTCGCGGAGACCGGCGCCGCGGGCCCGACCGGCAACCGCTACGGCGACGCGCCCGGCCACGCGTGCATCGCGATCTCCGGCCCGCTCGAGGCGGCGATCACGGTCGAGACCGCAAGCGCCGAGCGCGAGGCGAACATGCGGGAATTCGCGCGCCGCGCGCTCGCGCTGCTCGAAGACTGCCTGCGCCGGTCCTGAATGAGCATGCTCCGGGCGCAAGCGCAAGCGGAATGGCGCCTGCTCGCGCTCGCCGCCTTGCCGATTGCGATCGTGATTGCACTCGCGGTGCAGAGCTTTCTGGTGGTAAGGCAAGAGCTGACCGAGGCTGCGCTCTCGCGGCGCTCCGCCATCGCCCGGCTCGCGGCCGTGACCGTGCAGGAGAAGTTCGATCGCCTGCTCGACGTGGGAGCTTCGCTCGCCACACGGGTGAAGTTCCGCGCCCTGGTGACCGAAGGCAACTGGACCGAGGCGATCAAGATCCTGGTCGACGTTCCCAAGGATCTTCCCTACATCGAGCGCATCGTCCTCAGCGACGCCCGCGGCGTGCTGAAGGCCGACGTTCCCAGCGATCCCAGCGTCATCGGAAAGGATTTTTCCGGGCGCGAGTGGTTCAAGGGGGTGAGCCGCGAATGGAAGCCGTACGTGACCAACGCCGTGCGCCGCCAGGCCGCTCCGCGGTTCAATGTCTTCGCCGTCATACTCCCCTTGCGCAACACCGGCGGGGAGATCGCAGGGACTCTGTCGCTGCAGATGCGGCTCGATACGTTTCTCGACTGGACCAGGGACGTGCAGCTCGGAGAAGCCGGCTTCCTGTACGTGGTGGACCGGGCCGGCCGGGTCGCTTTCCATCCGAACATCGACCCGCAGGCCGATCTGGCGGACTTTTCGAAGCTGCCTGCGGTCGCCCGCGCGCTGAAAGGCGAGCGCGGCATTCTGATCGGCCCGGACGAGCGCGAGGGCGCGGGGCAAGTCACCGCCTTCGAGCCGATCGCCAGGTTCGGCTGGGCGGTGATCGCGCAGGAGCCTGCGCGCGCCGCGTTCGCGGCGCGCGACCAGCAGCTGCTGCGCCTCGCGATCGCCTACGCGCTGATCGTCCTGCTGGTCGCCTCGGCGGCGGCGCTCGCCGTGCGAGTCGTGATGCAGCGCCGGCGCATCGCCGAGCGCAGCGCGGCGCTCGAGGCGGCGAACAAGGACCTCGAGTCGTTCTCCTATTCGGTGTCGCACGACCTGCGCGCCCCGCTGCGCGCGATCGACGGCTTCGCGCGCCTGCTGGAGCAGGACCACTCGAACAAGCTCGACGCCGAGGCGAGGCGCCTGCTCGGCGTCATCCGCGAAAACAGCGGCCGCATGGCAGAGCTGATCGACGACCTGCTCGCGTTTTCGCGCCTGGGGCGCCAGACGCTCAGGCCCGAGCGGCTCGACATGGCCGAGCTCGCCGGCGCGGCCTGGGGGGAGCTGCACGCGGGCGAAGCGACGCAGTTCAGGCTCGGGCGGCTGCCGCCCGCGCGCGGCGACCGCGCGCTGCTCAGGCAGGTATGGGCCAACCTGCTCTCGAACGCGCTCAAATACAGCTCGAAGCGCCAAGGCGCGGCGGTCGAGGTGAGCGGGAGCGACGACGGCCGGGAGGCGGTGTATTGCGTGAGCGACAACGGCGCGGGCTTCGACATGCGCTATTACGACAAGCTGTTCGGCGTGTTCGAGCGGCTGCACGGCCAGCACGAGTTCCCCGGAACCGGCGTGGGGCTCGCGATCGTGCAAAGGATCGTCGCGCGCCACGGCGGGCGCGTCTGGGCCGAGGGCAAGGTGAACGAGGGCGCCAGGTTCTACTTCAGCCTGCCCGCGGGACCGGCTTGACTCCGCGGCAAGGGAGATTCCGCATGCGATTCGAGCTGTATTACTGGCCCGGCATCCAGGGGCGCGGAGAGTTCATCCGGCTGGCGCTCGAGGACGCGGGAGCCGATTACGTGGACGTGGCGCGCGGGCGCGGCGGCGTCGCCAGGTTGGAGCGCCTGCTCGAAGTCCCTGCCCGGCCGTCGTTCGCGCCGCCGTTCCTCAGGGCGGGCAAGCGCATCATCGGCCAGACGGCGAACATCCTGCTCACCCTCGGTCCGCGCATCGGGCTGGCGCCGCGAAGCGAGGAGGACAGGCTGTGGGTGCACCAGCTGCAGCTCACCATCGCGGACTGGGTGCAGGAAGTGCACGACGTGCATCACCCGATCTCGGCAAGCCTCTACTACGAGGAGCAAAAGACCGCGGCCCGGCGCGCCGCCGCGGATTTCCGGGCCGAGCGCATGCCGAAGTTTTTCGGCTACTTCGAGCGCGTGATCGCGCGCAATGCGGCGCGTTCGGGATGGCTCGCCGGGCGCCGGGCGAGCTACGCCGACCTGTCGCTGTTCCAGATGATCGAGGGCCATCGCTACGCGTTTCCGCGCGCCATGGCGCGGCTGGAGCGCAGGTTTCCGCGCGTGATCGCGCTGCGCGACCGCGTCGCCGCGCGCCCGCGCCTCGCCGCCTACCTCGCCTCGAAGCGCCGCATCGCGTTCAACCTGCACGGCATCTTCCGCCACTACCCCGAGCTCGATCGGACGCGGGGATAAGTCACGGCGCGCGCCCCCGGCGCGCACTACACTTTGCGCTGTGAATCGGGGGGTCTTCCCGCGGGCGCGCAACTGGCTGGGCGAGATCGCGCGCGATACGCCGGGCGCGGCAATGGCGCGGCGGGTGCTGGCCGCCGTGATCGTCGTCCTGCCGCTGCTGGGGTGGCTGCGCCTGAAAGGGCAGGAAGCGGGCTGGTACGGGCTGGAAGCGGGCCTGGTGCTGATGGTGGTCGCCGCCATCGTGGTTCTCTCGCTCGCCGTCCTGGTCTGGGCGCGCAGGGCCAACCTCGGCCACGAGCGCATCCTCAGGCTCTCCCGCAGCCACGCGCTGCTCAGCCAGGTGAACCAGCTGCTGCTGCGCGGCGGCGAGCGCGACAAGCTGCTCGCCGAAGTCTGCGAGATCGCGGTGAGGCTGGGCGGCTTCCGTTGCGCCTCGATCTGGATGAGCGGCGAAGGCGGCGAGCCGCCGCGCGAGACGGCGCGCAGCGGCGAGCCGCTCGCCGCCGCGCCCGCGCAGGCCGGCGCACAGGCGGACCGCGTGCTGCAGGAGGACAAGCGGGTCGTCGCCGGAGACACGGCCGCGCTTCCGATCCGCGTCGCGCACCTCGCGACCGGCGCGTTCGTGCTGGTCGCGAGCGGGCCCGACCGATTCGATCAGGAAGAGCTGGAGCTGCTCGCCGAGGTGGCCGGCGACGTCGGGTACGAGCTGGAGCGCATCGTGGTCGAGACGCAGCGCGACATCGCCGAGCTGCGGGCCGCGCGCAACGCCGAGCGGCTGCGGCTGCTTCACGAGGTGGACCGCCGAATGCTCGCGGAAGAAACGGCCGAAGCGATCGCGCAGGCGGCGCTCAAGGCGCTGCGCGAGCTGCTCGGCGTGCCGCGCGCGATCGTGAACCTGTTCGACCTCGCGGCCGGCGAGGTCGAGTGGCTGGCCGCGATCGGACGGCAGCGCATGCACGTGGGGCCCGGCGTGCGCTATCCGATCGCGCTGATGGGCGACCTCGAGGCGCTGAAGCGCGGCGAGCCGCAGACCATCGACACGCGCGAGCTGCCGCCGAGCGCCCACAAGGACGCCCTGCTCGCTTCGGGCGTGGAGCTGTACATGGCGGTGCCGATGGTCGTCGGCGGCGAGCTGATCGGCGCGCTCAGCTTCGGCGGCGCGCCCGGTCCGTTCCCCGCGGAGCGGGTCGCCATCGCGCGCGAGGTCGCCGACCAGATGGCGATCGCGATCTCGCACGCGCGGCTGCGCGAGCGGGTCGAGCGCCACTCGGTCGAGCTCGAGCAGCGGGTGCGCGAGCGCACCGCCGAGCTCGAGTCGGCCAACAAGGAGCTGGAATCCTTTTCCTACTCGGTGTCGCACGACCTGCGCGCGCCGCTGCGCGCGATGGACGGGTTCGCCCGCATGCTCGAGGACCGCTACGCGGGCGCCCTGGACGCCGAGGGCAGGCGCCTGCTAGGCATCGTGCGCGACGCGAGCCGGCGCATGGGAGCGCTGGTCGACGACCTGCTCACGTTCTCCAGGCTGGGCAGGCAGTCGATGGCTCCCTCGGAAGTCGACATGTCCGTGCTCGCCGCGCAGGCGCTCGCCGAGCTGAACGGGCGCGGCAACGCGGCGGTCACGATCGAGGCCTTGCCGCGGGCGCGCGGCGACCGCACGCTGCTCAAGCAGGTGTGGGCGAACCTGCTGTCGAACGCGCTCAAGTACAGCGCCAAGGGCGGCGCGCCGCTGATCGAGGTGACCGGCAGCGAGGGCGTCGGCGATTGCGTCTACTGCGTGAGCGACAACGGCGTGGGCTTCGACATGCGTTACTACGAAAAGCTGTTCGGCGTGTTCCAGCGCCTGCACGGCGCCGGGGAGTTTCCCG
Organism: Betaproteobacteria bacterium RIFCSPLOWO2_12_FULL_68_20; assembly: GCA_001770655.1. Taxonomy (GTDB): domain Bacteria; phylum Pseudomonadota; class Gammaproteobacteria; order Burkholderiales; family SG8-39; genus 2-12-FULL-68-20. The sequence continues at coordinate 15,301 of MERQ01000105.1, forward strand.
GCACCGGCGTGGGCCTCGCGATCGTGCACAGGATCGTCGCGCGCCACGGCGGGCGCGTCTGGGCCGAGGGCAAGGTGAACGAGGGCGCCAGGTTCTATTTCAGCCTGCCCGCCCGTTAGCGCGCCTGCAATCTACGCCGATTGCAGCAGCAAGGCTGCCAGCTCCCCGGGCACGAGGATCATCGCGTCGTGCCCGGTCTTCAGCTCGTGAAAGCGCCACGCCGGGTCGCCGCGATATCTCGCCGCGAACCGGTCGAACGTACCGGTCGCGGGCGACGAGCAATAGATGAAGGTCTTCGGCAGGTGCGCGAGCGCCGCCGGGTTCGTCAAGCGGATCGGCTGCGTGAACGTGTGATAGGGATGCCGCGCCTCGCGCGGCTTGGCGAAGGCGATGTGCTCGGGCCTGGTGAGCCCCCAGAGCGAAAGCGGCGGCGGCGCGACCGTGCCGAGCTCCTCGCCCTCCTTCCTGAACGCAGCGGCGCGCTCCGGCACCACGTAATCGAGAGCGCATTTGCCGTCCTCCGGAACGAAGGCATCGAGATAGACGAGGCGCCGGATGCGCGCGGCGCACCGGTCCGCGACACCCGTGACCACCATCCCGCCGTAGCTGTGCCCGAGCAGCACGATCCCGGCCAGGTCCTCGGTTTCGAGAAGCGAAACGACGTCCCGGACGTGATCGTCGAGCGTGATGCCGGGGCGGGCGAGATGCCTGCGCTCGCCCAGGCCGGTCAGGGTCGGCGTGAACACCTCGTGCCCCGCGCGCCGCAGCAGCGGAACGATATCCCGCCAGCACCAGCCACCGTGCCAGGCGCCGTGCACCAGGACGAATGTCATGCCGCTATGATGCCGCATGGACGCGAAAACGCTCAACGAAAAATGGCAAGGGACCCTCGGCGCCCTGCTCGGCATGCGCTTCGTCGAGGTCGGGCCGGACCGGGTCGTCGCCGAGCTTGCGCTCCGCGGCGAGCTGTGCACGCTCGGCGGCACGGTCCACGGCGGCACGCTGATGGCGCTCGCCGACACGGCAGGCGCCGCGGGCACCATCGCCTCCCTGCAGCCGGATCAGAGAACCGCCACGCTCGAGTCGAAGACCAACTTCATCGCCGCGGCGCGCTCGGGGACGCTGCGCGCGGAGGCGACGCCGATCCACAAGGGCAGGCGCACGCAGGTCTGGGAGACGCGCGTGACCGACGAGTCGGGGCGCCTGCTGTCGGTAACGACGCAGACGCAGATGGTGCTGGAGGGCTGACGGCCAGCGCTGCGCCATGCCGCCCGTCACGCGCGCGCTGCTCGTCGCGAACGTCGCCGTGTTCCTGCTGCAGCTCGGCGTCAGCGCGCCGCTCTTCGAGTGGTTCGCGCTGTGGCCGCTCTCAAGCGCCGGGCCGCTCGAGGCTCCCTCCTTCCAGGTCTGGCAGCTCGTCACCTACGGCTTCCTGCACGGCAGCGTCGCGCACGTCGCGTTCAACATGCTCGCGCTGTACATGTTCGGCGGCGATATCGAGCGGCTGTTCGGCTCGCGCTTTTTTCTCCGCTATTTCCTCGCCAGCGTCGTCGCGGGCGCGCTCACGCACCTGGTCGTGACCGGCTGGACGGGGGCGCCGCCCCACCCGACCGTGGGGGCCTCGGGCGGGATTTACGGGGTGCTGCTCGCCTACGGTCTGTACTTCCCCCGGCGCATCGTGATGCTCGTCTTTCCGCCGATTCCGATGCCGGCGCTGCTGTTCGTGGCGGTGTACGCGACGCTCGAGCTCTACTACGGGGTCACGGGCACACGCGAGGGCGTCGCGCACTTCGCGCATCTCGGCGGCATGCTCGGCGGCTGGATCATGATCCAGTACCGGCGCGGCGGTTTTCCGTTCAAGCGGCGGCGCTAGCGGCCCCGGGAGGCAACGGTCAGGAACTGTAAAACCGGTGTCGCACGTCGCCTTCGGCCCCCCGGCCTAGGGGATTCCCTGATGGCGCATCGGGAAGGCACCGATACCCAGGCCGGGACGGCTCCCCCAAGATGGACCGCAGCAAAGGAGCTTTCCACATGGAATCGACGACGCGGACCGGGCAGCGACCGTGCGAAAGCGAGGAGCAGTCTCTCGGCACCATCGAGCTGGCGGCGATCGGCATCGCGCACGTGGACGCCGCGGGCCGCTTCCTTCACGCCAACCGCTGCCTGTGCGAGCTGCTCGGCTACAGCAGGGAGGAGCTGCTGGGGATGACGGTCAAGCAGGTCTCGCATCCGCAGGACAAGAACGTCACCGACGAGGTGAGAGCGCGTCTGCGGGCCGGGGTGATCGACTCGTTCCAGATGGAGAAGCGCTACCTGCGCAAGGACGGCACGGCGGTGTGGGTCGGGCTCACCATCTCGGTCGCGCGCGGGCCCTCGGGCGAGCCGCTGCACGACGTCGCCGTGGTGCAGGACATCTCGGCGCGCAAGCAGGCGGAGGATGCGCTGCGGCGGAGCGAGGAGCGCTTTCGCAGCCTGGTCGAGCTGTCTTCCGACTGGTACTGGGAAAAGGACGCCGAGTTCAGGTTCACGAAGTTCGACGGCAAGGGCGTCACGGACGGCCGCTACGATCCGCAGCGCGCGGTGATCGGAAAGCGTCCCTGGGAGCTTCCCGGCGTGGTGCTCGAGTCGGCCGACTGGCAGCAGCCCCGCGCGCGGCTGCTGCGCCACGAGCCGTTCCGGGACTTCGAGTACTCGTACCGGGACCAGGCAGGCAAGCAGTACCACCTCAGCGTGAACGGCGAGCCCGTTTTCGACGAGCCCGGAACGTTTGCGGGATACCGCGGCACCTCGCGCGACGTGACCGCGCGCAAGCAAGCCGAAGAGCGCATCCAGTACCTGGCGACGCACGACGGCCTCACCGGCCTGCCGAACCGCACGATGTTCAGCCAGCTGCTCAACCTCGCGCTCGAGACGGCCAGGCGCTACAGGCGCAAGTTCGCGGTCCTGTTCATCGACCTGGACCGCTTCAAGGTCATCAACGATTCCCTCGGCCACGAGGCGGGAGACACGCTGCTGCAGGAGACCGCGACGCGCCTGAAAAAGGTGCTGCGCTCGAGCGACATCGTCGCGCGCCTCGGCGGCGACGAATTCGTGGTGCTGCTCCAGGAGGTGAAGGGAGCGGAGCAGGTGGCCGCAGCGGCGCGCAAGATCCTGTCCGCGGTGATCAAGCCGATGCAGATTCTCGGGCAGGAATGCCGCGTCACCGCAAGCATCGGCGTCTCGATGTTCCCGGCGGACGCCGCCGACGAGCAGTCGCTGATGAAGAACGCCGACATCGCCATGTACCTCGCCAAGGAGGAAGGCAAGAACAACTTCCAGTTCTACTCCAAGGGCCTGAAGACGCAGTCGCTCGAGAAGCTGGCGCTGGAGACGAACCTGCGCCGCGCCCTGGAGCGAAACGAGTTCTCGCTGCACTACCAGGCGAAGCTCGATCTCGGCAGCGGGGCGATCGCGGGGGTGGAGGCGCTGCTGCGCTGGACGAGCCGGGAGCTCGGCGCGCTGGCGCCGGCGCAGTTCATCCCGCTCGCCGAGGAGACCGGGCTGATCGTGCCGATCGGCCGCTGGGTGCTGCGCACCGCCTGCGCGCAGGGCGTCGCGTGGCAGCGCCAGGGCCTGCGGCCGATGCGCATCGCGGTGAACCTGTCGCCGCGCCAGTTCGCCGACCCGGACCTGCTCACGGACATCGCCGCGGCGCTGCGCGAGACCGGCATGCCGCCCGAGCTGCTCGAGCTGGAGATCACCGAGGGCATGGTGATGCACAATCCCGAGCGCGCGATCGCGCTGCTCACCGCGATCAAGCAGATGGGTTTGCGGCTCGCGATCGACGATTTCGGCACCGGCTACTCGTCGCTCGCGCAGCTCAAGCGCTTCCCGATCGACACCCTGAAGGTGGACCGCTCGTTCATCCGCGAGATCCCGAAGGACGCCGAGGACCGCGCCATCACCGAGGCGATCATCGCCATGGGCAAGAGCCTCAGCCTCACGGTGGTCGCCGAGGGCGTCGAGACCGAGGAGCAGCAGGCGTTCCTGCGCGAGCACGCCTGCGACCAGATGCAGGGCTACTACTTCAGCAAGCCGATCGCGCCCGGAGAATTCGCCGAGCTGCTGCGCAAGCACGAGCCGCTGGCGGCCTAGAACTTCTCCACCCAGGGCCTCAGCTCGACCTCCCAGGTCCACGCGCTGCGGTGCTGGCGATACACGGCGAGGTAAGTCTTCGCGATCTCCTCGGGTAGCAGCATGCCGTCGGGTCCCCGCGTGCCGGCGCGCGCATCGCCCCGAGGGCTGAGGATCCCGCCGTCGATCACGAAGTGCGCGACGTGGATCCCCTTCGGCGCGAGCTCCCTCGCCAGGCTCTGCGCCAGGCCCCGCAGCGCGAATTTCCCCATGGCGAAAGGCGCCGATTCGGCGTAGCCCTTCACGCTCGCCGACGCCCCGGTGAAGAAGATCGCGCCCGCGCCGCGGGGCAGCATCCGCCTGGCCGCCGCCTGCGCGGCGAGAAATCCGCCGAAGGCGCTCACGCGGATGCTGCGCTCGACCTCGAGCGGATCGAGCTCGACGAACGGGCCGCGCGCGCGGTAGCCCGCGTTGTACACGACCAGGTCCGGGACGCCCCATCTTGCTTCGACCGCGCCGAACATCGCCTCGACCTGCGCGGCGTCGGTCGCGTCGCAGGCGATCGGAAGCGCCCCGGTTTCGGCGGCGAGCGGCGCGAGCTTCGCCGTGTCGCGCGCGAACAGTTTCGCCAGCGACGCGCTCAGGCCGCTTCCCGCGCCGACGATTAGAGTAACCTCGCCCGGTTTCATGCCCTTCCATTAAGCGGGAAAATCATCCTCATGGCAAACACGGCAAACCCCTTCGTCATCGCGCTCGAGGAGCACTACTGGGACGCCGAGGTGGCGCAGGGCTACGACAGCCCCGAGGGGCGCGTCCCGGCGATCCGGCAGCGTCTCGACGACCTCGGCGCGCTGCGATTGAAGGAGATGGACGAGGCGGGCATCGACCTCCAGGTGCTCTCGCACGGCGCGCCGGCGACCCAGCGCATGGACGCCGCGACCGCGGTGCCGGTGGCGCGGCGCGCGAACGATCGCCTGCGCGAGGCCGTGAAGGCGCACCCCGGGCGTTTCGCCGCATTCGCCTGCCTGCCCACCGCCGACCCGAAGGCGGCGGCCGACGAGCTGGAGCGTGCAGTGACCAGGCTCGGCTTCGTCGGCGCGATGGTGCACGGCATGACCAACGGCGCCTGGTTCGACGACAAGCGCTTCTGGCCGGTGCTCGAGCGCGCGCAGGCGCTCGACGTGCCGCTCTACCTGCATCCGGCGGTGCCGCATCCGGCGGTGGTCGAGGTCTACTACAAGGACTACCTGAAGGAGTTTCCCGCGCTGCTCACCGCAGCCTGGGGCTTCACGGTGGAGACGGCGACGCAGGGGATCCGCATGGTGCTCTCGGGCGCGTTCGAGGCCTACCCCCGGCTGAGGATCATCCTCGGGCACCTGGGCGAATCGCTGCCCTTCTCGCTGTGGCGCATCGACATGGCGCTGCAGCGCGGCCGCAGCCCGACGCCGTTCCGCGACACCTTCCGCGAGCATTTCTGGATCACCACCAGCGGCAACTTCTCCACGCCGGCGCTGATGTGCTGCGTGATGGAGATGGGCGTGGACCGGATCCTTTTTTCCGTGGACTACCCGTTCGTCATGAATCCCCCGGGAACCGAATGGCTGAGGGACCTGCCGCTCTCGCGCGAGGACGTGGCGAAGATCTCGAGCGGCAACGCGAAGAGGCTGCTGCGCATATGATCATCGAGAAACAGGAAGACGTGACGCAAGCGGTGCTCGCCGAGATGCACCGCACGCCCGATCCGCGCACCAGGGAGATCCTCTCGGCGCTGGTGCGCCACCTGCACGCCCTGGTGCGCGAGCTGAGGCTCACCGAGCGCGAGTTCCAGGAGGCGATCGGCCTCGTGAACGCGATCGGGCGCAAGACCACGCCCAGCCACAACGAGGCGATGCTGATGGCGGGCGCGCTCGGCGTCTCCAACCTGGTGTGCCTGCTCAACAACGGCGCTCTCGGCACGCGCCCGACGCAGGCGAACAACCTGGGCCCGTTCTGGCGCGAGGGCGCGCCGCATCTCAGGAACGGCGATTCGCTGCTGCGCTCCGCCACGCCGGGACCGGCGCTCTCGTTCAAGGGCTGGGTGCGCGACGCGCAGGGCCGGCCGGTGGCGGGCGCCGAGGTGGACGTGTGGCATTCCTCGCCGGTGGGCCTGTACGAGAACCAGGACCCCACGCAGGCCGATATGAACCTGCGCGGAGTCTTCACCACCGAGGCCGACGGCTCGTTCGGCTTCGCGAGCGTCAAGCCGGCCGGCTACCCCGTGCCGACTGACGGCCCGAACGGCGCGCTGCTCGCGGCGCAGAAGCGCCACAACATGCGGCCGGCGCACCTGCATTTCATGATCCACAAGCCCGGCTTCAAGACCATCGCCTCGCAGGTGTACGTGCAGGACGATCCTTATCTCGAGACCGATTCGCAGTTCGGCGTGACGCGGGCGTTGATCGGCGACTACCGGCGCCAGCCCGACGGCGGCTACGCGCTCGAATTCACCTTCACGATCGAGCCGGGCGAGGCGAGGCGCCCGCAGGCCCCGATCAGCGGCAAGGCCGTCGCGCCGGCGCAGTGACGGCGGCGCAGGCCGAGTCCCCGTACGCCTGGGCGCGGCTCGCCGCCGCGGTCGCGCTCACCACGCTCGGCGGATCGGGCATGTACGCGATCAGCGTGGCGCTGCCGCGCGTGCAGGCCGAATTCGGCGTCGCGCGCGGGGACGCTTCGCTTCCCTACACGCTCACCATGATCGGCTTCGGCGTCGGCGGCATCCTGATGGGCAGGCTCGCCGACCGCTTCGGGGTGATGGTGCCGGTGATGATCGGCGCGGCGAGCCTCGGCCTGGGCTTCGTCGCCGCAGGGATGTCGCAAAGCCTCTGGCAGCTGAACGCCGTGCACCTGCTGCTGATCGGGCTGCTCGGCACCTCGGCCACTTTCGCGCCGCTGGTCGCCGACACCTCGCTCTGGTTCACGCGCCGCCGCGGCATCGCGGTGGCGATCTGCGCGAGCGGCAACTATCTCGCGGGCGCGATCTGGCCCCAGGTGCTGCAGCACTCCTTCGAGGCGGTCGGCTGGCGACAGACGTTCGTAGCCGTGGGCGTGTTCTGCGTGGCGGCGATGCTGCCGCTCGCGCTGGTGCTCAGACGCCGCCCGCCGCGCATCGACTCGTCGGCGCCCGCGCTTGCGGCTTCGCGCCTCCAGGACAGCGGCCTCTCCCCGCGCGCGCTGCAGCTGCTGATGATGATTTCGGGAGTTGCGTGCTGCGTGGCGATGTCGATGCCGCAGGTGCACATCGTCGCCTACTCCGCCGATCTCGGCTACGGCACGGCCCGCGGCGCCGAGATGATGTCGATCATGCTGGGCGCCGGCATCGCGAGCCGGCTCGCCTCGGGCTGGATCTCGGACCGCATCGGCGGCGTGAGGACGCTGCTGCTCGGCGCGGTGCTGCAGGGGATCGCGCTGCTCATGTTCCTGCCCTCCGACGCGCTCGTCTCGCTGTACGTGGTGTCGGCGCTGTTCGGGCTGTTCCAGGGCGGGATCGTCCCCTCCTACGCCATCATCGTGCGCGAGTACTTCACGCCGCGCGAGGCCGGCGCCCGCTTCGGCGCAGTGATCATGGCGACGCTGTTCGGCATGGCGCTGGGCGGCTGGATGTCGGGCGCGCTGTTCGACCTCACCGGCTCGTACCGCGCCGCGTTCCTGAACGGCATCGCCTGGAACCTGGTCACCGTTTCGGTGGCGCTGTTCCTGCTGCGGCGCTCGCGCCTCGCCGTCGCCTGAGGCCGACGCCGCGCACGCGCGGCGGTTACACGTTGTTGCAATTCTTACCGAATCGTCGACGGCCATTCGGCGGTCCAAGCGTTTAATAGGCACTGGAGGTGCCCATGACGCTTCTCGCCAGACGAATCGCGATTTCCCTGCTCGCTCTGCTGACGGCGGCCTCGCTCGGCTTCGCGCAGAGCGGCGCGCTCGCGCAGGCGCAGGACCAGCAGGCCGCCTACTCGCAGGCCGAGCTCGACCGCATGCTCGCGCCGGTCGCGCTGTATCCCGACCCGCTGCTGTCGCAGATACTGATGGCCGCGACCTATCCCCTCGACGTGGTGGAGGCGGCGCGCTGGTCGCGCGCCAACCCGCGGCTGAAGGGCGACGACGCGGTGCGCGCGGTGCAGGACAGGGACTGGGACCCGAGCGTGAAGTCGCTGGTCGCGTTCCCCAACGTGCTGCAGCGCATGAACGAGAACCTCGAATGGACGCGCCAGCTCGGCGACGCCTTCCTCGCGCAGGAGCCGCACGTGATGGAGACCGTCCAGCAATTGCGTCAGAAGGCGCGCGCCGCAGGCAACCTGCAATCGAACGAGCGCATGCGCGTCGCCGACGAAGGCGGCACGATCGTGATCGAGCCCGTCAGCCCGCGCGTGGTGTACGTGCCGTACTACGACCCGTGGGTCGTCTACGGCCCGTGGTGGTGGCCGCACTATGCGCCGGTGTTCTGGGCGCCGTGGCCGGGCTACGTGATCGTGCACCGCCACTACCCGTGGCGCCCGGCGCCGGCGGTCGTCGGCGTCGCCTGGGGCCCGTCGGTCGGCGTGTCGGTCGGGTTCTTCTTCGGCGGCGTGGACTGGCGCCAGCGCCACGTGCGCGTGGTCCAGGTCAACAACTACTACGTCAACCGTACGGTGGTGGTGAACCGCGGCGCCGCGGCGAGCAGCCCGACCGTGCAGCGAACAAGCCTCGCGCCGGGCAGATGGCAGCACGATCCGGCGCGCCGGCGCGGCGTGCCGTATCGCGACCCGGCCGTGCAGCAGCGCTTTGCCGCGAGCGCGCAGACGCGCGACGCGCTCATGGAGCAGAAGGCGCAGCCGCGCTCCCAGCCGCAGGCGCAGGATCGCCGCACCGAGCAGCGTCGGCCCGAGAATGCCGCGCCCGCCGCACCGGCGCGGCCGCAAGCGCGTCCGGACGCGAAGCGCGAGCGCGCGGATCGCCCGGAGCGCAAGGACGTGCGCCGCGAGGAGCGGCGCCGCGATGCCGAGCGCCCGGAACCGCGCGGCGACGCGCGCAGGCAAGTGATCCAGAATTCGCGGCCGGCCGTCGCGACGCCGCAACCCGCTGCACGGCAACCGCAGCCGCAGGCTCCCGTCGCGCAGCCTCAGCCTCAGCCGCGTCCGCAGACCGCCCAGCCGCAAGCTCAACCGCGTCCTCCGGCGGCGCAACCGCAACCCCGCCGCGAGGCGAACGGGAACGGCGACCGACCGCAGCGCGCCGAGAAGGAGGGGCCGCGCAGGGAAGCGCGCCAGCGGCCCCCGCGGCAAAACGGCCGCGACGACAGATCCTGATCTGAGTCAGCGTCCGAGCAGCGCGCGCACCGCGTCCGGGCGCGGCAGCGGCGCCACCGCGCCGAAGCCGGTCGTGGCGAGCGCCGCCGCCGCGTTGGCGTAGCGCGCGGCGACAAGCAACGCGTCGCCGGCGGCGAGGCGCGCCAGCGCCGCGCCGCAGAAGCAGTCCCCGGCCCCGGTCGCGTCCACCGCGTTCACCTTGTGGCCGGGGATGCGCGTGCGCGCAGCTCCGTCGCTGACCACCACCCCATCCGGCCCCAGCTTGAGAAGCACGTTGCCCGCGCCGAGGCGGTGCGCCCAGTCCAGGTTCGCGTCCGCGCTCTCCAGCCCGCTCAGCGCGCGCGCGTCCTCGAGGCTCGGAAAGAAGTAGTCGGCCATCGCCACCGCGGCGCCGATCCGGTCGCGCGCGCGCTCGAGCGGCCAGAGCTTCAGCCGCAGGTTCCCGTCGAATGAAATCTTTGCGCCCGCCGCGCGGGCTTCCGCGAACGCGGCAAGCACCGCATCGCATGCGTTTTCCGAGATCGCCATGCTGATGCCCGAGGCGTGCACGAAGCGTGCGGAGCGGATGAGCTCGAGCGGCAGATTCCGGGGGCTCATACGGCTCGCCGCCGAGCCGGCGCGCAGATAGCTGAAGACATGGCCCTGCGGGCCGTGGAACACGAAGTAGGCGCCGGTGAACGCGGCCGGGTCCACCGCCACCCCGCCCGTATCGACGCCCTCCTCCGCCCACAGGCGCAGGAACATGCGACCGAACTCGTCGTCGCCGATGCGTGTCACGTACGCGGTGCGCGCACCGGTGCGCGCCGCGGCGATCGCCAAGTTCGAGCTGTCCCCGCCGAAGCCCTGGAGGTAGCTCGGCTCGCCGGGCCGCGTCTGGTTGAACTCGACCATCGGCTCGCCGATCGAGACGATGTCGAAGCGCTTCATGCGACCAGGGGCTTGTAGCGGATGCGGTGCGGCGTGTCGGCGTCCTCGCCGAGGCGCTTCCTGCGGTCGGCGAGGTACTCGGCGTAGTTGCCCTCGAACCACACCGCCTGCGAATCGCCCTCGAACGAGAGGATGTGGCTCGCGACGCGGTCGAGAAACCAGCGGTCGTGCGAGATCACCACCGCGCAGCCGGGAAATTCGAGCAGCGCCTGCTCGAGCGCGCGCAGCGTCTCGACGTCGAGGTCGTTGGTCGGCTCGTCGAGCAGCAGCACGTTGCCGCCGCTCTTCAGGACTTTCGCCAGGTGCACGCGGTTCCTCTCCCCGCCCGAGCATTCGCCGACGCGCTTCTGCTGGTCCGGGCCGCGGAAGTTGAAGCGCGCCACGTAGCCGCGCGAGGGCGTGCTGTAGTCCCCGACCTGGATGTCGTCGAGGCCGTCGGAGATTTCTTCCCAGACGGTCTTCTTCGGATCGAGCGTGTCGCGGCTCTGGTCCACGTAGGCGAGCTTCACCGTCTCGCCGACGCGCAGCTTCCCGGCGTCGGCCTTTTCCTGCCCGACGATCATGCGAAACAGCGTAGTCTTCCCGGCGCCGTTCGCGCCGATCACGCCGACGATGCCGCCCGGCGGCAGGCGAAACGACAATTTGTCGAAGAGAAGCTTGTCGCCGAACGCCTTCCTCAGGCCCTCGGCCTCGATCACCACGTCGCCGAGGTGCGGCCCGGGCGGGACGTAGATCTCGTTGGTCTCGTTCCTCTTCTGGAGCTCCTGCGACTCCAGGTCCTTGAAGCGCGCGAGGCGCGCCTTCGACTTCGCCTGCCGCGCCTTCGGGTTCGCCCTCACCCACTCCAGCTCGGCCTGCATGGTCCTGATGCGCGCCGCCTCCTGCTTCGCCTCGGTTTCCAGCCGCTTTTCCTTCTGCTCGAGCCAGCTCGAGTAATTGCCCTGCCACGGGATGCCGAAGCCGCGGTCGAGCTCGAGAATCCAGCCGGCGACGTTGTCGAGGAAGTAGCGGTCGTGCGTGACGGCGATCACCGTGCCGGGGAAGCGCGCGAGGTACTGCTCGAGCCACTGCACCGAGAGCGCGTCCAGATGGTTGGTCGGCTCGTCGAGCAGCAGCATGTCGGGCTCGGAGAGCAGCAGCCGGCACAGCGCCACGCGCCTGCGCTCCCCCCCCGAGATCCTGGTCACGTCCATGTCCCAGGGCGGGAGCCTGAGCGCGTCGGAGGCGACCTCGAGCTTGCGCTCGATGTCCCCGCCGGCGAACAGCGCCTCGAGCCTCGCCTGCTCCTCGGCGAGCTTCTCGAAGTCGGCGTCCGGCTCGGAGTACGCGGCGTAGATCTCCTCCAGGCGCTTCCTGGCTGCGACCAGCGCGGCCAGCCCCTCCTCGACGTTGCCGCGCACGTCCTTCGCCTGGTCGAGCTGCGGCTCCTGCGGCAGGAAGCCGATCCGCAGGTTCGGCATCGGGATCGCCTCGCCCTCGAAGTCCCCGTCCACGCCCGCCATGATGCGCAGCAGCGTGGATTTTCCCGACCCGTTCAGCCCGAGCACGCCTATCTTCGCGCCCGGGAAGAAATTGAGCGAAATGTTCCTGAGGATCGCGCGCTTGGGCGGAACGAGCTTGCCCACCCGGCGCATGGTGTATACGTATTGCGCCATTTCCGTATCATAGAGGCTCGTTCAGGGGGGAAAATGGACAAGAACATCGCGGCGTCGTTCGCCGCCGCGGCAATGCTCGCCGCCGCGCAGCCCGCAGGGGCGGTGGACGGGGTCTCGTTCGAGATCGGCACCGGGGACGCGACCGACATGGCGCGCGCCGGGGTGCAATGGAAGTGGAAGAGCCGCTGGTTCGACACCGGAAACTGGCACCTGGGCGGATACTGGGAGCTGTCGGCAGGCTACTGGAAGGGGAACGGCAGCGCGGGCGGCAATACCTCACTCGTGGATCTGGGGCTCACCCCGGTGTTCCGGCTGCAGCAGACCAGCCTATCGAGCGTGTCGCCCTACCTCGAAGCCGCGATCGGCTTTCACTACCTGTCCAGGAAACGCATCCACTCGGGCAAGAGCTTCGGCACCAATTTCAACTTCGGCGACCACATCGGGGCCGGCATCCGCTTCGGCGATCGCGGGCGCTACGACCTGGGAGTGCGCGTGCAGCACCTGTCGAACGGCGGGATCAAGGATCCGAACCCGGGGATCGAGTTCGCGCAACTGCGCTTCCAGGTTCACTTCGACTAGGCCGCGAGCTTTTCCTCCGCCCTGGCGTAGTCGAAGGCGAGCGGCGCGAGCCGCCCGGCGAGCGCCCGCTCGAGCCGGCCGCCCTGCAGCGGATAGCTGAACTGCGCGTTGCGCATGCTGATGCGCGCACTCAGCTGCTCGAGCGACATTTCTTCCAGCCGGTGCCATTCCGCAGCGCCGAGCCCCTCGGCGTCCAGCCCGACGATTCCCTTCAGCATGTGGCCGAACTCGTCGTCGTAGACCTTGGCACAGGCCTCGGCGATCAGGCGGTTGGCGCGCCCGTGCGGCCCGTCGCCGCGGCCCGCGAGCTTCATGCCCTCGGAAAACAGCGTGCAGTAGCCGCCCTCGGTGAAGCGCGTCGCGCGCTCGCCCAGCTTCGCGTTCTCCCTCTTGTGCGCGAAGCGCAGCTCGGTAAGCACGAGGTCTTCCTTCCAGCCGGCCTTGATCGCGTGCGGGTTGAGCTTCGGCTCGCCCGGAGCCGCGAGCGCGTCGTGCGCGTCGGCGAACGCACAGTAGTGCAGGAACTCGGCCCACAGCCCTTCGGCGATGTCGAGTACCTCGTGGCGGTCGATCTCGATGTCGATCTTGGGAAAGGCGGCGACGAGCTGCTGCGCAGGCGCGAGGAAGATGCCCTTGTCGAGCGGCGCGAGGCCCGAGCCCCACACTTCCTTGTAGCATTGGAGCATCAGCCAGCGCCGGTCGGTTTCGCGCGTGCGCTTTTCCCAGTCCCAGTAGGCGCGGAACACCTCCGCCTCTCCGGCCCAATACGGCGCCGCGGCGCCGATCAGCTATTGCAGGTTCGCGCTGACGCTCACGGGCGCCAAGTATACTGCCCGGCGTGTCCGCCTTGCGCCTGAGCCTCTCCTGCTGGAGCTACGACCGCACGCGCGCGCTTGCGGACGGCGGCGTCCGGCCCGAGGGAATCGAGCTCGTCTACCTGCCACACGAAGTCGAGGAGACGTTCTTCCGGATGCTGCGCAACCGCGAGTTCGACGTCGCCGAGATGTCGCTGTCCTCATATGCGATGTCGCTGCGCGCCGATCCCCCGCCCTTCATCGCCATCCCCGTCTTTCCGTCGCGCTCGTTCCGCCATTCCTCAATATTCATCTCGACGAAGAGCGGCATCTCCAGGCCGCAGGACCTCAGGGGAAAGCGCGTCGGCGTGCCGGAATTCCAGCTGACCGCGAACGTATGGGTGCGCGGTATCCTCGCCGACGAGCACGGCGTGCCGGTCGACAGCATCGAGTACCTCTCGGGCGGCGAGGAGGAGCCCGGGCGCGACGAGAAGCTCAAGCTCGAGCTGCCGCCCTCGATCCGCATCCGGCCGATCGGGCCGGCGCAGACGCTCTCGCGCATGCTCGCCGAAGGCGAGATCGACGCCGTGCAGGCGCCGCGCGCGCCCTCCACCCTGTATTCGCGCCCGGACGCGGTCAAGCGGCTGTTCGCCAACTACGTCGAGGTCGAGCGCGAGTACTACCGGCGCACGAAGATCTTCCCGATCATGCACACGGTCGCGATCCGGCGCGAGGTCTACGAGAAGAACCGCTGGATCGCGCAGTCGCTGCACAAGGCGTTCACCGCCGCGAAGGCGAAGGCGTACCAAGGGCTCGCGCGCACGCACTGCCTCGACACCATGCTGCCGTGGCAGGCGGCGCACGTAGAGGAGGTGAAGCGCGAGATGGGCGAGGACTGGTGGCCGTACGGGCTCGCGCCCAATCGTCACGTGCTCGACGCGTTCCTGCGCTACCACCACGAGCAGGGGCTCTCCAGGCGCCGCTACGCGCCCGAGGAGCTGTTTGCGCCGGAGACGCTCGAAGCATTCAAGGTCTAGATTCGCCCGAATTGATCCCATCGTCCGATTCCGGAGCCTTCCCGCGTCGCAGCGTCGGTATCGGGCGCATGCTGCGTTTCGCGGGCGGGTAAAGTGATGCATGGCTTCAAGGCCCGACCTGTCGATCACCGGCGTCATGACCCGCTCGCCCAGGGAGATCACCCGGGTGCTCGAGAGGGTCAGGGCGCAGGCCACGCTGGTCACCGCGTTCCTCGCGGGCGGTGAAGCGACGTTCCAGTCGCTGCTGCGCGTGGTCGACTCGGCCGCGGGCCGCATCGTGCTCGAGCGCAGCCCGGTCGAGGCGGCGAATTCGGCCCTGCTCTCGCGGCAGCGCTGCGCCTTCCAATCGGAGCTGACGGGCTGGCGCGTCGAGTTCGTCGCCGCCGATCCCCGCGAGGTGGTGCACGAGGGAACGCGCGCGATCGAGCTGCGCTTCCCGGAGGTGCTGGTCAGCCACCAGCGGCGCCAGCATCCCCGCGCGCTGGACCCGCAGCTGCCGCTGCTGTGCGTCGCGGACGCCGGCGGCATCACGCCGTTCGACGCCAGCATCGTGGACATGAGCGTCGCCGGGATCGGCTTTCTGGTCTATTCGGCCGACATCATCCTCGAGCCCGGCACAATGCTGAAAGGCTGCCGCATGGAGCTGCCCGACGGCATCGCCGGCGCCGTCGATCTCGAGGTGCGCTATTCGCAGCCGGTGACGCTCGCCGACGGCAGGCGCGCGATGCGCTCGGGCTGCCGGTTCGTCAACCCGAGCCCCGAAGCGCTGGAGCTGCTGCGCCGCTACCTGGGCGGCGAAGCCTAGGGCGCCGGCTCGAGCCGCGCCAGCACCCCGCTCGAGGAATCGTTGAGCAGGTAGAGGTAGCCGTCGGGGCCCGCGCGCACGTCGCGGATGCGGCCGAGCGCGCCGCGCAGCATGCGCTCCTCGCGCACTACCTTCTCGCCGTCGAGCTTCAGGCGCACCAGCATCTGGTCGCGCAGCGCGCCGACGAAGAGGTCGCCCTTCCAGCGCGGAAACCTGTCGCCGGTGTAGAAGGCCATTCCCGACGGAGCGATCGACGGCACCCAGTAATGGATCGGCTGCGCCATGCCGGGCTTCGACGTGCCTTCGCCGATTTTCGTGCCGGTGCCGTAGTTCACCCCGTAGGTGATCACCGGCCAGCCGTAATTGACCCCGGCGCGGATGACGTTCACCTCGTCGCCGCCCTGCGGACCGTGCTCGTGCGTCCACAGCTCTCCGGTCCGCGGGTGCAGCGCCGCGCCCTGCATGTTGCGGTTGCCGAGCGTGTATTTCTCCGGCTTCCAGCCGGGCTTGCCTGCAAACGGGTTGTCGGCCGGCACCCGCCCGTCGTCGTGCAGCCGGATCACCGAGCCCGCGTGATCGCCGGGGCGCTGCGCGCGCTCCATCTCGCCGCGGTCGCCGAGCGTGAGGTAGAGGAAGCCCGCACGATCGAACACGATGCGGCCGCCGAAGTGCCGCCCGGTGGAGCCCTTGGGGCTCTGGCGGAACAGCACTTGCACGCTCTCCAGCCGGCCGCCGGCGAGCCGGCCGCGCGCGAGCTCGGTGCCGACTCCGTCCGCGCCGCGCGCCGCGTAGGCGAGATAGACGAGGCCGTTCTCGGCGAAGCGCGGGTGGAGCGCGACATCGAACAGGCCGCCCTGCCCGTGCTCGGCCACCTGCGGCAAGCCGGACACCGGCTGCGGCTCGAGCTTGCCGCCGCGCACGACCCTGAGGCGCCCCGGCCGCTCGGTGACGAGCATCGAGCCGTCGGGCAGGAACGCCAGGCTCCAGGGGTGCTCGAGCCCTTCGACCACGGTGACGACGCGGAACGCGTGCTCCTCGGAGCGGATGGTCTGCGCGACTGCCGCGAGCGGCACGAGCAGCGCCAGGGCGAGGAAGGAGCGGGCCATCATCCGATGTATATTCTCCACAACTCCGAGGAGACCATCATGGCCAGGAGCTTGAGACGCGTCAGGGTAGCGCCGAAGGGCATGGGGCTCAACGACTTCGTCGCGCACGAGGAAGGGTTTTTCGAGCAGGAAGGCATCGAGGTCGAGTTCGAAGCCTCAAGGCGCTGCTCGAGGGCGAGGTCGAGGCGGCGAGCCTGCTGCCGCCGCAGATCGACATGGCAAGACAGCTCGGGTTGCGCATGGTGATGGAGGACGAGTTCCACACGCTGTGGTGGGTGCCGGAATCTGCGCCGCTCGACGATGTGCGCGCCTACCTCCGGGGCCTCGATCGCGCCGAGCGGGCGCTCGAGGAGAACCTGTCCAAGTACCTGCACCTGTGGAAGATCGCGGTGCCGCCGGAGTTCGAGACCACTCACCCCTGGGACTTCAGCCGCTTCACGCGCGGCGAGCGCTTCGTCTATGCGCCGGTGCCGCGCGCGGAATTCGACGATACGCTGGCGCAGGTGAAGCGCTGGGGCCTCGACCAGCACCTGAGGGAGTTCTCGTTCGACAAACTGGCGTATCGCGCGCCGGCGTGATCTAGGTACCATTCGGCTCCATGGCGAAGGGCGCTGTGGGGATGATCGGGCTCGGCATCATGGGCTCGGCGATGGCCGCGAACCTGGTGCGCGCGGGCTTCGCCGTGCACGGCTACGACATCCTGGCCGCGCGCCGCAGCGCCCTGCGGCGGATCGGAGGGCATCCGGCCCGCTCGATCGGCGATTTGGCCCGCCTGGCGCGAGTCGTGATCACTTCCCTCCCCGGCGTCGATGCGCTCGAGGACGTGACCGCGCAACTGAGCGTCGAGCCGCGCCGGATCGTGGTCGAGACGAGCACGCTGCCGATCGAGGACAAAGTCAGGTCGCTGCGCAGCCTGAAGCGCGTCGACTCGGTGGTGCTCGACTGCCCGCTCTCCGGGACCGGCGCGCAGGCGAAGACGAAGGACCTGGTCGTTTACGCGAGCGGCGACAGGGCGGCCTTCGCCAAGGCCCTGCCGTTTCTGCGCGGCTTCTCGCGCTCGCAGCATTACCTCGGCGCCTTCGGCAACGGCAGCAGGATGAAATTCGTCGCCAACCTGCTGGTGGCGATCCATAACGTCTCGGCGGCCGAGGCGTTCGTGCTGGGCATGAAGGCGGGGCTCGATCCCGAGACGATCCTGCGCGTCGCCGGCGACGGCGCGGGCAGCTCGCGCGTGTTCCAGATCCGCGGGCCGCTGATGGTGAAGGGTCGCTACCAGCCCGCGACCATGAAAGTCGAGGTGTGGCAGAAGGATATGAAGATCATCGGCGAGTTCGCCGCGCGGCTCGGCTGCCCGACGCCGCTTTTCAGCGCCTGCGCGCCGCTCTACAACGCCGCGATGGCGCAGGGCTTCTCGGCGCAGGACACGGCGTCGGTGTGCGCCGTGCTCGAGAACATGGCGCGGGTCGGCCCCTCGCGGCGACGATCCCGCGCCTGAGCGCGAAGCGCTCAGGCCTTGCCGAACGCTCCCTGCTCCCGAAACGCGGACACTTCGTCCCCGCCGAAGCCCCTTTGCAGGAGGATCTCCTCGGTGTGCGCGCCGAGCCGGGGAGGCGGCCGATCGACCCGGGCCGGCGTCCCGCCGAGCTTGAAGGGCGACGAAACCGCTTTCAGGGGCCGGCCGTCGACGCCGATTTCCACCAGCCCGCCGGCCTCGGCCAGCTGCCCGTGATCGGCGGCCTCGCCGATCGAATTCACCTTGGCGACGTTGACGCGGGCGGCGCTCAGGCGCTTCACCAGCTCGCCGCAGGACATGGTCCTGGTGACCGCGCCGAGGGCTTCGATCAGCTCGGCGCGCAGGCGCAGGCGGTCGAGGCTGCGGCGAAACTCGGGCCGATCCAGCCGCGCGGGGGCGAGCGCCGCCGCGCATCGCCGCCACATCTCGTCGCTCGGCGCGATGATCACCACGCCGCCGTCGGAGGCAGGGAATACCTGGTTCGGAACGCTGAGGTGGTTGGCCGTTCCCATGGGCTTGCGCACGGTCCCGTCGAGCCAGTACTCGGTGTAGAAGTAATTCATCAGGTGGGCCGAACCGAGCAGCAGCGACGTCTCGACGGCCTGGCCTTCGCCGGTGCGCTCGCGATGGTACAAGGCCGCCAGCACGGCAGCGACCATGGCGAGGCCGGCGTGAAGATCGATTGCGGCGGTCCCGCAGCGCACGGGCGGCCGGCCGGGCTCGCCCGTGATGCTCATCAGGCCGCTGTGCGCCTGGAGCGCAAGGTCGTTGGCGCCGACCTGGGCGAGCGGCCCCTCCTTGCCGTAGGCGAAGAACTCGCAATAGATCACGCGCCGATTGGCGGCCCTGATCGCGTCGTAGCCCAGGCCCCAGCGAGCCATCGCGCCCGGCCTGAAGTTGTGCACCAGCACGTCGCTCCCGGCGGACAGCCTGAACGCGACCTCGCGCCCCGCCGGACAACCCAGGTCCAGCGCGATGCTTCGCTTGTTGCGGTTGAGCGCGAGGAACGGCGGGCTCGCGGCGCCCGGCGCGCGCAGCGCCTGCTCGGTCATGCCGTAGTAGCGCGCCTCGTCGCCCTTGCGAGGCTCCTCGACCTTGACGACGTCGGCGCCGAGATCGCCGAGGATCTGCGTGCCGGCGGGCGCCGCGAACACGCGCGAGAAATCCAGGACCCGGATGCCGTCGAGTGCGCCCGGCATCCATGCTCCGCGATCCTGGTCGCTGACGTCGCGGCCGGCAGCCATCCGCGCTAGCCTAACAGCGAACCCGTGATCGCGAAATCAGGGTTCGCCCGCGGGCAGGCGGTTGAGGAACCCGGTCACCAGCGCGGCGAACCGGTCGGGTGCCTGGTACGGGACGAAGCGAGCCGCAACTGCTACAGTCCGAACGCAGGCAACCATGGATCTCGAGCTGTTTCGCCTCGACGTCGCCGAAGGCATAGCGACGGTCACTTTCGACCGGCCGCCCGTGAACGCGCAGAACCGGCGCTCGCGCGAGGAGCTGATCCGGATTTTCGATGCGCTCAGCGACCGGGACGACGTCCGGGTCGTGGTCCTGACCGCGGCCGGCGAGGTGTTCTCGGCCGGCGCCGACGTCAAGGAGCGCATCGATCTCGCCAAGGAGCCCGGCGACTACCCGCGCCATAACCGGCTGACACGCGAGTTCTTCTACGCGGTGACCGATTGCGCCAAGCCGGTGATCGCGGCCGTCAACGGCCCGGCGATCGGCGCCGGCTTCGTCCTGATGCTCGCCTGCGACATCATGCTGGCTTCCGACAACGCCTATTTCGTGATGCCGGAGATCGACGTCGGCCTGGCGGGCGGGGCGCGCTTCCTGATGCAGCATTTCGGCCGCTCCCGTTCCCGCACCCTGTACTTCACCGGGCGCCGCGTCCCGGCCGCGGAGCTCTATCGGCTCGGCGTGATCGAAGCCTGCCCGCCGCGCGACCAGCTGATGGCTGCGGCGCTGGAGATCGCCCGCGAGATCGCCGCCAAGAGCCCGCTCGCCGTGCGCAAGGTGAAACGAGCCTTCAACGCGGTCGAGGAGATGCCGGCGCGCGACGCCTACCGTTTCGAGCAGACTGTCACGGTAGAGCTGTCGCAGTCCGAAGATGCCCGCGAGGCGCAGCGGGCGTTCATCGAGAAGCGCAAGCCGGTGTTCAAGGGCCGTTGACCAGGATTGCGAACGTGACCAAGAAACCCATGGCTGGCTGGCGACAGGTCCGCAACTGGTCGAAGAGCGAAATGCTGAAGCGCGTGGCGCGCTTCGGGAAGCTGAAAGGCTCCGACGGCGGGCTGCCCGACAGCCCGCTGCCCGAATGCCGCCGCAAGCTGTTCGCCGTGATCGGCTTCCAGCCGCCCCGGGAAAAGCAAAACCGGGCTACGACATCGCCGGTAGGAGAGGACGCCTCGGCGATGCCGGCGATCCCCATCGCGGAGGGCTTCAACCTCGGCTACTGCAAGGCGAAGCCCGGGCGCGGGCCGCTCATGCACAACCACGACAGCAACGAGACCTTCATCGCGATGACCGGCCGCTGGCGCTGCGAGTGGAACGAGGGCGGCGCCAAGGAGCACGTGGACCTCGCGCCGCTCGACGTGATCTCGTTCCCGGTCGGCGTCGCGCGCCGCTTCATGAACGTGACCTACGACCAGCCCGCAAAGGAGCACGTCCTCATGTTCATCATCGGCGGCGACCAGCCGCAGGCGGAATTCACGCCGCTGGCGATGCAGCGCTGCGAGCAGTGGGCGGCGCGGCGAGCAGCGTCCCGCGCGCGAAAGCCAGGATCGTCCTCACGAGCACGAGCGCGACGAAGATAGTCGCGAGCGCGAGGGCGGCGGCCGCGACCGCCTTCCAGACCGGTTCGGGATGCGCCTGCGCGTAGCGCGCGGCTGCCCAGGCGAGCGCATCGAGCGGAAACGTGAACGACCACCAGGGCGGACCGAACGCCCAGCGCAGGAATCCCCTCGCGTAGAAAAGGAGCGCGATCGCCAGCACGACCGCGAAGAAGAAGAGCGCCTCGAGCGGCTCCGAGCCGTAGAACACGGCGCCGTGCGCATAGATGAGCGCGGGCGGCACGAGCAGGGTGAACCAGCTCGGGCGCATCGCCTCGGGAAGCGCCGGACCGGCCACCGCGCGATAGAACACCAGCCCCATGACGAGCGGCGACACCGCGGCGGAGACGCCGAACATGAAGCGCGCTGCGTCTCCGTGACCCAGCGCGAGCCCCGGGCCGGGAACCACGATGCCGCCGATGAAGAGGATCATCCACTCGGCGTTCACGTGCGCGAGCTCGATTCCTCCCGCGAGCACGCGCGCGATGCCCCACACCTGGAACGCGAAAAGCAGCGTGGCGCCCGCCCACCAGAGGACGCTGCCGAGAAACGGAAAATAGGAGCCGAGGCCTCCGCCCACCAGCGCCAGCGCGAGCGGCAGCGTCGCGCAGAAGCCCATTTGCGCGGGATTGAATTCCTCGCGCACCGCGCCGGGATGGCGGATCAGCTTGACGAGGTACGCGGGAAGGAGGATGGCGAGCGCCAGCGCGCCGAGCCCGATCCACAGCTCGGTGAAATACGCCGGCGCGCGCAGCACGCCCGGGAACACCGGCGCAGCGAGTCGCGCGCTCAAGCCCAGCCCGGCGAGCCCCATCACCGCGCCGAACATCCCGACCGGGAGAAAGCGGATCGACTGGCTGCTCAAGCCGCCGAGCCCAGGTAGTAGTTCTTCACCAGCTCGTTCTGCTCCAGCGCAGCGACGTCGCCCTCGAACACGATCTCGCCGTGCACGATGATGTAGCCGCGGTCGGCGATGCGGATCGCCTGGTGGAAGTTCTGCTCGGCCATCAGCACGGTGAGCCCGTAGCGCTCCTTCAGCTCCTTGATCTTGGTGATGGTGTGCGACACCAGGATCGGCGCGAGGCCGACCGAGGGCTCGTCCACCAGCAGCAGCCGCGGCGCGCTCATCAGCGCGCGGCCGATCGCCAGCATCTGCTGCTGGCCGCCCGAGAGCGAGCCGGCGAGCTGGCGGCGGCGCTCCACCAGCACCGGGAACACCTCGAAGCAGAACGCCAGGTTCTTGCCGATGTCGGCGCGCGCGAGCGGGCGGAACGCCCCGAGCAGCAGGTTCTCCTCGACCGTCAGCTTGGGGAAGAGCCTGCGGCCCTCCGGCACCATGGCGACGCCGAGGTTGACGATCTCCTCGGTCGACAGCCGCACCAGGTCGTGGCGCGCGCCGTCGATCTCGAGGGTCACCGAGCCGCGCGTGGGCCGCACCATGCCCATGATGCACTTCATGAGCGTGCTCTTGCCGTTGCCGTTGGTGCCGAGCAGCGCCACCGTCTCGCCGTCGCGGATGCCGAGCGACACGCCGTGCAGGGCGCGCACCGCGCCGTAGCCGGCGTCGACGTCGCGAATGGCGAGGCTAAGCGCCAAGGTAGGCCCGCTGCACGCCGGCGTCCTGCACGATCGACTCCGGCGTGCCCTCGCAGATGATCTGGCCGGCGTCCAGGCAAATGACGCGCTCGGAGAAGCGCATCACCGCGTGCATGATGTGCTCGATCATGATGATGGTAATGCCCGAGTTGTTGAGCTTGCGCAGGATCGCGAGCACCTCGGCGACCTCGTTGGGCGCCAGTCCCGCCATGACCTCGTCAGAGATCAGCAGCCGCGGCTTGGCGGCGAGCGCGCGGGCGAGCTCCAGCTTGCGCATGTCGACCTGCGTCAGGCCGGCGGAGTTTTCGTGCGCGCGGTGAACCAGGCCGATCAGCTCCAGCACGCGCATCGCCTCGTCGAGGACGCGCCCGTGCGCGGCGCGCGACCTCGCGGCATATTCCAGCGGCACCCGCAGGTTGTCGAGCACCGTCATGCTGGCAAACGGCTTCGGGATCTGAAAACTGCGCGCGATTCCGGCGCGGGCCCTCAGGTGCGGCAGCAGCCGGGTGACGTCGCGGCCCTCGAAATGAATCTCCCCGACGTCGTTGTACAGCGCCCCCGAGATGCAGGTGATCAGGGTGGTCTTGCCCGAGCCGTTCGGGCCGATCAGGCCGAGGCGCTCGCCGGCGCGCACGCTGAGCGAGACGTTGTCCAGCGCGACGAAGCCGCCGAAACGCTTGCTCAGCCTGGTGACCCGCAACAGTTCGCCGCTCATGGCTTGCGCCTGCGCAGGTGCTTGCGCGCCAGCCCGACGATGCCCTGCGGCGCGAGCGTGATGAACACCACCAGCATCACCCCGACGATCAGCACGTTCATCTCGGAGGACACAGTCACCTTGACGATCTCCTGCGTCGTGCCCACCAGCAGCGCGCCGATCACCGGGCCGAGCCAGTGCGCCGTGCCGCCGATCATCGGCATCGCGATGGCGTTTACCGCGATGAACAGGTTGAACGCCGAACTCGGGTCGACGAAGGTGACGAAGAACGGGAACGGCGCCCCGGCAACGCCCATCATCGCGCCCATCACGGTGGTCGAGACCAGCTTCAGCCTGAGGGTCGGCACCCCGGCGCACTCGGCGGCGACTTCGTCGTCGCGGATCGCGGCAAGCCCCCGGCCGATGCGCGAGGAGCTGAGCATCCTGGAGATCGCCACCGCCGCCAGCGTCAGCAGCAGCATCACCACGAACAGCATCTGGATGTAGCTGTCGAACCAGAGGTGCTTTTCCGGTGTCAGGATATAAGTACCCTTGGCGCCGCCGACGTAGGACCAGTTGATGACCAGCGTCTCGATGACGATCGCCATGGCGAGCGTGGCGATGGCAAAGTACACGCCTTTCAGCCGCAGCGTCAGGTAGCCCAGGCCGAGCCCGACCAGGCCGCCGACCGCGCCGCCAGCCAGGATCAGCAGCGGCAGCGGCAGGCCGAGCGCCTTGTTGAGCGCCACCGTGGTGTACGCGCCGATGGCGAAGAACCCGGCGCTGCCGAAGTTCACGTAGCCGGTGAAGCCGCCGAGGATGTTCCAGGCGATCGCCATCAGCGCGGCCTGCAGGATCAGGTAGAGCGCGTTGTAGTAATACTCGTTCGCCACCGCCCCGGTGAGCGCCAGGCCCGCGGCGAAGATGGCGGCGAGCGCGCCCCAGAACGCGGCCGATTTCATCTACTGCCTGCCGAACAGCCCGGCGGGGCGCAGTGCGAGCGTCAGCGCCAGCACGCCGAACGCGACCGCCGGGGACCACGACGGCCCGGCGAAGGTCGCCACCATGCTCTCGACGATGCCGAGGATCAGCGCGGCGATGAACATGCCCTTGATGCTGCCCATGCCGCCGAGCACCACGATGGCGAAGGCGCGCCCGATGTAGAGCCGCCCCACCGAGGGCTCGACCGGGCCGATGATGATCAGCAGCGACCCGGCGATCGCCGCGGTAGCGATCCCCAGGCCGAAGGCCCACTGCTTGATGCGCACCGGGTCCGCGCCCATCAGCTGCAGCGCGAGGCGGTCCTGCGCCACCGCCTGGATGGCGCGACCCATGAAGGTGTGCGACATGTACGCGTAGATGGCCGCGGTGAGCGCCGCGGACACCGCGAACGGCACCAGCATGCGCAGCGGAAAGTCGACGAAGCCGATGCGCCAGGTCTGGCCGATGTAGCCGGCCTGCACCAGGCGGTAGTCGACGCCGTAGATCAGGATCAGCACCACCTCGATGATGAACATGACGCCGAAAAAGAATGCCAGCCCGGAAAGCGATTCCTGGCCGGTGCGCTCGAAGGCGAGGAAGTAGACCCGGTAGATCAGCGCACCGACGAAGAAGAAAGCGGGCGCCGCCAGCAACCCGACCAGGACGGGGTCGAAGCCGAAGCGGCTGTTCAGGATGTAGGCGATGTACGCCCCGACGATGATGAACGCCGGGTGCGCGATGTTGACGATATCGAGCTGGCCGAAGACGATCGCCAGCCCGATCGCCACGGCGGCGTAGAAGCCGCCGAGCAATATCCCCGCGACGACGGCGTTCGCTAGGAGATCCGCGGAAAACACCGTCGCGCGGGCGCCCTACGGTCGCGGGCTATTGCTTGTAGGGGAAGACGATGTTCCCCGACTTCCACTCCTTGGGATAGAGCACGATGCGCTTGCCCGGCCCGGCGAACTGCTCCAGGTTGTCCGGCTGCACGTCGCGGAACTGCACCTGCAGCGTGCGGGTCCTGGCCCACTCGCCGTTCTTGCCGAACTTCACCTTGCCGACCACGGTGTCGAAGGTGGTCTTGTGCATGTACGCGGCGAGCTTGCTATGGTCGAGGCTCTTGGTCGCCTCGACCGCCTGGCCGAGCACCTCGAGGTAGGCGTAGGAGTAGGGCGGCAGATAGTGGCCGAAGGGATCGACCCCCTTGTCCTTGGCCGCCACCCGGTACTTGGCGAGGAACTCGTTCACGCCCGGAAAGTTCAGCGTCGGCTCCGGCACCCAGAAGTCGTAGTTGACGATGCCGTTGAGCAGCGGGCCGAGGTTTTTCTGGATGGCGGCAAACTGCAAGCCGACCATGCCGCCGCCGAACATCTTGGTCTTCAGCCCCACCTCGCTCGCCGCCTTCACCATGCCGACCGAGTCCGGGGGATACGAGCCGACGTAGACGATGTCGGGACTGGTCGCCTGGATCGCGCGCACGATCGGGGTGAAATCGGTGGTCGCCGGCGGATAGGTCTTGTCGTACACGATATCGAGCTTCAATTTTTTCGCGTTGGCGCGCGCGCCCTCCGCGGCGTTGAGCGCGAACTCGGCGTCCGCGGCGACGATCGCCACCGACTTCGGTTTCGGGTTCTGCTCCATCGCAAGCTCGAAGAAGCCCTTCGACCAGTCGAGCTTCGGAGCGGGCCCCGCCGGCATGATCTGGAAGTAGCGGTCGTACTTGAACTCCTCGTTCGCCCCCAGGCCGAAGAGCGCCGGGAACACCAGTTTCTTGCGCATGATGATCGGCATCGCCGGGGCGATCAGGTTGGTGCCGTAGCCCGAGACCACCAGGTCCACCTTGTCCACCTCGAGCAGCTTGGTGTAGATGCCGGGCACGTTGGCCGGTTGCGTGGCGTCGTCGTAATAGACGAGCGCCACCGGCCGGCCGAGCAGGCCGCCCTTCTTGTTGACGTCGTCGCGCCAGATCTCCATCGAGATCAGCGCCCCCTTGCCGCCGCCCGCCAGGCCGCCGGTCAGCGCCATGCTGAAGCCGATCTTGATGGGCTTTTGCTGCGCGTGCGCGAGCGGCGCGGCGAGCGCCGCCGCTGCGGCGAGCGCGACCGAGATCAACAGCCACTTCCGTCGGGAATGTGTCATGGTCTCCTCCTCCTTGTGCTCGTATTGTAATCAATCTTCAACAAACGGGAAGCGTTCCCGCCCAGGATGCGCTCCCTTTCGGGGCGGCCCAGGCCCGGCACGCGCTCGATGAGCCCCACCGGGTCCTCCACTCCCATGTCGTACGGGTAGTCGGTGCCCAGCAGCACGTGGTCCGCGCCGTAGCGCTCGACCAGGTGGCGCAGCATGCCGCGGTCGAAGGTGATGGTGTCGAAATAGAACCTCTCCAGGTAGGCGGACGGCGCCTTCTTGATGATCGTGCGGCAGTCCGGCCGCGCCCGCCAGGCGTGGTCCATGCGCGCCCAGTAATGGGCCAGGTAGCCGCCGCCGTGCGGCAGCACGATCTTCAGCTTCGGATGGCGCTCCATCACGCCGTCGAAGATCAGGTAGCTCGCCGCCACCGTGGTCTCGAGCGGGTTGCCGATCACGTTGTTGAAATAGTGGTCCATCAGCCGCTCGCCCTGCGTGAAGCCGGTCGGGTGCATGAAGATGATGACATCCAGGTCCTGAACCCTGGCGAAGAACCGGTCCAGGTTGAGGCGCGGATCGGTGAGCTCCCTGCCGTCGACGCTGCCGTTGATCTCGACGCCGCGCATGCCGAGCTTCTTCACGCAGTACTCGAGCTCCGCGACGGCAAGCCCGGCGTCCTGCAGCGGCACCGTGCCGAGGCCGACGAAGCGCTCCGGCCATTTGCCCACGATCCCGGCGATGCGCTCGTTCACCATGCGCGCGAGCTGCGCTCCCAGGCCGGGCTCCGTCCAGTAGTAGGTCTGGTTGGGCGAGGGCGAGACCGCCTGCACGTCGATGCCCATGCGGTCCATGTCCTTCAGGCGCACCTCGATGTCCGAGAGCTTCGCGGCGCGGTCCTTGTGCTGCCTGACGTTGACCTCGCGCGTGAGCGCGCTGGCGAACTTCACCGCGGCGTCGTGCTGCGCCGGATTGAGCGGCGCGACTTTGGCCGCGGCCTCGGTGTTGAGGTAGTGGCAGTGGATGTCGACGCGCAGGCTCTTTCGCTTCCCGCTTCTGACGACTGCGGCCGAGCCGCGCGAGGCGGGTGCACAAGTGTACATCATGATTTGGAGGGAACCACGGGAATGAGAAGGAAATTTTCGCGGCCCGGCCCGAGGTGCAGCGTGGTGCGCCCGCCGAACACCGCCGCCGGCCGGTCGCGCGGATCGTCGTGCAGGAACGGCCCGCAGCCGCGCAGCTCGTTCTTGAAGTTGGAGAGCCGCGCCCCGGTCGCCTTCTGCCACTCGTAGTCCCTGCCGCGCACGGTGAGCGCGAGGCGATGGCCGGCCGGCACCACGATCGAGGTCGGCCACAGCTCCACGTCGACCTGCACGAATTTCCCGGGCTGCAGGAGCTGGATCTCGTCGTGCGCGTGATACGGCCGGTGCTCGGTGGACAACCTCGCATCGAGCTTGCGGTGCGAGCAGCGCAGCCAGCCCTGCGCGACCGGCGTGTGCGGGTCGATCGCGCCCATGAACACCACTTCCCGCAGGTCGGGGGTGAAGACGCGGAACACGAGGAACAGGTCGGCGTCGTTCGTGCTCGAGGACACGCACAGCTTCGCCGCGAGCGGTCCGGTAATCTCGGTTTCCCCGGGAACGGGCTCGGACACGAAGCTCGCTCCTTCTCCGAGGGCGGCGAACGAAATCTCCGCATCGCTTTCTTCCGCCACGGGAGCCAGGCCGCCGTTGCGGCGCAAGTGCAGCGTCGCCCACCGCGTCCGGGCGATCGGCCATTCGTTCTCGCGGCGCTCGGCGAAGCGGTCGATATGCCGAACCTGCAATTGCACCCTCGGCCGGCGCTCCCAGCCGTTCTGCTCGCCCTTCAGGAAACGGTCGAAGAAGCGCAGCTGCAACTTCCTTCCGTAGTCGGTATAGAAGTGCGTCCAGTGCTCCAGGCCGTGCGCCTCGAGCCACTTGTCCTTCGCCGCGGCGCGAACGAAGCCCTCGAAGTTGCCGCGCGGATGCAGGCCCTGCCCGCCCCAGTTGGCCGCCGAGAGGAACGGCACAGTCACCTTTTCCCACACCGGAGAGCGGGCGCGGTGGTACTCGTCGTCGAGCGGATGGGCCAGGATCTCGTCGCCGAAGTTGCAGCGGCTCCCGGCGAGCTGCGCGTCGGACAGAGTCTCGTCCCCGCACACCGGCGCGCCGGTGACACGGCTGCGCGGGCCGCGCTCGCCCAGCCCGTGCTGGACCGTCTTCACCTGCATGTCGTACCAGTTCGCCCAGAACGAGGAGAGGATCCCGCCGTGGTGCGTCATGTCGCGATACCAGTCGGCCGAGCCTTCCCAGACGCACATCGCGGCGAGATGCGGCGGCTGCAGGCTCGCGACGTGCCACTGGTTCATCGCGTAGTAGGAGATGCCGTTCAGGCCCACCTTGCCGCTCGACCACGGCTGCGCGGCGGCCCACTCGATGCATTCGTAGAGGTCCTTCGTCTCGCGCGGCGAGAACGGGTCGATGAAGCCCGGAGAGCGGCCGGCGCCGCGCGAATCCACGCGCACGCACGCGTAGCCGTGCGGCACCCACTTCTCCGGGTCGACGACCTCCCAGCTCTGGTAAAGGTTGCTCGAGCCGCGCGCGACGTCGGGATGCCCGGCGACCATGCGCTGCCAGGCGCTCGGATAGCCGTCCTGGAACGCGAGACCCTTGCCGTACGGGCCGTAGCTGAGGATCACCGGAGCGCGGCCTTCGGCGCTCGGCAGGAAGACGTCGGCGCGCAGCGCAAGGCCATCGTCCATCGCGATCGGGACGTCCCACTCGATGCGCATGCCGCGCCTCATATGCCCAGGTAGCTCGACTTCACCTGCTCGTTCGCCCACAGATCCCGGGGGCCGCCGGAGTAGACCACGCGTCCCTTGCTCATCACGTGCACGTAGTCGACGAGCTTCAGCGCGAGCGCCGAGTTCTGCTCGACGAGCAGGATGGAAAGGCCTTCACGCTTCAGCTTCGCGATCGCCTCCCACACCCCCTGGATCACGATCGGCGCGAGCCCTTCGGAAGGCTCGTCCATGATCAGGCAGTCCGGGTCGGTCATGAGCCCGCGCCCGATCGCGAGCATCTGCTGCTCGCCTCCCGACAGCGTCTTCGCGCCCTGGCGCCGGCGCTCCTTCAGGCGCGGGAACAGCTCGTAGACGCGCTCCAGGCTCCAGCGGCGGCGGCCGACGCGCCGCGCGGCGACCTTGAGGTTTTCTTCCACGCTGAGCGACGGGAACACGCGCCGGCCCTGCGGGACCAGCCCCATGCCGGCGCGAATCGTCTCGACCGAGGACACGCGCGTGATGTCGGCGCCCTTGAACACGATCCTGCCGCGGCGCGGCGGGACGAAGCCGACGATCGAGCTCACCAGCGTGGTCTTGCCCACGCCGTTGCGCCCGAGCAGGCCGAGGATCTGCCCCTGCTCGAGCTCGAGCGAAAGCCCCTGCAGCACGTAGGCGTCGCCGTAGTAGGTGTGGATGTCCTCGACTTCCAGGATCGCCATGGCTCAGCCCGTCCCGAGATAGATCTCCTGCACCTTCTCGCTCGCGCGGATCTGCTCGGCCGGACCCTCCTCCACCACCCTGCCGAAATGCAGCACCGAGATGTGGTCGACCACGTCGAACACCACGTCCATGTCGTGCTCGATCAGCACGATGGCGAGCTGCGGATCGAGCCGCTTCAGGAACTCCGCCATCTCGCGCGACTCGCCCGAGGCGAGCCCGGCGGCGGGCTCGTCGAGCAGCAGCACCTTCGGGTCGCCGGCGAGGCCGAGGACGATCTCGATCTGGCGCTGCTCGCCGTGTGAGAGATTGCGCACCTCGGCGTCGCGCCTGTCCCAGTAGCCGGCGCCCTCCAGCAAGCGGCGCGCCTTCTCCTGCAGCTCGCGGTACGACGCGAGCGAGCGCCACATCACGAACTTGGTCCTGCGCAGCCCGCCGATCGCGAGCAGCACGTTGTCCAGCACCGTCAGCTTCGGAAACAGGCTGGTGATCTGGAAGGTGCGCGCCATGCCGAGCGCCGCGCGCCGGTGGCTCGGCCAGCGCGTGACGTCGCGCCCGAACAGCAGCACCTGTCCGGCGCTGCACGGCAGCACCCCGGACACCAGATTGAACAGCGTGGTCTTGCCCGCGCCGTTCGGCCCGATGATCGCCTTGCGGTCTCCCGGATACACCTGCAGCGTGACGTTCTCGACGGCGACCAGCCCGCCGAAGCTCTTCGACAGCGCCCGCAGTTCAAGAACCGGGGCCCTGTCCGGGGCCCCGGAGCTCGCCGTCGTCACTCGCAGTACTTGCAGGGAGGGAAGTCGCGGCTGTAGACGGGCTGCTTCAGGAACTGCTGCTTGCCGTACTTCCAGAACTGCCCCACGTCAGGGTAGGTCTTGATGACGGTGTTCCACAGCTCGTCCTTCTCGTAGCCGAACATCTTCCTTCTCTCGACCTTCTTGATATAGATGTTCTGGACCGGGTTCCTCATCTCGTCCAGGCGCACCGGACCGCGCACCGCGTCCACCTTGACGGCCGAGAGCATCTTGACGAACTGCGCCGCCCCGGGCCACTTGCCGCGCGACGTCTCCATGACTTCGTGAATCATCTGCGCGGTGGTGTAGTTGCTCTCGGAGTAATACGACGGAACCTTGCCGTACTTGGCGCGGTACCTCTTCACGAACGACGAGTTGCCGGGAGTGTCGAGCGCGGCGCTGTATTGCAGCGCCGAGACGTGGCCGATCACCTCCTCGCCCATCGCCGGAAGCACGAACTCGTCGTAGCTGGTGCCGCCGCCCAGCACCGGCTTCTTGTTGCCGGAGGCCGCGAGCTGCTTCGGGAACTGCAGCGCCATCGGCCCCACCATCAGCGAGAAGATCGCGTCCGCGCTCTGCTTGATGGTCGGGATGTACGGGCCGAAGTCCTTGGTCCCGAGCGGCGGCCAGATTTTCTGGATGATCCTGCCGCCGCAGCCCTCGAAGGCCTTCTGGAATCCGCCCACCACCTCGTGGCCGAAGGCATAGTCGGCCGCGACCGCGGCCACGCGCTTGTAGCCCTGCTCGCACGCCCACTGCCCGAGCGGATGGTGCGGCTGGGAGCTGGTCCAGCCGGTGCGCACGAGGTAGGGGTACTTCGCCAGGTCGCGCTGCGTCAGGTCGTCGGCCGCCGGAATCGATGCGATGTAGACGGTCTTGAGCCGCGTGCTCACCGGCGCGAGCGCGTATCCCGTCGGCGCGAGCAGCCCGCCGATGAACATGTGGACCTTGTCCTGCCGCACCAGCTTCTCGGCCTTGCGCACGCCGACCGGCGGCTTGCCCTCCTCGTCCTCGACGATGAGCGTCACCTTGGCGCCGCCGAAATTGCCTCCGGTTTCGTCCAGGTACATCTGAAAGCCGTTCGCCATGTCCTTGCCGACCTGCGCGAAGATACCGGTCATCGGCGCGAGGAAGCCGATGCGCAATTCCTCGGCCGCGGCCGGCGCCGTCACCGCCAATGCCGCACACGCCGCCGCCAATTTCCTGCTGAAACCGCTGCTGCCTGTCATAGCTATCCCCTCCTTCAGTGATTTGCGGACCTCAAGCGCCAGCGGCGCACGTGCTCCGGAATCCCCATCAGGCCGCCGGGTAGATAAAGAATCGTCAGGACATAGACGCCTCCCAGCACGTACGGCCACCAGTGCACCAGCGTGCTGAGATACTCGCGCAGGAAAACCACCACCGCGGAGCCGAGCGCCGCGCCCACCAGCGTCCCCGGGCCGCCCAGGACCACCATCAGCAGCACGTCCACCGAGGTGGTGAGGATCACGTCCTCGGGGCTCACCAGCCCGTTCTTGTACGCCAGCAGCACCCCCGCGAGCCCGCCGAAGCCGCCCGCGATCACGAACGCGATGTACTTGTGCAGCCAGGTGTTGTATCCGAGGACGCGCATGCGCAGCTCGCGCTCGCGAATTCCCACCAGGCTGCGGCCGAACGGGGACTGGACGATCACGTGCAGCGCCCCGAGCGAGGCGACGAAAAAGCCGAACACCACGTAGAAGTAGGTCAGGTCGTCGGCGAGCCGGATGCCGAACTCCGGCCGACCGGGGAGA
The DNA here is from genome assembly GCA_001770655.1 of Betaproteobacteria bacterium RIFCSPLOWO2_12_FULL_68_20. Taxonomy (GTDB): domain Bacteria; phylum Pseudomonadota; class Gammaproteobacteria; order Burkholderiales; family SG8-39; genus 2-12-FULL-68-20. The sequence goes on from MERQ01000105.1 coordinate 47,463, forward strand.
TTGATCCCGTTGTCGCCGCCGGTGAGGGAGTTCCAGCGATAGGCCAGCCCCCACACGCACATGCCGAGCGCGAGCGTGATCATGAGGAAGTACACGCCGGTCGCGCGAATGGCGAACAGGCCGAACAACGCCGCGGTCGCCGCGCCGGCGAGCGCGCCGAGCACGATCACCAGCCAGAAGCTCCAGTCCATCCCGAATCCGTACCGGGTGGCGAGGATCGCCGTCAGGTACGCCCCCACGCCCAGGTAGGCGGCCTGGCCGAGCGAGGGCAGCCCGGTATAGCCGAGCAGAAGATCGAGGCTCATCGCCACGATGGCGAGCACGAGAGCCTGCGTGATGAGCAGGATCGCGAACGGTCCCGCGAACGGCGCCCACGCCGCGAGCGCGGCGAGAACCCCGATCAGCATCGCGAGCTTGCGCCGGCCGCTCATCGCGCTCGCCTCACTCCCTGCCGAACAGGCCGGTCGGTTTCACCGCCAGGATCAGCACCATCGGCGCGTACAGGCTGAAATAGGCGATCTCCGGGAACAGCGCCTTGCCGAAATTGTCCGCCAGCCCGACCAGCAGGCTGCCCACCGCCGCGCCGGCGAGGCTTCCCATGCCGCCGATGATCACCACGGCGAAGGCGATCGGCAGGATCTCGAAGTCGAGCCCCGGGTAGACGCCGAGGAATGGCCCGCCGATCACCCCTCCCAGCGCGGCGAGAAACGCACCCAGCGCGAAGATGAGCATCGACACGCGCGAGGTGTCGATCCCGACCCCGCGCGCCATCTCGGAGTCGTCCACCGCCGCGCGCACCATGGCCCCCACGCGCGTGCGCTCCATCACCAGCCACAGGACCAGGCCGACCGCGAGCGCCACGCCGATCATGAAGATGCGATACACGGGCAGGTGCAGCCCCGCGACCACCAGGCTCTGCTTCAGGACGGCGGGCGGGTCGATGTCCAGGGGATCCCCGCCCCAGATGTCCAGCGCTCCCTGCTGGAACAGGAACGCGAAGCCCACCGTCAGCAGCACCTGGCGCAGCGGATCGAATCCGAGCGGCCGCAGGAACACCCGCTCCATGAGAAGGCCGATCAGCGCCACCGCGAGGGCGGCCAGCGGGATGGCGAGCGCCCACGAGCCCGTCGCCCAGATCACCGACAGCGCGACATAGCCGCCCAGCAGGAAGTACGCGCCGTGCGCGAGGTTGACGATGCGCATCACGCCGAAGATCAGCGTCAGGCCGCTCGCCAGCAGGAACAGCAGCGCCCCGTACGAGACCCCGTTGAAGATCTGGATCAGCCAGAACCGGGCGTCCAATTCCA
>MERQ01000106.1:0-66801 GCA_001770655.1 Betaproteobacteria bacterium RIFCSPLOWO2_12_FULL_68_20
ACGATCTCATCGACGGCGGGCAGGGCAACGACATCGTGCGCGGGCACCGGGGGGCGGACGTGGTGCTCGGCGGTGCGGGGGACGACCTCGTGGAAGGGGGCCTGGGCGAGGACAGCCTCTCCGGGGGCACGGGGAACGACGTGCTGCGGGGCGGGCAGGGCGACGACTCGCTCGACGGGGGCGACGGAACGGATGTGGCCGAGTACTCGGGCTCCTATGCCGACTACCGCATCACCTGGATGGAGGAGGGCTTCTTCATCGCCGATTCCGCCGCCGGGCGCGACGGGACCGACTTCGTCGCCAACGTCGAGAAGCTCACCTTCCGCGATATCTCGCTCATCGAGACGGACCTCGTCAGTCCCATGCCGGTGCGCGACGTGCTCGGTGTGGACAAGACGGGCGCGGCGATCGAGCGCGATGCCGCCACCCTCCGCATCGGCCAGGCGCAGCTCGTGGCGAACGACAAGGATTTCCAGGGCGGGACGCTCACCGTCACCGCGGTCTCGGATTGGAGCGGCGGCACCGCGAGCATCGAGGGCGGCACTGAGGACATCATCTTCACGCCGAGCGCGGGCTTCGACGGGGTCCTCGGTTTCAAGTACACCATCAAGGACGCGCAGAACAATCTCGCGGCGCAGGTCGTGGACCTCTCGAGCGGCGAGACCGCGAAGGCGAGGTGGCGTATTCCTACTGCGGTAGTAATACCCGCGGGGGATTGCGGCGGGGGCGGGATTCGTTCAGCCTTGACGGGACAAGAAAGCTTTCCTCTGGGAGGAGGGGTGGCGCGATGGCGTCGAATTTCCTGAAGCAGTCCAAGCCTACGTTCGGCTGGCCCGGCGCCATAGCTGGCGCCGGGATCTGCCATCTCGCCGCCACAATGAGCGAGGAAACTCGGGTTCGCCTCGCGAAGGGCGCCGCTGTGGATAACGCTCAACCCGCAGGGCTTGCACCTAAGAAACGCCTCGAAACTGTCTAGACGAGTGGGGCCACTTCTCCTTCCGCAGGTACCGATACCGCCTTCCTCGATGTCGGATGGAAGCAAGGCACCGTCACGCTCATGACCGGAACCGGTAGCACACCCACCGCCGGAACCCAAATCTGGAACACCGAGTACGTGACGCTTCTCGGACTGGGTGACTACGGAATCGATGGTTCCTCTGCGGCGAATCGCCTCGTCGGCAATATCGGATCGAATAGGCTGGACGGAGGCACCGGAAACGACACGCTAACGGGCGGAGCGGGGGAGGATCTGTTTGTTTTTTCGGCTGCCCCATCGAGCAACGTCGATCACATCACGGACTTCGCTCTGTCGAGCGACAAGATCGTTCTGGACGATGTGATCTTTTCGGCCATCGGCCCCACGCTCGATGCGAGCGAGTTCCGCGCGGCGGCCGGGGCGACGACCGGAGCCGACGCGGACGACCGGATCATCCTCAATCTGACGAACGGGGTGCTCTACTACGACGCCGACGGCAATGACGCGGGCGCATCGGCCGCGTTCACCCGGATCGACAATTCGGAGGCGTGGGCAGCGCTCAGCGCGTCGGATTTCCTGATCGCTTAGCCCTTGCGCGCTCGGCGAGCAGACGCCCGGCCTCGGCGATTACGCTTTCCCAATCGCCCGCGCGCGGCTGGCGCAGGATACGCATCGTGGGATACCAATGGGTGGCGGCGCCCGAGTCACCCCACCGCCAGTCGCCGAACCAGCGGTTCAGAAGCCAGACTTCCCACCCCATCGCGCCGGCGAGATGCGCTGGCGCAGTGTCGACGCTGATAAGCAGGTCAAGTTGCGCGATCAGGGCCGCGGTGTCCGCGAGATCGGCGATCGGACGGAGCGGTGCCTCGACACGCGGCGGCAAGGCGGTGGGGGCGACGCCGTACTGACAGCAGACGAGCCGGACGCCGGGGATCTTGGCGAGCGGCGCGAGTTGCCGCGCCGAGAGCGAACGAAGCCCGTCGTCCCGGTACGCGCCGCTGCCCGCCCAGCAGACCCCGACCCGCAGCTGCGCCGGACTGTCCGGCAGCGACGCTTCGTCCTTCCACGAGATATACGGGATGCGCGCCATGCCCCCGGAGCCGTCCTCGCCGAGCAGGCGCGGCAGGCTCATCACGTGGCACCAGCAATCGTACGCGGCGCGCGGGATCGGCTCGCCGTCGCCGTACACGCGGCGCAGGTACCGCTGTGCTCTGAGCAGACGCTCGAGCGCCTGCGGGACGGCGATCGAGACCTCTTTTCCGGTCGCCGAAAGGACCGCTGCGTAGCGCAGCGCCATCAGGGTATCGCCGAACCCTTGCTCGTGCACGAGCAGCACGCGCCTGCCGCCCAGCGCGCCGCCCTTCCACTCCGGCTGGTAGAGCGGCGGATCAGGCACGTACCACTGCGCAAGGATGCGGCTCTGCTGGCGGCGCGCCTCGTAGGCGTCGAAGCCTTCGCGGTACTTGCCGGCGCGCAGGTAGTTGTCCGCGAGTTCCAAGCGAAAGTCGCGGTCGGAGACGCGTTGCGCCTGCCCTTCGAGTAGTTCGATCGCGTCTGCGCTCCGGTTCTGCGCAAGCAGCGCGCTGGCGAGAGGCCCGACGAGCAAGGATTCGTTCGGCCAGGACTGCAGCCCCGCTCGCGCCTCGCGTTCCGCCGCCGCGGGATCGCCGGAGGCGAGCAGCGCCCCGCAGTAATACGCGCGCAGGCTCGCGCTCCCGGGTCTGAGCACGATCGCCCTGTGTAGGTGCGCGAGCGCGACCTCAAGGCGGCCGAGTCGGCGCTGCAATTGCCCGAGCGCGACGTGGGCTTTCGCATCCTCGGCATTCGCTTGCACCGCGAGCTCGAGCCACTGCTGCGCCCCGTGCAGCTGCCCGGCGTAGGCTGCCGCGCGCCCGATCCAGCACGCATACGCCGGATCCGCGCCCGAGGCCTCGCAGACGCGCCGCGCCTCGGCGAGCGCCTCGGCGAAGCGGCGGGAGTCGAGCAGGGCTCTGACGCTGGGCGCGGGAACGGGCGCGACGACGCCGCTCGTGCTGTCGAGCCGCGCGCGTACGCGCTTGAGCAGGGGATCCTCGGAAGACACGGCCGCAGACTAGATTACCCGGCGGTTCGGCTGACGAGCATCACCCTCGCCTCGGCAATCGCGCTGAGAAGAGAAGTGGCCCCAAGAATTTAGACAGTCCGGTAAGTGTAATCTCGGCCCCGAGGGGCGACGGAATCGCCGGTACGCACGGAGACGACGACGGCAGTGGTGCGGGCCCATCGACCGCGTTCACCTAGGGTAGACGATTTCGAGGCGTAGGTCGCGCTCAGCGAGAGCGAGGAATCGGCGAGATGAGCGAAGGGCACGGAGCACAGATTACCTTCTGCGATATCGTTGAGGAAGAAATGCGATCGCACGACTACCGTGTCGGTGAGATAACCTCGGCGACGTGGTGATCGAGTCGGGGTCCGATACGCTCGATGTAGTGCAAAGCTCGGTGAGCTATGCCTTGAGCGGTGGGCTGGAGAACCTGACGCTGACGGGCAGCTCGTCGATCGACGGGGCGGGCAACGAGCTCAATAACCTCCTCGTCGGCAACGCCGGGGCGAACGTGCTGAACGGCTTGGCCGGAGCGGACACGATGCAGGGCATGGCCGGGGCCGACACCTACTACGTCGATGATGCGGCGGACGTAGTGGACGAGTCGCCCACGCAGGCGGGGGGCGTGGACACGGTGTTCTCGGAGGTGGACGTGAATCTCACGGACGCCGTGCACTTCAAGGGCACGCTGGAGAACGTGACCCTGCTAGGGAGCGCAGATCTCGATGCCACGGGCAACTCCTCGGCCAACGCACTTGTCGGTAATCTCGGTCAGAACGAACTGGCCGGAGGGACCGGCAACGACACGTACTACGTGGATCGCAGCGACTCCGTGGCGGAGGCTTCCTCTTCCGGCACGGATATCGTGTACCTGGACGTGGGGGTTGCGAACGGCACCACGGAAGTGAAAAGTGGCCCGCTGCCGGGGTCGATCCCGACTGCGGAGGTCGAGCTGTGGAACGTCGAGAACGTGACGCTCCTCGGCATGGGCGACTTCGGGATCAAGGGATCCGCCGCGGCGAACAAGCTGGTCGGCAATATCGGCTCGAACCGGCTGGACGGCGGAACGGGAAACGATACGCTCACCGGCGAGGCGGGGGACGACCTGTTCACGTTCTCGACCGCCTTATCGAGCAACGTCGACCACATCACGGACTTCCAGGTGTCCGGCGACCTGCTGGCCTTGGACGATGCGATCTTCTCGGCGATCGGCAGCGCGCTCGACGCGAACGAGTTCCGCGCCGCGGCAGGGGCCACTTCAGGCGCAGACTCCGACGACCGGATCGTTCTCAACACCTCGAACGGCAATACGTACTACGACGCCGACGGCAACGGCGCCGGCGCATCGGTGCTATTCGCCGTGATCGATAACTCAGGGGCGTGGACCATTCTTACGCACGCAGACTTCGCGATTGTTTAGCGGCTAACCGCTGGGCCAGCATCGTCCGTGCTCGGGCGATTGGGCTGTCCCAATCCCCGGCGCGCGGCTGGCGCAGGATTCGCATGGTCGGGTACCAATAGGTCGTATCGCCAGATGTGCCCCACCGCCAGTCCCCGAACCACCGCGCAAGCAACCACACTTCGCGGCCCATAGCCCCCGCCAGGTGCGCCGCTGCGGTGTCAACGCTGATAAGTACGTCAAACTGAGAAATGAGCGCCGAGGTATCGGCAAGATCGACTATCGCCCGAGGCGGCGGCCGGATGAATCCAGGAAGCGCGGAAGGCTCGACGCCGTATTGACAACTGGTGAGCTGTAGACGGGGTACCTCGGCGAGCGGCGCAAAGCGATGAAGCGAAATCGAGCGAAGCGGCTCCTCGGGATTGTCGGTGCTGCCTGCCCAGCATAACCCCACCTTGAGAGCTGACGGCGAAGCGTGCAGACGCATTGTGTCGTCGTTGAATGCGGCGAGGTAGGCTTTGCGTGGCATGGGGCCTGAACCGTCCTCGCCGAGCAGCAACGGCAAGCTCATCGTGAAGCACCAGCAATCGTAGGCGCGGCGCGGGATAGCTTCACCGTCGCCGTATACGTGCTGCAGGAAATCCTGCGCGCCGAAAAATCGAAGCATCGCCTTCGGCACAACTGCGGAGATCCTTTGCCCGCGGGCGGCGAGTGTCCAAGCGTAGCCCATCGCCTGGAGCGTATCGCCCAGCCCTTGTTCGTGTACGACCAGTAGCTGCCGTCCGGCGAGCGCATCGCCGTGCCATTCTGGTTTGGATAGCACCGGATCCCGAACCTGTTCCCGGTGAAGGCTGGGCCTTCGGCGTATCTCGAAGGCCTTGAAGCCGGCGAGGTAGTTTCCCGCACGGAGATACACATCAGCCAGTATCCAGGCAAGGTCGCGATCGTCTTTCGATTTCAGGCTTTCCTCGAGTAGCCGTATCGCCTCCGCGCCGCGCCCTTGTGCCTGGATTGTGCGCGCGAGCGCGGCAACGCACACGGAATGGCCGGGGGATATCGCCAGCCCGGTGCGGGCCTCCCTTTCGCCGTCTTCCGGCTGTCCGTTTTCGAGCAGCGCCTCGGCGCAACCGGCGCGAAGCATCGGATTACGGGGCTGCAGTTCGACCGCTTTGCGGTAGTGTGCCACTTGCGCCGCCTTGTCGCCCAAGTGCTTGCTGACGAGGGCGAGCGCCGCGTGCGCCCTGACGTCCAGCGGATTCGAACCAAGGGCAATCTCCAGCCAAGGCTTCGCCTGCACGGGCCGTCCCACCAAAGCTGTTGCAAATCCGATCCAGTAGGCATGTGCGGGGTCCGCACCGGACGCCTCACAGGCGGCCCGCGCTGCGCCGACCGCCTCCGGAAAACGTCTCTCGTCGATGAGCCTTCGAACAGCAGGCAGTTCAATCGGTGCCACATCGCTCGAATCCCCTAGACGTCGGCGGACCTTTTCAAACAGCGGATCGTCAACAAAAGGAAGCACGGCGCAGAGATTGAGTGCTTAAACTTTAGGGATCGATGCTAATCCTTGCCGACGGGCAATTCCAGTCGGCATCATTCGCCCTATGTCCACCATGCCTCACGGCCGGCCGCTGCGCCGCCATTGGTTGCTCGACGAAGGCCTGCGCTTCCTGAACCACGGCTCCTACGGCGCCACGCCGCGCGCCGTGCTCGATGCCCAGGCGCAATGGCGCAGCCGCATGGAGCGCCAGCCCGACCGCTTCATGGTCACGGAGCTGCCCGCCGCGCTGGAGGCCGCCGCGGCGCGGCTCGCGGAGTTCGTCGGCGCGCTGCCGGGCTCGCTCGCGTTCGTCGAGAACGCAACCGCGGGCGTGAACACAGTGCTGCGCTCGCTCGATTTCGCTCTCGGCGACGAGATCGTCCTTTCGCGGCACGCCTATACGGGGATTCGCAACGGCGCGCAGTACGCCGCTACACGAAGCGGCGCGCGCATCGTCGAGGCGCAAACACCTTTCCCGGTCACGGACTCCGCTGCGATCGCCGACGCCTACGCGAGCGCGATCGGCAACCGCACCCGGCTCGCGATCGTGGACCACATCGGCTCGCCCACCGCGCTCATCCATCCCGTGGCCGAGATCGTGCGCGCGTGCCGCGCACGCAACGTGCCGGTGCTGGTGGACGGCGCGCACGCGCCGGGCTCGCTCGAGCTCGATCTCGCCGCGCTGGACGCCGACTGGTACACCGGCAACTGCCACAAGTGGCTCTACGCGCCGAAAGGCTGCGCGTTCCTCTGCACCGCGCCGCGCGCGCAGGAGGTGACGCGCCCGCTCGCGATCTCGAATTTCGCCGGCGAGGGCTACTGGCGCGAATTCTCCTGGACCGGCACGCGCGACCCGAGCGCGTTCCTGTCTGTGACCGCGGCGCTCGACTTCTGGACCGAGATGGGCGGCGCGGCGATCCCGGCCTGGAACCACCGCCTCGTCGTAGAGGCGGCAGCGAAGATCAATGCAGCCTGGGGCACCGAGCCGACCGCTCCGGAAGCGATGCTCGCCGGCATGGCGACGCTGAAGCTCCCGTGGGCGGGCGAAGCCACGCAGGCGATCGCCGACCGCGTGCACGACTGGCTGCTCGCCGAGCGGCGGATCGAGGTGCCGGTGCTCGCCTTCGACGGGGCGCTGTGGTGCCGGATCTCCGGCCAGATCTACAACGACCTCGCTGACTACCTCGCGCTCGGCGAGGCAATGCCGCAGGCGTTGTAAAGACCTTTCCGTAGCGCGTCAGCCGAGCATCCGCTTCGCAGGCGCTTTATGCAAATTGTAAATTCAACTTACAATCTGCAAATAGCAGCTCTTCAGCGCTGCGCCCGCAGCGCCCGCCACACCCGCGGCGCCGTAAGCGGCATGTCGAGATGCGCGACTTTCAGCGCGTCCACCACCGCGTTCACCACCGCCGCCGGAGCGCCGACCGCCCCCGCCTCGCCCGCACCCTTCACCCCGAGCGGATTGGTCGTGCACGGCACGTCGCGGAACTCGCAGTCGAGCGATGGCAGGTCGTCCGCGCGAGGCAGCGCGTAGTCCATGAAGGAGCCCGACAGGAGCTGCCCGGAGTCCGGGTCGTAGACCGTGTGCTCGAGAAGCGCCTGGCCGATGCCTTGCGCGGTGCCGCCGTGCACCTGGCCCGCGGCGAGCAGGGGATTCAACGTGAAGCCGAAATCGTCCACCACCGTGTGGCGCAGGATCTCGACCCGGCCGGTATCGCGATCGATCTCCAGCTCGCAGATGTGGCAGCCGTTCGGGTAGGTGTAGGCCTTCGAGGCGCGGGTGTGGCTCGCTTCGAGGCCTCCGCCGCCGCGCGCCACCTCGCCGAGCGAGACGCGCCGGTCGGTGCCCGCGACGCGAAACTCGCCCTTGACGTATTCGATGTCCGCGGCGGCCGCTTCGAGCAGGTGCGAGGCGATGTCCTTGCCCTTCTCGATCGCCTGGTCGGCAGCGCCCGCGGCGGCGAGCCCGCCCAGGGCGAGGAACCTCGAGCCGCCGGTGAGTCCGGAGGGAGTGAGGTCGGTGTCGCCCTGCACGACGCGGATGCGCGAGGCGTCGATGCCGAGCTTCTCGGCGAGGAGCTGCGTGAAGATCGTCGCGTGCCCCTGGCCGTTGTCCTGCATGCCCGAGTAGAGCGTCGCCGTGCCCTCGGCGTCGATCTTCAGCACCACCGTGTCGCCGATGTCGCCGCCGCCGCAGCGCTCGATGTATACGGCGAGCCCGATGCCGCGCAGGCTCCCGCGGCGCGCGCTTTCCTCGCGCCGTGCGGCGAAGCCCGCCCAGTCGGCCTTTTCCATTGCGCGCTGCATGATCCCGGCGAAGTCGCCGCTGTCGTACACGCTGCCGATTTTCGTGTCGTACGGCATTTCCTCCGGCTTCACGAAATTGCGCCGGCGCAGCTCGTCGGGGGCGAGCCCCAGCTCCCTCGCCGCGGCGTCCACGATGCGCTCGACGAGATAGATGCCCTCGGGCCTGCCGGCGCCGCGGTAGGCGTCCACCGGCACGGTGTTGGTGAGCACCGCCTTCACGTCGAGCGCGATCGCCGGGATGCGGTAGGTACCCGAGAGCACCGGCGCGGCGAGCTGCGGAATGAACGGGCCGAAGTTCGACAGGTACGCACCCATGTTGGCGTAGGTGGTGACGCGCAGCGCGAGGAAACGCGCGTTCCCGTCGAGCGCGAGCTCGGCGATCGAGACGTTGTCGCGACCCTGCACGTCGGACAGGAACCCTTCGCTCCGCTCGGCGGTCCAGCGCACCGCGCGCTTCAGGCGCCGCGAGGCCCACACTGTGAGCGGCTGCTCGGGGTGGAGGAAGATCTTCATGCCGAAGGCGCCGCCCACCTGGCGCGACACGCACCGGAGCTGCGCGGGCTCCAGCTTGAGGAGCTGCACGATCTGGTCGCGGATCAGTCCCGGCCCCTGCGTGGGGGTGTAGAGCGTAGAGCGCCCGCTCGCCGCGTCGTAGTCGGCGAGCGCCGAACGCGGCTCCATGGGGTTGGCCACGAGGCGGTTGTTGACGAGCCTGAGGGTGACGACGCGCGCGGCGCGCTTGAACGCTTCGTCGACCGCCGCCTTGTCGCCGGTGCGCCAGTGAAACGCGAGGTTCCCCGGCGCCTTCTCCCACAGGCGCGGCGCGCCCTCCTGCGCCGCCGCCCAGGTGTCGGTGACCGCGGCGAGCGGCTCGTACTCGATCTCCACCAGCTCGGCCGCGTCGCGCGCCTGCTGCAGGGTCTGCGCCACCACCATCGCCACCGGGTCGCCTGCGTGCCGCACCCGCTCCAGCGCGAGGACCGGGCGCGGGGTATCGGCGCGCTGGGTGCCGTCCACGTTCTGCACCGGGATCATGCACAGGATGTTGCCGAGCCCGTCCGCCTGCGCGTCGCGGCCGGTCAGGACCGCCAGCACCCCCGGCGCGGCCCGGGCGCGGGCGGTATCGACCGAGACGATGCGCGCGTGGGCGTGCGGCGAGCGCACGATGGCGGCGTGCGCGGCGTCCTTCAGCTCGATGTCGTCCGTGTAGCAGCCGCGCCCGCTCAAGAGGGCGGCATCCTCGATGCGGCGGATCGATTGGGAGGAAGCGAACTGAGGCATGAAGGGAGACGTTCCGGAAGTGACTGCCGCTGCGATTCTATTCCGGCGCCACGCACGCCTGCAGCGATTGGCGGCCTGTTTCGCGACAGCGTAGAATCGCCCATACACATCAGGAGGTGTATGGTGCGGACGAACATCGTGCTCGACGAAAAGCTCGTGCGGGAGGCCATGAGGCTCGCGAACGTCAAGACCAAGCGCGAGGCGGTGCACATCGCGCTCGAGCGCTTCGTGCGCAGCGGCAGGCAGCGCCGCTTGCTCGAGCTCCAGGGCACCGGCGGCGTGCGCAAAGACTACGACTACAAGGAGGCGCGGTCGGCCGGCTGATGGTCCTGGTGGATACCTCGGTCTGGGTGGACTACTTGCGCGGGACCGCGACGCCCCAGGTCCGGGCGTTGAAAGAACTGCTTGCCGGCGAAGACATCGTCGGAACCGCGCCGATCATCCTCCAGGAGATCCTCCAGGGGGCGGATTCGCAGGAGCGCTTCGACAAGTGGCGCCGTTACTTCGCCGACCTGTGGTGCTACACGACGAAGGACCCGGTGGACACGCACGTCGCCGCCGCGCGTCTTTACCAGAGCTGCCGCCGCGCGGGCACGACGCCGCGCAGCAGCAACGATTGCCTGGTCGCGCAAATCGCGATCGAGAACGACGTGACGCTGCTGCACAGCGACCGGGATTTCGACGCCATCGCGAAGGCCGTTCCGGAGCTCAAGCTGTACCCCGCGGCATAGCCGGGTCGCTTTTCCGGCTCAGAAGATGAAGTCGGTGCCCTCGGTAAGCGTCGGCGCGGTCACCACCAGCACGCTCAGGTCCCCGGCCGGGTCGTAGATGCCGTTGCGGTTGTAGTCGAGGATCAGGGTGCGGCTGTCGGTGTTGAAGACTGCGTTCCTCAGCCCGTCGTCGGGCAGCACGTCGTCGAAGTTCGTGTTGTTCGCCTCGCCGTAGTAGTCCCCGGCGAACGAGGCGATGAAGATCTCGATGCGGTCACCCCCGGCGCCCGTCTGGAAGTCGTTGATGGTGTAGCCGCGCCCGGTCCAGTCGTTGCTGCCGAAGCGGAACACGTCGTCGCCCGCGGAGTTGTCGCCGGAGAAGAAGGTCGCGTCCGCGTTGGCGTTGACGAACACGGTGTGGCCGGCGTCGTTCAGCTTGAGGATGTCGATGCCGTTGTCGTACGAGATGTTGAGCCCGCCGGAGAGCAAGGCGGCGGTGTCGAGGTCCGCCGTGCCGGTGCCCTCGATGATGAGCTGGTCGCCCTCCGCGCCGAGATCGATCGTGGCGCCGGCGAGCTGCGCGTTGCTCGCGGTGACCTCGTCGTCGCCGTCCCCTGCGCTCACGCTCTGGCCCGGGGCGCCCAGAAAGACGTAGTCGGCTTCGACGTTGCCCTGATAGCTCTGCGCGGCGTTTGCGCCGAGATGCGCGCGGTTGCTCCCCGAGATCGCGGCGATGGAAAGCGCGTCGTCGTTGGCGGTGAGCTCGGCGCTGTTTTCCAGCTGCACGTTCTCGAACGAGACGAACGTGCCCTCGAACATGTTGACCAGAGTTCCGTCCACCACCAGCGTGTCGGTGCCGTTGCCGCCGTCCGCCGAGTCGTCGGAAAAATCGAACGTGCCGTCCTGGAAGATGACGGTGTCGTTGCCTTCGCCGCCGACGATGTCGTCGGGGCCGGGCTGGGCGAAGATCGTGAGCCCGCCGCCCCCGGCGGCCGTGTCCTCGATCTCGACGAACACCGTCTGGCCGTTCTTGGTCGCGTGCCAGGTGGTGAAGCCGCCCGAGACCGTGTCCTCGACCCAGGTGCCGGCGAGGTCCACGGTGTCGCCCGCGTCGCGCTCGACGCGCAGCGTGGCGTCCTTGCCGAGGTTGTACTTCACGTCGTCGAAGTTGAGGCGCAGCGTGTTGTCGCCGGTGCCGGTGATGTCGATCGTCTCGACCGAGCGCAGCGCCGTGTTGCTGATCGCGGTGAGAGCGAGCGTCTGGTCCGCGCCGGCGAGGAGCAGCGTGTCGCTGCCCGCGCCGCCCTGGATGCGGTCGCCTGCCGCGAAGTCGATGAACACGTCGTCGCCGGCGCCGCCGAGCAGCTGGTCGTTGCCGGCGCCCCCGGTGAGGGTGTCGTTGCCCGGCCCGCCGGCGAGCGCGTCGTTGCCGGCGCCGCCGTCCACGCTGTCGCCGAAGCGGGTGGCGAGGATGCGGTTCGTGCCGTCGCTGCCCGTGATCTCGAGCGCGTTCTGCGCGAGCGAGGCGCGCAGGTCGAGGCCGAGCAGCTCGACCGCCTCGATCCCCGTCCATTCCGGCGCAAACGTTCCGCTGACGCCAAAGCGCACGGTGTCGAAACCGTCGCCGCCGTCGAAGTCCGTGTCGGCGACCCCGGAGAACGTATCGTTGCCGGCGCCGCCGATGAAGTGAACGCCGGCGCTTTCGGTCGTGAAGCTGTCGTCGAACTCCGTCCCGGTGAGCGTCAGGCCGGAGCTTGCGCCCGTGGTCGTGAGTCCCTCGATTGCGAGACCGATCGGAGAGGACGAGGCGTCGAAGTCGATGAAATGCGGAACGGCACTGGCTCCGGTGCCGCCGTGGAGGACCGACACATTCAGGACCTCGATGCCCGCGATGTTCCCGGGAAGCGACGCCGACGCGTCCGTCCTGAAGACGAACCTCAGCGTGTCCGTGCCGCTCGTCCCGCTGTCGTTGAGAACGAACAGGGGATCGACCGGGTTGAGGAAGAAATCGGTGAGGTCATAGAAATCGGAGCCCTCCTCGCCGTCCAAGTCGTCGGCGTCGCCGCCGCCGAGCTCGGAAAGTAGGTCGTTGCCCGTGCCGCCGCGAATGGTGTCGTCGCCGTCGTTGCCGGAGAGCCCGTCGTTGCCGCCCCCGCCAAGGAGCAAGTCGTCATTGATCGTGGCGATGATGCTGCTGTTGGCGTCGTTGCCGGCGAATACGAGTCCGGTGGTCGTCACGTTGAAGGCTTCCAGCCTCACCGCGTTCGGATTGCCGGCGGCGAACTCGATCCGCTCGATGCCGGCCACCTGGTCGTTCGAGATCTTGAAATTGAGGTTCTGCGCTGCGGGATCGAACAACAGAGTGTCCATGCCGCTGCCGCCGTCCACGAAGTCGTTGGGCGTGAGCGCGCCGTTCGCGCCCACCGTGCCGATGTCGGCCAGCGCACGGAAGACGAAGACGTCGTTGCCCGACCCTCCGGACAGACTGTCTTGACCCTTGCCGCCCTCGATCGTGTCGTTGCCGCTCCCGCCCGTGAGGCTGTTGAATCCGTTGCTTCCGGTGAGGAAGATGCCGCTCGCGAGCGCCGAAGCATCGATATGTCCGGAGGCCGGGAGGACCTTGGCTTCCTCCACGGCCGTACCCGGAGCGAGCAGCAGCGTCTGATTGGCAACCGGCGTATCGAAGAAGATCCTGTCGACTCCCGCCCCGCCCTGGATGACCTCGGTCGCGCCGTGATCGAGCGGCGAGGAGATGAAGAAGTAGTCGTCTCCGCCGCCCCCGAGCATGGTGTCGGCAAACTTGGTGCCGCGGAAGGTGTTCGTGCCGTCGTTGCCGACGAGAGTCAGCGCGTTGGGCGCAGCGGTCGCCACCAGATTAAGGTTGGCGGTCGTTCCGCTCGAGTCGCCGTCGGCATCGCTCACGCGAACGGTCTCGACCTTCGTGTTCGCGTTCAGAGTGAGGCTCTGGCCAGCAGTGATGGCGGTAAACCGGATCTCGTCGCTTCCCTCCTGGCCGTCGATCTTTTCAGTCCCGGGAAGCTCGCCGGGAACGCTGAACAGGAAGACGTCGTTGCCGCCACCTCCCCGCAGTTGGTCCGCGCCCGCGCCGCCGGTCATCGTGTCGGCGAAATCGGTGCCGATCAGGATGTTGACCCCCGAGTTGCCGGTCATCTCGAGTCCCGCGTCGTTGAAGATCGCGGAGGCGTCCACATTAATCGCGTTCGCGCCCTGGATGTCGACCAGCTCTACCGAGGTTGCCGCAGTGAGGACCACGGTTCCGGCGTTGCCGGACACGCGCACCCGGTCGAACCCGTCCTCGCCGTCGATGCTCACCGCGCCGAAATTGGTGGCGGTATTGAGGGAGAAGACGTCGTTTCCGCCACCGCCGTAGAGATCGTCGCCGCCGACGCCCACCGCGATGGTGTCGCCGAATTCCGAGCCGACGATCAGGTTGACCGCGGCGTTGCCGAAGATCGTCAATCCGTTCACGGCCCCGGAGGCGTCGATGTCGAGCGGATTGTTGTTGATCGCCGCGGGGATCGTCGCGGTGACGGCGGTGCCGCCCCCGATCGTGACCAGCTCGATACCGGTGATGTTGGCGCCGATGAAGAGGATGTCGCCCGGCGTGGTGCTGCCGAAGCGCAGCTCGTCCGAGAATGCGCCGCCGTCGATCGTCCCGGTGAGCGCGTGCTCTCCGAGCGTGACGAGGATGATGTCCCCTGTTGAGGTGCCTGTGATGCTGTTCGACGCGGTCTTGGTGAATCCGGCCATGGCGTCCCCCCGATCCTGGTGACCCGGCCTTTGTAGGCGCCGCGCCCACCGGCGTCCATTGGCCGGAAGGCCAAGCGGCTTGTCCTTTGGGCCAATATGCGGCGCGCGGACCGCGCCTTTAGGCTGGAATCCGTGACAAACTTCTCACCGATGTCGCGCATCCTGATCGTGGACGACCATCCGCTCTACCGCGAGGGCATGGTCGGCGCGCTGAAGAAGGAGCTCTCCGACGCCGAGGTGCTCGAGGCGGGAAGCGCCGAGGAAGGCTTCGCGCTGCTCGAGGCGCGCCACGACGTGGACATGGTGCTGATCGACCTGCGCCTTCCCGGCATGGACGGCTTCGCCGCGCTGGCGCAGTTCGGCGCCAACCATCCTTCGGTGGCGCGCGTGCTGCTGTCCGGCTACGACGAGCCCGATCTCGCGCGCCGCGCCTTCGACTCGGGTGCTTCCGCCTTCATCCACAAGTCGATGACCGTGGGCGAGGTGGCGCGCGCGCTGCGCGTCGTGCTCGACGGCGGGGTGTACCTGCCCGAGCCGGGCGCCGCCGCCCCCGAAGGCAGCCCGCTCACGCTGCGCCAGCTCGAGGTGCTGCGGCTGCTGGGCGAGGGCTACACCAACAAGGAGATCGCCAACGCGCTCGACATCACCGAGCGCACCGCCAAGGCGCACGTGGCGGCGATCTTCGAGGCGCTCGGGGCCGACAACCGCACCCAGGCGGTGGTCGCGGCGCAGCGCATGGGCCTCATCGGCAGCGCAGTGTCGCGCGCATGAACGCCGGCGGCTCGCTCGAGCGGCGCGTCGAGATCGACCGCGTCCGGGCGCTCTACCGCCAGGGACCGCTCGCCTCGTTCGTCGCCGTGGTGATGGGCGCGCTGATCCTGTGGGTGCTGTGGACGCGCGCCTCGCACGCGATGCTCGCCGCCTGGTACGCGCTCGTCCTCGCCAACCAGGCGGTGCGCATCGTGCTCTGGTGGGCGTTCCGGCGCGCCGCGATCGAGAGCGAGACGGATGCCGCGCGCTGGGCGAAGCGCTACATGTGGAACATGGCCGCGGGCGGAGTCTTTTTCGGCGCGCCGGCGCTGGTCTTCTTTCCCGCCGATCCGCTCGGGCAGACGTTCCTGCTGATCGTGATCGCCGGCATGGCCGCGGGCTCGATCACCGCCAACGCCTTCCACCCGCAGAGCATGATCGCCTATCTGGTGCCGCTGCTCGGGCAGCCCTTCGCGCGCCTCGCCACCCTCGGCGGGCTGGAGTACGGCCTGATCGCGTTCTCCTTCGCCTTCTACCTCGCGGTGATCGTCGGCTTCGGCCGCAACCAGGCGCGGCTGATCCGCGACTCGATCGCCGCCGCGCACGAGAAGGAGGACCTGGTCGAGGAGCTGCGCGAGAAGCGCGCGGCTGCCGAGGCGGCGCAGAAGACGGCCGAGCAGGCGAGCCTCGCCAAATCGCAGTTCTTCGCCGCCGCGAGCCACGACCTGCGCCAGCCGCTCCACGCGCTGGGGCTGTACGCGGCAACGCTGCGCGAGGGCGCGCGCCAGGGCGAGGACGCGCGCCGCGTGGACCAGATCCTCTCCAGCGTGGACGTGCTGGAGTCGCTGTTCGACGAGCTGCTCGACATCTCGCGCCTGGACGCCGGCTACGTCACTGCAAAGCCGGCACACGCCTCGGCACGGCAACTGCTCGCGAAGCTCGAGTCCACCTACGCTCCTCTCGCGCGTCGCGGCGGGCTGGAACTGCGCGTGCGTGCATCGACGGCGACGGTGCACGCCGACCCGGTGCTGCTCGAGCGCGTGCTGGGAAACCTGCTCTCGAACGCGATCCGCTATACCGAGCGAGGCGGCGTGCTCACCGGCGCGCGGCGCCGCGGCGCGCAGGTGGCGCTCGAGGTGTGGGACACCGGCAGCGGCATTCCGGCCGCGGAGCACGAGCGGGTGTTCGACGAGTTCTACCAGCTCGCCAACCCCGAGCGCGACCGGCGCAAGGGGCTCGGGCTCGGCCTCGCCACGGTCAAGCGCATCGCCGATCTGTCCGGATGGCGCATCGAGCTGCGCTCGCGCCCGGGCCGCGGGACGCTCTTCCGCGTGCTGGTACCGGCCGGCGACGCGGCGAAGGTCGAGGTCCCCGCGGCGGCACCGGTGGCCGAAGACCTCGACGCGCTCGCCGGCAAGGTGGTGGCGGTGGTCGAGGACGAGAGCGCGGTGCGCGAGGGCATGAGCGAGCTGCTGCAGAAGTGGCGCTGCCGCGTCGTGACGGGCGGCGACGCCGAGGAGGCGCGCCGCGCGCTGGAGAGCGAGCGCCTCGGTCCCGACCTGATCGTGGCCGACTACCGGCTGCGCGAGCACCAGACCGGGATCCAGGCGATCCGGCTCCTGCGCCAGCGCTTCGGCGAGGCGACGCCCGCGGTGCTGATCTCGGGCGACACCGCGCCCGAGCTGTTCAGGGCGGCCAAGGAGGCCGGCCTGGTGTTGCTGCACAAGCCCGTGCAGCCCGCGCGGCTGCGCGCCGCCTTCACGCACCTGGTGGTGTCGCGCGCCGCGTGAGCGCCTGTTCCCGGCGGCATCGTCGGCGGTAGAATCTCGGCCCTTTCACAGTCACCCAATCATCGAGGACCGGCATGGACAAGCAACTCCTATCCAGGACAGCGGCCGCGATGGTCGCAAAAGGCAAGGGCATCCTCGCCGCCGACGAGTCGAGCGGCACCTGCGAGAAGCGCTTCCAGTCGATCGGTGCGGAATGCACCGGGGAGAGCCGCCGCGTCTACCGCGGGCTGCTGTTCGGTACGCCCGGGGTGGAGCAGTTCGTCTCGGGCGTGATCCTGTTCGACGAGACCGCGCGCCAGAAGGCGAACGACGGCGCGCCGTTCCCGGAGTATCTGGCGAGAAAGGGCATCATCCCGGGCATCAAGGTCGACAAGGGCACGGTCGACATCCCCTTCAGCGCCGGCGAGAAGGTGACCGATGGCCTGGACGGGCTGCAAAAGCGGATGAAGGAGTACTTCGACATGGGCTGCCGCTTCGCCAAGTGGCGCGCGGTCATCACGATCGGCGAGGGCATCCCCACCCATACCTGCCTCTACGCCAACGCGCACGCGCTCGCGCGCTACGCCGCGATCTGCCAGGAGGCGTCGATCGTGCCGATGATCGAGCCCGAGGTGCTGCTCGAGGGCAGCCACACGGCCGAGCGCTCGGAAGCGGTGCATGAAGAGACGCTGCGGGCGACTTACGCCGCCATGGCGGCCTACCGCGTCTCGATCGAGCACCTGATCCTGAAGACCAGCATGGTCGTCTCGGGCAAGGCATGCCCGCGCCAGGCGAACGTGGACGAGGTCGCCGAGCGCACCGTGCGGGTGCTCAAGCGCACCGTTCCGGCGGCGCAGCCGGGCGTGGTGTTCCTCTCGGGCGGCCAGTCCGACGAGGCCGCTACCGCGCACCTGAACGCCATGGCCTCGACGAAGGGGCTGCCCTGGCCGCTCACGTTCTCGTACTCGCGCGCGCTGCAGAATCCGGCGCTCAAGAC
Organism: Betaproteobacteria bacterium RIFCSPLOWO2_12_FULL_68_20; assembly: GCA_001770655.1. Lineage (GTDB taxonomy): Bacteria > Pseudomonadota > Gammaproteobacteria > Burkholderiales > SG8-39 > 2-12-FULL-68-20. Next base: position 17,581 of record MERQ01000106.1, read on the forward strand.
ATGGAAGGGCCAGGCGGCGAACATCGCGGCCGCGCAGAAGGCGTTCTACCACCGTGCGCACATGAACGGCCTCGCCTGCCAGGGCAAGTGGAAACCCGAGCTCGAGCGGCAAGCCGCCTGAAAACAGGGACAGACCACGTTTCCCGGGAAATGCGGTCAGCCCCTCTCTACGAATCCGAGATCAAGAGCCTGCCGCGCCTCGGGCGCGGCAAAGTGCGCGACATCTACGCAGTGGGGGAGGACAGGATGCTGATCGTGACGAGCGACCGGCTCTCGGCGTTCGACGTCGTGCTCTCCGACCCCATTCCCGACAAGGGGCGGGTGCTGAACCAGATGGCCGACTTCTGGTTCGAGAAGCTCGCGCACATCGTGCCGAACCAGCTCACCGGGATCGACCCGGAATCGGTGGTGAGCGGCGCCGGCGAGAAGGAGCAGGTGCGCGGCCGCTCGGTGGTGGTGAGGAGAATGAAGCCGCTGCCGATCGAGGCGGTGGTGCGCGGCTATCTCATCGGCTCGGGCTGGAAGGACTACCAGGCTACGGGAAAAGTCTGCGGCATCGAGCTGCCGGAAGGCCTGCGCCAGGCCGAGAAGCTTCCGCAGCCGATCTTCACGCCGGCGACCAAGGCCGAGGAGGGGCACGACGAGAACATCGGCTTCGAGCAGGTCGAGAAGCTCGTCGGAAGGGAGCTCGCGGCGAAGGTGCGCGACACGAGCCTGCGGCTCTACCAGGAAGCGTCCGAGTACGCGGCGTCCAAAGGCATCATCATCGCCGACACCAAGTTCGAGTTCGGGCTCGACCCGAAGGGAAGCCTGGTCCTCATCGACGAGGTGCTCACGGCCGATTCGTCCCGCTTCTGGCCGGCGGACTCGTACCGGGTCGGCGCCTCGCCGCCCTCGTTCGACAAGCAGTACGTGCGCGACTACCTCGAGACGCTCGACTGGGACAAGACGCCGCCGGCGCCCAGACTCCCGCCCGAGGTGATCGCGAAGACGTCGGAAAAATATCGCGAGGCGCTCGAGCGCCTGACGGGGAGAAAGCTCTCATGAGCAAGCGCGTCGGGATCGTGATGGGCTCGGCTTCGGACTGGGAGGCGATGAAGGCAGCCGCGAAAATGCTCGAGGAGTTCGGCGTGTCCTACGAGGCGAAGACGATGTCGGCGCACCGCTCGCCGAAGCTGGTCGCCTCGTGGGCCTCGAGCGCCGCGCAGCGCGGGCTGAAGGCGATCATCGCCGGGGCTGGCGGCGCGGCACACCTCGCGGGGGTGGTCGCCGCGCACACCACGCTGCCGGTGCTCGGCGTGCCGATCGCCACCAAGAGCCTGCACGGGCTCGATTCGCTGCTCGCCACGGTGCAGATGCCGAAAGGCGTGCCGGTCGCGACCTTCACCATCGGCGAGACGGGCGCGGCGAATGCGGCGCTCTATGCGGTGGCGATGCTCGCACTCTCGGATGCGCGGCTGGCGAAAAAGCTCGCCGCCTTCCGCAGAAGGCAGACCGCGGCGGTGCGCAAGGCGAAGCTACCCAAGCCGTGACGCCTGAAGTCGCCCGCGCGGCGGAGCTCCTGCGCGCGGGCGGTCTGGTCGCGTTTCCCACCGAGACGGTTTACGGCCTCGGCGCCGACGCGTCGAACGCAGCCGCGGTTGCGCGCCTCTATGCCGTCAAGCGCCGTCCGCCCGGCCACCCGGTGATCGTGCATTTCGACTCCGCCGAGCGCGCTTTCGCCTGGGCGCGCGAGGTTCCCGAAGCTGCGTGCAAGCTCGCAGCACGCTTCTGGCCCGGCCCGCTGACTCTCATCCTCAAGTGCTCGCCGCTCGCCAAGGACTTCGTCACCGGAGGCCAGGACAACGTCGGCGTGCGGGTTCCGTCTCACCCGGTGGCGCATGAAATGCTCGCCGCGTTCGGCGGCGGCGTCGCCGCGCCCTCGGCGAACCGCTTCGGCCTGGTGTCGCCCACCACCGCGGCGCACGTGCGGGAGGATCTCGGCAACGAAGTGGATCTGGTCCTCGAAGGCGGGCCGAGCGAGGTCGGGATCGAATCGACGATCCTGGATCTCTCGGGAGACGTGCCGACGCTTCTCAGACCTGGGCATATCTCGAAGCAGGAGTTGGAGCAGGTTATCGGGCGCACGATCCGAGACAAGGGACCGATTGCGCCCGCGCATCCGGGCGGGCTGGAGCGCCATTACGCGCCGCGCACGCTGGTGAAGCTCGTCCCGCCGCACGCGCTCGACGCCGAGATCGCGCGGCTTGGCGTGAAGGTAGCGGTACTCGCGTTCTCGCGCCCCGACGAGCGCGTGGACTTCTGGCTGCGCATGCCGCGCGAGCCGGCCGGGTACGCGCACAAGCTCTACGGCGCGCTGCGCGAGCTCGACACGTCGGACTGCGATGCAATTCTTGTCGAGGCGCCGCCCGATGCGCCCGAGTGGGCGGCGGTGCGCGACCGGCTGCGGCGCGCGTGCGGCGAAGCGTAGAATGAAACGCATGAGACTCCTCGCATCGCTCGCGGTCTGCGCGCTCGCCGCGGCCTGCTCGCACGCGCAGATCGACGCGCGCAGCAACACCGTGTCGGGCGCCGCGGCGCCCGCGCCTGGAACTTCGGTGGCGAGCGGAGCGACCGGGCTGAGGATCCAGGGCGGATCGATCGCGACCGTGATCGCCGCGGGCGTGATCGCGGCGGCGGCGATGGAGAGCGCTCGCGAAGAGCAGCGCTGGCCGAGCTTCCGGGAATCGTACGCGCCGTTCCTGGGCCCGACGCCCGCGCCCGAGCTCGCTCGCGGGCGCCTCGTCAACGAGCAGGACTGCACCCGGCCGATCGAGGATTGGTCGGCGAACCTGCGCTGCCGCTGATTTCCTAGGCGCGCTTCGGTCCCGGCGTTCCGTCCTCGACCACGAACGATGCGAGCGTGCCGCATGCCGCCTCGCGCCTCTGCACCGTCTCCATCGCGCGCAGATCGACGCGCATCAGCGTCGGCGTGACCTCCACGCGCGTATAGCCGCGGAAGCGGCTGTCGACGAGGAGCATGTGCGGGTTGTCGGCGCGGTACTGATCGAGCCGCACCTGCGGCCAGGCCTGCGAGGTGATCGAGGTGCCGACGAGCTCGCTGGCGACCACCGGCGAGGCGGAGTCGTCGAAATCGAGCTTGAGCTCGTTGACGTTGAACGAATGCACGTCGCCGCCGATCGCGACGGGATTGGCGATGCGCCGCTCGGCGAGAAAATCGAGCAGGCGCTTTCGCGCCGCCGGATAGCCGTCCCAGCCGTCGGTCCAGGCGCGGCGCCCGGGCCCGGGCTTTTGGTCGAACTGGGCCATCGGCGTCTGCTGCGCGAGCACGTTCCAGCCGGCGCGCGACTCGGCGAGCGAGTTCTCCAGCCAGCGCTCCTGCGCGCGGCCGAGGATCGTGCGGTTCGGGTTCGAGAGCCGCACGCACTCCTCGATGTCCACCGTGTTCGAGCCGCCGCGCCGCCCCGGGCGCGGGCAGGCGTGCCAGGAGCGGTACTGCCGGTCGTCGAGCACGTGGAAGCGCGCGAGCGCGCCCCAGTCGAGCCGCGTGTAGATGCGCATGTCGGGGCCTTGCGGACGCATGCGCTCCGGAAGCGGCATGTGCTCGTAGTAGGCGCGGTAGGCCGCCGCGCGGCGCAGGAGAAAGCTCTCGCGGTCCATGCCGTCCTCGGGACGGTCGTCGGCGTAGTCGTTGTCCACCTCGTGGTCGTCCCAGGTCACGATCCACGGGCAGGCGGCGTGCGCGGCCTGCAGATCGGGGTCGCTCTTGTAGAGCGCGTAGCGCGCGCGGTAGTCCTCGAGCGTGTAAGGCTCGCCGGCGTCGTGCTTGCGCACGTGGTCCCTGCCCCAGGACGACTCGTAGATATAGTCGCCGAGGAAGGCGACGAGGTCCGGCTCGTCGGCGACGACGTGGCGCCAGGCGCCGTAGTACCCCTGCTCGTAATGCTGGCAGGAGGCGAACGCGAACTTGAGCCGCCCGGGGTCCGAGCCGGCGGCCGGAGCGGTGCGCGTGCGGCCGATCGGGCTCTGCGCGCCCGCGGCGGTGAAGCGATAGAAGTATCGGCGCGCGGGCTCCAGGCCGTTCGCCTCGACGTGCACAGAGTGCGCCCATTCGGGGCTCGCCTCGGTGCTGCCGCTCGCGACGACTTGGCGCATTGCCTCGTCCTGAGCGATCTCCCAGCGCACCGCGACGGCGACCGGAGCGAGAAGTCCCGTGAGGCGCGTCCAGAGCACCACGCCGGAAGGCGTCGGGTAGCCCGAGGCAACCCCGAGCGAGAAAGGAAAGGAAGCTTGTGCGCGAAGCGGGACCGCGCGCGCCGCGCCGAGCGCGACGAGCGCCCGGAGGAAACGGCGGCGATCGAGCATGCGAATACAATAACGGCTCCCCGATTCCGGAAGATGACATGATTCATTTCGTCGTGCACGAGAAAGGCGACGGCGTCGGCGTCGTCGTGGTCGAGGGCGTGAAGTCCGGCCAGGAGATCTCGGGCTGGATCATGGAGGACGACAAGGACCTGAAGGTGCTCGCGAGGAACGACATCCCGATCGGCCACAAGCTCGCGCTCAGGGACTACGCGGCGGGCGACACGGTGATCAAGTACGGCGTGGACATCGGAAAGGTGGTCGCGCCAATCAAGACGGGCGAGCACGTGCACATTCACAATCTCAAGACCAAGCGGTGGTAGGAATGGACCTCTCGAAAGCGGGCTTCTGGGGCTACCGGCGCGAAAACGGCCGCGTCGGCGTGCGCAACCACGTCGCCATCCTGCCGGTGGACGACCTCTCGAACGCCGCCGCGCAGGCGGTCGAGAACAACATCAAGGGCACGATGGCGCTGCCGCATCCCTACGGGCGGCTGCAGTTCGGCGCCGACCTGGATCTTCACTTCCGGTCGCTGATCGGCGCGGGCTCCAACCCGAACGTCGCCGCGGTGGTGGTGATCGGCATCGAGGACACCTGGGCGAAGCGGGTCGCCGACGGCATCGCCGCGACCGGCAAGCCCGTGTCGTTCTTCGGCATCGAGCTGCACGGCGATCACGAGACGATCAAGCGCGCCTCGAAGGCGGCGAAGGAATACATGCAATGGTCCTCCGAGCTGCGGCGCGAGGAGCGGCCCCTCAAGGACCTGTGGGTGTCCACCAAGTGCGGCGAGTCCGACACCACCTCGGGGCTCGGCGCGAACCCCACGGTGGGCAACGTCTTCGACAAGCTCTACCCGCACGGCGTGACGCTCGTTTTCGGCGAGACCACCGAGCTCACGGGCGGCGAGCACCTGGTCGCCGCGCGCTGCCGCAACGACGAGGTCAGGAAGAAGTTCCAGTTCGTCTTCGACCGCTACCAGCAGGTGATCGAGCGCCACAAGACGAGCGACCTCATGGACTCGCAGCCGACCAAGGGCAACATCGCCGGCGGCCTCACTACCATCGAGGAAAAGGCGCTCGGCAACATCCAGAAGATCGGCAGGAAATGCCTGGTGGACGGCGTGCTCGACAAGGCCGAGACCCCGACCGGGCCGGGCCTGTGGTTCATGGACTCGTCTTCCGCCGCAGCCGAGATGGTGACGCTGTGCGCGGCGAGCGGGTTCGTGGTGCACCTTTTTCCCACCGGGCAGTGCAACGTGATCGGCAATCCGATCCTGCCGGTGATCAAGCTCTCGGCCAACCCGCGCACCGTGCGCACGATGGCCGAGCACATCGACGTCGACGTATCCGGCCTGCTGAGGAAGGAGCTCACTCCCGACCAGGCGGGCGACAGGCTGCTCGAATGCATGTTCCGTACTGCGAACGGCCGGCTCACCGCGGCGGAAGCGCTCGGGCACCGCGAGTTCGTGCTCACGCGCTTGTACGAGAGCGCCTGAACGGTATCATCCCGGTATATCGCCGGAGAGCACTATGGATATCCGCAAAATCGTTCACTCCGACCCCGAAATCCTCGGCGGCGTGCTTGTGTTCGTCGGCACCCGCGTCCCTGTGAAGACGCTGTACGACTACCTCGAAGCGGGGGATTCGCTCGACGAGTTCCTGGACGACTTTCCGGGTGTGACGCGCGAGCAGGCCGTCGCTGCGCTCGAGCTGGGACGGGAGATGACCGAGGCGCATGCGGCTGCTGCTTGACGAATGCGTGCCCCGAAAGCTGAAGCAGGATCTGGTGGGGCACGATGTCAGCACGGCGCGCGAGATGGGGTGGTCGGGCAAGCGGAATGGAGAGCTGCTCGCCGTGATGCGCCAGCAGCGCTTCGAAGCATTCGTCACCGTCGATCAAAACGTCGAGTTCCAGCAGAACGTGAGGGCCTCCGGCATCGCCGTCATCGTCATCGCTGCGCGCACTAACCGGCTGAAGGAGCTGCGCCCGCTCGTGCCGGCCGTCCTGCGGACGCTATCGGCCATAAAGCCCGGAGAGCTCCAGCGCGTGAGCGGCCCGCATTGACCGATCGCGCACTGAAAGCGCGCGTCTGGCGGGGCGCAGCCGAGGGAGCGTTTCGGGAGTACGAGGTCCCGCGGCACGCCAGCCAGACCGTGCTGGACGTCGTGACTCACATCCAGCGTGTGCTCGATCCGACGCTCGCCTACCGCTACGCCTGCCGCGTCGGCATGTGCGGCTCATGCGCCATGACGGTGAACGGCGTACCGCGCTGGACCTGCCGCACGCACGTGGACAAGGCGGCGAAGAACGATCGGATCGAGATCGCGCCGCTCAAGAACCTCCCGGTGATCCGCGACCTGGTGACCGACATGCGCGAGTTCTTCGACAAGTGGGCGCGCGCGAAGGGTCGCTTCGAGGGGAACCGGACGAAGAAGGACGATTTTGCCCGGGTCCGCCCGGAATCGGCGGCGCGCATGCAGGCTGACGCGGGGATCGAGTGCATCGGCTGCGGCGTGTGCTACGGCGCCTGCGATGTGGTGTCCTGGAACCGCGACTACCTCGGCCCGGCCGCGCTCAACCGCGCCTGGACTCTGGTCATGGACGCACGCGCAACCGGGCGCGCGGAACGTCTGCGCGCCGTGGCGGGCGACGCGGGCTGCCACGCCTGCCACACGCACATGAGCTGCACCGAGCGCTGCCCCAAGAACCTGTCCCCGACCGCGGGGATCGCGGGCCTGAAGCGCGCGGTCGCGAAGGCCGCGTTGCGCGGCGAGCTGTGAGCGCGAGGACGGAAACCATTCTTTGGATCGCGCAGCGCGCGAGCGCGGCGCTGCTCGCCGCCTGCGTGCTTGTGCACCTCGCCACCGTGATCTACGCGGTGCAGGGCGGGCTCAGCGCCGCCGAGATCCTCGGCCGTACCCGCGGCAACGGCGCCTGGTTCGCGTTCTATTCCGTCTTCGTGCTTTCGGCCGCGCTGCATGCGCCGATCGGCCTGAGGAGCGTGTTTTCCGAATGGTTCGGGTGGCGCGGCGCCTCGCGCGACATCGCGCTGGCGCTATTCGCCATGTTCATCGCCTGGATGGGCATGCGCGCGGTGATCGCGGTCTTCGCATGACGAACAACCACCCCGCGTACTGGGCTTTTCTGGTGCACCGCGTCTCTGGAATCGCGCTCGCGCTGTTCCTTCCCGTGCACTTCTGGGCGCTCGGCCAGGCGCTCGAGGGCGCCGCGCGGCTCGACGCGTTCCTCGCCTGGACCGAGCAGCCGCTCGTCAAGTTCGCGGAATGGAGCCTGGTGCTGCTCCTCGCCGCGCATCTCGCCGGCGGGCTGCGCGTCCTGGCGCTGGAATTCCTGCCTTGGCGCGACTGGCAGAAGACGCTCGCAGCCATCGCGGCCGCGGTCTCGCTCGCCGTAGGCTTGGCATTCGCGCTGGCGCTGTAGTTAAATGGACGCGCAAGTCATTCAGAGGAGAACGAAATGAAGCTCGGATCCTTCCTGTCGCTTGCCCTCGGCATGCTGGTGGCGGCGTCGGCGTCGGCGCAGGGCTGGCCGAGCAAGCCGGTGAGGTTCATCGTGCCCTTCGCACCGGGCGGCGCGACCGACATCTCGGCGCGGCTGCTGGGCGAGAGGCTCACGCAGGCGTGGGGCCAGACGGTGATCATCGAGAACCGCAGCGGCGCGGCGGGAGGGGTCGGGGCGGCCGAGGCCGCGCGAGCGAGCCCCGACGGCTACACGCTGTTCTTCCCCTCCGGCTCGGTGATGACGGCGAACCAGCACGTCTACGCCAAGCTCAACTACAACCCGGAGAGGGATTTTGTCCCGGTGACGAACGTCGTTACCGGTCCGCAGGTGCTCGCGGTGCCGGCGAATTCTCCGTTCAAGACGGTCGCGGACTTGATTGCGGCCGCAAAAAAGGATCCCGGCAAGCTGACATTCGGGCACGCCGGGATTGGCTCGCAGACTCACTTGGCGGGGGAGAATTTCCTGTACCAGGCCAAGATCAACGCGGTAGCGGTCCCGTACAAGGGGGAAGGTCCCGCGCTCGCCTCCTTGGTGGGCGGCGAGACCTCCTTTGCCATGACCAACCTCGCCGCGACGATCAGCCATATCAACGCCGGGCGGCTGCGCGCGCTCGGAGTGACCAGCAAGGATCCGGCGCCGCAGCTCCCGGGCGTGCCGCCGATCGGCAGGACGGTGAAAGGCTTCGAGAACTACGGCTGGTTCGGCATCGTGGCGCCGACCGGAACGCCCGCGGCGATCGTGCAGAAGGTGTACCAGGACACGAAGAAGGCGCTCGACTCGACCGAGCTGAAGGCGCGCTTTTTCGCGCAAGGCCTCACACCAGTGGGCGACACTCCCGAGCACATGGGCAAGGCGATGAAGGCCGAAAGCGAGCTGTGGGCGAGAGTGGTGAACGAACGCAAGATCCAGGTGAAGTGATCGGTTGAAAATCGAACCCAAGCAGATCGAGGAGGCGGCGAAAGAGCTCTACATCCGGGCGCTCAAGCTGCTTCCGCCCGACGTGAAGCAGGGCTTCGACGCGCTCGCGAAGAGCGAGTCCGATGCCGGGGCGAAGCGCATGCTCGGCACCATGATCGCGAACATCAGGGTCGCCGAGGACACCGACAACCTGCTGTGCCAGGACACCGGCATCCCGATCTACAACGTCTGGATCGGGCGCGGCGTCGAGGTGGACGGCGTGGCGATGAAGGAGGCGATCCGGCGCGGCTGCGCGCGCGCCACGCGCGAGCACTCGTTCCGCTCCTCGATCGTGCATCCGACCACGCGCGTGAACGAGCAGACCTCCACCGGCCGCGGCGTGCCGGTGATCCACGTGGACTTCACCGACGAGCCCGAGACGCTCGCGATCGAGATGGTGCCGAAAGGCTCCGGCTCCGAGAACAACTCGTGGCTGAGGATGGCGGTGCCGGCCGAGGGCGTCGAGGCGATCAAGACCTTCGTGGTGGACTGCGTGCTCGAGGCGGGCGGCAAGACCTGCCCGCCGACCATCGTCGGGGTCGGGGTGGGCGGCACCGCGGACCTGTGCGTGCACCTCGCCAAGACGGCCGCCACGCGGCCGCTCGGCACGCGCTGCGACGATCCCGAGGGCGCGAAGCTGGAGCAGGAGCTCTCGCAGGCGGTCAACATGCTCGGCGTCGGGCCGCAGGGCCTCGGCGGCGACTCGACCGCGTTCGCGGTGCACGTCGAGACGGCGGCTACCCACATCACCATGAATCCGGTGGCCGTGAACATGCAATGCCACTCGGCGCGCCGGGCGCGCGCCACCCTCACGCCGAAAGGCCTCGCATATGGTTTCTAGGATTTTCCTGATCGCGGCCTTGCTCCTCGCCATGCCGCTCCAGGCAGCCGAAGTGGCCGGCGTGAAGATCGACGAGCGCGCGCGCGTCGGCGATTCCGACCTGGTGCTGAACGGCGCCGGGCTGCGCAAGCGCGTGTTCTTCCAGGTCTACGCCATGGGCCTGTATCTTGCCGAGAAGAAGCCCGCCGCAGCCGACGCGATCGCGCTCGCCGGCCCGAAGCGCGTGGCGATCCACATGCTGCGCGACGTCGATGCCGCCACCTTTACCGACGCGCTGGTCGAAGGCATGCGGCCGAACCACGACGAAGCGACCATGAAGACGCTCGAGCCGCGCATCGCCGAGCTCGCCGCGATCATGGCGCAGCTGAAGGAGGCGAAGTCGGGAATGCAGATCCTGCTCGACTGGCGGCCGGGGACCGGCACGATCATCAGCGTCGACGGCAAACCGCGCGGCGGGCCGATCGGCGGCGAGGACTTCTACCGCGCGCTCCTCCGCGTCTGGCTCGGCGAGCGCCCGGTGCAGGACGACCTGAAGAAGGCGCTGCTCGGCGAGCCGCAATAGCGCGATGGCTCACCACGAGCTCCGGCCGCCGATCAGCGAGGCGCAGGTGCGGCTGCTGCGCGTGAACGACACGGTCACCCTGAACGGCACGCTTTACGGCATCCGCGACGCGACGCAAATCCACATGTTCGACCGCGGACGCAAGACGCGATTCGATCTTTCCGGGCACGCGGTGATCCACACCGCGCCGAACGTGAGGCGGGTCGAAAAAAGCGCCGCGCACCCGGCCGGATACGCGCCGGTGTGCATCGGCACCACGACCAGCGACCGCATGGAGCGCTTCACGCTGCCGCTCATGCGCGAATACGGCGTGCGCCTCGTCATCGGCAAGGGCGGGCTGCGCGATGCCTCGGCGGCGGCCTTTCGCGAGCTGGGCGGCGCCTATGTCGCGATCATCGGCGGCACCGCGGCGCTCGAGACCACCTGGGTCGAGGCGATCGAGGACGTGGACCTGGACGATCTCAATCCCGAGTCGCTGTGGAGGTTCCGGGTCAAGGGCTTCGGGCCGCTGCTCGTCGCCATGGACAGCCACGGCGCGAGCCTCTACGCCGAGGTGAAATCCGCCGCCCGGGCGCGCCGGGCCGCGGCGCTCGCGCGCCTGGGCGTCCGGTAGAAACCGCGCTTCCGGGCGATTGACTCATGTATATGAGTCATCTAGCATACTGATATGAGCAAAAGGCTCCAGGTGCTGCTGGAGGAGTCCGAGATGCGCGAGCTGCGCCGCTTGGCGCGGCGCTCGAACACCACCGTGGCAGAGTGGGTGCGCCGGGCGCTCCGCGCTGCGCGGCGCAGCGAGCCTTCGCGCGACGCGGACCGCAAGCTCGCAGCCGTGCGCGCCGCCGCCAAGCACTCGTTCCCGAGCGGGGATATCGACCGGATGCTCGCCGAGATCGAGCGCGGCTACGGCTCGAGCGTCGGCACTTGATATTCGTCGATTCCAACGTGCCGATGTATCTGGTCGGCGCGGACCATCCGAACAAGGTGGCCGCGCAGCGTCTGCTCGAGCGCGCGATCGCGCAGGGCGAGAGGCTGGTCACCGACGTCGAGGTCCTGCAGGAGATACTGCATCGCTATGTCGCGATCGCGAGACGAGATGCGGTCCAGCCGGCGTTCGACGCCCTGCTGAACGCAGTGGACGAGGTTTTCGCGATCGAGCTGCGCGACGTGGAAAAGGCGAAAGACCTGCTGCAAGGGTCGCCCGGCCTTTCGGCGCGCGATGCGATTCACGTCGCCCTGATGGAGCGCAACGACGTGTCCGACATCCTGACTTTCGACGCCGGCTTCGATCAGGTACCGGGCATTCGCCGTGTGCTCTAGGCAAAGCTGGTGCGCGAGCTGTCCACCGACATCCTGATCCTTGGCTCCGGCGGAGCGGGGCTCTTCGCCGCGCTGCACGCGCACCAGGCCGCGCCGGAGCTCTCGATCGCGGTCGCCGTGAAGGGCCTGCTCGGAAAATGCGGCTGCACGCGCATGGTCCAGGGCGGCTACAACGTCGCGCTCGCGAAGGGCGATTCGGTCGAGCGCCACTTCATGGACACGATCGAGGGCGGCAAGTGGCTGCCGGACCAGGAGCTGGCGTGGAAGCTGGTCACGCTCGCGATCGAGAGAATTCACGAGCTCGAGAACGAGCTGGGCTGCTTCTTCGACCGAAATCCCGACGGCACCATTCACCAGAAAGCGTTCGCCGGGCAAACGTTCGACCGCACGGTGCACAAGGGCGATCTCACCGGCATCGAGATCATGAACCGGCTCGCCGAGCAGGTGTGGGCGAGGAACATCGCGCGCCTGGAGGAGCACCGCGCGGTCGAGCTCGTCAAGACGACTTCGGGCGAGGCGCTTGCCGGCGTGCTCATGATCGACATGCGCACGGGCGAATACGTCTTCGCGCGCGCGAAGGCCGTGCTGCTCGCCACCGGCGGCGGCCCGACCATGTACCGCTACCACACGCCATCGGGGGACAAGAGCTGCGACGGGCTGGCGATGGCGCTGCGCGCGGGGCTGCGGCTCCGCGACATGGAGATGGTGCAGTTCCATCCGACCGGTCTGCTCGCGGGCGAGCACACGCGCATGACCGGCACGGTGCTCGAGGAAGGCCTGCGCGGCTCGGGCGGGTATTTGCTGAACGGTGCGAAGGAGCGATTCATGCATCGGTATGACCCGAGGCTCGAGCGCGCCACGCGCGACGTGGTCTCGCGCGCGATGTTCGGCGAGATGCGCGCCGGGAGCATCTCCCCGAACGGCGGGCTCTACATCGCGATGGCGCACCTCGGGCCGGACAGGGTGAGAAAGGAATTCAAGGGCATGGTCGAGCGCTGCGCCGATTGCGGCTTCGATCTCGCCGGCGGGCTGGTCGAGGTGGTGCCGACCGCGCACTACATGATGGGGGGAGTCGAATTCGCCGCCGATTGCTCGACGGAGCTGGCGGGGCTGTTCGTCGCTGGCGAAGACTCGGGCGGGGTGCACGGCGCGAACCGCCTCGGCGGCAACGGCGTCGCCAACTCCACCGTGTTCGGCGCAGTTGCTGGCGACTGCATGGCCGGATGGGTGAGAAAGGAGGGCTCCTACCGAGACCCCGACCGCGGTCAGATCGACGCCGCGGTCGCGCGCTGCGACCGGCCGTTCAGGAAGGGCCTGCGCGGCGGGAGCCCGGAATCCCTGCGCGAGAAGCTCTACGACACGATGTGGGACAAGGTCGGCATCATGCGCGACGCGGCGGCGCTTGAGGCCGCGGAGCAGGAGCTGGCGCGGATCGACGTGGAGCTCGACGATCTCGCGCTCGCCGATTCGAGCCGGGCGTTCAATCTCACCTGGCACGACTGGCTGAACCTGAAAAGCCTCACGGCGGTGAGCCGCGCCATCTGCGCGGCGGCGATCGGGCGTACGGACTCGCGCGGGGCGCACTTCCGTTCCGACCATCCCGAGCCCGGAGCGCTCGAGCACTCGACGTACACCAGCGTGCGCCAGGCGGGCGAGCGCATCGAGGTGGCGATGAAGCCGGTCGCCTTCACGCGCGTGCGGCCGGGCGAGACGCTGCTCAAGGATGCCGCCTAGCAACTGGCCGGACGAGATTCACCGCGTGCTCGCGGCGCAGCGCGTGCGCATCGTCGGCTACGTGCCGGACGCAGGCCACAAGCGGCTGATCGAGCTGTGCCATGCGGATGCAGGGATTCGCGCAGTGCCGCTCACCACCGAGGAAGAGGGCATCGGTCTCGCCGCCGGCGCCTGGCTCGGCGGCGAGAAAACCGCGCTTCTCATGCAGTCGAGCGGCGTCGGCAACCTGATCAACGTCCTCGGCACGGTGAAAACGTGCCGCTTTCCGCTCCTGATGATCGTCACGATGCGGGGCGAGCAGGGCGAGTTCAATCCCTGGCAGTTGCCGATGGGGCGGGCCACGGCGGCGGTGCTCGGCGCGATGGGCGTCTCCGTCGAAGCCGTGTCCTCGGCCTCCGAGGCCGCGTCGACCATCGAAACGGCTGTTCGGAAGGCGTTCGATGCCCAAGAGTCGATCGCGGTCCTGATCTCGCAGCGAATGATCGGCATCAAGAGCTTCGAGGAGCAGGCGAACCAGTGAGCGCGACGCTGCACCGGCGCGAGGTGGTGAAGGCGCTCCTGGAAAATCGCGGCGGGCTGCTGGTGGTCGCCGGGCTGGGCTCGACCGCCTGGGACTGCACCGCGGCCGGCGATTCGGACCTCACGTTCCCGCTGTGGGGCGCGATGGGGCAGGCGGCGATGACCGGGCTCGGGCTCGCCCTGGCGCGCCCCGAGCGGCGCGTGCTCGTCGTCACCGGCGACGGCGAGATGCTGATGGGGCTCGGCTCGCTCGCCACGATCGGCGTGCAGAAGCCCGCCAACCTCACGGTGGTCGTGATCGACAACGAGCGCTACGGCGAGACCGGCATGCAGGCGACGCATACCGCGCACGGCGTGGACCTTGCCGCCGTCGCGAAGGCTTGCGGATTCGGCGAATCGAGGACCATCGTCAATTCGAGCCAGGTCGGCTCGCTGCGATCATTGATCCACGAGCGGCCCGGACCGCACTTTGCCGCGGTCAAGGTCCTCGCCGAAAGGCTGCCGCTCGTGCTCCCGCCGCACGACGGCGTGCACCTGAAAGATCGATTCCGCCGCGCCCTGCCCGGCGGCTAGCGCTCAGCCGACGTGCTGCTTCAGGAACGCCAGCGTGCGTTCCCGGGCGAGCTTCGCGCTCGGCGCGTCGTAGGAGGCGCGCTGGTCGCAGTTGAAGCCGTGGTCCGCGGGGTAGATGTGCACGATCTGCTGCGGGTGCGCCGCGGCGAGCTTCTTTACGCCTTCGAGCGGGATCATGTGATCGCGCTCGCCGAAGTGCAGCATCGCGGGACACTTCGGCTGCTCGCCGATCGCCTCGTGCACGCCCCCGCCGTAGTAGGGCACCGAGGCGGCGAGCCCCGCGACTCGCGCCGCGGAGATCCAGGCCACGTAGCCGCCCCAGCAGTAGCCGACGATCGCGACCTTGCCGCCTTCGGCGGCGGCCTTCACCGCGGCCTCGACGTCCTTCACCACGGTGTCGTTCGCCATCTTCGCTCGCAGCTCGCGTCCCTTCGCGATGTCGTCGGGCGAGTAGCCGAGGTCGACGTTCCTCTGCGCGCGGTCGAACAGCGCCGGCGCGATCGCGAGATAGCCGTCCTTCGCATAGCCGTCGGCGACCGACTTGATATGGCTGTTGACGCCGAAGATTTCCTGGATGACGACGATCCCGCCCCTGGGCTTGCCGGACGGATCGGCGCGATAGGCGCCGAGCTTGTGGCCGTCTGGAGCGGTGAGTTCGATCATCTTTCCCATGGCGAGTCCTCCTCTGGAAGGGCCGGCTATTCTAGCGGCGGCCGGTAGAATCGCGATAAATGGGGTCAGAACAACATTTCCGCAGGCGCACCACGATGGCGGCGAAATCGAGGAAAAGTTGTTCTGACCCCATTTATCCGGGCGCGGGGGATGCGGCGCTGCTCGACGAATTCTGCGACGCGCTGTGGCTCGAGGACGGGCTGGCCAGGAACTCGATCGAGTCCTACCGCCGCGACCTCGAGCTGTTCGCCGCCTTCCTCGGCGAGCATGGGCTTGCGCGCGCCGCGGAGGCCGAGCTGTTCGCGTTTCTCGCCTCGCGCAGGGGCCGTGCCTCCAGCGCGGCGCGGCTGGTCTCGAGCCTGAAGCGCTTCTACCGCTACTGCATGCGCGAGCGCAAAATCGCCGCGGATCCCACCCTCAGGCTCGATCCGCCGAAGCGCGCGCCGCGCTTTCCAAGGAGCCTGTCGGAAGCCGACGTCGAGGCGCTGCTCGCCGCGCCCGACACGCGCACGCCGCTCGGCATGCGCGACCGCGCGATGCTCGAGGCGCTCTACGCGACGGGGTTGCGCGTCTCCGAGCTGGTGGCGCTGAAGAGTTTCGAGGCGAACCTCGACGCGGGCGTGGTGCGGGTCCTCGGCAAGGGATCGAAGGAGCGGCTGGTGCCCCTGGGCGAGGAGGCGGTGCACTGGGTGAGCCGCTATCTGGAGGAAGCGCGCCCGGTGCTGGCGAAGCGCAAGGTCGCGGACGCGCTCTTCGTCACCGGCCGCGGCGCCGCCATGACGCGGCAGGCGTTCTGGTACCGCATCCGCGGCTACGGCGCGCGCGCGACTCCGGGCAAGCGGCTCTCGCCGCACGTGCTGCGCCATGCGTTCGCGACGCATCTCATCAACCACGGCGCCGACCTGCGCGTGGTGCAGATGCTGCTCGGCCACGCCGACATCTCGACTACCCAGATCTACACCCACGTCGCGCGCGAGCGCCTGAAGGCGCTGCACGCGAAGCATCATCCGCGCGGTTAGCCGCGCTTTCGCTCGATCGACACGCCGACCAGGCGCGCGTTGGCGAGCACGCCGAGCTTCGCCGCGCTCACTCTGACCCAGGGGGCGTGAAACCGGTCGGTCAGAAGGCGCGCGATGCGCTCGGCGAAGGTCTCCACCAGGCGGAAATGCCCGCTCGCCGCGAGGTCGCGGATTGCTCCCGTCACCTGCTCGTAGTCGATCGTGTCGGCCACTTTGTCGCTGGCAAATACCGCATCGCCCGGCAATCCGATGTCGAGGTCGATCGACACCGTCTGGCGCACGTGGTGCTCGCGCCTGTGGATGCCGATCACCATCTCCACGCGCAGATCGCGGACCTGGATGAAATCCATCGCCAAGCGCATTGTATTATGCGGCTCGCATGCAGACCGCCGTCGCGGCGCTCGCCGCGTACCTGCTCGGCTCGATCTCGCTCGCGATCGTGGTGAGCCGGCTGATGGGGCTGCCGGATCCGCGCACCTACGGCTCGCGCAATCCCGGCGCGACCAACGTGCTGCGCTCGGGGAGCCGGCTCGCCGCTGCGCTCACGCTCGCGGGCGACACGGCAAAGGGCTGGCTCGCGGTCTGGCTGGTTGCGCTCACCATCGGGCAGGGCGCGGCGGCGGGCTTGGATGTGCCGTTCGCCGCGCTCGGGGTCGTGCTCGGGCACGTATTTCCGCTCTATCACCGCTTCGCCGGCGGGAAAGGCGTCGCCACCGCTGCGGGCGCGCTGCTGGGGCTCGACTTGTGGCTGGGCGCGGCAACGATTGCGACCTGGATCGCGATCGCGGCGTTTTTCCGCTACGCGTCGGCTGCGTCGCTCGTCGCCGCGCTGTTCGCGCCCGCGTACGCCTGGTGGCTGTTCGGATTGCGGCCGGTGCTTCCCGTGGTGGCGGCGATGGCGCTGCTGATCGCCTGGCGGCACAAGGACAATATCGGCCGCCTCGTCTCGGGCACCGAGTCGCGCATCGGCGAGCGAAGAGCTAGCTGAGCGCCCCGAGCTCCCAGCGCGGCCGGACCGTGAACGAGTGCGGCCCGCCTTTCACCGCCCCTTTGGCCAGCCGCAGTGCGGCCGCAAGCGCGATCATCGCGCCGTTGTCGGTGCACAGCTCCGGCTCCGGGTAGTAGACGTCGAAGCCGCTTCGCGCAGCGGCGGCGTCCAGCGCGCCGCGCAATTGCCGGTTGGCGCCCACGCCGCCCGCGACGACCAGGCGTGTCAGGCCGGTCGCTTCCATCGCGCGCGCGCACTTCGCCACCAGCACCTCCACCACCGCGTCCACGAAAGCGCGCGCCACGTCGGCGAAGAAGCGCTCGTTCGGCTCGGCCCCCCGCACCAGCATCAGCACGGCTGTCTTCAGCCCCGAAAAGCTGAAATCGAGATCGCCGCTCGCGATCATCGGGCGCGGCAGCCGGTAGCGGCCCGGGGTCCCGGCATCGGCGAGCCTGGAGAGCTCCGGTCCGCCGGGATAGCCGAGGCCGAGCAATTTCGCTGTCTTGTCGAAGGCCTCGCCCGCCGCGTCGTCGAGCGTCTCGCCGAGGAGCGCGTAGCGCCCGACCCCGTCCACGCGCACGAGCTGGGTGTGGCCGCCCGAGACGAGCAGCGCGACGAACGGAAACCGTGGAGCGCGCACCGAGAGCAGCGGCGAGAGCAGGTGCCCCTCGAGGTGGTGGATGCCGATGGCGGGAATGCCGCGCGCGAGCGCCAGAGCATGCGCGAACGAGGCGCCGACGAGCAGCGCACCGGCGAGCCCGGGTCCCTCGGTATAGCCGATGCCGGCCAGATCGTGCGCGCTGCGCCCGGCGCGCTCGAGCAGCCCCCGGGCGAGCGGCACGAGGCGCCGCACGTGGTCGCGCGAGGCGAGCTCGGGGACCACGCCGCCGTAGGCCTCGTGCATCGCGGCCTGGGTGTGCACCGCGTGGCCGAGAAGGCGCCGCGCGGCCCCGTCGTAAAGCGCCACGCCGGTGTCGTCGCACGAGGTTTCGATGCCCAGGATCAGCACGGGCCGATTTTGATACAATTCGCCCCCTCTTCGAGATCCGGGAACCGGATGCCGACCGTACGAGTCAAGGAAAACGAGCCGTTCGAGGTGGCGATGCGCCGCTTCAAGCGCACCGTGGAGAAGACCGGTCTCCTCACCGAGCTGCGCGCGCGCGAGTACTACGAGAAGCCGACCAGCGAACGCAAGCGCAAGCTTGCCGCCGCGGTCAAGCGCCACCACAAGCGCCTGCGCAGCCAGATGCTGCCGCAGAAGATGTATTGAAGTAAGCCGCCGCTTCTGGCGGCAAGTCCTATTTCCCTCAAGCAACGAATCCAGGAAGACATGAAGGCGGCGATGCGCGCCAGGGACGCCGCGCGCCTGTCGGCGCTGCGGCTGCTGCTCGCCGCGCTCCAGCAAAGGGAAGTGGACGAGCGCGTCGAGCTCAGCGACGCCGACGTGGTGTCGGTGGTCGAGAAGCTGCTCAAGCAGCGGCGCGAATCGATCGCCCAGTTCGAAAAGGCGGCCCGCACCGACCTCGCCGAGGCCGAGAAATACGAGGTGCAGGTGCTTGGCGCATACCTGCCGCAGCAGATGAGCGAGGCCGAGGTGGCGCGGGCGGTGGAGACGGCGCTCGCCGAGGCGGGCGCCTCGGGCCCGAAAGACATGGGCAAGGTGATGGGCCTGCTGAAGGCCCGGCTCGCCGGGCGCGCCGACATGGGCAAGGTGTCGGCGCTCGTGAAGACCAGGCTTTGGGGCTGAAGCCTTAGCCGGAAAATCAGGGACAGACCACATTTTCAGTGGAAAATGTGGTCTGTCCCATGATCCCCGATTCCTTCAAGCAGGACCTTCTCAACCGCGTCGACATTGTCGAGGTGGTCTCGCGCTACGTCCGCCTGAAGAAAGGCGGCGCGAACCACCTCGGGCTGTGCCCGTTCCACGCCGAGAAGACGCCTTCTTTCGCCGTGAGCCCGGCGAAGCAGTTCTACCACTGCTTCGGCTGCGGGGCGCACGGCAACGCGATCGGTTTCCTGATGGCGTATGCGGGGCTCGGCTACGTGGACGCCGTCAGGGACCTTGCCGGGTCGGTCGGAATGCAGGTGCCGGAGTGGCGGCCGCGCACGCCCGAGGAAGCGGCCCGCCAGGAGCGCGAGACCGATCTGTACGGCGTGATGGAGAAGGCGATGGAGTTCTACCGCTCCGAGCTGAAGAAGTCGCCGCGCGCGATCGAGTACCTGAAGGGCCGCGGGCTCAGCGGCGAGATCGCGGCGCGCTTTCGCATCGGCTACGCCCCCGACGACTGGCAGGCGCTCAGGACTGCGTTTCCCGGCTACGAGGACAAAGCGCTCGTCGAGTGCGGCCTGGTGGTCGAGAACGAAGGCAAGCGCTACGACCGGTTCCGCGACCGCGTGATCTTCCCGATCCTGAGCGCCCGCGGCCTCGTGATCGGGTTCGGCGGCCGCGTGATCGGGGAAGGCGAGCCCAAGTACCTCAACTCGCCCGAGACGCCGATTTTCGAGAAGGGGCGAGAGCTCTACGGGCTCGCGCAGGCGCGCGACGCGATCCGCTCCGCCGGCCGTGCGCTCGTGGTCGAAGGCTATCTGGACGCGGTCGCGCTCGCCCAGTTCGGCGTCGGGTACGCGGTGGCGACGCTCGGCACGGCGACCACTCCGGTGCACGTGTCGAAGCTGCTCCGGCTCGCCGACGAGCTGGTTTTCTGCTTCGACGGCGACGCGGCCGGCAGGAAGGCGGCGTGGCGCGCGCTCGAGGTGAGCCTGCCGCTCGCGCAGGACCACAAGCCGATCCGGTTCCTGTTCCTTCCCGAAGGCGAGGACCCGGACAGCTACGTGCGCTCGCGCGGCGCCGAGGCGCTCGAGAAGCTGGTGCGCGGGGCGCAGACGCTCTCGGAGTTCCTGATCGGCGGGCTGCGCGCGCAATCGGACCTGGCGACCCCGGAGGGACGCTCGGGATTCCTCGCCGCGGCGAAGCCGTACATGCAGGGGATCGCGGCAGCGGGCTTGCAGCTTCAGGTACTCAAGGAGATGGCGGGTCTCGCGCGCGTGTCGCAGGACGAGGCCGAAACGCTGCTCGAGCTTCGCAAGGCCCCTTCCTATGCGCGGCGCGCTCCGGCGCCCGTGCGGGCCCCGACCACCACGAACCTGGAGTGGAAGCTGCTGCGTTTCCTGCTGCTCCGCCCGCAGCGCGCGAGCGAGCTTGATCTGGCGCTCGTCGACCCCAATCTACCGGAATCGGCGGCGCTTGCCGCGTTTGCGGCATGGTGCCGCGACGCGGCGCCCCCGGAGCGCGTCGAGCACGCGCTGCTGATCGAGAGATTCGCCGAGACCCCACACGCGCCGCTGCTTTTCGAGGTCCAGCAGTCACTGCTCGAGCTGAGGCTCACCGCCGAGGAGGCGGACGTCGAGATCGAGAACTGCCTGCGGGGGCTGCGGGTCAAACGTACCGGGGAGACGCTCGAGGCGCTGCGCCGGCGCGTCGAGCGCGGCGAGGCCGGACGCGAGGAGCTCGCCGAGTACTCGCGCAAGCTGCGGGAATTCGAGGAAATGAAGCGCGGCAGGTCCGAAGGGCGCGCATTGTTATAATGGACGGTTTTCGGCGATTTTTGTTCGAACGGGGGCGGAGAGGGAACGGATGGTCAAGCCAAAGCGCAAGTCCAAGGGGAAAAAGCCTCGCACGGCCAAGAAGAAGGCCGAGGCCCTCAAGCGCCTGAAGCAGAGGCTGGCGGCGAAGAAGAGGCTGCGGGCGAAGAAGCCGCTGCGCGCCAAGGTCCCGGCGAAGGCGAAAAGGCCCGCGGCGGCGAAGGCGCTCGCCGCGAAGCCGGACGAGAAGGGCGCCAAGAAGCCCAAGACCCCGATCCGCAGCGCCAAGCAGGCGCTCGAGCTGCTCGAAGCCAAGGTCAACGAGGTCAAGGCGCGCGGCAAGGGCCGCGGCGGCCGCAAGGGCCGCAGGGAATGGCTGATCCCGGCGGAGCTGCCGAAAGAGGACGCCGAGACCCGCCGCACGCGCCTGAAGAACCTGATCAAGCTGGGCAAGGAGCGCGGCTTCCTGACCTATTCCGAGATCAACGACCACCTGCCCGACGACCTGGTCGACGCCGAGCAGATCGAGGCGATCATCTCGACCTTCGGCGACATGGGCATCCAGGTCTACGACCAGGCGCCCGACCAGGAGCAGCTGCTGATCACCGAGGCGACCCCGGTCGCGCAGACCGACGAGGACGTCGAGGAGCAGGCCGAGGCCGCGCTTTCCACGGTGGACTCGGAGTTCGGCCGCACCACCGACCCGGTGCGCATGTACATGCGCGAGATGGGATCGGTGGAGCTGCTCACCCGCGAGGGCGAGATCGAGATCGCGAAGAGGATCGAGGGAGGGCTGCGTCACATGATCCAGGCGATCAGCGCGTGCCCGACCACTGTGCAGGAGATCCTCGACCTTGCCCACAAGGTGGAAAAGGACGAGCTGCGCATCGACGAGGTGGTCGACGGCCTCATCGACCCGAACGCCAAGGACGATTTCGACCCCAAGAAGGCCGAGAGAGTCGAGCACGAGGAGGCGGCGATCGAGGAGGACGAGAGCGAGTCCGAGGAGGAAGAGAGCGCCGCGCAGTCGGCGAGCCTGCTCGCGCTGCGCGCGAAAGCCCTGGAAAAGTTCGCGCGCATGCGGCGGCTGTACGACAAGATGAAACGTACGCTCGAAGCGAAGGGCTCGAAGGACAGGGACTACCTGCGCGTGCGCGAACAGATCTCGCACGAGCTGATGGCGATCCGCTTCACGGCGCGCACCGTCGAGCGGCTGTGCGACAGCGTGCGCAGCCTGGTGGACGAGATCCGGCGCCACGAACGCCAGATCCACGACATCTGCGTCGGCAAGGCGCAGATGCCGCGCCAGCACTTCATCAAGGTGTTCGCCGGCACCGAGGGCTCGAAGCGCTGGCTGACCTACGACATCAACGCGGCGCACCCGTGGAGCGAGGCGCTCAAGCGCCTCGAGCCGGCGATCCTGGAGCACCTCGGCAAGATGCACGCGGTGCAGGTGCGGATCGGCATCGCGATCCGCGATCTCAAGGAGATCAACAAGCAGATGTCGACCGGCGAGGCCAAGGCCCGCCGCGCCAAGCGCGAGATGACCGAGGCCAACCTGCGCCTGGTGATCTCGATCGCCAAGAAGTACACCAACCGCGGCCTGCAGTTCCTCGACCTCATCCAGGAGGGCAATATCGGCCTGATGAAGGCGGTGGACAAGTTCGAGTACCGGCGCGGCTACAAGTTCTCGACCTACGCCACGTGGTGGATCCGCCAGGCGATCACGCGCTCGATCGCCGACCAGGCGCGCACCATCCGTATCCCGGTGCACATGATCGAGACCATCAACAAGATGAACCGCATCAGCCGCCAGATTCTGCAGGAGACCGGGCAGGAGCCAGATCCAGCGACGCTCGCGCTGAAGATGGAGATGCCCGAGGAGAAGATCCGCAAGATCCTGAAGATCTCCAAGGAGCCGATCTCGATGGAGACCCCGATCGGCGACGACGACGACTCGCACCTGGGCGACTTCATCGAGGACTCCTCGACGATGGCGCCGGCGGACGCCGCCACCTACGGGAGTCTCCGCGACGTGACCAAGGAAGTGCTCGACACGCTCACCCCGCGAGAGGCCAAGGTGCTCAGGATGCGCTTCGGCATCGAGATGTCGACCGACCACACGCTCGAGGAAGTCGGCAAGCAGTTCGACGTCACGCGCGAGCGCATCCGCCAGATCGAGGCGAAGGCGCTGAGAAAGCTGCGCCACCCGTCGCGCTCCGAGCGGCTGAAGAGCTTCCTCGACCAAGAAGGCTGATACACTTCTGGTGCGGTCCTGAGCGGCGGCTTACTCCCGCGGTCGCGGGCTTGCCCGCGACCGGCGCTTGCTGGACCGTGTTGTCAATTCAACAGGAGTTCACCATGACTGATGCTTCGCACGGGGGTGCGGCGAAGGCTCAGCAACCGCTGACCTTTAAGGAGATGACGCCGCCTCAGAAATTCCGCTTCGTACTGAAGGTCGCGGTGTGCATTCTTTCTTTCGGCTTCGTCTATCCGAACGTCATGAGCGATTGAGCGGGGACCGGAAAACGCGAAGGGCCGCGCGAGCGGCCCTTTTCGTTTGCGGCGTAACATTCCGGCCGGGCCGGTAGCTCAGGTGGTCAGAGCAGGGGACTCATAATCCCTTGGTCGTTGGTTCGAATCCAACCCGGCCCACCGCGGCGAATCACGCGCCGCGCGCCGCCTTGCGCTCCAATAGGCGCTGGAAATTGTCGAGCGACACGAGGTGCAGGTAGATGCGCGCCATCAGGCCCTTGCGCATCAGGTTCTTGATCTGCGCGGCGTTCAGCGGCTCGAGCTTCTTCTCGTCCACGCGGTGCATCCCCGTGAGGTGCATGCCGCCGCCCTTGTCGAGCGTCGCTTGCATGGTGAACGGCTCGAGCAGGCCGTAGTCGGCGAGGATCGAGCACATCTCGCGGCTGCGCTCGAGGTCGGCCTCGTACTCGGAGAGCAGCCGCTCGATGCCCTTCCATTTCTCGACCGGCTCGCCCTTGACGTCGAACATCGTCTCGCCCGCGCCCTCGTCGAGGTATTCCTTCTCGACGCAGATCAGCCGGTTCTTCTGCTCGACCTTGTTCAGGTTCACCTTCGCCATGCAGAACGGATAGCGTCGCGCGTAGGCCGGCACGTACACGCCGCGCACCCAGGCGCCGTCGGCGAAAAACAGGTTCTCCCCTGCGGCGATGCCGAGCACCGCGACCGGGGCGAAGGTCTTGCCCTGGTCGCCGGAGGTGAATACGATGGGATAGTCGCGCGCGACAAGCTGGAACTCGGTGTAGCTGATCGGGATGGCATTGCCGCGCTGCGCGAATGCCGGGACTTCCCCGGGCGCGAGCAGGCGCACCTTGTGCGTTTTCAGGAACGGGACGACTTCCTTATAGCCGAAGGGTGGAGCGATTTGCATGCGCGCATGATAGCGGACCGGTCGGCGGGTGTCGCGAGCAGCGCTTGTGCTGTAAAATCCGGCCCCTTCCCGCGGGGTGGTAGCTCAGCTGGGAGAGCGCGGCGTTCGCAATGCCGAGGTCGAGGGTTCGATCCCCTTCCACTCCACCACCTGATCCGAAGGGGCCGGCGCGAGCCGGCCCTTTTTTGTTCCTGCGGATCGGACTCCGGGATAAATCGCGCGCTCGTCAGAGTGTGTCAGATTGCCGTCCCGGCGCGCGAATAAGCACCCTCGGCCGCGTGCTCGCTCTGGAAAAACGCGCCAGAATGGGTCGCGATACGACGTTTGGCCGGAGGACGCATGACTGCCCGCCGCATCCTGCTCGCCGAGGACAACCCGAACGACGTCGAGCTGACGCTCGCGGCGCTGTCGCGGCACGGCATCGCGAATCAGATCGATATAGCGCGCGACGGCGCCGAGGCGCTCGATTACCTGTACCGCCGCGGTGCCTTCGCCGATCGTCCGTCCGTGGACCCCGTGCTGTTGCTGCTCGACCTCAAGATGCCGCGCGTGGACGGCCTCGAAGTGCTGCGCGCCGTGAAATCGGATTCCCGGCTCAAGACCATCCCGGTCGTGGTGCTGACCTCGTCGCGCGAGGGCCCGGACATCGCCACGAGCTACCAGCTGGGCGTGAACGCGTACGTGGTGAAGCCGGTCCAGTTCGACGAGTTCGTCGATGCAGTGAGCCAGCTGGGCCTTTTCTGGCTCCTCGTCAACGAGCCTCCGGTGGCGGGGAGTTGAGGTCTTGGAAGCGCTGCGCGTGCTGCTGCTGGAGGACGATCCGGCCGACGCGGAGCTTGCGCTCGCCGCGCTCGCCGAGGGCGGCATCCGTTGCGAGCCGACCGTGGTGGCGGGCCGCGCGGCGTTCGAGACCGCGTACGCACCGGGCAGCTTCGACCTCGTGCTCGCGGACTACAAGCTTCCCGACTATACCGGCCTCGAGGCGCTCCAGTTCGTGCGCCGCCAGGAAGCGCTCGTGCCCTTCGTGCTCGTCTCGGGCACCATCGGAGAGGAGCTCGCGGTCGAAACGCTGCGCGCCGGCGCAACCGACTACGTGCTCAAGGACGGCCTCGCGCGCGTCGCGCCCGCGGTGCGGCGCGCGCTCGAGGAGCGGCGCAGCCGCGAGCAGCACCTCGCGACGCAGAGCGCGCTCGAGCAGTCCGAGCGCCGCTACCGCGCCATCGTCGAGGATCAGTCCGAGCTGATCGTGCGGCTGCTGCCCGATTTCACGATCTCGTTCGTCAACCCCGCCTGGTGCGAGTTCTTCGGTCGCCGGCCCGAGTCGCTGATAGGCAGGAGCATCCTCGACGTGGTGGGCGAGGCGCGCCGCGAAGAAATGCGCCGCTCGCTCGGCCGCCTCGGCCCCGAATACGTCGTGGTCGAGCGCGACGCGCAGGTCGCCGACGGCGGCGGCCGGCTGCGCTGGATGCACTGGGTGTCGCGCGGCGTCTTCGACGAGGACGGGCGGCTGACCGAGATCCAGTCGGTCGGGCGCGATGTCACGGAGCTGCACCAGTCGCTGGAGGCGCTCAGGTCGGCACAGGTGCGCCTGCGCGGCCTGTCGCGCCGGCTGCTCGACGTGCAGGAGACGGAACGCCGGCACCTGGCGCGCGATCTGCACGACGACGTCGGCCAGGCGCTCACCGCGCTCAAGATCCACCTCGAATCGGCCGCGCGCTCGGGCGGCGGCGCGGTGCGCGCCGAACGCATCGAGGAATGCGCCAGGACGGCCGGGCAGGCGCTCGAGCGGGTGCGGCTGCTCTCGCTCGGACTGCGCCCGCCGCAGCTCGAGGATCTCGGCCTGGCGGCGGCGCTGCGCGCGCACCTCGATCGCCAGGCGCGGCTGGGTCAGCTCACGCCGCACTTCGAAGCCGGCGACGCCCCGCGCGAGATCGACGCCGGGATCGAGATCGCCTGCTTTCGCGTCGCCCAGGAGGCGATCACGAACGTGCTGCGCCACGCAAAGGCGCGCGACCTGTGGCTGCGCCTGTTCACCGCCGGCGGCCGGCTCGCGCTTTCGGTGCGCGACAACGGCGCCGGCTTCGACCTGGAGGCGGCGCGGCGCCGCGGCGCCTCGGGCGCGAGCCTCGGCCTGGTCGACATCGAGGAGCGTATCGCGCTCGCCGGAGGCACGCTCGAGTTGCGTTCGGCGCCGGGCCAGGGGACGGTAGTGCTGGCGACCTTTCCGCTCCAGCGCGGAGCAAGCGTGGAGGGCGCTTGATGTCCGAGAAGCCGATCCGGGTCATCCTGGCGGACGACCATGCGCTGGTGCGCGCGGGCATCCGCTCGCTGCTCGGCGCGATGGCGGGCGTCGAGGTCATCGGCGAGGCCTCGAGCGGCGAGGACGCGGTCGAGCTGGCCGGCAGGGAGAATCCCGACGTGGTGCTCATGGACATCGCGATGAAGGGCATGACTGGGCTGGAGGCGACTGCGCGCATCCGCCAGCGGCAGCCGCAAGTGCGGGTGCTGGTGCTGTCGATGCACTCTAGCGAGGAGTACGTGCTGCAGGCGCTGCGCGCGGGCGCCGCGGGCTACCTGCTCAAGGACGCGGCCACGGCCGAGCTGGAGCTCGCGCTGCGCAGCGTGATGCGCGGGGAGACCTGGCTCAGCTCCGCGGTGTCGCGCCAGGTGGTGGACGGCTACGTGCAGAGGATGGGCGGCGATTCGGGAAGCGAGGCCCTCACCGCGCGCCAGCGCGAGGTGCTGAGGCTGCTCGCGGGCGGCAAGAGCACCAAGGAGATCGCGTTCATCCTCAACCTGTCGGTCAAGACGGTGGAGACGCATCGCTCGCAGATCATGGAGCGGCTCGGCATCCGCGACGTCGCGGGGCTGGTGCGCTACGCCATGCGCACCGGGCTGGTTCCTCCGGAAGGCTGAGCGCCTACGGCCGCGGCTTTTCCAGCCGCCGCGCGAACACGCTCATCTCCTTTTCGGCCTGGCGGTCGCCCTTCGAGCGTGCGGCTTCGATCCCCGAGCGGTAGGCCTCGAGCGCCTCGGCCGCGCGGCCCGCGTCGACGAGCGATCTTCCGAGCGCCTTCCACGCCGCCGAGTAGGCGGGGTCGCGCGACACCGCCTCGCGCAGCTGCGCGATCGCACGCTCCAGATCTCCCGCTCTTGCGTGCTCGATCCCGAGCGAGTAGCGCAGCAGCGCGCCGTCGCGCGGCGTGCCGATCAGCTTCTCCAGGTTGGCGATGATCGGCGAGGGCATTGCGCTAAGATACCCGCCGTGAAGGCCGCGATCCAGACGCCGGAGGCGCCGGGCGCCATCGGCACCTACTCCCAGGCGGTGCGCGCAGGCGACACCGTGTATCTGTCGGGCCAGATCGGCCTCGACCCGGCGACGATGCAGCTCGCCGAGGGAATCGAGGCGCAGATCCATCGCGTGTTCAGGAATCTCGCGGCGGTCGCCAAGGGCTCGGGCCTGGGTCTCGAGCACGCGGTGCGCATGACCGTCTACCTCACCGACCTCGTGCATTTCGCCAAGGTGAACGAGATCATGGCGCAGTACGTCCGGCAGCCCTACCCGGCGCGCGCCGCGGTCGGCGTCGCGAGCCTTCCGCGCGGCGCGCTGGTCGAGATCGACGCGATCCTGCATTCGGGGTGAAAGCCGCGGGGCTCGCGCGCAAGCTCGACAAGCTCGGGCTGCGCTCGCGCTTCGATCTCGTGCTTCACCTGCCGCATCGCTACGAGGACGAGACCGCGCTCACCGCGCCCGACGCGGCGCCGCCGGGAAAGCCCGTGCTGGTGCAGGCGAAGGTCGAGCGCGCGGAGATCGCCTACCGGCCCCGCCGGCAGCTGGTCGTGCACGCGCAGGGGCTGGTGCTGCGCTTCTTCAACTTCTACCAGAGCCAGCTGACGCAGTTCCGGCGCGCCGCCGCCGAAGGCTTGCTCGTGCGCGCTTTCGGCGAGGTGCGGCCGGGCTGGTTCGGCGCCGAGATGGCGCACCCGCGCTACCGGCTGGTGCACGAAGGCGAGCCGCTGCCCGATGCGCTCACGCCGATCTATCCGACGACCGCGGGTCTGGCGCAGGCGGCGCTGCGGGGCCGCGTGCTCGAGGCGCTCGACGAAGCCGGGCTCGAGGATACGCTGCCGGAGGAACTGCGGCGCCGCCACGGGCTCGCAGGCTTCGCCGAGAGCGCACGCCTGCTGCATCGGCCGCCGCCGGGCGCCGACCTCGCCTCGCTCGTCGAGCGCACGCATCCCGCGTGGCGGCGCATGAAGTTCGACGAGCTGCTCGCGCAGCAGCTCTCGATGCGCTTCGCCTACCGCAAGCGCCGCGAGCGGCGCGCCCCGATGCTCGCGGGCGACGGGCGGCTGGTGCGGGAATTTCTCGCCAGGCTTCCGTTCCGCCTGACGCGCGCGCAGCAGCGCGCGATGGGCGAGGTGCTGCGCGATCTCCGGGAGCCCCATCCGATGCAGCGGCTGCTGCAGGGCGACGTCGGCAGCGGCAAGACCATCGTCGCGGCGATCGCCTGCCTGGCGGCGGCGGACGCGGGCTGGCAGGCGGCGGTGATGGCGCCGACCGAGATCCTCTCGGAGCAGCACTGGCGCAAGCTCGCCGGCTGGTTCGAGCCGCTCGGCGTGCGCATCGCGTGGCTGCACGGCGCCCTCGCGGCGAAGGAAAAGCGCGCGGCGCTCGCCGCGCTTCGCTCGGGGGAGGCGCCGCTCGCCGTCGGCACGCACGCGCTGGTGCAGGAAGGCGTGGAATTCGCGCGCCTCGGGCTGGCCGTCGTGGACGAGCAGCACCGCTTCGGGGTCGAGCAGCGCCTGATGCTGCGCAAAAAGGCCGAGGAGGCGGTGCCGCACCAGCTGATGATGAGCGCGACGCCGATCCCGCGCACGCTCTCGATGAGCTACTACGCGGACCTCGACGTGTCGCTGATCGACGAGCTGCCGCCCGGGCGCCGGGCGGTCGCGACGCGGCTGGTTTCCGCCGCACGGCGCGCCGAGGTGCTCGCGCGCATCCGCGAGGCCTGCGCCGAGGGGCAGCAGGCCTACTGGGTCTGCCCGGTGATCGAGGAATCGAAGGAGGGCGAGCTGCAGACTGCGCTGGACACCCACGCCGCCCTGGTGAAAGAGCTGAAGGGCCTGCGGGTCGGGCTGCTGCACGGCCGCATGCCGTCCGCGGAAAAGGCCGCGGCAATGCAGGCCTTCGCCGCAGGCGGAATTCAGCTCCTTGTCTCGACCACCGTGATCGAGGTGGGCGTGGACGTGCCGAACGCCTCGCTCATGGTGATCGAGCACGCCGAGCGCTTCGGGCTGGCGCAGCTGCACCAGCTGCGCGGCCGGATCGGGCGCGGGGCGCGCGAAAGCGTGTGCATTCTGCTCTACGCCGCGCCGCTTTCGGCGGCGGCGCGCGGCCGGCTGAAAATCATCTACGAGAACGCCGACGGATTCGAGATCGCGCGGCGCGACCTCCTGCTGCGCGGTCCCGGCGAGTACCTCGGCGAGCGGCAGAGCGGCGCGCCGCTGCTGCGCTTTGCCGACCTCGAGCGCGACGAGCCGCTCATCGCCGCCGCGCGCGAGGCAGCCGCTGAGCTGATCGCGCGCGATCCCGCGGCGGGGCGGCGCCATGTCGAGCGCTGGCTCGGCGCCAGGCAGGATTACGTGCGGGTCTGAGATACTTCGCGGTGCATGGACCCGGGGTTCATCGTCAAGCGGCTCGACGCCTACGAGCGTCTCATCAGGCTCGACAAGCCGATCGGAGCGCTGCTGCTGCTCTGGCCGACGCTGTGGGCGGTGTGGCTCGCCTCAGGCGGCTGGCCCCGGCCCGATATCCTCGTCATCTTCGTCGTCGGCACGCTGCTCATGCGCTCGGCGGGTTGCGCGGTGAACGACTGGGCCGACCGCCATTTCGACGCGCACGTCGAGCGCACCCGCTCGCGGCCGCTCGCCGCGGGCGAGATCAGGCCCGCGGAAGCGCTCGCGGTCGGCGCGGCGCTCGCGGCCTGCGCGTTCGCGCTGGTGCTGTTCCTCAATCCGTTCGCGATCGCGCTCTCCTTCGCCGGGCTCGCGATCGCGGCGGCCTATCCCTTCACCAAGCGTTTCTTCGCCATGCCGCAGCTCGTGCTCGGGATCGCCTTCGGCTTCGGCATCCCGATGGCCTACGCGGCGATCCAGGGGCGGCTTCCCGCCGCCAGCTGGCTGCTGCTCGCCGCCAACGTTTGCTATTCGTTCGCCTACGACACCGAGTATGCGATGGTGGACCGCGACGACGACGCCAGAATCGGCATCCGCACCTCCGCGCTCGCGCTCGGCCGCTGGGACGTCGCCGCGGTGATGGCGAGCTACGCGGCGATGCTCGCGGCGCTGTCCGGGATCGGCGCGATGCTGCGCCTCGGCTGGCCCTACAACGCGGGGCTCGCGGCGGCCGGCGCGATGATGGTCTATCATTGGTTCCTGATCCGCGGCCGCACGCGCCAGGGCTGCTTCAGGGCCTTCCGGCACAACAACTGGGTCGGCGCCGCCGTCTTTCTCGGTATCGTCTTCTCCTACCCGATCGAGCTGCCGTGGAAGTGAGCCAAGCAGGCGCCCCGATCGCGCGCTTCGACTTCGCGGGCGGCGCGCTGCGCGGCACGCACCTCACGCTGTACCCGAACTGCATCGTGCACCGCGGCGATGCGCAGCTCGAGACCGTGCCGCTGGCGGCGATCGCGTCCGCGCGGGTGGGCTTCGAGCGCGATGCCCGCGCGATCGGCCGGGGGGCGTTCCTGATCGTCCTCGCGCTCGCGCTCCTCGCCGTTGGCGGACCCCTGGCGAGCCTCGCCGGCGGCGCGGCGGGTGAAATGGCGTCACAGCTGAGGAGCAATGCGCCCGCCGCCGGCCAGGGGATCGCCGGGGTGCTGCTCGCGACGTTCAGGTTCCTCGAGGCGGTGGCGAACCTTTTTCCCGCGCTCGCCGCCGCGCTCGGCCTCGGGGGCCTCGCGTCAGCGATCCTCGGCTGGCTTGGCGCGACCACCCTCACGCTCACGATCGCCGCGTCCGAGCGCCCGTACGCGGTGCGCGGCCGCAACGAGACGCTGCTCGACTTCGCCGAGGCGCTCGCCGAGCGACTGATGCTGCTCAAGCGCTGAGAGGCCGACGTGGCGTATTCCGACCTGCGCGAATTCGTGGCGCAACTCGAGGGCCGCGGCGAGCTGAAGCGCGTCGCCGCCGAGGTGTCGCCGCGGCTGGAGATGACGGAAATCTGCCACCGCGTTCTGCGCTCGGGCGGGCCCGCGGTCCTGTTCGAGCGGCCGCGGGGACATTCGATCCCGGTGCTGGCGAACCTCTTCGGCACCGTGGGTCGCGTCGCGGCTGCGATGGGTGTGCCAGACGTCGCTTCGCTGCGCGAGATCGGCAGGCTGCTTGCCTACCTCAGGGAGCCCGATCCGCCGCGCGGCCTGCGCGACGTCTGGGAGAAGCTGCCGATCTACAGGCAGGTGATGAACATGGCGCCGAAGCTGCGCTCGGGCGCGCCGTGCCAGGAAATCGTCTGGCAGGGCAGCGAGGTGGACCTCGCGCGGCTGCCGGTGCAGACCTGCTGGCCCGAGGACGCGGGTCCGCTCATCACCTGGGGCCTCACCGTGACGAAAGGGCCGGCAAAGCCGCGGCAGAACCTCGGCATCTACCGCCAGCAGGTGCTCGGCCCGAACCGCGTGATCATGCGCTGGCTCGCGCATCGCGGCGGAGCTCTCGACTATCGTGACCACCAGGCCGCGCATCCGGGAGAGCCGTTTCCGGTCGCGGTGGCGCTCGGCGCCGACCCGGCGACCATCCTCGCCGCGGTGACCCCGGTTCCGGACACGCTCGGCGAGTACCAGTTTGCGGGTTTGCTGCGCGGCGCGCGCACCGAGCTCGTCAAGTGCCTCGGCAGCGGGCTGCAGGTGCCGGCCTCGGCCGAGATGGTGCTCGAGGGCGCAATCCATCCGAACGACACCGCCGAGGAGGGCCCGCACGGTGACCACACCGGCTACTACAACGAGGCGGAGAGCTTTCCGGTGCTGACTCTCGATCGCATCACGATGCGCCGCGACCCGCTGTACCACTCCACCTATACCGGCAAGCCGCCCGACGAGCCGGCGATGCTGGGCGTGGCGCTGAACGAGGTGTTCGTGCCGGTGCTCGCGAAGCAGTACCCGGAGATCGTGGACTTCTACCTGCCGCCCGAGGGCTGCTCGTACCGGCTCGCCGTGGTGAGCATTAAGAAGCAGTACGCGGGCCACGCCAAGCGCGTCATGTTCGGCATCTGGAGCTTCCTGCGCCAGTTCATGTACACCAAGTTCATCGTGGTCACCGACGACGACGTGGACGTGCGCGACTGGAAGGAGGTGGTCTGGGCGATCGCGACGCGCGTGGACCCGGCGCGCGACACGCTGATCGCCGAGAACACCCCGATCGACTACTTGGATTTCGCGAGCCCGGTCGCGGGACTGGGCTCGAAGATGGGCATCGACGCCACCGCCAAGTGGCCGGGCGAAACCGCGCGGCGCTGGGGCCGGCCGATCGTCATGGACCCCGAGGTGAAGCGCCGCGTCGACGCATTGTGGAAGGACCTCGGCCTCTAGGCGCCTTCGGCTCCCCGGCGGCGGCGCCGTCGCCCGGCGCCTCGTATACCCAGCCGAGCAGCGCATCGAGCGCGGGCTGCGCCAGCGGCGCGTTCGGGTGGTTGACGATCATCACCGCCGCCTGTCTCCGCCCGGCGCGGTCGAGCACGTAACCGGCGATCGCGCGCACGTCGGCGAGCGTGCCGGTCTTGACGTGCGCCTGGCCGGCGACCGGCTCGCCGTGCATGCGCCGGCGCAGCGTGCCGTCCACCGCCACGAGCGGGAGCGATGCGATGAACTCCGGCATCGCGGCGCCGTGGTACGCGGCGACGAGCAGCCGCGCGAGGCTCTCGGCGCTGATGCGCTCGATGCGCGAGAGCCCCGAGCCGTTCTCGATCACGAGCTCGGGGAACTCCAGGCCTTTGCGCGCGAGCGATGTCCGCACCGCCTGGAACGCGGTCTCGGGACGGGCGGGGGCGCCGCCGGACTCGGCCCCCAGCGTCAGGTAGAGCTGCCGCGCAATGACGTTGTTCGAGAACTTGTTCATGTCGCGCACGATCTCGGAGAGCGTCGCGGATTCGTGCGTATGGACGATGCGCGCTTCGCCCGGGGTGATGCCGTCCCGCGCCGCGCCGTCCCAGCGCCCGCCGAGCTCCGCCCAGAGCTGCCGGAACAGCCCTCCCACGTAGTCGCGATGGCTGAAGAGCGACACGTTCCAGGCGCGCTCGCCGCAGCTTTCGGCGTATGTCCCGGCGAACACCGCCTGCATCCCCGCGCCGGGCGGCGCGGCGCGGCGGAACTCGGGTCGCAGCTTCGCGCGCCAGTCGCCGCAGGGACCGTTCGAGAGCTTGAGGGAGCTCACGACTTCCAGCGCCTGCGGGCGCGGCTCGGCGAGCACGCGCACCGCGTTCGCCTCGGGCTCCGGCACGAACTGGAAGCGCACCGACTTGTAGTTGACGAGCAGTGCGTCGGGCCCCACGTTGTACGGGCGCAGCGGCTCGTCGTCGAAGCGCCCGGGGTCGTGATTCGCCGCGTCGAAATGCGTGCGATCGAGAATCAGGTCGCCGCGCAGCTCGCGCACCCCGCGGCTGCGCACCCCGCGCAGCATCAGCCAGAAGCTCTCGAGCGTGAGCTTCGGGTCGCCGTAGCCCTTCAGGATCAGGTGCCCGGTGAGCGCGCCGTCGGTGAGCGTGCCGGCCGAATAGACCTCGGTCTTCCAGCGATACGCGGGCCCGAGGAGCTCGAGCGCCGCGTAGGTCGTCACGAGCTTCATCACCGAGGCCGGATTCATCGGCTCGGCGGCGTTCACCGCGAGCGACGGGCGGGTCGCCTCCACGTCCTGCACCACCACGGCGACGGCCGAAGGCGGAACGCCGGCGCCGCGCAGCGCCCGGAGGACGGGAGGCGGCAGAGCGTCGGATTGCGCGAGCGCGCCTGCCGCGACGCAACATAGAACAATGGCGGAGGCGATGCGAAACACGCGACGAATTCTAGTGGAGCGCCTGCCAACCCCTTGAAAGTCCTGGGCCCCGGCACTATCATTGGCACTCGCGATAGGGGAGTGCTAACAGCCTCTAGAGTTCAGGGTTGAGCGAATCTCAACCCATTGTATTTGAGCGTGTTTTTTCTTGGAGGAACCAATGAAAATCCGTCCGCTGCATGATCGCGTGATCGTCAAGCGCATCGAAGAAGAGCGCAAATCGGCCGGTGGCATCGTGATCCCGGACACCGCCGCCGAAAAACCCGACCAGGGCGAAATCGTCGCCGTCGGCAAGGGCAAGAAGGACGACAACGGCAAGCTCATCCCGCTCGACGTCAAGGTCGGCGACCGCGTGCTGTTCGGCAAGTACTCGGGCCAGACCGTTAAGGTGAAGGGCGACGAGCTGCTCGTGATGCGCGAGGAAGACATCATGGGCGTCATCGAAGGCGCCTGAGTCCCGGTCGCGAACGCAAACCAGAATCCAGCTAGGAGATCGCAATGCCTGCCAAAGAAGTACGTTTCCACGAAAACGCGCGCGCCAAGATGGTCCACGGATTGAACATCCTGGCCGACGCGGTGAAAGTGACGCTGGGCCCGAAGGGCCGCAACGTCGTGCTGGAGCGCTCGTTCGGCGCCCCGACCGTCACCAAGGACGGTGTGTCGGTGGCGAAGGAGATCGAGCTCAAGGACAAGTTCGAGAACATGGGCGCCCAGATGGTGAAGGAAGTCGCGTCCAAGACCTCCGACGTCGCGGGTGACGGAACGACGACCGCCACCGTGCTCGCCCAGGCGATCGTGCGCGAGGGCATGAAGTTCGTCGCCTCCGGCATGAACCCGATGGACCTCAAGCGCGGCATCGACAAGTCGGTCGACGCGGTGGTCGGGGAGCTGAAGAAGATCTCCAAGCCCTGCACCACCACCAAGGAGATCGCGCAGGTCGGGGCGATCTCGGCCAACGCCGACGCCGACATCGGCAAGATCATCTCCGACGCCATGGACAAGGTCGGAAAAGAAGGCGTGATCACGGTCGAGGACGGGAAATCGCTGCAGAACGAGCTCGATCTCGTCGAGGGCATGCAGTTCGACCGAGGGTATCTCTCGCCGTACTTCATCAACAGCCCCGAGAAGCAGATCTCGGTGCTCGAAGACCCGTACATCCTGCTGCACGACAAGAAGATCAGCTCGATCCGCGAGCTGCTGCCGCTGCTCGAGCAGGTCGCGAAGGCAGGAAAGCCGCTGCTTATCATCGCCGAGGAAGTCGAGGGCGAGGCGCTCGCCACTCTGGTGGTGAACAACATCCGCGGCATCCTCAAGACCTGCGCGGTGAAGGCGCCGGGCTTCGGCGACCGCAGGAAGGCGATGCTGGAGGACATGGCGATCCTCACCGGCGGCACGGTGATCAGCGAGGAGCTGGGCCTGAAGCTCGAGAACGCGACCCTCAAGGACCTCGGCAAGGCGAAGAAGATCGAGGCGGCGAAGGAGAACACCACCATCATCGACGGCGCGGGCGAGAAGAAGCTGATCGAGGGCCGCGTCAAGCAGATCCGCGTGCAGATCGACGAGGCGACCAGCGACTACGACAAGGAGAAGCTCCAGGAGCGGGTGGCGAAGCTCGCCGGCGGCGTCGCGGTGGTCAAGGTCGGCGCCGCGACCGAGGTGGAGATGAAGGAGAAGAAAGCGCGCGTCGAGGACGCGCTGCACGCCACCCGCGCCGCGGTCGAGGAAGGCGTGGTGCCGGGCGGCGGCGTGGCGTTCCTGCGCGCGCGCCAGGCGCTCGAGGGCAAGCTGAAGGGCGACAACCACGACCAGGACGGCGGCATCAAGATCGTGATGCGGGCTCTGGAAGAGCCGTTGCGCATGATCGTCGACAACGCCGGCGCCGAGCCCTCGGTGGTGCTCAACAAGGTAATGGAAGGCAAGGGCAATTTCGGCTTCAATGCCCAGACCGAGGAATTCGGCGACCTGGTGCAGATGGGCGTGATCGACCCGACCAAAGTGGTGCGCTTCGCGCTGCAGAACGCCGCCTCGGTCGCGGGCCTCATGCTCACCACCGACGCCATGGTGGCGGAGCTGGTCGAGGAGAAGAAGGGCGGCCACGCCCACGGCGGCATGCCCGACATGGGCGGCATGGGCGGGATGGACATGTAACTGGAGGAAGCCTCCGGACAGAAGGGGCGCTTCGGCGCCCCTTTTTATTTATAATCCGCCGCTTCCTACCGCAGCACGGCCAAGTAGCTCAGTTGGTAGAGCAGCGGACTGAAAATCCGTGTGTCGCTGGTTCGATTCCGGCCTTGGCCACCATTCCTTCAATCGCGCACATCCTGTCGCGCTCGGTACCAGCGCAGGATGCGCACTTCGCCTCGAACGTATCGATAGGTAATCACGTGACCGGTGCGCTGAATAGGGTGGCGGCGAACATATGTATGCAAGAGTTTTCACGAGCGCGGCCGACGCCCGCGCCGACCATCTAGGCGGCTTGCTTGTGCCGGCGCGCATGCGATGCGATCGCGGCGCGCGCCCGTCTCATCGCTTCCTGATGCGGAACAGTCCGCCGCGCGGCGAAATCAGCGTCCCCGGCGCGGCTTTCACGCACGTCCTCTTCGCACGCCTCGAATCCATCGCGCAGGACGAATCTGAGCATGGCCTGCGGCGTGCGCCCAGCCTCGGCGGCCAGGCGCTGCAGTCGGCGCTGCTGTGCGGCATTAAGTGCGAGTGGTCGCATACCTAAGACATTCTAGCAATTCCCTTCTCAGGGTTGAAGGCCGCTGCTTTGAGGCGTAGCATCGATTCGCAGGTCAGGGAGCAACGGTAGAAAGGAGTCCTGTCATGTGCGATTGGACGGAATGGCAATTGATCGCAGAGCGGGAGAAGCTCGAGAAGGCGCGGGCCGAGGAGCTGAAGCGGTTGAATGAAACACGCGCCCCGGCCCGCAAGCCCGAGAAGGAGAAGGAACCGGAGCCGCAACCGGATGCGGTCCCGGTCTGAAACGAAAAGCCCCGCAGCCGCGGGGCTTTTGCTTTTCATGCTCGTTTCCTCGCTGCTCGCCGCGGGCTGCGCCGAGCGACCCACTATCGGCATCGAGATCACCAACGCGCCGCGACCCCACGGCGACTGCATCCCCGGCTCGGCCACCAGGCCCTGCCCGTAGGTCAGCGACCGGCGATGTCGCACACCGCGGTCCACGCACCGTCGTGGAATTCGATGTCGCTGACGAGCTTCGTGCCGTATTTCGCCAGCTCGCGCACTTTCTCGTCGACCGCTTCGCGCGTCGGTCCGGTGACGATGCGCTTCAGCCCGGCTTCCTCCACCTTGCAGGCCTCGGGCGGCACCTGGGGGTGAGTGCAGGAAGCCATCCACTTGTTGCCGACCTGGGTGACGTCGGAAAGGATCTGCGCGCCGATTCCGGCGAGCCGCGCGAGCGCTTCCTCGACCGCGTCGCGGTTCGCTGCCGACACGATCAGCTTCGCCCCGGCGTCGAAGACCTTCGCCGGCTCGCGAACCCGGCGCTCCTGCCCGCCGGGAGGAGGCGCCGCCTCGGGCCGGCTGACGCGTCGCCGCTCTCCCGCGCCGGATCGTTCCAGCCGCGCGCTTTCGGCGAGGGAGTACACCTCGTGCTCGCGCACGTGCTTGTCGGTGCGCGTGCCGAGGATGCTGAACAGATTCGCGTAGTCGCCGGGAAGGCGCGACACCACTTCGTAGAACGGACGCGACGCGAGCAGTTGGCCGGGCTGCGCGAAACTCATCACGCGCTGCGCCGCGTTGATGCCGTCGCCGACAATGTTCATCTGCGCGTTGATGTCCCACACCAGCTTGACCGGGCCAAGGTTGATTCCCATGCGCACGGCGAGTAGCTCGGCCGGCAGCGACGCGATGTAATTGCGCACCGCGATCCCCACGAACAGCGCGTCCTCCGGATCGCCGAGGAAGGCGATGGCCGCCCCGTCCCCTGTGTCAAGGACGATGAAATCGCGCGGCGGCACCGCTTCCAGGCCGCGCGCGAGAATCTCATTGAACATCTGCTTGATGCGCTGCTGATCGTCCAGGGACCTTTTCGAGTATTCGAAGATGTCGAGGAACAAGACGCTGCACACCAGCGTTCGTGCGGTGGTCTCGGCCATCAGGCGCGCTCCGCGACGAGCACCACGTTCGAGCCGCCGAAGCCGAACGAGTTCGACATCACCGCGCGCGGCGGATCGATGTGCTGCGCCTTGATCGCGACGTGACGCAGCGCGCACGCCGGGTCAGGCTGCTCGAGAAATCCCGTGGGAGGGAGAATTCCTTCCTCGAGCGCGAGCAGCGTCGCTGCGAATTCGAGCGCGCCCGCGCCGCCGAGCAGGTGCCCGTGCAGCGACTTGGTCGAGCTCACCCAGAGTTCCTTCGCCGCGTCGGCGAACACGGCGTTGATCGCCTCGGCCTCGACCACGTCGCCCACCGCGGTCGCGGTGCCGTGCGCGTTGAGGTAACCGATGGCACTGGGCTGCAACCCTGATTCCTCGAGCGCGGCGCACATCGCGCGCACCTGCCCGTCGCGGTCCGGGCGCGACATGTGGGTCGCGTCGCAGCTGTTTCCGTATCCTGTGAGCAGCCCGTGGATGCGCGCGCCGCGCAGCCGCGCAGCCGACTCCTCCTCGAGCACCAGCGCCGCCGCGCCCTCGCCGAGCACCAGCCCCGAGCGCCGCTTGTCGAACGGCTTGCAGCTCGCCGCCGGATCAGAAGGGTCCGCCGGCGCGAGCGTGCGCAGCGCCTGCCAGGCGGCGAGCACGCCGGGAACCAGGAGCGCTTCCGATCCGCCCGCGACGACCGCATCGGCGCGCCCGGCCGCGATGGCGCGCATCGCCTCCCCCAGCGCCATCGCCGAGGACGAGCACGCGGTGGAGAAGTTGGCGAAAGGTCCGCGCAGCCCGAAGCGCACCGCGACGTTCGAGCCTGCGGCGTTGTTCATCGCCATCACGACCGCGAGCGGACGCCCGCGCCACTCCTTGTCGACGAACAAGCGCCTGTAGCTCGTCTCCAGCGTCTGCGCGCCGCCCATGCCGGTGCCCCAGCAGACCCCGATGCGGTTCCGGTCGCAGCGCGCGACGTCGAGCCCGCTCGCGGCGAGCGCCTGCGCGGCCGCCGCGATTGCGAGCTGCGACACGCGATCGAGGTTCGCGATCTCGGCTTCCTTGAACAGCGGCGCCGGGTCCCAGTCGACCATCGCCCCGACCTGCGCGCCTGAACCCTGCGCAAGCTCCTCGGGCAGCCGCCGGATGCCGGGGCGGCCTTCGGCGAGCGAGCGATTGAATTCCCGGACCGAGTTGCCGAGCGGCGAGACGACGCCGATCCCGGTGATCGCGGCGCGGCGCAGGCCCATCGCGCGGCGGCGCTCAGGCCTTGCCGGCGGCGGCCAGCGCTGCGGCGACCTGGCGCTCGAGGTCGGCGAGGGTCTTGATGCCTCTCAGGTCGTCATCGGAGACGCTGACGCCGAACTCTTCCTCGACCTTGAACATGAACTCGATGAAGCTGAGCGAATCGATGCCGAGCGTGTCGAGCGGCGCGCTCGGGTCGAGGCCGCCCGGATCGATCGAGAACTCCTTGGCGGCCATTTCCTTGATGCGGGAAAGCGTGTCCATGCGCCCGGATTATAGTCTGCGGTGATTTGATCTCGCGCAAACGGCCGGCCGGAGCAAACCCCTTATAATCTGCGCAGTTAACCGAATCCTGCCGCGTGTCGCTCTACGCCCTCGGGCTGAACCACCACACCGCGCCGCTCGCGATGCGCGAACGCGTGGTGTTCCACGTCGAGAAGCTCTGCGACGCGCTCGGCGAGCTCACGCGCGGCCGCGGCGCGGCCGAGGCGGCGATCCTCTCCACCTGCAACCGCACCGAAGTGTACTTCTCGGCGGGCCAGCCGCGCGCGGCCTTCGAGCCGCAGGCGGTCCAGGCGTGGCTCGCCGAGTACCACAAGCTCAGGCCCGCCGAGCTATCGCCCTACCTCTACACGCTGCCGCACGAGCAGGCGGTGCGGCACGCGTTTCGCGTCGCCTCCGGCCTCGATTCGATGGTGCTCGGCGAGCCGCAGATCCTCGGCCAGATGAAGGAGGCGGCGCGAGCCGCCGAGTCGGCAGGCACGCTCGGCACGCTGCTGCACAAGCTGTTCCAGCGCTCGTTCGCGGTGGCGAAAGAGGTTCGCTCGACCACGCGCGTCGGCGCGAACAGCGTGTCGATGGCGGCCGCCGCGGTGAAGCTCGCGGCGCGCATCTTTCCGAGCCTCGCCGAGCAGCGCGTGCTCCTCATCGGCGCGGGCGAGATGGTCGAGCTCGCCGCGACGCACTTCGCGGCGCAGAGCCCGGAGCGCATCACGGTCGCGAACCGCACGCTCGAGCGCGCCCACCAGCTGGCGCACCGCTTCAGTGCGCGGGCGATCGAGCTGCGTGAACTCGCCACCGAGCTGCACGAGCACGACATCGTCGTGTCCTGCACGGCCTCCTCGCTGCCGATCCTCGGCACGGGGCTGGTCGAGCGGGCGCTGCGAGCGCGCCGCCACCGCCCGATGTTCATGGTCGATTTCGCCGTGCCGCGCGACATCGAGCAGGAAGTGGGCGAGCTCGACGACGTGTTCCTGTACACCGTGGACGATCTCGCGGGAATCGTGTCGGCGAACCTGGACGAGCGGCGCTCGGCGGTCGAGCAGGCCGAGGCGATCATCGAGACGCAGGTCGGCCAGTTCATGCACTGGATGCGCTCGCGAGAGACGGTGCCGCTCATCCGGACGCTGCGCGAGCGGGCCGACGAGGCGCGGCGCCACGAGCTCGAGCGGGCGCTCAAGCTGCTGCACAAGGGCGAAGACCCGAAGCAGGTGCTGGAGAGTCTCTCGCAGGGAATCACCAACAAGCTGATGCACGCGCCGACGCAGGCGCTCAACGAGAGCCGCGGCGAGGAGCAGCGCCTGCTCGCCGGGATCATCGAGCGGCTCTACCTCAAGCATTAGCTGGCGCGGCGGTTCGCGCCCGGCCACGCGCCGTGAAACCCACTTTGCGCTCCCGCCTCGACGGCCTCGCGGGCCGTCTCGAGGAGCTGAACCGTCTGCTCGCGGCCGAGGACGCGGCGCGCGACCTCGAGCAGTTCAGGAAGCTGTCGCGCGAGCACGCGGAGGCCACCGGGCTCGCGTCGCTCTACGAGCGCTGGCGCCAGGCCGAGCGCGACGCCGAGGCGGCGCGGGAAATGGCCGCCGACGCCTCGATGAAATCGTTCGCGGACGAGGAGCTGAAGGCCGCGCGCTCGAACATGGAGCGGCTGGAGGCGGAGCTGCACAAGGCGCTCGTGCCCAGGGACCCGTACGACGACCGCAACATCTTTCTCGAAGTTCGCGCCGGGACCGGAGGCGACGAGTCGGCGCTGTTCGCGGGCGACGTGTTCCGGATGTACGCGCGCTACGCCGAGCGCCAGGGCTGGCAGGTCGAGATCATCTCGGAGAGCCCCTCCGAGCTCGGCGGCTACAAGGAGGTGATCGCGCGCGTGGTCGGCCAGGGTGCGTACTCGAAGCTGAAGTTCGAATCGGGTGGCCACCGCGTGCAGCGCGTGCCCGCGACCGAGGCGCAGGGACGCATTCACACCTCGGCCTGCACGGTCGCGGTGCTGCCGGAGGCGGAAGCGATCGACGACGTCGCGCTCAACCCGGCGGAGCTGCGCGTCGACACCTTCCGCGCCTCGGGCGCGGGCGGCCAGCACGTGAACAAGACCGAATCGGCGATCCGCATCACCCATCTTCCGACGGGGATCGTGGTCGAGTGCCAGGACTCACGCTCGCAGCACAAGAATCGCGAGAGGGCGCTTTCGGTGCT
This sequence comes from Betaproteobacteria bacterium RIFCSPLOWO2_12_FULL_68_20, assembly GCA_001770655.1. GTDB lineage: Bacteria > Pseudomonadota > Gammaproteobacteria > Burkholderiales > SG8-39 > 2-12-FULL-68-20. The sequence goes on from MERQ01000106.1 coordinate 59,499, forward strand.
CGCGGCGCGCATCAAGGACCGGCAGCAGCGCGAGCGGCAGGCGAAGACCGCGTCCACCAGGAAGCTGCTCATCGGCTCGGGCGACCGCTCCGAGCGGATCCGCACCTACAACTTCCCGCAGGGCCGCGTCACCGACCACCGCATCGGCCTGACGCTGCACAAGATCGACCGCATCATGGACGGGGAGCTCGACGAGTTGCTCGAGGCGCTCGGCGCCGAGCACCTGGCCGAGCAGCTCGCGCAGCTCGACGCAGAAGCGGCATGACGGTCGTCGAGGCGCTTGCCTCGGCGAGGATCGACGCCCGGGAGGCGCGGCTGCTTCTGGCCGAAGCCTCCGGGTTCTCGGAGGCGAGCGTTCTGGCACATCCGGAACGCGAGCTTCCTCAAGAAATCCTTTCCCGGTTTCGGGAAATGTCCGAACGGCGGGCGCGAGGGGAGCCTGTCGCGTACATCCTCGGCCGCAGGGAGTTCTACGGGTTATCGCTTGCGGTAAATCCGGCGGTGCTGATCCCGCGGCCGGAGACCGAGCTGCTCGTCGAGCTGGCGCTCGAGCGAAATCCCGCCTCGGTGCTGGATCTCGGAACCGGATGCGGCGCCGTCGCGCTCGCGATCAAGCGGCACCTGCCGCGCTCGCGCGTGATCGCGGTGGAGGCGAGCGCCGCCGCGCTGGTTGTCGCGAGGCACAATGCCGCGAACCTCGGACTGGACGTCGAACTTCGCCACGGCAAATGGTTCGAGCCGGTCGCCGAGCGTTTCGCGCTTATCGCCTCGAATCCTCCGTACGTCGCGCAAGACGACCCGCACCTTCGCGACGGCGATCTCCGCTTCGAGCCGAAGCAGGCGCTGGTCGGCGGCGCGGATGGCCTCGACGCGATCAGGGTGATTGCGCGCGGCGCGCCCACGCATCTGACCCCCGGGGGCTGGCTGCTCGTGGAGCACGGAATCGGGCAGGAGGACGCCGTGCGCTCGCTCCTCGGATCGGCGGGCCTTGAAGATCTCCGTACCTGGCCCGACCTCTCCGGCATTGCCCGGGTCAGCGGAGGAAGGTTAGAATCCTGAGCAAATCACTCGGACTTTGGGGGCCTCATGGACGCTCAACAGAAAATTCGTGAGCAGGTGACCGGAAACCCGGTCGTGCTCTATATGAAGGGTACGCCGCAGATGCCCCAGTGCGGCTTCTCGGCGCTCGCCGTGCAGGTGCTGCAGGCCTGCGGCGTGACGCAGATCTTCACCGTCAACGTGCTCGCCGAGCCGGAAATCCGCGAGGGGATCAAACACTACGCGAATTGGCCGACGATCCCGCAGCTCTACGTGAACGGCGAGTTCGTCGGCGGCGCCGACATCGTGAAGGAGATGTACCAGTCGGGCGAGCTGCACAAACTGCTGGAAGGCGCCAAGCAGCAGGCCTAGCCCGCCAGCAGCCGCTCAGCCCGAAGTCAGCCTGGTGTTGGCCAGGTTGAGCCGCTCGACCAGGATGCCGAGGAAGCCGCGGTCGAACTTGCCGCGGCAGGCCGCCGAGGCACGCTCCAGGTCCGCCACGCCGATGCGCACGATCGTCGATGCGCGCGCCGCGGCGACGCTCGCCCCGCGCTCGTGGCCGGTCTGGGAAAGGTAGGCCATCTCGCCGAAGCACTCCCCCGGCCCGAGCAGCGTGAGCAGCTTCTTGTTCTTGGTCACGCGCATCTCGCCCTCGACGATCACGCAGAAGAAATCGCCCGGCTCGCCCTCGCGCACCAGCGCCGCGCCTGCGGGCACCGCCTCCCACAGGCCGATCCGCACCACCTCCCAGAGCTCGGGATCGACGAAGCGCGCGAAGAACGGCATCGCGCGCAGCGCGGCGAACTTGTCGGCCTCCCCGAGCTGCTCGCAGCGCGGCTCGCCCGGGCCCTCGCGCAGCGCCTCGATCAGCTCCTTGGCGAATTCTTCGCCGCTCTGGTAGCGCCGCGCGGCGTCCTTCTGCATCGCCCGGCGCACGATGCGGTCGAGCGCCTCGGGCACCTCGCGGCGGTGCGTCGAAGGGGGCGGCGGCTCGTGCTGCGTGATCTGGTAGATGATGCTGAACTTGTTCTCCCCGCGGAACGGCAGCATGCCCGAAAGCAGCTGGTACATCACCACCCCGAGCGAGTAGAGATCGGTGCGGTGATCCACCAGCTCCTCGCGGATCTGCTCGGGCGACATGTAGGCGGGCGAGCCGATCCCGGTGATCTGGGTGGTCTCGGCGCCGACGTCGAGCGCCAGGCCGAAGTCGGAGATCCGCACGTCGGTCGGCTCGGCGGCGTAGAGGATGTTGCCCGGTTTGACGTCGCGGTGCGTGAGGCCGAGCGCCTGCGCATAGGCGAGGGCACGCGCGCACTTGAACGCGATCTCGACCACCTGCCCGACCGGGAGCAGGCTCTGCGCGCTGCAGAATCGCTCCATGGTGCCGCCCGGCACGTACTCCATCACGATGTAGCCCGAGTCCTCGCCGATTCCCGCATCGTAAATTTGCGCGATGTGCGGATGCTGGAGCTTCCCGGCGAGCGAGGCCTCGGTGAAGAACAGCTTCCTGAACAGCCGTCCGCGCACCGGATCGCGCAGCGCCTCGGGAAAGATGCGCTTCACCGCGACCTCGCGGTCGCGGAACGGGTCCTGGCACAGAAACACTTCCGAGGTCGCTCCCTCGCCGAGCTTGCGCACGACCGGGTAGTTGGCGACCCGCTCCGGAGCGACCGGCTCAGACACCCGAGATGCGCAGGTTCGCCATCGACAGCCGCTCGACCAGGATCTCCATGAAGGCGCGGTCGAACTTGTGGCGGCAGGCGTCGGAAGCCTGCGCGAGCCTTTCGGTCGGCACCGAGACGATCTTGGCATCCGACATCACCGTCACGTCGGCGCCGCGCGCGTGCCCGGTCTTGGCCAGGTAGGCCATCTCCCCGAAAGGCTCGCCGGCGCGCAGCAGGTTGAGGAGCTTGCCCTTCTTCGTGATCTTGACCTGCCCGTCGGCGAGGAAGCAGAAATAATCTCCCGGCTCGCCCTCCTTCATCAGCCGCTCGCCCGCCGCGGCGTGGCGCCACGAGGAAATCCTCGCCACTTCCCAGATCTCGGCGTCGGAGAACTGCTCGAAGAAGGGAAGCTTGCGCAGCGTCTCGAACTTTTCGGAATCGGCGAACTCCTGGGCCTTCTGCGCACCCAGGTGCTCGGCCCTGAACACCTCGGCAAGGTCGAGCGAGAAGTCCTCCCACCTCAGGTAGCGCTTCTCGAGATCCTTCGCCATCGCGCGCCTGACGATCGCGTCCAGGCCCGCGGGAATCTCGGGGCGATACGTGGACGGCGGCTCGGGCTCGACGTTGGTGATCTGGTAGATCAGGCTGAAGTTGTTCGCCGCCTGGAAGGGCAGCCGCCCGGTGAGCAGGTGGTGCATCACCACGCCCATGGAGTAGACGTCGGTCTGGTGATTCAGCGGGTGCTCCTTCACCTGCTCGGGAGACATGTAGGCGGGGGAGCCGATCGCCGCGATCTGCGTGGTGTCGCCGGTGGCGATCAGCGCCGCGCCGAAATCGGTGATCTTCACGTCGGTCTCGCCGGTGTGGAGGATGTTCGCCGGCTTGATGTCGCGGTGCGTGATGCCCATCTTGTGCGCGAACTCGAGCGCCCGCGTGCACTTGAACACGATCTCGACGGTCCTGTCGAGCGGCAGCAGCGCCTCCGGGCGGCAGAACTTCTCCAGCGTCCCGCCGTCCACGTACTCCATCACGATGTAGTGCAGCTCGTCGTCCGCGACCGCGTCGTAGATCTGGCAGATGTGCGGGTGCTGGAGCTTCCCCGCGAGCGAGGCCTCGGTGACGAACAGCTTCCTGAACAGCCTGCCGCGCTCCGGATCGTGGAACGCGTCCGCGAACACCACCTTCACCGCGACGTCGCGCGTATTGAAAGGGTCGTTGCAAAGATAGACCTCGGAGGTCGCGCCCTCGCCGAGCTTGCGCAGCACCGGGTACTTGCCGACCTGCGTGCGCGTCGCGGCTTCCGCGGCCATCGGGCTTCCCTAGGAGCCTGCGGCCAGGCGCTTGCGCGCGCGCGCCGCCGCCGCGCGCACCTGCGCGGGAGCGGTTCCCCCGACGTGGTCGCGGCTCGCGACCGAGCCCTCCGGCGTGAGCACGCGCCGCGCGTCGGCGCCGATCGCGCGCGAAAACCGCCTGAGCGTCGCGAGCGGCAGCGCAGCGAGGTCCCGCCCCGCGCGATCGGCCGCGCGCACGACGCGCGCGACGATCTCGTGCGCGTCGCGGAACGGCACGCCCTTGCGCACCAGATAGTCGGCGAGATCGGTCGCGGTCGCGTGGCCCTCCAGCACGGCGGCGCGCATTGCCGCCGCAACGGGCTTCATGCCCGCCACCAGGCCCTCGAACACCGCGAGCGAGCCCTTCAGCGTGTCCACCGCGTCGAACAGCGGCTCCTTGTCCTCCTGGTTGTCCCTGTTGTACGCGAGCGGCTGCGCCTTCATGAGCGTGAGCAGGGCGACCAGGCTTCCGAACACGCGTCCGCTCTTGCCGCGCACCAGCTCGGGCACGTCCGGGTTCTTCTTTTGCGGCATGATCGAGGAGCCGGTGCAGTAGCGCTCGGGCAGCCGCACGAAGCCGAAACGCGGGCTCGCCCACAGCACCAGCTCCTCGGCGAGGCGCGACAGGTGCACCATCACGAGCGAGGCGCAGGCGCAGAACTCGATCGCGAAGTCGCGATCGGACACGGCGTCGAGCGAATTCGCGGCGACGCCCTCGAAGCCGAGCGCTCTCGCGACCCGGCCGCGGTCGATGCGAAACCCGGTGCCGGCGAGCGCCGCGGCGCCGAGCGGCAGCACGTTCACGCGCCTGCGGCACTCGGCGAGCCGCTCGCGGTCGCGCTCGAACATCTCGAAGTAGGCGAGCAGATGGTGGCCGAAGGTGACCGGCTGCGCGACCTGCAGGTGCGTGAATCCGGGCATGACCAGCGCGGCGTGGCGCGAGGCCTGCGCGACCAGCCGGCGCTCGAGCTTCGCGAGCAGCCGGCGCACGGCGTCGATCTCATCGCGCAGCCACAGCCGCACGTCGGTCGCCACCTGGTCGTTGCGCGAGCGCGCGGTGTGCAGGCGCTTGCCCGCGTCGCCGACGAGCGCAATCAGGCGGCGCTCGATGTTGAGGTGCACATCCTCGGCATCGAGCGACCAGGCCATGCGCCCGGCCCGGATCTCGCGGCGCACCCGGGCGAGCCCGCGCTCGATCGCGGCGAGATCCTTGCGCGAGATGATGGCGCGCTCGGCGAGCATGCGCGCGTGCGCGAGCGACGCATCGAGGTCGTGGCGCGCGAGCCTGCGGTCGAAGCCGACCGACGCCGTGAAACGCTTGACCAGCTCGGCCACCGGCTGACCGAAGCGGCCCGACCAGGGTTGCACCTTCTTGGACATGCTCGGAGAATGAGGTGTTGAGAATGTAGTGGAACAACGCTCCCTAAGCATGTCGAGTATAAGGCAAAACGAATATCCGGACGTTCTCCCCGACTGGCGCAACGTGGGCGTGATCGCGCGCATTCTGGTGATCGTCAACCTGCTCGCGCTCGCCGCCGCGCTGCATTCGGCGAGCGGCGTGGCGCAGGCGATCGAGCGCTTTGCCGAGGCGGCGGCATCTTTCGAGCCGCTGCTGATCGCGAGCGTGGTGGTGCTCGCCGCGCTTTCCTCGCCGCTCGGCCGGCTTGCGTACTGGGCCGGCTGCGCCGCGGTGCTCGGCATCGTGCTCGTCCTGGCCGCCGCACAGCATGCGTTGGAGCCGCGTCTCGGCCTGCCGGCCGCCGCGGACCTCGGCCGCCGCCTCGGGCTCGCGGCGATCGTCGTCGTGCTGCTCCTCGGCTACTTTCGCCTGCTCGCGCGCGCCTTTTCGCCGGCGCTGGTCGAGGCGCGCCTGCAGGCGCTGCAGGCGCGCATCCGGCCGCATTTCCTGTTCAACAGCCTGAACGCGGTGCTGGCGCTGATCCGCCGCGACCCGAGGCGCGCCGAGCGCGCGCTCGAGGACCTCGCCGACCTGTTCCGCACCCTGATGTCGGACGCCCGGGGGTTCGTTCGCCTCGCCGACGAGATCGCGCTGCTCGAGCGCTACGCGAGCCTGGAGCAACTGCGCCTGGGCGAGCGGCTGCGCTTCACCTGGGAGCTCGACACCGCGCCGCCGGACGCGCTGCTGCCGCCGCTCGTGCTGCAGCCGCTGCTCGAGAACGCCGTGTATCACGGCGTCGAGCCGTCCACGGCCGTCGCGGACGTCGTGGTGCGGATCGAGCGCCGCGGCGACCGGGTGCACGCCTCCATCGAGAACCCGTTCGACGCCGAGCAGCAGCAGCGCGCCGGCAACCGCATGGCGCTGGACAATATCCGCGAGCGGCTGATGCTGTTCTTCGATGCCGAGGCGCGCGTCGCCACGCTGGCGCAGGACGGCCGCTATCGGGTGGAGATCGAGATTCCGTACAAGACCGAGCGGGCGGGAGCGGCCGCGGCGGGCACATGAGCGAAGTGCGGGTATTCATCGCCGACGACGAGACGCCGGCACGCGAGCGCCTGAAGGAGCTGCTCGGCGACATCGCGGGCGAGCTGGCGACGCGCGTGGTGGGCGAGGCGCGCAACGGCTTCGAGGCGGTCGAGCAGGTGCCCTCGAGCGGCGCGCAGGTGCTGCTGCTCGACATCCAGATGCCCGGCATGAGCGGACTGGAAGTGGCTCGCCACCTTGCCGCGCTGCGCGAGCCGCCCGCGGTGGTCTTCGTCACCGCGCACGATCGCCACGCCGTCGAGGCGTTCGAGCTGAATGCGCTCGACTACCTGCTCAAGCCGGTGCGCGCCGGGCGGCTCGCCGCGGCGCTCGCCAAGGCGTGCGCGGCGGGCGCGGCCGCGAGATCGGCGCTCGAGCGCGCCGCCGCACAGCTGCACCCGGAGGGCGGAGGGCGCGACCACCTCGCCGTGACCGAGCGCAACCGCATCGTGCTCGTACCGGTGCGCTCGATCGTGTACCTGAAGGCCGAGCAGAAGTACGTGACGCTGCGCACCGCCGAGCGCGAGCACCTGATCGAGGAGTCGCTGGTCGCGCTCGAGCGCGAGTTCGCCGCCCAGTTCGTCCGCGTGCATCGCAATTGCCTGGTGTCGCGCACCGCGATCCGCGGCTTCGAGCGCGAGGCGGGCGCCGACGAGGAGCCGCGCTGGCAAGTGGTGCTCGAGGGCGTGCCCGAGCGCCTGCCGGTGAGCCGCCGGCAATGGCCGGCGCTTCGCGCCCTGGCGGCGGAAAAGGCGTGACGCGGCTCCCCCCCCCCCCCCCCCCCCCCC
>MERQ01000106.1:66811-102181 GCA_001770655.1 Betaproteobacteria bacterium RIFCSPLOWO2_12_FULL_68_20
CGGCGCCTCGAGGAGCTGCACGCGGGGCTTTCGGTCGAGCTGCTCGCGCTCTCGACGCGCGGCGACGAGATGCTCGAGGTGCGGCTCGACCAGGTCGGCGGCAAGGGGCTGTTCATCAAGGAGCTCGAGACGGCGCTCGCCGACGGGCGCGCGGACCTCGCGGTGCACTCGATGAAGGACGTTCCGGCCGTGCTCCCCGAGGGCTTCGCGCTGGCGGCGATCACGCAGCGCGAGGACCCGCGCGACGCGTTCCTGTCCCCCGGATACTCGCGGCTGGAGGAGCTTCCCGCCGGCGCGAGCGTCGGCACCTCCAGCCTGCGGCGCGCGGCCCAGATCGCGGCGCGCCACCCGGCGCTTCGCATCGGCATGTTGCGCGGCAACGTCGAGACGCGGCTGGCCAAGCTCGAGCGCGGTGATTTCGATGCGATCGTGCTCGCGGCGGCGGGCCTGACGCGGCTCGGGCTCGCGTCACGCATACGCGCGTACCTTGCGGTCGAGGACAGCCTGCCCGCCGCCGGGCAGGGGGCGCTCGGCCTGGAATGCCTCGCGGCCCGCCGCGACGCTCTTCAGCTCGCCGCGCCGCTCGCCGACGCGCAGGCGACGCTGTGCGTGCGCGCCGAACGGGCCGTCAACCGGGCGCTCGGCGGCAACTGCGCGATTCCGCTCGGCGCGTTCGCGGAGCTCGCCGGGGCGAGGCTGCGGCTGCGCGCCCTGGTCGCCTCGCCCGACGGCAGGAGCCTTGCGCGCGCCGATTGCGAGGGCGACGCCTCCGATCCCGAGGCGCTCGGCGAGCGCGCGGCGCTCGAGTTGCGCCGGCACGGCGCCGACGAGATTCTTTCCGGTCTCAAATGACGGCCGAGCTGCCGCTCGCCGGACGCGGCGTCCTGGTGACGCGCCCGCGCGAGCAGGCGGCGGGCCTCGCCGCGCTCATCGGGTCGGCGGGCGGACGCGCGCTGCTGTTTCCCGCGATCGAGATCGAGGAAGCGGGCGATCCGGCACCGGCCCTCTCGCTCATCGACCGGCTGGAGGACTTCGATCTCGCGGTGTTCATCAGCCCGAACGCGGTGCGCAAGGCGCTCGAGCTCGCGCGCGCGCGCCGCGGCGATCGGCCCTGGCCCGAGCAGCTGCGCGTGTCGGCGCCCGGGCGCGGCACCCGCGAAGAGCTGGAGCGGCACGGATTCTCTCGGGTGATCGCTCCGTCATCGCTCGCCGACAGCGAGGCGCTGCTCGCGCTACCCGAGCTTGCGGCCGTGGCCGGAAGGAGGATCCTCATCTTTCGCGGCGAGGGCGGGCGCGAGCTGCTCGGCAAGGCGCTGAGCGCGCGCGGCGCGCGCGTCGAGCATGCCGTGTGCTATCGCCGCGTCCGCCCCGACGCGGATCGCGGCGCGCTGCTGGCGGCGTGGCAGCGCGGGGGGGTGCACGCGGTCACCGTGTCCTCGTCCGAGGGCCTCGCCAACCTGGACGAGCTGCTCGGCCGGCGCGGCCGGCGCGCGTTGCGCGCTACGCCGCTGTTCGCACCCCATCCGCGGGTCGCCGACGCGGCGCGTCGTCTCGGCGTGCGCGAGGTGGTGGTCGCGGGGCCCGGCGACGAGGAAATGCTCGCTTGCCTGGTTGCATACTTCCGCCGCGCGAAGTAAAACCGCCCGAATGGACCAGCAACGGGCGCAAGGGGAGACAAGGTCGAAGATCCCGCGTGCGCTGCTGCTCGGCCTGGCGGCGCTCGCCCTCGCGCTCGCGCTCAGCGCGCTGTTCTGGCTCGACGCGCGCAGCCGCATCGGCGCGACCCAGGAAGAGCTGGCGCGCCGGCTGCACGACATCGAGGCCGACGCGCGCGAGGCGCGCTCGCTTGCGCGCGAGGCGCAGGCCGGCATGCGCGAGGCGCAGGCGAAAGGCGCCCAGCTCGAGGCGCGCCTCGCCGAGTCGCAAAGCCAGCAGCTCGCGCTCGAGGCCCTTTACCAGGACCTGTCGCGCAACAAGGACGAGTGGCAGCTCGCCGAGATCGAGCAGGTGCTCGCCATCGCCTCTCAGCAGCTCCAGCTCTCGGGAAACGTGCGTGCGGGGCTGCTCGCGCTGCAGCTCGCCGAGGCGCGGCTGGCGCGCGCCGACCGGCCGCAATTCGTCCCGGTGCGCCGGGCGCTGGCGCGCGATATCGAGCGGCTGAAGGCGCTTCCCGCGCTCGATCTTCCCGGCACCAGCCTGAAGCTCGACCGGCTCGCGGCCGCGGTGGATTCGCTGCCGCTCGCGTTCGAGGAGCGCGCGGATCGCAAGCCTGCGGCAAAGGGCAAGGCGGGCGCGGCCGAGGCCGGCTTCTGGTCGCGCCTGGGAGCGGAGATCTGGGGCGAGATGAGGCAGCTCGTGATCGTGCGCAAGGTGGAGACCCCCGATGCGCCCCTGCTTGCGCCGCCGCAGGCGTACTTCCTGCGCGAGAACCTGCGCCTGAGGCTGCTCAACGCGCGGCTCTCCCTGCTCATGCGCGACGAAGCGGGCTACCGGGAGGACCTGCGCTCCGCCCAGGCCTGGATCCGCCGTTACTTCGAGCCGCGCTCGAAACAGACCGCCGACGCGCTCGCGCAACTCAGGCAGCTCGCCGCGGCCTCGGTCAGCTTCGAGATGCCGACGATCTCGGACAGCCTGGAGGCGGTGCGCGGATTCAAGTCGCGCCGCGAGCGCGGGTCCTGAGCGCCATGAGGTCGCTCGCCTGGCTGCTCGCGGTATTCGCCGCGGCGGTCGCTGTGGTGATCTTCGCGCGCGTCGAGGCGGGCTACGTGCTTTTCGTCTATCCGCCGTACCGGGTCGAGATGTCGATGCTGCTCGCCGGCATCGCGCTCGCGGCGGGCTTCGCCGTGCTCCACTTCGTGGTGCGGCTGCTCGCCCACACGCTCGCGCTCCCGGCGCACGTGCGCTCGTACCGCGAGCGGCGCAGGCGCGAGCACGCCCACGCCGCGCTCGCGGCGGCGCTGCAGGCGTATTTCGAGGGGCGCTACGCGCGCGCCGAGAAGGAGGCGGGGCTCGCGCACGAGTCCGGGCCCGCCCCCGGCCTCGCGGCGCTGCTTGCCGCACGCGCGGCACACGAGATGCGCGACTTCGAGCGCCGCGACCGATGGCTGGAGCGCGCCGAGCGCTCTGGAGAGCGCCTGCAGGCGGCGCGGCTCGTCACGCACGCGGAGCTCGCCCTGGAGGAGCGTGATTTCGTGCGGGCGCGCGACGCGCTGAGGAGCCTGCACGGCGGCGGTCCGAGACACATCGCGACGATGAGGATGCTGTTGCGGGCCGAGCGCGGCGCAGCGAACTGGGAGGAGGTGCTCAGGCTCGCTACGCAGCTCGCCAAGCGCGACGCGATCGCGCCGGCTCTCGCCGAGGAGTACAAGGTGCAGGCGCACATCGAGCTGCTGAACCGGGCCGCGGGCAGCCGCCCGGCGTTCGAGAGCCGCTGGCGCGGCGTTCCGTCGCGCGACCGGTCGCAGCCGCGCATCGCGTCGGCGGCGGCGCGGCACGCCACCGCGCTCGGCGCCGCGGCGCTCGCGCGCGAAGTCATCGAGCAGGCGCTCGCCGCCGAGTGGAGCCCGCAGCTCGTGTCGCTCTACGGCGAGCTGCCGGCGCGGCTCGATCCGGCAGAGCGCGCGGGAGAAGTGCGCGCGAGGATCGAGCGCGCCGAGCGCTGGCTCGCAGCGCATCCAGACGACCCACAGCTGCTCGCCTCGCTGGGGAAGCTGTGCGCGCAGGCCGAGCTGTGGGGCAAGGCGAGAAGCTCACTCGAGGCGAGCCTCACGTTCGAGGAAAGCCGCGCCGCGCACCTGGAGCTCGCGCGGCTCGCGGAGCGGCTGGGGCAGGGCGAGGAAGCGCAGCGGCACTACCGGCGCGCCGCGGAGCTGCCCTAGATCAGGTGGTCAGGTGCTGGACCGCGCCACCAGCGGAAACTTTTCCGGGTGGCGGATCGAATCTACCGCCAGATCCACGTCGAGATCCGGCCAGTAGAGGTGATGCGGCTGTGGGCGCTGGACGTTGGTGAGTTTCGCGATTGGCGCGTCCTTGAACCAGGGAAACTCCGAAAACGGCACGAAGAGTTCCTCGGTTCCCAGCAAGAGCCAGAAGCCGTGGTTCGAGACGTTCGTGACTTCAGCGTCCAAAGTGTTTACGCCGGCTCGAATTGCACATCACGCCAGAACTTCGCCTCTCCATCCGCGTAATGAACGCGTACATGGAGCCGAGATTCCTCGCGCGAGAAGAAAAAGAACCGGGATCCATCTTCGTGGAAGATCGTCGCGCTCAAAACTTATCTTGGAGCGCGTAACGTGGAGCCCACCGGCGTGCGCCGGTTTCGTGGCGTCCGGGTGGGCCGCGTGGTTATGCCCCAAACCACCGTGCGTACCGCACGGCCTGGTAGGGAGCGCTTTAGCCGATGTGGAACAGACTCGTCAAGCAGCAGGCGCATCTGCGAATAGGCGCGCCTTGGCTGCCTCGAGAACCGCTATCGCAGCCTCTTTGGAGACAGAGGGGAAGTCCTCCAGAAAGTCCTCAAGCGATGAACTTCCTTCAAGGTAGTCGAAGAGGTTCTGCACGAGTCTACCTCCAATGCGCCCAGTTTAGCTGGAACCTGGATCTATGGGGCATAACGTGGAGCCAACCGGCGCGCGCCGGCCGTACCGAGGAGGCCTACGTACACTGGATCAAGCGCTTCATCTTCTTCAACGGCAGAATTGCTGCTACACCCAATCACGCGGCTTGAGGAAGTCCGTGTACAGCCTCTCCTCGGGCGACCCCAGCTCGGGCTTCCAGTCGTAGCGCCACGCGACGCGCGGCGGCAGTGACATCAGGACCGACTCCGTGCGCCCGCCCGATTGCAGGCCGAACAGCGTCCCGCGGTCGTAGACCAGGTTGAACTCCACGTAGCGCCCGCGCCGGTAGGCCTGGAAGTCGCGTTCGCGCTCGCCGTAGGGGTGCGAGCGCCTTTTTTCGACGATTGGAGCGTAGGCGGTGAGAAAGTGATCGCCTACCGAGCGCACCAGCTCGAAGGAGTGCTCGAATCCGCGCTCGCCGAAATCGTCGAAGAAGATGCCGCCGATGCCGCGCGGCTCGCCCCGATGCCTGAGGAAGAAGTACTCGTCGCACCATTTCTTGAACCTCGGGTAGTACTCCTCGCCGAAAGGCGCGAGCGCGTCGCGACAAACAGAGTGGAAGTGCCGCGCATCCTCCTCGAAGCCGTAATAGGGCGTGAGGTCCATTCCACCGCCGAACCACCACACGGGCTCGCCGCCCTTTTTCGCCGCGACGAAAAAGCGCACGTTCAGATGCACCGTCGGGCAGTAGGGATTGCGCGGATGCAGCACCAGCGACACGCCCATCGCGTCGTAGTCGCGCCCGGCGAGCTGCGGCCTCGATGCGCTTGCCGAGGCGGGAAGCTCGCGCCCCTGCACGCGCGAGAGGCTGACCCCGCCGCGCTCGAACACGCGCCCTTCCTCGATCACGCGCGTGATCCCGCCGCCGCCCTCGGCGCGCTCCCAGGCGTCGGTGCGAAACGGCGCGCCGTCGAGCGCTTCGAGCGCCGCGACGGCGCGCTGCTGCAGCGCGCCGAAGTAGTCGTGGACCGCCTGGACGTCCACCGCGCTAGCCCCGCTTGATCGCGCGGTGGCCGATGTCCTTGCGGTATTGCATGCCCGCGAAGCGGATGCCCTCGAGCGCCTCGTAGGCGCGGGCGCGCGCGATGCGGATCGAGTCGCCGAGCGCGGTGACGCACAGCACCCGCCCGCCGCTGGTGACGAGGCGCTTGCCGTTGAGCCGGGTGCCGGCGTGAAACACGCGGCAATCCTGCGCCGGGCCGGGAATGCCTTCGATGCGGTCGCCCCTGCGCGGCTCTTCCGGATAGCCCTGCGCCGCGAGCACCACGCCAAGCGCCGCGCGCCGGTCCCACTCGGCCTGCGCTTCGTCAAGCCTGCCCTCGATCGCCGCCTCGACGAGTTCGAGCAGGTCGGACTTCAGTCGCAGCACCATCGGCTGCGTCTCCGGGTCGCCCAGGCGGCAGTTGAACTCGAGTGTCTTCGGGTTTCCCTGCTGGTCGATCATCAGCCCGGCGTACAGGAACCCTGCGTAGGGAGTGCCGTCTTTCGCCATGCCGGCGATCGCGGGCTGGATGATCTCGCGCATCACTCGCGCATGCACCTCGGGCGTCACCACTGGCGCGGGCGAGTAGGCGCCCATGCCGCCGGTGTTCGGGCCCTCGTCGCCGTCGCGCAGGCGCTTGTGATCCTGGCTGGTGGCGAGCGCCAGCACGTGCGCGCCGTCGGCCGCGACGATGAAGCTCGCCTCCTCGCCCTCGAGCCGCTCCTCGATGACGACGCGCGAGCCCGCCTCCCCGAGCTTGCGCCCGACGAGCATCGACTCGATCGCCGCCTTTGCTTCCTGCACGGTCTCGGCGACCACCACGCCCTTGCCGGCGGCAAGCCCGTCGGCCTTGACGACAATCGGCGCGCCGTGCTTCTCGACGTAGGCAATTGCGGGCGGCGCGGACGCGAACGTGGCGTGCCGCCCGGTCGGAATGCCGTGCCGCGCCATGAAGCTCTTGGCGAATTCCTTGGATGCTTCGAGCCGGGCCGCATTGCGCGTCGGGCCGAAGATCTTCAGGCCGGCGTCGCGGAACTCGTCGACCACCCCGGCGGCGAGCGGCGCCTCGGGTCCGACCACGGTGAGCTGGACTTTTTCCTTCCTTGCGAAGGCGATCAGCTCGGGAATCGCGGTGAGCGCGACGTTCTCCAGTCCCGGCTCGGCCGCCGTGCCGCCGTTTCCCGGCGCGACGAACACCTTCTGCACGCGCGGGCTCTGCGCGAGCTTCCAGGCGAGCGCGTGCTCCCTGCCCCCGGAGCCGATGACGAGGAGCTTCAATGCCTGAAGTGGCGCATGCCGGTGAACACCATCGCGATGCCGCGCTCATCGGCTGCGGCGATCACCTCCTCGTCGCGCACGCTGCCGCCCGGCTGGATCACCGCGGCTGCGCCGGCCCCGGCCACCGCGTCGAGGCCGTCGCGAAACGGGAAGAACGCGTCGGAGGCGACCACGGAGCCCTCGAGCGCGAGGCCCGCGCTGCCGGCTTTCATCGCGGCGATGCGCGCGCTGTCCACGCGGCTCATCTGCCCCGCGCCGACGCCGAGCGTCATGCCGTCGCGGCAGAACACGATGGCGTTCGACTTGACGAATTTCGCGACGCGCCAGGCGAACAGCAGGTCCGCCCACTGCGCCTCGCTCGGCGCCTTCCTGGTCGCGACCTTCAGGGCCGGGCGCTCGACCGATCCCGCATCGCTGCCCTGCACCAGCAGCCCGCCGCCGACGCGCTTGTAATCATGCGCCTGCACGCCATGGGCGAGCGGCACCTCCAGCAGCCGCAGGTTCGGCTTCCCGGCGAGCGCCTCGCGCGCCTCGGGCTCCAGGCGCGGAGCGATGATCACCTCGGCGAACTGCTTTCCCACCGCCTCGGCGGTGGCGCGGTCGAGCGCCCGGTTGAAGGCGATGATGCCGCCGAAGGCGGAAACCGGGTCGGTCTTGAACGCCTTGGCGTAAGCGGCGCGCAGGTTCTCCCCGATCGCCGCGCCGCAGGGGTTGGCGTGCTTGACGATGACGCAGGCCGGCTCGGAGAAGCTCTTGACGCACTCCCAGGCGGCGTCGGAGTCGGCGATGTTGTTGTACGAGAGCTCCTTGCCCTGGATCTGCCGGTAGCTCGCCAGCCCTCCCTCGACGGGACGATCGTCGCGGTAGAACGCCGCGCTCTGGTGCGGGTTCTCGCCGTAGCGCAGGTCCTGCAGCTTTCTGAGCTGCAGCGAGAGCACGTCGGGGTATTCGCCGCGGCGCCGCTCGGCGTCGAGCGAAAAAAGGTAGTTCGCGATCGCGCCGTCGTAGGCGGCGGTGTGCGCGAACACCTTCTTCGCGAGCTCGAAGCGGGTGGCGTCCGAGACGCCGCCCGAGGCCCGGATCTCCTCGAGCACGCGCGAATAGTCGTGCGGGTCCACGACCACCGCCACGCCGGCATGGTTCTTCGCCGCTCCGCGCAGCATCGCCGGTCCGCCGATGTCGATGTTCTCGATCGCGTCCTCGAGCCGGCAGTCGGGGTCGGCGACGGTGGCCTGGAACGGGTACAGGTTCACCACCACCAGATCGATCGGCTCGATGCCTGCCTTGCGGATCGCGGCGAGGTGAGCGGGATCGTCGCGCCGCGCCAGCAGGGCGCCGTGGATTTTCGGATGCAGGGTCTTGACGCGGCCGTCGAGCATTTCGGGGAAGCCGGTCACCGCCGAGACCTCGGTGACGGCGACACCTTCCCTCTCGAGCAGCTTCGCGGTGCCCCCGGTCGAGACGATCGGGACTCCGAGCGCGGCGAGCGCGCGCGCGAATTCCACGATGCCCGACTTGTCGGAGACGCTGAAAAGCGCCCGCTTGATTTTCGACACTACCCTTTGATGCGCAGCTGCTGCATTTTCTTGCGCAGCGTGTTGCGGTTGATGCCGAGCATCTCGGCGGCGAGCGTCTGGTTCCCCTCGGCGCGGCCCAGCACGGTCTCGATCATCGGCTTTTCGATGTTCCTGCGCACCATGTCGTAGATGGAAGTCGGCTTCTCCCCGTCCATGTCCCTGAAGTAGCGCTCGAGCGAGTGCCTGACGGCATCCGCGAGCTCGTTTTTTCGGCTCATGCGGCGATGGTCTCCCTGGCCTGGTCGTCGTTCGCGGCCGCGCCTGCGAGTCGCTCGAAGTATCGGCCGACTGCGGCCTTCTGGCCGGCTGCGCTCTCGATCGCGTTCGCCGCGCGCCTGAATTCCTCCGCCCCCGGCAGCTCGCGCACCGTCCAGCCGATGTGCTTGCGCGCGACGCGTACGCCCTGCGGCTCGCCGTAGAGCGCGTACAGGCCTTCGAGGTGCTCGAGGAGCACGTCGCGCACCTCGCCGAGCGTCGGGCCGGGGGCGCGCTCGCCCGTCGCGAGAAAGCGTTCGAGCTCGCGGAAGATCCACGGCCGCCCCAGGGCAGCGCGCCCGATCATCACGCCGTCGGCGCCGGTGAGTGCGAGCACCCGCTTCGCGTCCTGCGGGCTCCCGATGTCGCCGTTCGCGATCACCGGAATCCGGATGCGCGACTTCACTTCCGCGATGGTTTCGTACTCGGCGCGGCCGCCGAAGCCGCAGGCGCGGGTACGGCCGTGGACGGCGAGGAGCTGCACCCCCGCCGATTCCGCGATGCGCGCGATGCGCACCGCGTTGCGGCGCTCGGGGCCGGGGCCGGTGCGGATCTTGAGCGTCACCGGCACCGCGGCCGCGGCGACGACCGCCTCGAGAATGCGCGCCACGAGCGCCTCGTCCGCCAGCAGCGCCGATCCGGCGTGGGCGCCGCAGACCTTCTTGGCCGGGCATCCCATGTTGATGTCGATGATCTGCGCGCCGCGATCGACGTTGTAGCGGGCGGCGTCGGCGAGGAGCACCGGATCGGCGCCGGCGATCTGCACCGCGACGGGGCCGGGCTCGCCTTCGTGGTCCAGCCGCAGCCGGGTCTTGCGCGATTCCCGCAACTCGGGACGCGAGCCCACCATCTCGGAGGTCGCGAGGCCCGCGCCGAAGCGCCTCGCGAGCAGGCGGAACGGCCGATCGGTGACGCCGGCCATCGGAGCGACGAACAACGCGTTGCGCAGCGCGTGCGCGCCAATCTTCATTTCGGATTCGGCGTACGAGGGGAAGCGAATTCTATACGCTTTGGTCGCGAAAAAAAATCGCTTTCGCGCCCGATCGTGGCGCAGCCGCGACAGCAGGCGCGAAAATTTATTTATGGAATCGCAAACGGACCGAAGATCATGCGCCGCGCAAAAAAACGGCGCGCGGGCGGCGTGACGTCGAGCACGGTCATCGCCAGGCCGCGGGCGGCGCCGGCGAAGCGGCCGGCGCCGAGAAAGCCGCCGGCGAGAGCATCGGTGACCCGCACGGTTGCTCGCGCATCGAGACGCCGACGCGCCGCATAACGTTCGAGAACCTGCGCATCTCCCGGGTCGGGGGCGTTGTGCCACGTCCGGGCGAGCTCCCAGGCGTCGCGCAGCCCGAGGTTCAGGCCCTGTCCGGCCACCGGGTGCAGGGTCTGCGCCGCGTTGCCGAGATAGACGGCGCGGTTTGCGACCCGCGCGGGCCTCACGCGCAGCACGAGCGGCTGCACTGAGCGCGCATCGAGCGCCGCCGGGCGCCCGATGGCGCCGCCGGCCGCGGCGGCCAGCGCGGCGAGAAACTCCGCTTCGGGCGCGGAGCCGAGCGCGCGCGCGCGATCCGGGTGCGCGCTCCAGATCACCGCATAGCGCTCCGCGAGCGGCAGGAGCGCGAGCGGGCCCTCGGGTGTGAAGCGCTCGAATGCCCGCCGGCCCGCGGGTCGCTCGCCGCGCACCAGCGCGACCACCGCGTCCTGCGTGTAACGCTTCTCGCTTGCATCGCTGGATGATCCCTCGGCGTGCGCCACGCAGCTCGCGCTCACCGGGGCATCGCTGCGCACCAGCTCGGCGCCCGACTCGGCAAGGCGCGATTCGAGCGCGGCGACGAGCGCCGCGTACTCGACCACGTACCCGAGCGCCGGAACCCCGGCGTCGGCAGCCGCCAGCAGCGTGCGCCCGAAGCGGCCCGCCTGGGAAACCTCGATTCGCTCGATCGGCGACGGCGAAAGTCCGCGCCACGCGCCGAGGCGCTCGAGGATCAGCCGGCTCGCGTAGGAGAGCGCGATCGGCCGGAATCCGCCTGGCGCCGCGCGGTCCGCGCGGCGCCAGGCGAGCGCCACGCGCAGGCCGCTCCCCCGCAGGGCGAGCGCGAGCGTGCAGCCCACCGGGCCGCCGCCGCGGATGAGGACGTCAAATTGCGGCGCGTCCATCGCGAATCAGCGCCTCGATGTCGTCGACGGCCTTCGGCGCGCCGGCAGTGAGCACCTCGCACGCGCCCTCGCCGACCAGCACGTCGTCCTCGATCCGCACGCCGGTGTTGCGCAAGGGCTCGGGCACGTCGGGTGCCGCGCGAATATACAGGCCCGGCTCGACCGTGAGCGTCATGCCCGGCTCGAGCGCGCGCCACCTGCCCGAGCGCTTGTAATCGCCCGCGTCGTGCACGTCGAGCCCCAGCCAATGCCCGGTCCTGTGCATGTAGAAACGCTTGTAGGTCTCCTTCTCGAGCGCCTCGTCGAGACCACCCCGCAGGAGCTTGAGGTCGAGCATGCCCTGCGCGAGCGTGCGCACCGCGGCGTCGTGCGGCTCGTTCCACGCGTTGCCCGCGCGCACCTTGTCCATCGCGGCGCGGTGGGCGGCGAGCACCAGCTCGTAGACCTCGCGCTGCGCGCCGCTGAAGCGGCCGTTCACCGGAAACGTGCGCGTGAGATCCGAGGCGTAGCCGTCGAGCTCGCAGCCCGCGTCGATGAGCAGCAGCTCTCCGTCGCGCAGCGGCGCGTCGTTGGCGACGTAGTGCAGCACGCAGGCGTTCGCGCCGCCGGCAACGATCGGGGCGTAAGCCGGAGACTGGGCGCCGCTTCTGCGGAATTCATGCAGCAGCTCCGCCTCGATCTCGTATTCGCGCCTTCCCGGCTTGGTCGCGCACATCGCGCGGCGGTGAGCCTCGGCAGATATGGCGGCCGCGCGTCGCATGATCGAAAGCTCGTGCGCATCCTTCACCAGGCGCATGTCGTCGAGCAGCGCACGCACCTCCTGCACGCGCTCGGGTGCCGCGACCCCGGCGCGCACCTTGGCGCGCGCCTCGTTCAGCCACTTCATCGCGCGCGCGTCCCACTGCGGGTCCGCGCCGACCGGGTAGAACAGCGCCGGCTGGTTCTCGATGAGCGACGCGAGCACTTCGTCCAGCTTCGCGATCGGATGCGCCTCGTCGAAGCCGAAGCGCTCGCGTGCGGCTTGCGGCCCGTGGCGCAGGCCCTCCCAGATCTCGCGTTCCTCGTTGCGTTCGCGGCAGAAAAGCAGCGCCTTCGGCGCCTCGCCCGCCACGACGACGAGCGTCGCCTCCGGCTCGTCGAAGCCGCTGAGGTAGTAGAAATAACTGTCGAACCGGTATGGATAATGCGCGTCGGCGTTTCGCCTTCGCTCGGGCGCGGTGGGAATGACGGCCACGCCCGCGCCCATCGCGCGCGCGAGCCGCCGCCGGCGCCCGGCGTACACCGCGATGTCCAGTTGCGCCTCGGCCGCCTTCATTTGATCGGTACCCTGCGCGATAGCTGCGTTTCGAGCTCGGCGAGCCGCTCGGTCGTCCCGACGTCCTGCCACACGCCATGGTAGGCCTCGCCGGTGACCGCGCCTCGCGCGGCCGCGGCGCGCAACAGCGGCGCGAGCGGCGCGCGCTCGCCCTCCGGCACGCCCGCGACGAGCGCCGGCGACATCACCGCGACTCCCGCGTAAGTGTAGCGCGGAGCAGCCGCGTCTCCGACGCGCGCGCCCTCGAGGCTGAAATCGCCTTGCGGCCGGTGCGGCGGATTCGGCACCAGCACGAGGTGCGCCAGCGCGCCGCCGAGACGGTGCGCGCGCAGCCGGGCGAAGTCGCACTCGCAGTAGAC
Source organism: Betaproteobacteria bacterium RIFCSPLOWO2_12_FULL_68_20 (assembly GCA_001770655.1). Classification (GTDB taxonomy): domain Bacteria; phylum Pseudomonadota; class Gammaproteobacteria; order Burkholderiales; family SG8-39; genus 2-12-FULL-68-20. The sequence continues at coordinate 79,351 of MERQ01000106.1, forward strand.
GTCGGCGTTGACCAGCAGGAACGGCGCCTCCCCGAGGAGCCGCCGCGCGTGGGCGATGCCGCCCGCGGTCTCGAGCGCCCGCGCCTCCCTGGAATACGCTACGCGCAACCCGAAGCGCGCGCCGTTGCCGACGCGCTCGACGAGGAGCTCGGGAAGGTGCGAGACGTTCACCACCGCCTCGCGGCAGCCCGCTTGGGCGAGCCGCTCCAGGTGCCGAAACAGAAGCGGCTTGCCCGCCACCTCGACCAGCGCCTTGGGAATGCGGTCGGTGAGCGGGCGCAGGCGCTCGCCGCGGCCGGCCGCGAGGATCATCGCCTTCATGCCGCCTGGACCTGCAGCTCGTCGAGCAGCCTCGCGAGCGGCGCGAGCTCCGCGTAGCGCTCGGCGACCGGCCGTGCGTAGCGCAGGAAGCGCGGCGTGTCCTCGAGGTATCCCGGCTTGCGATCGCGGTAGCCGAGCCGCGCGAAAATGCCGAGCACCTTGAGGTGGCGCTGCAGCCCCATCCACTCGAACGCGCGCCAGAACTCGGCGAAATCGGGATCGACCGGCAACCCCGCCGCGCGGGCCTTCTCCCAGTAGCGCACGCACCAGTCGAGCACGCGCTCCTCGTCCCAGCTCACGAACGCGTCGCGCAGCAGGGACGCGATGTCGTAGGTGAGCGGCCCGATCACCGCGTCCTGGAAGTCGAGCACCCCGGGATTGGGCTCGCACACCATCAGGTTTCTCGGCATGAAGTCGCGGTGCACGTACACGGCGGGCTGGGCAAGCGCGCTTTTCACGAGCAGCGCGAACACGCCTTCCAGCGCGTGTTTCTGCGCCGACGAAAGCGAAATCCCGAGATGGCGCCCGACGTACCACTCGGGGAAGAGATTCATCTCGCACCTGAGCAGGGTCTCGTCGTAGGCAGGCAGCTCGCCCGCGCGCGTGGCGAGCTGCCAGCGCACGAGCGCCCCGGTGGCATCGCCGAACAGCCGCGCCGCGCTTTGTTCGCTCAGGGCCGACAGGTAGGACGTGGTGCCGAGATCGGAGAGCAGCAGGAAGCCCTGCGCGAGGTCCTGCGCGTGCACTTGCGGCGCATTGAGACCCGCTTCGCGCAGCAGCCGCGCCACGTGCACGTACGGACGGCAATCCTCCCTTTCCGGCGGCGCGTCCATGGCGACGAACGTGCGCCCGTCCGAGAGCGTCGCGCGCCAGTAGCGGCGAAAGCTCGCGTCCTCGGACGCGGCCTCGAGCGAGAACGGCGCGTCTCCCAGCCGCGCGGCGAGCCAGCGCTCGAGGGCGTTGAGTCGTGCGTCCACGTGTATCATTGAAAATTCTAACATTCGACTCCTTGCGTCTTCCCGCCCGCTCGATGCCGCGCCGCGTTGCGATGCTCGTCGCGTTGTTCGCCGCCGCGCCGGCGCCGGCGCAGACGCCGCCGCCGCCCGAGAAGGGGCCGACCACCATCGATGCCGAGGTGATCGAAGGCGTGGGCGACGTCGAGGTCACCGCGCGCGGGAGCGCCGAGATCAAGCGCGACGACCTCACGATCTTCGGCGAGGTGCTCAGGTACAACCGCGAGTTCGGCCGCGTGGAAGGCGAGGGCGGAATCCGCATGGACCGGCTCGGCGACCGGTTCTCCGGCACCCGCCTTCGCTACAGCACGGTCGACGACACCGGCACGCTCGAGGAACCGAACTACCTGCTGCAGCGCCGCGAGCAGCCGGCGCGCGGCAGCGCGCAGCGGCTCGAATTCCTCGGCAAGGACCGGTACCGGCTGCAGGTCGCGAACTACACCACCTGCAAGCCGGGCCAGGACGACTGGCGGATCGAGGCCGAGGAGCTCGAGCTCGACTACGAGACCGAGGAGGGCCGCGCGAGGAGCGCTCGCCTGCGCTTTTTCGACGCCACGCTGTGGCTGCCGTTCGCCAGCTTTCCGCTCGAGAAGCGCCGCAAGAGCGGCATTCTCTTTCCGTATTTCTCGCAGAGCACTTCGCGCGGGACCGAGGTGGGCGTGCCGTTCTACTGGAATATCGCGCCCGAGCGCGACGCCACCCTGGTGCCGATCACCATGAGCAAGCGCGGGGGGCAGCTGAAAAGCGAGTTTCGCTACATGGATGCGCGCTACAGCGGCGAGCTGAAGCTCGAATACATGCCCGACGACCGGGTATTCGGGCGCTCGCGCTACGGCTTCGCCGCTCTGCACACGCAGCAGTTCACGCCCGCTCTCGCCGGAAGGCTCGATTACAACAAGGTGTCGGACCACCGGTACTTCGTGGACCTCGCGTCCCACGTGCGCCAGGCGTCGGTGGGCAACCTGCCGCGAGACGCCTACCTCACCTACGGTGGCGGGTTCGAATCGATCTCGTACAACTGGCAAGCGAGGATCCAGCGCTTCCAGACGCTGCAGGACCCGCTCGCGCTGATCGTGAGCCCGTACCATCGCGTGCCGCAGCTCAATTTCGGCGCCAGCCGCAGCGACATCGGCGGGCTGGCGGACGCGAGGCTTGCAGCGGAGTGGGTGCGCTTTTCGCACCCGACGCTCGTCGATGGCGTGAGGACCTCGCTCAACCCCACGGTGTCGATGCCGCTGCTTGCGCCGGGATGGTTCGCCACGCCGCGGGCCGGGCTGCGCTACGCGGGCTACGGCCTGCACAACGTCGCTCCCGGCCAGGATCGCAGGCAGGACGTGTCGATCCCCTGGCTGAGCGTGGACAGCGGCCTCGTCTTCGACCGCCAGGTGCGCTGGTTCGGCCAGGAGCGCACGCAGACGCTGGAGCCGAGGCTGTTCTACGTGTACGTCCCGTACCGCAACCAGGACCAGATCCCGCTGTTCGACACCGGCCTCGCCGACTTCAACTACGCGCAGCTCTTCAGCGAGAACCGCTTCGCCGGCGGCGACCGCTTCGGCGACGCCAACCAGCTGACTGCGGCGCTCACCTCGCGGCTGCTCGGAGCCGACGGCCTGGAGGAGTTGCGCGCCACGCTCGGCAGACGCTACTACTTCCGCTCCGAGCGTGTCGGCCTGACGCCGACTTCGACGCTGCGCGGCTACAGCGGCTCGGACCTGCTCGGTTCCGTGGGCGGGCGCATCACGCGCAGCTGGACCTTCGACCTCACCACGCAGTTCAATCCGCGCGAGGGGCGCGCCGAGCGCTACGGCGCCTCGGTGCGCTACGCGCCCGAGATCGCCAAGGTGCTCAGCGCGAGCTACCGCTTCAACCGCAACATCCTGCGCCAGATCGACGTCTCGGGCCAATGGCCGGTCGGGCCGGGCTGGTACGCGGTCGGGCGCTACAACTACTCGGTGCTCGACAAGCGGCTGCTCGAGGGACTGGGCGGGATCGAGTACAACGCGGGATGCTGGGTGTTCCGCGCGGTCGTGCAGCGCATCCAGACGGCCACGCAGGTCTCCTCGACGGCGTTCTATCTCCAGCTCGAGCTGACCGGAATCGGGCAGATCGGCACCGGCGACGCGACCGAGTTCCTCAAGCGCAACGTGCCGGGATACTCGGTCACCAACCCCAGGGACCGGACGCTGGTCCCGCCCAGCATGCGGGAGCGCCTGCCGTTCGGGATGGTGTTCTGATGCTGCGCCTGCTCGCCGGCGCCGCGCTGCTCGCGCTGTCGTTCGCCGCTCAAGCGCAGCGCGTGGTGCTGCTGGACCGGATCGTCGCAGTGGTCAACAAGGAGTCCATCACGCTCACCGAGCTGAACGTGGCGGTCGCAAGCGCCGAGCGGCAGCTCAGGCGGCAGGGCATCCAGTTGCCCGAGCGGGGGGTGCTCGAGGGCCAGATCCTCGAGCGCCTCATCCTCGACCGCGCGCAGCTGCAGCGGGCGCGCGAGGCGGGCATCCGCGTGGAGGAGCTGCAGCTCGACCGCGCCGTGCAGCGAATCGCCGAGGACAACAAGATGCCGCTCGCGGAATTCCGCCGCGCGCTGGAGCGCGATGGCCTGTCCTTCGAGGCGTTCCGCGACGACGTGCGCGACGAGATCGTGCTCACGCGGCTGCGCGAGCGCGAGGTCGACCAGAACATCCAGGTGAGCGACAACGAGATCGACCTGTTCCTCGAGGAAGCGAAGCAGCCAGGCGCCGCGAGCCTCGAGTACAACCTCGCCAACATCCTCGTGCGCATCCCGGAGCAGGCGAGCCCCGAGCGGATCGAGCAGGCGCGCGCGAAGGCCGAGAGCGCGCGCAAAGAGGCGCTCGCGGGGGGGGACTTCGCGCGGCTCGCCGCGTCCTATTCGGACGCGCCCGACGCGCTGCAGGGCGGCGCGCTCGGCTGGCGCACCCAGGAGCGCTTGCCGGATCTGTTCGCGGCGGCGGTGCGCGAAATGAAGCCGGGCGACGTGAGCGAGCCGCTGCGCAGCGCGGCCGGGTTTCACTTGCTGAAGCTCCTCGAGCGGCGCGGGGCGGCGGCCCAGGGCGAGCGGGTCGAGCAGACGCGGCTGCGCCAGATCCTGATCCGCACCAGCGAGGCGGTGTCCGATGCCGAGGCGCGGCGCCGCATCGCCGATCTGCGCGAGCGCATCGCCACGGGCGGCGCCGACTTCGCGGAGCTGGCGCGCGCGCAGTCGGACGACTCGAGCGCCGCGCGCGGCGGGGAGATCGACTGGCTACTGCCCGGCGACGCCGTGCCCGAATTCGAGCGCGCCCACAGCTCGCTCAAGATCGGCGAGCTGAGCCAGCCCGTGCGCACGCCGTTCGGCTACCACCTGATCCAGGTGCTGGAGCGCCGCAGGGCCGACATGAGCCCGGAGCGCCGCCGCTACCAGGCGCACCAGATCCTGCGCGAGCGCAAGTCCCAGGTGGCCTACCAGGAGTGGCTGCGGCAGCTGCGCGACGAAACCTACGTCGAGCTTCGCCTCGAGGAAAAGTAGCCCGTGAGCGCCAAGCCCCCCGTCATCGCGGTCACCTCGGGGGAGCCGGCCGGGATCGGGCCGGAGCTGTGCGTGATGCTCGCGCGCGAGCGCCTCGCCGCGCGGCTGGTCGTGCTGGCGGATGAAGCGCTGCTCGCCGAGCGGGCGGCGGCGATCGGGGTGCACGTCGCGCTGCGCCGCTACGCGCCTGGCGGGAGCGCGCTCGCCGGAACCGTGGAGGTCGAGCACCTGCCGCTCGGCGCGCCGTCGCGCGCCGGCCGCGCGGATCGCGCGAACAGCCGCTACGTGCTCTCGCTCATCGACCGCGCGGTCGCGGGCTGCCTCGCCGGCGAGTTCGACGCCATGGTCACCGCGCCGGTGCAGAAATCCACGATCAACGAGGCCGGCATCGCGTTCACCGGCCACACCGAGTACCTGGCCGGGCGCGCCGGCGCGAAGCACGTGGTGATGATGCTGGTCGGCGGCGGGCTGCGCGTCGCGCTCGCCACGACGCACCTGCCGCTTTCCGCGGTGCCGCGCGCGATCACGCGCGACTCGCTGCTCGCGACGCTGCGCGTGCTCGACGCGGACCTGCGGCGGCGGTTCCGGATCGTTCGCCCGCGCATCCTCGTCGCCGGTCTGAATCCTCACAGCGGCGAAGCGGGCTACCTCGGGAGCGAGGAGGCCGACGCGATCGCGCCCGCGATCGCTGCCGCCGCGGCCGAGGGCATCGCGGCTGCCGGCCCGATTCCCGCCGATACGCTGTTCGTTCCCGAGCGGCTGAAGGGCGCGGACTGCGTGCTCGCCATGTATCACGACCAGGGGCTGCCGGTGCTGAAGTACGCCTCCTTCGGCAAGGGGGTGAACGTCACGCTCGGCCTGCCGTTCGTTCGCGCCTCGGTCGACCACGGCACCGCGCTCGATCTCGCTGGCAGCGGCAAGGCCGACCCAGGCAGCCTCGCCGAAGCGGTCAAGCTCGCGATTGAGCTCGCATCGTCCTCGTAAGCGGTTCGGGCAGCATTTCCTGCACGATCCGCGGGTCCTGCAAAGGATCGTGGAAGTCGTGGCGCCGTTCCCCGACGACTTCATCGTGGAAATCGGCCCGGGAGAGGGCGCCCTGACCCGGCACCTGCTCGAAAAGGCGGGAAGACTTGAAGCGATCGAGGTGGATCGCGATCTGGCGTCGCAGCTGGCGAGCGAGTTTCCGCCGCCGCGGGTGACGGTGCATTGCGCGGATGTGCTTGAGTACGACTTCGGCCGCTTCCCGGAAGGCATGCGCCTGGTCGGCAACCTGCCCTATAACATTTCGACGCCGTTGCTGTTCCATCTCGCGCGATTCGCCGATCGAGTGCGCGACATGCATTTCATGCTGCAGCTCGAAGTCGTTGACCGCATGGTCGCGTCGCCTTCGACGCCCGAATACGGACGGCTGTCGGTGGCGCTGCAGACGAGGTTCCGGATGAAGAAGCTCTTTCGCATCGGACCGGGCGCCTTCCGTCCGGCGCCGAAGGTGGATTCGGCGGTCGTGAGGCTGGAGCCTCTCGCCGAGCGGCCGAGGTTCGACGAAGCGGCGCTGGACGATATCCTGCGCCGGGCGTTCTCGGCTCGGCGCAAGACGCTGAGGAACGCGCTGCGGGAGGTCGATTTTGCCGCACTCGGAATCGACCCAGGGCTCAGGCCGGAGAATCTCGCGCCACGCGATTACGTGCGCATCGCACAGATGTCGCGGCGAGGTAAGATCTAAGAGTGGTCCACAGAGGCAACAGCAAGATGACGAATTCGACTCAGCACATCGATCTCGCGCTGCTAGACGCGGCGACACGCCAGATCGAGCGAGATGTTTGGACGATGATCGCGCGACTGGATCGAGCCAATCGGACGCTTGACGCGATCTTTGCCGAGCGAGACAGATTGCGCGCGCGGCGGGCCCCCAGATAGCGATCGGAACACCGCAGTCTCGCAAGAGGTAAGCCGGATCGCGCCTATCGGGCGGGCTTTCTCTCGATGAACTCGATCTTGTAGCCGTCCGGATCCTCCACGAACGCGATCACCGTGGTGCCGCCCTTCACCGGTCCCGGCTCGCGCGTCACCTTGCCGCCCCTGGCGCGGACCGCGTCGCAGGTCGCTCGGATGTCGTCCACCTCGATCGCGACGTGGCCGTAGGCGCTGCCGAGGTCGTACTTCTCGACGCCGTAGTTGTAGGTGAGCTCGAGCACCGCGGCGCGATCCTCGGTGTCGTAGCCGACGAAAGCGAGCGAGTACTTCTGCTCGGGCCGGTCGGTGGTGCGAAGAAGCTTCATCCCGAGCACGTCGCGGTAGAAATTGATCGAGCGCTGCAGGTCGCCGACCCGCAGCATGGTGTGCAACATCCTCATGCCAATCCTCCGTTCGGACACAGTTCCGCCTGCTGGGTTTCGATCCACGCCTCGGCGAGCGCGTTGATGGTCTTCGCGTCGCGCCCGGCGCTCTCGATCGGGGGACCGATCCGAACCGTCACCGTTCCCGCGCGTTTGACGAAAGCGTTGCGCCGCCACAGCAGGCCGGCGTTGTGCGCAACCGGCACCACCGGTGCGCCGCTCGCCGCCGCGAGCCACGCGCCGCCGAGCTGGTAGGCGCGCCGCTCGCCGGGCGCGACGCGCGTCCCCTCCGGGAACACCACCACCCAGAACCCCTGGGCGAGCCGCTCGGTGCCGCGGCGCGCGATGCGGCGCAGCGCCGCGATGCCGCGCGAGCGGTCGATCGCGATCGGGCTCATCAGCGCGAGGCCCCAGCCGAAGAACGGGATCCACAGCAGCTCGCGCTTGAGCACGTGCACCTGCGGCGGAAAGATCATCTGGAAGGCCATCGTTTCCCACGCCGACTGGTGCTTGGAGAGGATCACCGCCGGGTGCCGCGGCAGGTGGCTGCGGCCCTCGACCTTCCAGCGGATGCCGAGGATCGAGCGCGCGAGCAGGATCACCAGCCGCGACCAGCCCGAGATCACCCGGTAGCGCGTCATGCGCGGAAGCGGAGCGGTGGCGAGGGCGAGGAGCGCGTAGGGAGGGGTGAGGGCGAGGAGCGCGGCCGCGAACAGCGCCGAGCGCGCGAGCGTCATGGCGCGAGCTTCCCGGCGAACGCCGCGAGATCGGGAAAGACCTGCGTGCCGGGCGGCAGCTTGCCGGCGTCGCGCGTTTTCTTTCCCTTGCCGGTGAGAACCAGCACCGGCATCGCGCCCGCGGCGGCCGCTGCGTCCAGGTCGCGCTGCGAGTCGCCGACCGCGTGCACCTCGTCGAGCGACACGTTGAAGCGCTCGGCGATCTCGATCAGCATCCCCGGCTTGGGCTTCCTGCAGGCGCAGTCCGAATCGGCGGCGTGCGGGCAGAAAAACACCGCGTCGACGCGCCCGCCGGCCTGCGCCACCGCGCGCTGCATCGTTTCGTGGATCGCGATCAGGGTCGCGGTGTCGAAAAGCCCGCGCGCGATGCCCGACTGGTTGGTCGCGATCACCACGCGGTAGCCGGCGCGGTTCAGGCGCGCGATCGCATCGAGGCTGCCCTTGATCGGCCGCCATTCGGCGGGCGACTTGATGTGCTGGTCGCTGTCATGGTTGATGGTGCCGTCGCGGTCGAGGACGACGAGCTTCATGCCGCGAGCTTGGAGATGTCGGCGAAGCGGTTCATCTCGGTCCGCAGGTCGGTCAGCAATGCCAACCGGCTCCTGCGAACGTTCTCGTCGTCGACCATCACCATGACTGATTCGAAGAACCGGTCAACGGGCGACTTGAGCAAAGCGAAGGCCTTGAGGTAGCCGGTGTAGTCGCCTTGATCGAAGAGCGGTTTGGCTTTCTGCGACACCGAACGCAGCGCGGAGAGCAACTCACGCTCGGCCGGTTCCTTCAGCTCGCGGTGCTCGGCGTTTGCGAAGGATTCACCTTTCGCGGCCGCCTGCTTGAGGATATTTGCGACCCGCTTGTTTGCCGCGGCGAGGCTCTCCGCCTCGGAAAGCGCCAGAAACGCACGCACCGCCGCGAGCTGCTTTGGTACGAGGTCGATCCGCACCGGATTGAGGCAAAGAACCGATTCCACCTCGTTCGCGGTGAATCCCATGTCCATGAAATAGCCGCGGGCGCGTTCGAAAACGAACATTTCGACGTCGGTGTGCGCGTCGCCGACCCCCGCCTTTCCGTGAAAGGTCTGGAACGCGGCATTCACCAGATCGAAGAGCGACAGATCCAGATTTCGCTCCACCAGGATCCTGATCATTCCAATCGCGGCGCGTCGCAGCCCGAAGGGGTCGCGATCACCGGTGGGCGTCTGGCCGATGCCGAACAGCCCCGCCAGCGCATCGAGCTTGTCGGCCAAAGCGACTGCGCACGCGATCTTGGACTCGGGCAAGCGGTCGCCCGCAAAGCGCGGCCGATAGTGCGCCTCGATCGCCTCGGCCACCTCCTTCGGCTCGCCGTCGTGCAGCGCGTAGTAGCGCCCCATCACGCCCTGCAGCTCGGGGAACTCGCCGACCATTCCGGTCAGGAGATCGGCCTTGCACAACTCCGCCGCCTGCTCCGCAAGCGCCCGATCGGCGCCCAGCCGATGCGCGATCTCTCCCGACAGGAGCTTGATCCGGTCCATCCGGTCGCGCTGGCTGCCGAGCTTGTTGTGGTAGACGACCTTCGCCAGCTCCGGCACGCGCGCCTCGAGCCGAATCTTGCGGTCCTGGTTGTAGAAGAAGCGCGCATCCTCGAGCCGCGGCCGCACCACGCGCTCGTTGCCGCCGACGATGTGGCGCGGGTCCGCGACCTTCATGTTGGAGACGATCAGGAACCTGGGCAGCAGCCCTCCCGCGTCGTCGAAAAGCGGGAAATACCTCTGGTGCTGGCGCATGGTGAGCGTCAGGCATTCGTGCGGCACCTCGAGGTAGCCGGCATCGAACTCCCCGGCGTACACGCTCGGATGCTCGACCAGCGCGGTGACCTCGTCGAGAAGGCCCTCGTAGTCTCCGAGCCGCGCCTGCAATCTCTTTGCGGTCGCTTCGAGCTGTTTGCGGATCTCGTCGCGGCGCGCGGCGAAGTCCGCGATCACCATTCCGTCGGTGAGCAGCCGTGCCTCGTACTCGTCCGCCTCGCGCAGCGCGATGCGGGGCTTGCCCATGAAACGGTGCCCGCTGGTGCTGTTTCCCGCGTCGAGTCCGAGCACGCGGCCGGGCACAACCCGCGTACCGTGGAGCATCACCAAGCCGTGCACCGGCCTCACAAACTGCGCCTCGCCTTGACCCCACCGCATGAGCTTCGGAACCGGCAGTGACTTGAGTGCCGCTTCGACTTTGTTCGCGAGAACATCTTCGAGCGGTTGGCCGGCCGTCTTCACCTGAGCAACGTAGACGTCCCCCTTGGACGTCGCCTTTCGCGTGAGCGCTCCAGGGTCGAATCCGAACTTACGCGCGAATCCGTCGATCGCCTGTTGCGGAGCGCCGACCGAAGGACCGGATATCTCTTTCGTGCTATCCGGCGAGCGGTCGGCCACCTTCGGCAGCCTGACGGCGAGGCGACGAGGTGTCGCAAACACGTCGGCCCTTTGTGCAATGTCGGCGAAACCGCTTCTGGTGAGCTCCCCAAACAACTCCGACGCAAAGCTCTGCGACAGCGATTGCAGCGACTTCGGCGGCAGCTCCTCGGTCAACAGCTCGACGAGCAGCGGCGCTTCCATCACGCAGCTTTCGCGGTGTTCTTCAGCATCGGAAAACCAATCCGCTCGCGCGACTCGAAATAGCCCTGCGCCACGGCGCGCGCCAGGGCCCGCACCCGCCCGATGTACGCGGCCCGCTCGGTGACCGAGATCGCGCCGCGCGCATCCAGCAGGTTGAACACGTGCGAGCATCGGATGACCATCTCGTAGGCGGGCAGCACGCATTGCGCCTCCACCAGGCGCTTCGCCTCCGCCTCGAAATCACCAAAGTGGCGGAACAGCATCTCGGCGTTGGAGAGCTCGAAGTTGTAGCGCGAGTACTCGACCTCGTTCTGGTGGTAGACGTCGCCGTAGCTGACCCCAGGCGTCCACACGAGATCGAACACCGAATCCTTGCCCTGTAGATACATCGCCAGGCGCTCCAGGCCGTAGGTGATCTCGCCGAGCACCGGCTTGCAGGCGAGGCCGCCGACCTCCTGGAAGTAGGTGAACTGGGTGATCTCCATGCCGTCGAGCCACACCTCCCAGCCGAGGCCCCAGGCCCCGAGCGTCGGCGACTCCCAGTCGTCCTCGACGAAGCGGATGTCGTGCTCCTTCGGGTCGATGCCGAGCTCGATGAGCGACTTGATGTACAGATCCTGTATTTGCAGAGGCGAGGGCTTGAGCACCACCTGGTACTGGTAGTAGTGCTGCAACCGGTTCGGGTTCTCGCCGTAGCGCCCGTCCTTCGGTCGACGCGAGGGCTGGACGTACGCGGCCTGCCACGGCTCGGGGCCGATCGCGCGCAGGAAGGTGGCGACGTGGAAGGTGCCCGCGCCGACTTCCATGTCGTAGGGCTGGAGCAGCACGCAGCCCTGCGCGGCCCAGAAATCGTTCAGGCGAGCGATGAGCTGCTGGAAGGTCATCATTGTCGCGCTGGATTCTAGCGGCTGCGGTTTCGGCGCGCGACGAATACGGCGATCGCGAGCGCCGCAAGCGAGAGCAGCACGATCGGCCAATCGCCGGCGCGCACGTAAGGCGTCTGGCCCTCGTAGCCCTGCGCCGCCACCTCGAGCCGCCCTTCGACGAACTGCGGCAGGCGCGCCGCCACGCGCCCGTCGCGGCCGATCGCCGCCGTGATGCCGGTGTTGGTCGCGGTGAGGACCATGCGGGCGGTTTCGAGCGCGCGCATGCGCGCGATCTGCAGGTGCTGGGCGGGAGCGAGCGAGTCGCCGAACCAGGCGACGTTGGAGACGTTGACGAGCAGCGTCGCCTGTGCGGCCGAGCGCGCGATCTCGGCGCCGAACGCGTCCTCGTAGCAGATGTTCACCGCGACGCGCTGCGCGTCGACCCTGAACGGCGCCTGGTCCGGCGCGCCGCGCGAGAAGTCCGTGAGCGGGATCGCCACCAGGCGCAGCACCCAGCCGAAGCCCGGCGGCACGAACTCGCCGAAAGGCACCAGATGCGCCTTGTGATAGAGCTGCCGCGGCGCGGTCCCCAGGCTGATCACGCTGTTGTAGTACTCGCCCGGCGCGGTCCGGTGGGGAATGCCGAGCAGCAGATCGCCTGCGTTTCGCCTGGCGGCGGCTTCAAGGCGGGCGAGATACGCCGGATCGGTGCGATCGAGGAAGCTCGGCACCGCGGTCTCGGGAAGCACGATCAGCTTCGCCCTCGATTCCTCCGCGAGCCGGGCGTAGGTGTCGAGCGTGCGCGCGTAGCGCTCCGGGCGGAATTTCATGTCCTGCGGGACGTTTCCCTGCAGCAGCGCCACCGGCAGCGGCGCGCCCGCGGGCGAGGACCATTCGACGTGGCGCAGCGACTCTCCCGCCGCGATCAGGACGATCAATGTGCCCACCGAGATCGCGCGTGCGCGCCCGAACGCGGCGTTTCGGGCAAGCCCGGCGAGCGCAAACGTGGCGAATGTGGCGGCGTAGACGCCGGCGAGCGGGGCGAAACCGGCGAGCGGCCAGCCGGTCGCCGCGTAGCCGACGGACAGCCAGGGCATTCCGGTGAGAAACCAGCCTCGCAGCCACTCGAACAGCGTCCAGGACGCGGGGATCAGCAGCGCGGCGCGCGCGCTGCCGCTCGCCGGCACGCGCGCCTGCAGCCACCCGGCGGCGGCGGGGAAAAGCGCGAGCAGCGCGCCGAAGCCGAGTGTCGCGATTGCGGCGAGCGCGGCCGGCATGCCGCCGAACTGGTGCAGGCTCACGTACACCCAGGAAACGCCCCCCCCGAACAGGCCCAGGCCGAACCAGAATCCGCTCCACCAGCACGCGCGCGGCGGCGCGGCCATCCACAGGTGAACCAGCACCGCGAGCGACAGCACGCCGAGCGGATAGAGATCCGCCGGAGAAAACGCCAGCACCGCCGCCGCGCCGGCCAGGAACGCGACGGCGTGCCGCAGGCGGCTCACGTCTTCGCTTTGTCCACGATCAGCGTGTAGAGGCGCCGGCTGTCGGCGCGCAGCACCTGCAAGCGCAGGCCGCCGATGGTCACCGACTCGCCGCGCTTCGGCAGCCGCCCGAGGTGCGCGATCACCAGGCCCCCGACGGTGTCGGCGGCTTCGTCCGGGAAGCTGGTGCCGAACGCCGCGTTGAAGTCGGCGATCTGCGTGAGCGCCTTCACGCGGTAGCGGCCGCCGGGCTCGGCGATGATATTGTCCGCGGCCTCGTCGAAGTCGTACTCGTCCTCGATCTCGCCGACGATCTGCTCGAGCACGTCCTCGATGGTGACCAGGCCCGCGACCCCGCCGTACTCGTCGGCCACGATCGCCATGTGGTTGCGGCTGGCGCGGAACTCCCTGAGCAGCACGTTCAGGCGCTTCGCCTCGGGCACGAACACCGCCGGGCGCAGCATCTCGCGCACGTTGAATTCCTCCTCGCCGGCGTAGTGCCGCAGCAGGTCCTTGGCGAGCAGGATGCCGATCACGTCGTCGCGGCTCTGGCCGATCACCGGAAAGCGCGAGTGCGCGGTGGAGATGACCTGGGGGATGAACTTCTCGACCGGCTCGTGGATGTCGATCACGTCCATTTGCGCGCGCGGCACCATGATGTCGCGCACCTGCATCTCGGAAACGGTGAGCGCGCCCTCGATGATCGAGAGCGCGTCGGCGTCGAGCAGGTTCCTCGAATAGGCCGAGCGCAGCAGCCGCACCAGCTGCTCGCGGTCGCCGGGCTCGCGCAGGATGAGCGCCGAGAGGCGCTCGAGCCAGCTAGGTCGGGAAGGGTCGTTCATCGCCCGATGGCCGCGGCTATTTTACCGTGTAGGGGTCGGCGAAGCCGAGCCGCCGCAAGATCCGGATTTCATTGCGTTCCATGCGCGCGCGATCGACACGCCGCGCGTGGTCGTGGCCGCGCAGGTGCAGCATGCCGTGAACGACGAGATGCGCGTAATGCGCGGCGAGGGTCTTGCCCTGCGCGCGCGCCTCGCGCGCCACGACCGGGTGGCACAGCACGATATCGCCGCGCCGCCCGGCGTAGGAAAACGCCAGCACATTGGTGGCGCGATCGAGCCCGCGGTAGGTGCGGTTCAGGCGCCGCCCCTCGGCCGCGTCGACGATGCGCAGCGTCACCTGCGCGGCGCGCGCTGCGGCGGCGCGCGCCCAGCGGCCGAGCGCGCGTGCGCTCGGCAGCCCGCGCCGGGGCGCAGCGAACTGCACGGCGACGCTACTTCGGCTGCGGCGCCGTCTGCTTCGCGTACGCATCGATGATTCGCGCCACCAGCGGATGGCGCACCACGTCCTGCGCGCCGAACTCGCTGAAGGCGATGCCGCGCACGCCGGCGAGGATGCGGCGCGCCTCGATCATGCCGCTCTTCTGGCCTGGCGCCAGGTCGGTCTGCGTGATGTCGCCGGTGACCACCGCCTTGGCGCCGAAGCCGATGCGCGTGAGGAACATCTTCATCTGCTCGGGCGTGGTGTTCTGCGCCTCGTCCAGGATGATGAAGGAATGGTTGAGCGTGCGGCCGCGCATGTAGGCGAGCGGCGCCAGCTCGATCGTTCCGCGCTCCAGGAGCTTGCCGGTCTTCTCGAACCCCATCAGGTCGTAGAGCGCGTCGTAGAGCGGCCGCAGGTAGGGGTCCACCTTCTGCGCCAGGTCCCCGGGCAGGAAGCCGAGCCGCTCGCCCGCTTCCACCGCGGGGCGCACCAGCACGATGCGCTTCACCTGGTCGCGCTCCAGTGCGTCCACCGCGCAGGCGACGGCGAGGTAGGTCTTGCCCGTGCCGGCCGGGCCGATCGAGAAGGTGAGGTCGTGCGCGAGCACGTTCTCGATGTAGTGCACCTGGTGCGGCGTGCGGCCGTGCAGGTCGGCGCGGCGCGTGAGCAGCTGCGGACCCTCGCTGTCCTGGCGCGCCGGCGGCTTGCCCTGCAGCAGCTCGGTGAGCCCGAGCTGCACGTCGTCAAGGGTCAGCTCCCCCGAGGCGCGGTCGTAGAAATGCTCGAGCGCCTGCGCGGCGCGCTCGGCCTGCCCGCCCTTCACAGTGAAGCGCGCGCCGCGGCGCGCGATGGTGACATCGAGCGCCGACTCGATCTGGCGCAGGTGCGAATCGAGCGCCCCGCACAGGCGCGCCAGTCGCTGGTTGTCGACCGGGTCGAGCCGGACTTCAACGGGCTTACTTCTCATCCACCGGTTCGCCGCGCAGCGAATGCGCGAGCGCGGCGCTGATGCGCACGTTGGCGAGCTCGCCGAGGAGCGCCGCCGGGCCGCCGAAGTTCACCACGCGGTTGTTCCCGGTGCGGCCGGCGAGCCCGCGCGGGTCCTTCCTGGAGCGCCCCTCGACCAGCACGCGCTCGACCGAGCCGACCATGCGCTCGCTCACCGCGCGCGCCTGCGATTCGAGCTGTGCCTGCAGGCGCCGCAGCCGCTCGAGCTTCGTCGCGCGCGGCGTATCGTCGGCGAATTCGGCCGCGGGCGTGCCGGGGCGCCGGCTGTAGAGGAACGAGAACGAGGCGTCGAAGCCGACTTCGCGCGCCAGCGCCAGGGTCGCCTCGAAGTCGGCCTCGGTCTCGCCGGGGAAGCCGACGATGAAATCCGACGAGAGCGAGAGGTCCGCTCGCGCCTTGCGCAGCCGCCGCGCGATGGAGCGGTATTCGAGCGCGCTGTAGCCGCGCTTCATCGCCGCGAGCACGCGATCGGAGCCCGACTGCACCGGCAGGTGCACGTGCGGCGCGAGGCTTTCGAGATCGGCGTGCGCATCGATCAGCCGCTGCGTGAACTCGCGCGGGTGCGAGGTGGTGTAGCGGATGCGCCCGATGCCGTCCACCTCGGCGACGTAACGCAGCAGCTCCGCGAAATCCGCGGGTTCGCCGTCGATGTCGCCGCGCCAGGCGTTGACGTTCTGGCCGAGCAGCGTCACTTCCTTCGCTCCCTGCCCGGCGAGCGCGGCAATCTCGGCGATCACGTCGTCGAACGGCCGCGACACCTCCTCGCCGCGCGTATAGGGCACCACGCAGAAGCTGCAGTACTTGCTGCAGCCCTCCATGATCGAGACGAAGGCGGCCGGCCCCGCAGCGCGCGCCGCGGGCAGCCGGTCGAATTTCTCGATCTCGGGGAAGCTGATGTCGACTTGCGGCCTGCCGGTGGCGCGCCGGCGCTCGAGCAGCGCCGGCAGCCGGTGCAGCGTCTGCGGCCCAAAGACCACGTCCACGTACGGCGCGCGCTCTACGATCGCCGCGCCCTCCTGGCTCGCGACGCAGCCGCCGACCGCGATCATCAGTCGCGGGTTCGCGCGCTTCAGGTGCTTCACCCTCCCCAGGTCGGCGAACACTTTCTCCTGCGCCTTCTCGCGCACCGAGCAGGTGTTGAACACGATCACGTCGGCCTCTTCGGGCCGCGCGCAGGTCTTGAGGCCATCGGCGGACGCCAGCACGCCGGCGATCTTCGCCGAGTCGTACTCGTTCATCTGGCACCCGAAGCTGCGCAGGTAGAGCTTGCCCACTACCGCGTGTCCGGCTGCGCCGCTTCCTGCGGCGTGAGGATCCACACGCGCTGCACCATCTCGGCTGCGTCGAGGACGTACTTCACCAGCGTGCCGGGAGGCAGCGCGGTCGGCACGATCACGAAGTTGGACGCGTCGCGGATCTGGGCGCCAGGGGCGAGCCGCTGCTGCCGGCCGTTGATTTCGACCGCCATGCCCTGCACGTGGCGGATCTCGCCGCGCTTGGCTTCCGCGGGGATGTGGCGCAACTGCGCGAGTGCTGCGCCTGCGCAAGCGAAGACGAGCAAACCGACGGCCAGATTCTTCATCAGCACGCGGCGAATTATATTCCCCCGCGACGCTTGCCCGCCTCGAACACCTTGCGGAATTCCTCAAGCAGCTCCAGTTCCATCAGATCCCTCTTGCGTCCCGCTGCGCGCTTGCTTGCGATGATGTCCGCGATCGACATCACGGGGAAATTCTCGACACGCTCCGCGTTGCGCGCCGCGGCTTCATAGCTGTCGATGCCGTCGGGAGCGAATACCAGGTCGACGTCGAATGGGCCGGAGGAGATCTGCACGAAATCCTTTCCCTGTACGATATCCGTTTCGTCCCCGGCGCCGAGCTCGAACCCGATCTCGCGCAGCGCCGCGACGATCCGCCGGCCGTTGTCTTCGGACTTCTTCGGGAACAAGTCCACGTCCTGCGTTGCGCCCGGATAGCCGAGCAGTATCGCGCCGCCCTTGCCGATGAAGAGGTATTCGACCCCGTGCTTCGCGAACGCGTCGGCGATGGTTCGCGCCTGTTCGGGCCGGAAGACTCTCTGCGTCACCGCACCCGGGCAGCCGCTCGCGGCCGGGAATACCCGTAATAGGCGGGATACCGGCGCTCGCAGAAGCGCCGGTATTCGTCCATCGACGCGAACGAGCGGTTGATCCCCTCGTCCCGGACCGGGTTGGCGTTGCGGAAGAAGCCGAACCGGATCCGGCTCTCGAGGCGCCGCGCGAGCTGCCGCTCGCATTGACTCCGGAAATCGTTCAGCTCAATCAGTCGCGCCATGGGCGAATGAGGAAAATTGGTGGCGAATCAGGGACTCGAACCCCGGACACACGGATTATGATTCCGCTGCTCTAACCAGCTGAGCTAATTCGCCGCGCCGCGATGCAGGCAAGACTACGATTATAAGCGCTGTGGAAACCGATCTCATCATCGTGGGCGGCGGGCCGGTAGGGGCGAGCCTGGCGCGCGCGACAACCGGCCTTCGCGCCGCGCTCGTCGCGGCCGAGCGGCCCGCGCCAGGGCCCCGCGACGCACCGTTCGACGCCAGGGTCTACGCGCTCAGCCCGGGCAACGTTGCCTTCCTGCGCGAGCTGCAAGTCTGGCAGGCGATGCCGCAGGAGCGCCTCGCTCCGGTCTACGCGATGCGCGTCTGCGGCGACGACGACGCCTCGTCGATCAAGTTCGACGCCTGGCGCTCGGGTGTTTCCGAGCTCGCCTGGATCGTCGAGGACGGGGTGCTCCAGGAGGCGCTGTGGCGCTCGCTCGAAGCCCGCGCGGATCTCGAGTGCCTGGCGCCGGCGAGCTGCGACGCGATCGAGATTGGCGCCGAGCGCGTGCGGCTCCGCCTGAGCGGCGGCCGCGAGCTGACGGGGCGGCTCATCGTCGGCGCGGACGGGGCGCGCTCGCACGTGCGCGAGCGCGCCGGCATCGCCGCAGCCGACCGGCCGTACGGACAGAGCGCGCTGGTCGCGAACTTCGCCTGCGAGCGGCCGCATCGCGACGTCGCCTGGCAATGGTTCCAGGGCGGACCGGTGCTCGCGTTTCTGCCGCTGCCGGGCGATCGAGTCTCGATGGTATGGTCGCTTCCCGAGGCCGAGGCGGCGCGCATCGAGGCGCTCGCGCCGCAGGCGCTCTGCCGGGAGGTCGAAGCCGCGTCGCGCGGCGCGCTCGGCGCGCTCTCGCTCGAGTCGCCGGTGCGCGGCTACGCGCTGCGCCGCCTCGCGGCGCGGCGGCTCGTCGCGCCGCGCGTCGCGCTTGCGGGCGACGCCGGGCACGTCATCCATCCGCTCGCCGGGCAGGGGCTCAATCTCGGGCTTCAGGATGCGCGCGCGCTTGCCGCGACGCTCGCCGCGCGCGAGCCGGGTCGCGACCCCGGGGATCTGCGGTTGCTGCGGCGCTACGAGCGAGCGCGTGCGGAGCCGGTGCTGGCGATGGACATGATGGTGCATGGATTGTGGCGGCTGTTCGGCGTGCAAGGCGAATTCGTCTCGCGCGTGCGCAACGCCGGCTTGAGGCTCACCGACCGGCTGTCCGCGGTGAAGAACCTGCTCGCGCGCCAGGCGATGCGCTGACCACCCCGCCTCGCTGCGCGAGGCACCCCTCCTTGCGAAGGAGGGGAGACGCTAGCGGGGAATCGGCTCCCCGTTCGGCCACAGCAGCCACATCCTGCCCTGCTGGCGCATGCGCCCGGCGAGCGCGCCCGCCTCGGCGCCGCTGCCCCAGAAGAAGTCCGCGCGCACCGCGCCGCGTATCGCGCCGCCGGTGTCCTGCGCCGCCATCAGCCGCTCGAGGCGCTCCCCTGAGTGCGGGAACGTGGTCGCGAGATACACCGGCGCGCCGAGCGGGAGGTGGCGCCGGTCCACCGCGAGGCTGTACTCGGAGCTGAGCGGCACGCCGAGCGCGCCGATCGGCCCGCCCGAGGCGGGCAGCTCGCGGAAGAACACGTAGCTCGCGTTGGCGTTGAGCGCGTCCTGCAGCTTCGCCGGGTTCGCCGCCGCCCAGGCCTTGATGCCCTGCATCGAAGTCTGCTCGAGCGGCAGCTCGCCGCGGTCGGCGAGGTGCCGGCCGAGCGAGCGGTAGGGATGGCCGTTCTGGTCTGCGTAGCCGACGCGGATGCGCTCGCCGTTGTCGAGCATTACCTGACCCGAGCCCTGGATCTGGAGGAAAAACAGCTCCACCGGGTCGGCCGCCCAGGCGATCGCCGGGGCTGCGAAGCCGTTGCCCGGCGCCTCGATCTCGGCGCGCGAGAAGTAGGGAACGAGCCTTCGCCCGTCGAGCCGTCCGCGCAGCCGCATGTGCCGCAGCTCCGGGTAGGTGCCCGCGAGATCGACGACCACGAGATCGTCCGGCACGCCGTAAACGGGGAAACCGTAGCGGGCGCTGCGATTGCGGCTTCCTTCCAGCACGGGCTCGTAGTAGCCGGTGACGAGGCCGGTGTCGGGGCCCTCGGAGGAGATCACCGCGTACGCAACGAACGCCGACTCGAAGAAGCGCCGCGCCGCGGGCTCGTCGCCCGGGGGAACCTCGCGTGCCCGTGCGCAGGCGCCTGCCAGGGCACCCTGCACGCGCGCGCATCCGGCGAGAAACGCGCGCAGGCTCGGCTCGAGCGCCGCGTCCTGCCAGCCCGGCAGCGCGTCGAACGCGACCGGCTCGAAGCGCGCGGCTTCGGGCAGAGGCTTTTCCGGCGGTGCGGGACACACCGGGCAGACCGGGCAGGGGCGCGCCGGAGGGCAGGCCGCGGCGCGCTCGGGCTGCTGCGGCGCTTGCGCGCATCCCGCCAGTACAATCGCCGCGAGCCAGACGAAAGGCCGACGCGCCATGTGGGTCGTGCTTCTCGAGATGGTGCTTGTGCTCGCGCTCGCCGCGTTCATCGTCTGGTGGACCTGGCCGGGGAAGCGCCGCGACGACGATTAGGCTTGCGGGCTCAGTGCAGGACCCTGGGCACCGACAGCGTGAACTCGGGGATCGGCGCCTCGAAGCGCGTGCCGTCCTCGGCGACCATCTGGTAGGCGCCGCGCATGGTGCCCACGGGCGTCGCGATCGAGGCGCCGCTCGTGTATTGGAAGCGCTCGCCGGGCTGCAGCAGCGGCTGCGCGCCGACCACGCCCAGCCCGCGCACCTCCTGCACCAGGCCCTGCGAGTCGGTGATGATCCAATGGCGGCTCACCAGCTGCGCGGTCACGCTGCCGGTATTGCGGATCGTGATGGTGTAGGCGAACACGTAGCGCCCCCCTGCTTCGTCCGACTGCTCCGGCAGGTACTGCGGCAGCGTGCTCACCGCGACCTCGTAGCGCTTCTCCTGCCCCATGCACCCATTGTAAACTCGCGCGGCGATGAATTACCGCATCGCTCCCAGCATCCTCTCGGCCGATTTTGCGCGCCTCGGCGAGGAAGTGCGCGCGGTCGCCGCGGCCGGGGCGGACCTGGTGCACTTCGATGTGATGGACAACCACTACGTTCCCAACCTCTCGGTCGGGCCGCTGGTGTGCGCCGCGATCCGTCCGCACGTCGCGCTGCCGATCGACGTGCACCTGATGGCGAAGCCGGTCGACGCTCTGGTGCCGGAGTTCGCCAGGGCGGGCGCGCGCATCATCAGCTTCCACCCGGAGGCCTCCGAGCACGTGGACCGCACGCTCGCGCTCATCAAGGAGCAGGGCTGCAAGGCCGGGCTCGCTTTCAACCCGGCGACGCCGCTCGGCTATCTCGATCACACGCTGGAAAAGCTCGACCTGGTGCTGGTGATGTCGGTGAATCCCGGGTTCGGCGGCCAGCAGTTCATTCGGGCCGTGCTGCCGAAAATCGCCGAGGCGCGGCGCCGCATCGACGCCACCGGCAAGGACATCTGGCTGGAGGTGGACGGCGGAGTGAGAGTGGACAACATCGCCGAGATCGCGGCCGCGGGCGCCGACACGTTCGTAGCAGGCTCGGCCATCTTCGGCTCCGGGGATTACGTCGCGACCATCCGCGACATGCGCTCGAGGCTCGCCGCCGCTGTGGTATAGTCGCCGCGCCTTCACCGGCGCAGTCATGAAGCAACCGGACGGACTCTGGAGCAATCTCTGGCGTAGCTGGCGCCCCTGGCGCCGCTAGACCCCCGTGCGCGCCGGCGCGGCTCCGGCGGCGCATTCGCCCAGGCCGCAGGCAGGACCGGTTGATTCGAAGTGGAAGGCAGTCATGACTGAGTCGGAATTCCGCAGTCTCGCAAAGCAGGGCTACACGCGCATCCCGGTGCTCGCCGAGGCGCGCGCGGACCTGTACACGCCGCTCGCGGTGTACCTGATGCTCGCGAACGGCCCGCATTCGTATCTGCTCGAGTCGGTGGTCGGGGGCGAGCGCTTCGGGCGCTACTCGTTCATCGGTCTCGCCTGCGCCGAGAGGATCGAGGCGCGCGGGCGCACCATCAGGCGCCTATTGCGCGATGCGCGCGGGAATGATGTCGTCCTCGAACGGATCGAGGACGCGGATCCGTTCGAGTACGCACGCGCCTGGCTCAAGCGCCAGCGCGTCGCGCCCGCTCCTGCGGCGCTGCGCTTCGGCGGGGGCCTCGCCGGCTATTTCGGCTACGACACCGTGCGCCAGATCGAGCCGAGCGCGCTAGGGGCGCCCAAGCCCGACCCGCTGGGCACGCCGGACATGCTGCTGCTCGTCTCCGACGAGCTGGCGGTGGTGGACAACGTGCTCGGCAAGCTCACCCTCGTCGTCTACGCCGATCCGCAGCAGCCCGAAGCGCTGCGCGCCGCGCGCGAGCGCCTGGAGCGGCTGCGGGCGCGCCTGGCGTCGCCGCTTCCCGGCAGCACGGTGCTCGCGGCGGCGGCCGAGGCGCCGGGCGAGCCCGCGGCGATCGAGCGCACGTTCACCGAGGCGGAGTTCCTCGAGGCGGTGCGGCGCTCCAAGGAGTACATCCTCGCCGGCGACGTGATGCAGGTGCAGGTCTCGCAGCGCAGCTCGCGCGCGTTCGACGCGCCGCCGATCGCGCTCTACCGCGCGCTGCGCGGGGTCAACCCGTCGCCTTACATGTTCTATTTCGACTTCGGCGACCATCACGTGGTCGGCGCCTCGCCCGAGATCCTGGTGCGGCTCGAGGGCGGCAACGTGACGCTGCGGCCGATCGCGGGCACGCGGCCGCGCGGCGCGAGCGCCGGGGAGGATGCCCGCATCGCCGAGGAGCTGCTGGCCGATCCGAAGGAGCGCGCCGAGCACGTGATGCTGATCGACCTCGGACGCAACGACGTGGGGCGCGTCGCCGCCGTCGGCAGCGTGAAGGTCACCGAGCAAATGGTGGTCGAGCGCTACTCGCACGTGATGCACATCGTCTCCAACGTCGAGGGCCGCATCGCACCCGGCCTGGACGCGGTGGACGTGCTGCGCGCAAGCTTTCCCGCGGGCACTGTGACGGGCGCGCCCAAGGTGCGGGCGATGCAGATCATCGACGAGCTGGAGCCGGTGAAGCGCGGGGTGTACAGCGGCGCGGTCGGCTATCTCGGCTTCAACGGCGACATGGACCTCGCGATCGCGATCCGCACCGCGGTGCTGAAGGACGGCAGGCTGCACGTGCAGGCGGCCGCCGGGATCGTCGCCGACTCCGACCCGCAGTCCGAGTGGCTGGAGACGCAGCACAAGGCGCGCGCCATCCTGCGCGCGGCCGAGGTGGCCGACGC
>MERQ01000107.1 GCA_001770655.1 Betaproteobacteria bacterium RIFCSPLOWO2_12_FULL_68_20
CACATCATTTCGCTCGCCTCGCCAAAATGCTTTAAAATAGTTTAATAACCGATTGTTGTCAATGGGTTTTTCTGTAAGAAAGCCTCAGAGAAGTTGACGCTGGTTCTAGCTTCGATTTCCGGACGGGGCGATAAACGATCAATTGGTGCGGGTAATCGTCAGTTGCAGCTGCCGGTTCACGTAATTCGGCGCGTTCTGCGCAGTCGTGCATGGAGTCGCGAGGTTGCAGCCGGTCGAGGTAATCCGGTACACGTTGACGGTGGCGGTGCCCTCTGTCTCGCTGCCGACCCGCGAGCACTCGACAGTTGCGTAAAACCCTGTCAAGTAGGTCGCCGTGAACGTCAGGGTCTGCGGCGCCTGAGCGCCTCCGGCGATGCAGGTCGCAAGCGGCCCTCCCGGATTTTGAAGCACCTGATATGCACCCCAGTCGATCCCGGCGCGTGCGGCCTGGTACGCGCGGGCACCCTGCTCGTCCTGGATTCCCGCTTCGAGCTGGCTGGTGGAAACGGTGAGCAGATACACCGCGATCGCCGCTAGCGAGACGATCAGGAACAGCGCGAGCATCAGCGCGAATCCCGCTTGGCGCGCGTACACAGTGATTGCGCGCTTCACGGCACGTTGCTCACGTGGACCGCGTGATACAGGCTCACCGTTTCGGTCTCCCCGCCCGACATCGTGCGCGAAAGCGTCAGGCGAAGCGTCAGCAATCCGATCTGCGGTGCCACGTTCTGCTCGTAGCTGAACGTGCATCCGGTAACGTTTTCGGCGATCGGCGCACTAACCTGCCCGGTCGTGACCGCCGGGGGGAAGGCCGTCTGAATCGGATAGTTCCAGTACCGCGTGAGGGTTCCACCGGCGCACTCATAGCGCACCGGACCGGTGATGACGAAGAAGCGCTTGCCCGGGGAGTCGTGAAGAGTGCGCTGGAAAGTCGTGCTTTCGAAGTTGATTAGGTCGCGGCTGCTACCGCTCGTATCCACGCTCGTGATCTTTGCGGTGTTGCCAGACAGAGCGTAAGCATTCTGGCCGGTGAAATCGGGGCCGTAGTTGTTCAGCACGAGGTAGTCGTTCGCTACCGCCGCGATTGCTAACTCGCCTATAGAGGCTAAGCATGTATCGGCGATGTCGAAGCTCAACTGATCGTCCGCCACCCCGCCGGAGCAATTCGGCGTGGCGACTGCCTCGCCGCCGTCGCCGCGATAACGGCCGGCGGTGCGAAGCGCGAGGAACTCGACGCTAGTCCCGTCCACGCGAACGCTGTTCGGCAACGCGAGCCGCACATCGCGGCCGATGCGCTGCAGGGCGTTGTCGGCGATGTCGGTGAGCGTGGCGCGCACCGTGACATCTGTCGCCTGGCGCAGCGGATAGACGAAATAGATCGTCGCTCCCACGATGATCGCGACCACCACCATCGCGATCACCAGCTCGACGAGTGTTACGCCGCGCTCGCGGCATCGCTGCGAGTCAGGGCGTGTTGGGTGCATAGCGCAGGCGGTAGCCCTGCTGGTTGATGGTCACGCCCGCCGGGGCGGTGACGGTTACCGTAATGCGCAACGTGTCTCCGGCGTTGACGTTGGGCAAATCGCCGTCCGCTGTCTCGACCGCGACTTGCACCGAATAGCCGTCGAGCCCCTGAATGGTGGTGCCTGTCGCGTCCTGAATGGGGTTCGGCCCGGACGAATTCGCCATGGCCAAGCCGTGGTAGTCGTTGACGTGGTCGAAGCGCGGATCGGCAGGACTTGCATTACGCGTCTCGGCGGTTGTCGAGGGGGGCGTGGTATCCGGACCGATGTTGTCCACGTGCGCCGCGCTCGTGCAGCCTGTGGTGTCCGCCGCCGCATAGACGTTCGGATCGTCGGGGTCGCAGTAGGTGAACCCGCGCAACTGGATCTCCTCCATGAGCGACGTGGCGATCGCCACCGCCTGCTTGCGCACGACCGGGTCCACGCTCGCACGGGTCGTCTGGTTGTAGAGGATCAGGATCCCCGAAAAGCCGACCCCGAGGACGATGATGAAGACGACCACTTCAATGAGCGACAGGCCGAGCGAGCCGCGCCTACTGGACATAGCCCGTCTCCGCGTTCACCGTGATCGACTGCCCTCCGACGGCGATCGTCGCGCCGGCGCTCTGGCCGAGCCCGTTGAACGAGAAGGTCCCCACAGGGCTGAGGGTGACACCGTCCGGCGCGCTCAGCACGTACTCCTGGCCGGTCAGTTGCGTGAGCCGCGTCGTGCAGCCCGCGTCGTAGCAGAGCCGCAACTGACTCGCCTGAACTTCCACATAAGTTGTTCGTCGCTGCGCCACTGCCTGGCGCTGCGCGTACCTCACCGCCGCCTTCACCTGCTCGTAGAACCAGCCGGACTCAAACTGACCAATGTTGAACTGCGGAATGACGATCGCGGCAAGAATCCCGGCGATGATGATCGTCACCACCAGCTCGACGAGCGAAAACCCGCGCGCACGGACCTCGCGCGTCATTTCGCCGCTCCGCCCGGGCGCTTGGCCAGATGCTCGAGCACCAGGTCGCGCTCCTTCCGGGCTCGCGCATTGAGCGGCGCGAGTCCGACCGCCTTGTCGGCCCATTCGCGCATTGTCGCCGCATCCGCCGGCGCGGCAAGCAAAGTACCGAATTGGCGCTGCGTCGCGATCCGGCCAAGCAGATTGCGCGGCTCGCGCGGGTTCGCGGCGAAGCCCGCGGCGAACGCCTCGTCGGCAAGGCGCGCGGCCACCGGGTCGCGGTTGGATGCCGTTTGCGCGAGCCAGAACTGGCCGACGTACCAGTGGTAGCGCCAGTCGCGCGGCTGGAAGCGCCGGGCGACCTCGAACCAGTACGCCGCGGCCTGGCCGTCAGACGCCTGCCACTTTCGGTTCCCGTAGGCGGCCGCGGCCTCCGCCGCCACCGGAGGCAGCAACAGCACCGCGAGTCCCGCCCCGATCAGCATGCCGGCGATGCGCGCAGGCGGAGTGCGCCATCTCGGCGCGATCGCCTGCGCCGGCGCGAGCATTCGTTCGGACGCGCCAAGCACGAGCCCGAATAGCAGCAGGGGCAGGGGAACGTAGAACGGGAAGTCCACGGCCGCGTGCGTGGCCATGGTCGCCAGCGCGGCCAGTGCGGCGACCAGCACCCGCGGCTCGGAGCTTGCGCGCAAGCCGCCGCGCCACGCAAGCCAGAAGGGCAGACCGATCATCGACACGAATATAGCGAGTCCAGGCAGGCCGAGCTCGACCAGCGTCTGCAAATAATCGTTGTGCGCGAAGTAGGTGACGTTCTCGGTTCCGTACGAGGGGACCGCCTGCCGGCCGGCTTCGAGGAGCGCGTTGAAGCCGAGGTAGCCGATGCCGAGTCCCCAGTGACCCTCGAGTCCGGAGGCGGCAAGGCCGTAGAGCTCGGATCGAGAGGCATACGACGTGCCCGTGGTGCCGAGCACATCGTGCGCAGCCGTCGGGGCTCCGCCCCCCGAGCCGGCCGGAAGCAATTGTCCGGCCAGAGGCGCCGCCGCGGCGAGCGCCCAGCCAGCCGCGAGCACCAGGACAGCCGTGGCGACGCCCCGCGAATCGAGAGCGATGCGCGCGCGGCGTGCGAGCACGGACGCGGCGAGAAGGCCGAAGGCGAGGGCGAGGAATCCGCCGCGGCTGAGGGTCGCCGCGATTCCGGCAGCGAGGACTACCGCGAGCGCGACCAGCGCCGCGCGGCGCACGCCGGCCGCGATCAGGTACAGCGCCGGGACGAGCGCAAGATTCAGGACGGTCGCGAGCGTGTTCGGCGTCTCGAAGTGCGCTCGGCCGCGATTTTCGGCGCCGGAGGCGAGCTGCCACAGCGCCCACGCCGCAAGGATCGCGGCGCCGGTTGCGAGAGTCCGAAAGACAGACTCCCGCGTCTGATCGTCAAGAGCCCGTCCGATCGCGAACCCGCCAACGAGAAATGCCGCGTGAAATGCCGCCGCCGGGGTGTATGCCGGGCTCGCGAGCGCGTTTGACGCCACTGCCCAGATTGCGTACCCCAGCACCGCCAGCGAAATCGGCGTTACTCCGGGAACTTGCCGTTCCGCGAGGCACCAGGCAGCGCAAAGCAGCAGCAACGCAAGGATCCAAAGCGCGGGAGACGCTTCGACCGACCCTAAAGCCGCCGCGAGCGTCGCCAGAAACAAAAGAGGGGCCGTGTGGCCCCTCTCGGTCTGCCGATATCGATCTAGCGCCAGCAAGGCATTCGGCTTGCGCGCTTCCGAGCGAAATTTATCTGCCCATCATGGAGCGCAAATCACGTCTGGAATTCTTGCGCAATTCACGGTCGTGCCGCCGCTGGTCGCCGTCCAAACGGGGAAATTGCACGCCGCAGTCGTGAATGATCCACCAGTCACCGTGGTTTGGGCAATGATGGTGCCAATTGGGGTAGCCGCCTTGTTCGAGGCATACTGCAAGACCGCCGAGGAGTGGAGCGCACCGCAGGCACCTTGGCCGACAGCGGTCCGGGCGTCACCCGCGAGATCCGTGAATTGCGGAACTGCAATCGCAGCCAAGATCCCGAGAATCACGATGACAACCACCAGTTCGATCAACGTGAAGCCTGCTTGCATGACTTTTCGCATATCCGTCCCTTGGTGCTAAAGCTGTTTCGGCACGCACCCGAAGCGTAGCGCCGTTCGAGCTCGGCCACCGTTTAGTCCTCGCGCATATTACCCACAACGATCCGAATCTGCAACCATGGTTTGTAATTAAGAGTCAACTGGTTCCAGGACAATACTCGAAACTCCCTGAAATTCGTCAGGTTCCCGGTTCCCAGCGATAACCGTTGACTGGCGTAAGGCCCACCCCAACGTATGCGTGGCGGGTAGTTTTCCGGACTTCGATCCGAAAGCGGATTGCGGGAACCGGATCGTCCGATCCTCCGGAAAGAAATCGCGTGAGATTGGGCACATAGACCAATTCGGCGCGCACGCGATCGAACAGCCAATTGCCGCCCTCGACTCCCTCGGGCGGCAGGCCATCGAATTCGCCCAAATAGTTGGACGCCTTGGCCGCAACGATGAGGAAAGGGCTTTGATTGGCGAGCGCATCGATCGCGGCGTATTCCCCGCGGAGCGCTAGCAGCGCGGTTTTCGCGTAAAGCGCCGCTTGCAGCCGGCTCACCGTGGCCTCCATGGCGGCCTTCTCCGCGGCTTCCGCGAGGGTGAGAAGCCGCTCCAGCAGCACCGCCGCGACTATACCGACAATCGCAATGTAGAGCGCTGACTGAAGGATCGTCCGTGGCCGGTTGCGAAAAATCATCGCCGCGGGATCGGCCCCCGCACCTACTTCTTGAGCAGCATGACCCTGCCGAGGTCCCAGATCGGCAGGAACACGCCGAGCGCGAGAATGAGCACCAGGATGCCCAGCCCGACAGTCAGGATGGGCTCGATGTTCGCCGCAAGATTCTTGATCTCGTAGTCCACCTCGCGCTCGTACATGTCGGCCACTTCGCCGAGCAAATCATCCAGCGCTCCCGACTCCTCCCCCACCGCGATCATCTGCAGCACCGCGGGCGTGAACACGGCCGCCACCGTCGCGGTGCGCAGGATGCTTTCGCCGCGCTCGACCCCGTCGCGCATCTGTTCGATCCGTTGCCCGATATAACTGTTGTAGCTCACCTCTGCGACAACGGTGAGCGTCTGCACGATCGGCACGCCGGCGTGCAGCGCAAGCGACATGCTGCGCGCGAAGCGCGCGAGCGTCGCCCGCAGGACGA
>MERQ01000108.1 GCA_001770655.1 Betaproteobacteria bacterium RIFCSPLOWO2_12_FULL_68_20
CACCGCCGGCACGTACGAGCTCCACGGCGGCGGCATCTGCTTCATCGCGTCGCCGAGGCGCTCCGGCAGGAGCTCGGGCAGCACGAAGAACCACAGGAACATCTGAACCAGCAGCGGAATATTGCGGAACAGCTCGACGTACGCGGCGCACGCGCGCGCGAGCCAGCGCTGCGGGGCGGTTCGCAGCGTTCCGACCACGGCGCCCACGGCGAGCGCGATCGCCCACGCGGCGAGCGCGGTCGCGAGCGTCCAGACTAGACCGACGAGAAGGTACTGGAGATAGGTGCCGCTTCCGCCGGGCTCAGCCTGGAGAAGGATCCCCCAATTCCAGTTGTACTTTATTGGTAGTCCTTCGGGTCACCCGAGCTGGTCGGGTTGGCGATCACCTTCTTCAGCTGCGCGCTCATCGGCACGTT
The DNA here is from genome assembly GCA_001770655.1 of Betaproteobacteria bacterium RIFCSPLOWO2_12_FULL_68_20. GTDB lineage: Bacteria > Pseudomonadota > Gammaproteobacteria > Burkholderiales > SG8-39 > 2-12-FULL-68-20. The sequence goes on from MERQ01000108.1 coordinate 417, forward strand.
CAGGTTGACGCCGCGCGGCGGGACCGGCGACTGGAACCACCTGGCGTAGATCTTGTTGATCGCGCCGCTCTTGAACAGCGCGGCGATCGCGCCGTCCACGGACTTCTTGAACGCGGTGTCGTCCTTGCGCACCATCATGCCGTAGGGCTCGATCGAAAGCGCCTCGGGCGCGATCGCGTAATCGGCGGGATTCTTCGAGCTCGCCACCAGGCCCGCGAGCAGGATGTCGTCCATCGCGAAGGCGACGGCGCGGCCGCTCTCGACCATCAGGAACGACTCGGAGTGGCCGTTGGCGGACACGATGTTCATGCCCAGGTTGCGCGCGGCGTTCAGCTCGGTGATCTGCTTGATGTTCGTCGTGCCGGCGGTGGACACGATGGTCTTGCCCTTCATGTCGTCGAGCTTGCGGATCTTCGAGGCCTTCTTCGCCACCAGGCGGTTGGCGGTGACGAAGGTGGTGACCGCGAACCACACCTGCTTCTGGCGCTCGAGGTTGTTGGTGGTCGAGCCGCACTCCAGATCGATGGTGCCGTTCGCCATCAGCGGGATGCGGTTCGCCGAGGTGACCAGCTGGTACTTGACGTCGAGCTTCGGCATTTTCAGCTCGGCCTTGAGCGCGTCGACGACGCGCGCGCAGATCTCCACCGAGTAGCCGACCGGCCGCTGCTGGTCGTCGTAGTACGAGAACGGCAACGAGGCGTCTCGGTGCCCGATGGTGATGCTGCCGTTGTCCTTGATCTTCTTCAGGGTGCCGTCCTGCGCCGCGGCGGGCGCCGCGACGGCGAGGGCGGCAAGCGCCGCGAACGCCAGGCCGAAAGCGGGTGTCATGCTGTTCTCCTTGAGGTGCGTTGAATTCGCGCCGGGGATTCTAACCCCGTCACGCGCGCCCGGCCACGGCCCGCACGCGCTCGGCCACCGCCGCGAGCAGCGAGGCCGCGAACTCGGGCCCGGCCTTCACCAGGTTCAGGAACACCTGGCGGTTGAGCGCGAGCAGCGTGCAGTCGGTCTCGGCGGCCGCGCCCGCCATGCGCGGCGCCTGGTCGACGAGCGCCATCTCGCCGAACACGCCGCCCGGCCCGACGTGCTGGACGATCACCCCCTTCATCGCGATCGCCACGCGTCCCTGCACGACCACGTACATCAGGAGCCCCGCCTGTCCTTCGCTGAAGATCGATGCGCCGCGCGTGTAGCGCACCGTCGCCTGCTCGCCCAGTCCCTTGGCGAGGGCAGCGAGCAGGGCCTTGTCGAAGACGGTCGATTCGCCCGCTCCGGGGCGCGTCTGCGCGCCGCCGGCCCGGCCGAGCATCGCGCGCAACCGCGCGATCATGAGCCCCATCAGCATGAGCGCGAATTCGGGCTTCTTCTGCAGCGCGCCGTGGAACGATTTCTCGTCGATCGACAGCACGCTGCAGGCGGACTTCGCCACCGCGGTGGCGCTCCTCGGCGAGTCGCTGATCGCCGCCATCTCGCCGAAGATCTCGCCGATCTTCACCGTGCCGAGCACGCGGTTCTTCGCCACCAGGTTGACCTCGCCCGCGAGCAGCAGGTACATCTTGTCGCGCTGGAGCAGCAGCCGGCTCGCCTTCTCGTTCTCGGCGAAGATGGTGGCGCCCTGCGCGAAGGCCTCGGGCTTGCCGCCGTGGCGGAAGAACTCCATCGCTACCGCGGCGTTGTAGATCGGCGCCGGCGGAGCCTGCTTCAGCGTGGGCGCGCGCGGCGAAGTGAAATCCAGCTCGTCCATCGTTTTCCCCCCACCATACATGATAGTGCCAAAATTCCCCCCATGGTTGAGCGGAGTCCCGCATGACCCAGGCAGTCCGCGTCGAGCACGATCTTCTGGGCGAGCGCGCCGTGCCCGCCGGCGCCTATTACGGCATCCACACGGTGCGGGCGCTCGAGAATTTCGCAATCACTGGCACTTCGATCTCCATCTACCCCGATCTGGTGACGGCGCTCGCCTGCGTGAAGCAGGCTGCGGCGATCGCCAACAGCGAGCTGGGCCTGCTGGAGGAAAAGCGCGCGGTGGCGATCCGGCTCGCCTGCGAGGAGATCCGCGAGCGCAAGCTGCACGAGGAGTTCGTCGTGGACGTGATCCAGGGCGGGGCGGGGACCTCCTCCAACATGAACGCCAACGAGGTGATCTGCAACCGCGCGCTGGAGATTCTCGGGCACGGGAAGGGCGAGTACGGGCACCTGCATCCCCTGGATCACGTCAACCTGTCGCAGAGCACCAACGACGTCTATCCGACGGCGGTGAAGCTGGCACTGAACTTCGGCATCCAGAGGCTGCTGCGGGAAATGTCCTCGTTGCGCACGGCTTTCGAGGCCAAGGCGGCGGAGTTCGCCGATGTCCTCAAGGTCGGCCGCACGCAGCTGCAGGACGCCGTGCCGATGACCCTCGGCCAGGAGTTCTCGACCTACGCCGTGATGCTCGGCGAGGACGAGCAGCGGCTCGCCGAAGCCGCCGCGCTGATCCGCGAGATCAACCTGGGGGCGACGGCGATCGGCACCGGCATCAACGCGCATCCCGACTATGCGCGCATCGTCACCCAGCGCCTGTCGGAAGTCTCGGGCGTGCCGTTCGTCACCTCGCCCAACCTCATCGAGGCGACGCAGGACGCCGGCGCGTTCGTGCAGCTCTCGGGGGTGCTGAAGCGGGTTGCGGTGAAGCTTTCCAAGACCTGCAACGACCTGCGGCTGCTCGCCTCCGGCCCGCGCGCGGGGATCGGGGAGATCTCCCTGCCTGCGATGCAGGCGGGCTCGTCGATCATGCCCGGCAAGATCAATCCGGTGATTCCGGAGGTGGTCAACCAGATCGCCTTCGAGGCGATCGGCAACGACATCACCGTGACCATGGCGGCCGAGGCAGGGCAGCTCCAGTTGAACGCGTTCGAGCCGATCATCGCGCACAGCCTGTTCAAGAGCCTCGCGCACCTGACGGCGGGTTGCCGCACGCTCGCCACGCGCTGCGTTACGGGGATCCGGGCGAACCCCGAGCGCGCGCGGCGGCTTTTGGACGAATCGACGGCGCTGGTGACCGCACTGACGCCGATTCTCGGCTACGAGCGAGCGAGCGAGATCGCGCGAGAGGCGCTCGAGACGGGCGCGCGCGTTTACGACCTGGTTCTTGGCAAGGGGCTCATGACGCGCGAGCGGCTCGACGACGTCTTGAAACCTGAAGTCCTGACCCGGCCGCAAAAGTGGACCGTGCCGAAACCGGGCGATGACTGACTCGCCGATATTCCTCGTCGCGGTCGTGCTGGTTGCGCTCGGCGCGATCGCCGTCGGCATCCAGGGCTACCGGGCGCTGACGCGGAGTACGGTTCGGCGATCTTCCTCTCGGCGAGCCGCCCCGCCGAGCTCGAGTTGCGCGTTTCGACCACTTGCCTGCTCATGCGCGACGCGAAATGAGGAGCGCGGTGGCGCCGTCGATCGCCGCGCGCGGCGTTTCGACTGCGATCGTGATGGCCGCCGCCGCTGCGGCAATATAATCCGCGTCGCGCCCGCCGCGCCGGCTTTGCCATGACCGCGCCGAAAAAACTCTGGGAACCCTCGCAGGAAGCGATCGAGAACGCGCAGATCACGCAGTTCGCGCGCGCCATCGTGCGCAAGCACAGGCTGGACCTCAACTCCTACCCCGAGTTCTACCGCTGGACGGTCGAGGAGCCGGAGCAGTTCTGGTCCGAGGTCTGGGACTTCTGCGGGGTGATCTCCTCCCGCAAAGGTCCTGTCGTGCTGGTGGACGGCGAGCGCATGCCCGGGGCGCGCTGGTTCCCGGAGGCCCGGCTCAATTTCGCCGAGAACCTGATGCGCCGCGGCGACCGCGGCGACGCGCTGGTGTTCTGGGACGAGAGGGGCTTTCAGCGCCGCGTCAGCTACTCGGACCTGACGAGCGAAGTGTCGCGCGCGGCGCAGGCGCTGCAGGCGCTGGGACTTCGCGCCGGGGACCGCGCGGCCGCGTTCATTCCGAACCTGCCCGAGACGATGGCGCTGGCGCTCGCCGCGCTCTCGCAGGGCCTGGTGTGGGCCTCGTGCTCGCCCGACTTCGGCATCGAGGGCGTGCTCGAGCGCTTCGGCCAGATCGAGCCCAAGGTGCTGTTCTGCGCCGACGGCTACCGCTACAACGGCGAGGAGCACGACTCGCTCGAGCGCGTGCGCCAGATCGCCGAACGGCTGCCGAGCGTGAGAAAGGTGGTGGTGGTCCCGCATCTCGACCCGGAGGTGGACGTCTCGGAGGTGCCGAAAGCGGCCAGGCTCGACGAGTGGCTGCGCCGCTACCCGGCGGGCGACGTCGCGTTCATCCAGCTGCCGTTCAACCACCCGGTGTTCATCCTGTTCACCTCGGGCACCACCGGCAAGCCCAAGTGCATCGTGCACGGCGCGGGCGGCACCCTGCTGCAGACGCTCAAGATGTACAAGCTGCAGTTCGACGTGCGGCCCGGAGACCGCTTCTTCTACTACAGCACCACCAACTGGGTGATGTGGAACCTGCTGTTCGCGGGCCTCGCGGCCGAGGCGAGCCTGATGCTGTACGACGGCTCGCCGTTCGCGCGCGGCGGCGCGGTCCTCTTCGACTACGCGCAGAAGGAGCGCTTCAGCCATTTCGGCACCTCGGCGAAGTTCATCGACGCGATCGCCAAGCGCGGCCTGCGCCCGGGCGACGCGCACGGGCTGCCGGGGCTGCGCATGATCGTCTCGACCGGCTCGCCGCTCGCGCCGGAGAGCTTCGATTACGTCTACGACGCCATCAAGCGCGACGTGTGCCTGTCGTCGATCTCCGGCGGCACCGAGATCATGGCCGCGTTCGCCGATGCCAATCCGGTGCTGCCGGTGTACCGCGGCGAGCTGCAGTGCCGCTCGCTCGGGCTGGCGGTCGAGGTGTTCGACGAAGAGGGCAAGCCGGTGGTCGGCAAGAAGGGCGAGCTGGTGTGCACCAGGCCCTTTCCGTCGATGCCGCTCGGCTTCTGGAACGACCCGGGCGACCAGCGCTACCACGCCGCGTATTTCGCCAGGTATCCGAACGTCTGGTGCCACGGCGACTGGTGCGAGCTCACCGAGCGCGGCACCATGATCGTCTACGGGCGCTCGGACGCAACATTGAATCCCGGCGGCGTGCGGATCGGCACCGCCGAGCTCTACCGGGTGGTCGAGCGCATCCCGGAGGTCGAGGAGTCGGTCGCGATCGGCCAGCTCTGGCCGCCCGGCCAGCCGACCGACTCGCGCGTGGTGCTGTTCGTCAAGCTGCGCGACGGGCGCTCGCTCGACGCCGCGCTCGAGGAGCGCATCCGCGCCGAGATCCGCAAGCACGCCTCGCCTCGCTACGTGCCGGCGCGGATCGTGCAGGTGGAAGACATCCCGCGCACCAAGAACGGCAAGGTGGTCGAGCTGGCGGTGAAGGCGGTCGTGCACGGCATGCCGGTGGCGAACACCGACGCGCTGGCGAACCCCGAGGCACTCGAGCTCTTCCGCGATCTGCCCGAGCTCGCCGCCTAGGTGCGGGCCCGGAGATTGCTTGGAGCGCAGTGATGCGAGAGCGTCACTTTCTTTCGCTCGGTCCGAGCGGCTTTCATCGCATTGCGTACACCGATTGGGGCGACCCGGCGCACCCGCACGCGGTCGTATGCGTGCACGGCCTCGCGCGCAACAGCCGGGACTTCGATTTCCTCGCCACCGGGCTCGAATCCGTCTGCCGGGTCGTTTGCATGGACGTGGTCGGCCGCGGCGACAGCGACTGGCTCGAAAACAAGTCGGATTACACCTTCTCCACCTACCAGTCCGACGCCGCAGCGATGCTCGCGCGCATCACCGCGCCGGCGGCCGGAACCTGGCTCGACGCGCTGCGGGGGCGTGCCGCGAACGGCGGCCAGCCGCGTCTCGATTGGGTCGGCACCTCGATGGGCGGACTGATCGGGATGCTCCTCGCGGCAAAGCCGGGCTCGCCGATCCGGCGCCTGGTGCTGAACGACGTGGGGCCCTTCATCCCGTGGAGCGCACTGTTCCGGATGAAGGGTTACGTCGGGCGCGGCAGGCGCTTCGTCTCCATGGAGGAGGTGGAGAGCTATCTGCGTGAGGTCTGCGCCTCCTTCGGCCCGCTGAGCGACGAACAGTGGCGGCATCTCGCGCTGCACGGCTCGAGTCCCGCCGACGACGGCGGATTCGCGCTGCGCTACGACCCCGGCCTCGGGCGGGGGCTGCACGGTCACATCGATCCGGAGTTCCCCATCGGCCCGGACATCCTGCGCGGCATCGACCTGTGGAGCGTGTGGAACAAGGTCGAGTGCCCGGTGCTCGTGCTGCGCGGGGCGGAGTCCGAGGTGCTGCTCCCGTCCACGGTCGAGGAGATGCGCCGGCGCAAGCCGGATCTCGATGTGGTCGAATTCCCCGGCGTCGGCCACGCGCCCGCGCTGATGAGCGCCGGGCAGATCGGCGTGGTGAAGGAGTTCCTCCTGCGTTAATGCTTGGCGATCGCAGCCGGATGTAATACTATCCAGCATTTGATGTATTACACCGGGAGCGCCGCATGACCCTGACCGTCCGCCTGCCCCCGCGCGTTGAGCAGGAGCTCGCCGAATACTGCGCAAAGCGCCGCCTTTCCAAGAGCGAGGCGGTGAAGCGGGCGCTCGAGGAGCTGCTGCGCACGTCTGGGGAAGTGCGGAGTTCACGCCATCCCTTTATCGGTGGGGACAAGGGCGACGGCTCCGATGTGTCCGGCAACATCAAGGCAGCGCTACGCACCCGCTTTCGTCGGCGCGTCCGGTGAAGCGCGTTCTGGTGGACAGCGGGTTTCTGGTTGCGCTCGGCATCGAGCGCGACCCCCGGCACCGCGCGGCGCTCGGCTTCCTCGAGGGCTACGTCGGCGAGCTGCTCGTGCCCGCGCCGGTCGTGATCGAAAGCTGCTATTTCCTTTCGACCGCCGGCAAGGTGCGCCTGCTCGATTGGCTGCGCAAGCTGCCCCGTAAGGTCCTTGACCTGCCCGTTCGCGCGTATCCCGAAGTGGGCGAAATCCTTGCCCGCTATGCCGATCTGGACCCTGATTTCACCGATGCGGCCATTGTCTGGCTCGCCAACCATGTGGGTTGCAGTGCCATCCTTACTGTGGACGACCGGGACTTCAGCACCTTCAGGCTGAAAAAGGGCAAGCGCTTTGAACTGGTGAAGTGGTTTGAGCGGTGAAGACTCCCGCGCCGGGGATCGAGCTTGCGCGCAAGCGCTACCGGGCGATGCTCAAGGAAAGGAAAGGGCAGTGACCGAGAAACTGAAGATGGAACGCGGCAGCGGGAACGTGTTCCTCGACATCGGGTTCCCGCGGGACGAGGCGCAGAACCTTCATTTGCGCTCGGAACTGATGAGCCGCATCGAGCGCTTCGTCCGTTCAAGCGGACTGACGCAAAAGGAGTGCGCGGCCCGGATGGGTGTGACGCAGCCGCGGCTCAATGACCTTCTCAAAGGGAAGATCGAGAAATTCAGCCTCGATGCGCTGGTCAACATGCTCGGGCATGCCGGCATGCGGGTAGAGCTGAAAGTGAGAAAGGCCGCCTAGCCGGCCGGTGTATTTACCGCCGTGAAAGAGCGGCGCTAAGTTTGTGGCCAGCTTCGCGTAGCGTCCTCTCAGTCGTCGGCCAATCGATGCACGCATCGGTGATGGAAACGCCATAGCGGAGTTTCGAGCGCTCGACCAACGGCTGGTTGCCCCACTCGAGGTTGGATTCGATCATCGCGCCGACGATGGAGCGGTTGCCCTCGACGATCTGGTGAACGACGTCGGCGAACACGAGCGGCTGGCGGGCGGGGTCTTTGCCGCTATTGCCGTGGGAGCAATCCACCATGATGCTGCGCGGCAGGCCCGCGCGCTCGAGCTCTTGCTCTGTGAGGGTGACGGAGGCGGTGTCGTAGTTGGGTGCGGCGCCGCCGCGCAGCACGATGTGGGCGTACTTGTTCCCCCGGGTGTAGGTGAGCGCGCAGCGGCCCTCGGGGTCGATGCCGAGGAAGGCATGCGGTTGCGACACCGACAGCAGCGCGTTGATGGCCACCGTGCGACTGCCGTCGGTGCCGTTCTTGATGCCGACCGGCATGGAAAGCCCGCTCGCCATCTCGCGGTGGGTCTGGGACTCGGTGGTGCGCGCGCCGATGGCGCTCCACGAGACCAGATCCGCGAGGTATTGCGGGGTGATCGGATCGAGCGCCTCGGTGCCGCAGGGAAGGCCGAGCTCGTTCAAGTCGAGGAGCAGCCGCCGCGCGATGCGCAGGCCCTTCTCGATGTGGAAGGAGTCGTCGAGGTCGGGGTCGTTGACGAGGCCCTTCCAGCCGACCGTGGTGCGCGGCTTCTCGAAGTACACGCGCATGACGAGGAACATCGTGTCGGCGATTTCCTTCGCGAGCGCGGCGAGCCGCCGGCCGTAGTCGAGCGCGGCCTGCGGATCGTGGATCGAGCAGGGGCCGACGACGACGAAAAGGCGCGGGTCGGCGCGGTCCAGGATGCGCTTGATGGCGTCGCGGCCGGCGAGGACGTTCTTCTTCGCGGCCTCCGAGAGCGGCAGCTCGTCGTGGAGCCGCTCGGGCGAGACCAGGCGCACCTGGTTGACGACGTTGAGGTCGTCGACCTGGGGCGTGCGGAACATCGGCCTAGTCTACCGGTCTGCTGCGATGGCGGCGGCGATCGCCTCGACCACCGCGCCCTGCTCGCCGATCGCGGGCTCGATCGTGATGTTCACGCCCGGGTGCTCGTGGAGGAGCCCGGGGAGATCCTCCTTGACGTGGCCGCCCGGGCCGAGAAAGAGCGGAACAACCCGTATGGCGCCGACCCCGTCGGCGGCGAGCGCGTCGATCGCCTCGCGCAGTGTGGGCCGCATCCGCTCCAGATAGGCGACCCTGACCTGCACCTTGGGCAGTTTCTTCGACAGCGCGTCCGCGATGCGCTCGAACGGCCGCGCCCACCCAGGCTCGCGCGAGCCGTGGGCGAAAAGGACGATTGCTTCCTTCAATGCAGCGTGGCGCGGCGGCGCTCGTAGATGCCCTGCAGCAGCCGCAGCGACCCCAGCGAGATCGCGCGGTGCGTGAGCGCGTGGCCGAGGTCCTCGACGATGTCGAGTGTGACCGGAACATGCAGCGCCTCGAGCACGCGTGCGGCGCGCTCGGCGTACACGCGCGAGACCACCGAATCGACCTCGCCGTGCACCAGGTGGATGCGCGAGGGGATGCGGCTCCCGGTGCGCGGCAGGCTGGCGAAGCGCGATGAGAACGCGACTACCGCGCCCGCGAGCCCGGGAAACGCCTTCACGGCTTCGAGCGCGACCGTGCCGCCCTGCGAGAAGCCGATCAGCACGGTGCGGTTCGCCGCAACGCCGAAATTGGTCTGCTCGCGCCGCACCAGGTCCTCGAAGTCCGGCAGCATCGCTGCGACGCGCTCGCGGTGGTTGTCGACGTTCAGGCCGCGCGTCGGGTACCAGTCCTGCGGTGCGCCGCCGCGCGCGTCCGGGTCGAAGCCGCTCGGCAGCACCAGCACGGCGCTCGGGAAGCGCGCCTGGAAGCGGAAGGCGATCGGCACCATCGACTGCGCGGTGGCGCCGCAGCCGTGCAGGAAGACGAAGAGGTGATTCGCCGGGTGATCCTGGGTGGGAGCGAAGCGGAACACCCGGCCGGAGGACATGCGGGGGATTGTTACTCCGCAAGCTCGTTTCTGTAAACTGATTCAGGTCCTTTCTCAGGTACGCCATGGCAACCAACCGATTTCTCAAGGCTTTCTGGGTGCTCGCCAGGCCCTACTGGGTGTCCGAGCAGCGCGCGAAGGGTCTCGGGCTCCTGGCGGCCGTGGTGGGCCTGTCGCTCGGGCTGGTGTGGATCAACGTGCAGCTCAACGCCTGGTACAACGACTTCTACAACTCGATCCAGGAAAAGCGCCTGGACGACTTCTATGCGTTGATCGGTTACTTCCTGCTCCTTGCGCTCATCTACATCGCCGCGGCGGTGTACCGCCTGTATTTGCGCCAGATGCTCGAGATCGAATGGCGCACCTGGCTGAACGAGCGCTTGCTCGCGGACTGGCTGAAGGACCGCGCCTACTACCAGCTGCAGCTTCTGGACCGCGGCACCGACAACCCGGACCAGCGCATCGCGGACGACCTGCGCCTGTTCGTCGATTCGACGCTGATCCTCGGCCTGGGGCTGCTCTCGGCGGTGGTGACGCTCGTCTCGTTCATCACCATCCTGTGGGCGCTCTCCGGCGCGATCACGCTCGCCGGCATGACGATCCCGGGCTACATGGTCTGGTTCGCGGTGCTCTACGCGCTCGCCGGCTCGGTGCTCACCCACGCGATCGGCAGGCCGCTCATCGGGCTCAACTTCAACCAGCAGCGCTACGAGGCCGACTATCGCTTCTCGCTGGTGCGGCTGCGCGAGAACAGCGAAGGCGTCGCGCTCTACACGGGCGAGCAGGAAGAGCTCGGCAACTTCCGCGAGCGCTTCCGCTACGTGATCTCCAACTGGTGGGGGATCATGAAAAAGCAGAAGCAGCTCGGCTGGTTCACCAACTTCTACGCACAGATCGCGGTGGTCTTCCCGTTCGTCGTCGCCGCGCCGCGCTACTTCTCCGGCGCGATCCAGCTCGGCGGCCTGATGCAGATCGCGCAGGCGTTCGGGCAGGTGCAGAGCGCGCTGTCCTGGTTCATCGACGTGTATCCGGCGTTCGCGGAGTGGAAGGCGACCGTGGACCGGCTCACCGGCTTCACCTCGTCGCTGGCGCGCGTGCGCGAAGAGGCGGCGCGCCTGGACGGCGAGCGGGCCGAAGGCGCGACCGATGCGCTTTCCACCGAAGGGCTCGCGCTCGAGCTGCCGCAGGGCGTGCCGCTGCTGACGCCTACGACGCTCGAATTCAGGCGCGGCGAGCACGTGCTGGTGAGCGGTCCCTCCGGTGCGGGCAAGAGCACGCTGTTCCGCGCCCTGGCGGGAATCTGGCCCTATTGGCGCGGCCGCGTGAAGCTGCCCAGGGGAGCGCGCCTGCTGTTCCTGCCGCAGAAGCCTTATCTGCCGATCGGCGCGCTCAAGCACGTCGTGTGCTATCCGGCGCAGGCCGCCAGCTTCGCGGACGCGGACGTGCGCGATGCGCTCGCCGCGGTCGGGCTCGGACATTTCTCGGGCGACCTGGAGCGTCGCGAGAACTGGGCGCAGCTGCTCTCGGGCGGCGAGCAGCAGCGTCTCGCGTTCGCGCGCGCGCTGCTCAACCGGCCCGACTGGCTGTTTCTCGACGAGGCGACGGCATCGCTGCCCGCGGAGGCGCAGGCGGCGCTTTACCGGCTGCTGCGCGAGCGCTTGCCGGCCACCACGCTGGTGTCGATCAGCCACCACCTGGAGCTCGCCGAGTACCACCCGCGGCGCCTGGCGTGGCGCGGCGCGGGTTCGCCGGCGCCGGCGCTCGCCGCCGCCTAGGCTCTCACGGCGCGCCGTTCTATCCGTGAGCTGCCAAGACAGTACCAACGCTCGGTTTTGTCAACAAAGGCCTCAGTGCCCTGCCGGTGTGACTGTCCGGGTGAGCGGCCACATCCTCCGGAGCGCCTTCGGCGACGATGTGCCCTCCGCCGTCGCCGCCCTCGGGACCCAGGTCCACGATCCAGTCCGCGGTCTTGACGACGTCCAGGTTGTGCTCGATCACCACCACGGTGTTGCCGGCGTCGCGCAGCCTGTGCAGCACCTCGAGCAGCTGCTTGACGTCGTGGAAGTGGAGGCCGGTGGTCGGCTCGTCGAGGATGTAGAGGGTGCGCCCGGTCTCGCGCTTGGAGAGCTCGAGCGCGAGCTTGACGCGCTGCGCCTCGCCGCCCGAAAGCGTGGTCGCCGACTGGCCGAGCTTCACGTAGCCGAGGCCGACGTCGAGCAACGTCTGGAGCTTCCTCGCGATCGCCGGCACCGCCGAGAAGAACTGCGCCGCCTCGGCGACGGTCGTCTCGAGCGCCTCGCGAATGTTCCTGCCCTTGTAGCGGATCTCGAGCGTCTCGCGGTTGTAGCGATGGCCGTGGCACACGTCGCAAGGCACGTAGATGTCGGGAAGGAAGTGCATCTCGACGCGCGTGACGCCGTCGCCCTGGCAGGCCTCGCAGCGCCCGCCCTTGACGTTGAACGAGAAGCGCCCCGCGTCGTAGCCGCGGCTGCGCGCCTCGGGCACCCCGGCGAACAGCTCGCGGATCGGCGTGAACAGCCCGGTGTAGGTCGCGGGATTGGAGCGCGGCGTGCGCCCGATCGGGCTCTGGTCGACGCTCGCTACCTTGTCGAGCAGCTCGATTCCGCTGATCGAATCGAACGGCGCCGGCTCTGCGGCCGAGCCGTAGAGCTGACGCGCAGTCGCTGCATACAGGGTGTCGTTGATGAGCGTGGATTTTCCGGAGCCCGAGACCCCGGTGACGCAGACGAGCAGCCCGAGCGGAAGGCTCAGGTCGATCGCTTTCAGGTTGTTGCCGCGCGCACCGCGCACCACGAGGCGATCCGCGCCCGGGCGATTCCTGCGCGCCGGCACCTCGATCGCGAGCGCGCGCGAGAGATATCTGCCGGTGAGCGAGTCGGGCGCCGCGATAATGGCCTGCGGCGGTCCCTCGGCGATCACGCGCCCGCCGGCCTCGCCCGCGCCCGGTCCCATGTCCACCACGTAGTCTGCGGCGCGGATCGCGCCTTCGTCGTGCTCGACCACGATCACCGAGTTGCCGAGGTCGCGCAGGCGCTTCAGCGTTTCGATCAGCCGCGCGTTGTCGCGCTGGTGCAGGCCGATCGAGGGCTCGTCGAGCACGTACATCACGCCCGTCAAGCCCGAGCCGATCTGGCTCGCGAGGCGGATGCGCTGCGCCTCGCCGCCCGAGAGCGTCCCGGCCGCGCGGTCGAGCGCGAGGTAATCGAGCCCGACGTTCACCAGGAACTCGAGGCGATTGACGATCTCGCGCACGATGCGCTCGGCGACCTGGCCGCGCGCGCCCTCGAGCCTGAGAGCGCGCCAGAATTCGAGCGTGCTCCCGAGCGGCCAGCTCGAGACCTCGTGCAGCGTGCGGCCGGCGACGCGCACGTGCCGCGCCTCGCGGCGCAGCCGCGCGCCGCCGCACTCGGGACAGGCGCGCGAGTTGAGATACTTGGCGAGCTCTTCGCGCACCACCGCGGAGTCGGTCTCGCGGTAGCGGCGCTCCAGGTTGGGGATCACGCCCTCGAAGGGATGCTCCCGCGTCGTGCCGCGGCCGCGCTCGCCCGGGTAGCGGAAGGCGATCGCTTCCTTTCCCGAGCCCTCGAGAATGAGTTTCTGCACCGCGTCGTCGAGCATCTCCCAGGGCTGCTCGGCGTCGAACCCGAAATGCTTCGCCAGCGACTGCAGCATCGAGTAATAGAAGTGGTTCCTGCGGTCCCAGCCCTTGATCGCGCCGCTCGCCAGGCTCAGATTGGGGTGCGCCACCACGCGCTTCGGATCGAAGAACTCGATCGCGCCCAGGCCGTCGCAGCGCGGGCACGCGCCCATCGGATTGTTGAAGGAGAAAAGGCGCGGCTCGAGCTCGGCGAGCGCGTAGTCGCACGCCGGGCAGGCGAATTTCGCCGAGAACAGGTGCTCGCTCCCGGTATCGGTCTCGAGCGCGATCGCACGGCCGTCGGCGTGCCTGAGCGCGGTCTCGAACGACTCGGCGAGCCGCTGCCTCGCATCGGGGCGCACGCGCAGCCGGTCGACCACCACGTCCACCGAGTGCCTGGCGTTCTTCGCCAGGCGCGGCGCGCCGTCGAGGTCCAGGATCTTTTTGTCCACGCGCACCCGCGTGAAACCCTGCGCGCGCAATTCGTCGAACAGATCGGACTGCTCGCCCTTCCTTGCCGCCACCACGGGCGCGAGGATCATCAGCCTCGCGTCCTGCGGCAGCGCGAGCACGTGGTCCACCATCTGCGCCACCGTCTGCGCCTCGAGCGCCAGCCCGTGATCGGGGCAGAACGGGGTGCCGGCACGCGCGTAGAGCAGTCTCAGGTAGTCGTGGATCTCGGTGACCGTGCCGACGGTCGAGCGCGGGTTGTGGCTCGCGGCCTTCTGCTCGATCGCGATCGCCGGAGAAAGCCCCTCGATCAGGTCCACGTCGGGCTTCTCCATCAGCTGCAGGAACTGGCGCGCGTAGGCCGAGAGCGACTCGACGTAGCGCCGCTGCCCTTCGGCGTAGAGCGTGTCGAACGCGAGCGAGCTCTTGCCCGAGCCGGAGATGCCGGTGATCACCACGAGCTTGTTGCGCGGCAGCTCGAGGTTGACGTTCTTCAGGTTGTGCGTGCGCGCGCCGCGGATGCGCAGGCTGTTCATGAATCGGGACGCGAAAAATAAACTTGCTACTATAGCGCCGTTCGCTTTCCCGCCGATACCCTTTCGTGGTCCCCGAACGCATGAGTCCGGCCGAGCTGCGCGCCGGCGCGAGCCTCGCCGGCGTCTACGGCCTGCGCATGCTCGGGCTGTTCATCATCCTTCCCGTCTTTGCGGTGCATGCCGCCATGCTGGAGGGCGGCGGCGACCTCACCCTGGTCGGCATTGCGCTCGGCGTGTACGGGCTGTCGCAGGGCATTCTGCAGATTCCGTTCGGCATGGCCTCCGACCGGTGGGGCAGGAAGCCCCTGATCTACGCCGGCCTGCTCGTCTTCGCGGCAGGCAGCTTTCTCGGTATGGCGGCAGACGACATCTGGACCGCGATCGCGGCGCGCACCCTGCAGGGAGCCGGCGCGATCAATTCGGTCGCCATGGCGCTCGCCGCGGACCTCACGCGGGAACAGCACCGCACCAAGATCATGGCCATGATCGGCGCCTCGATCGGGCTCATGTTCGCGCTGTCGCTCGTGGGGGCGCCGCTGCTCTACCGCGCGATCGGCATGGGCGGATTATTTGCCCTGACGGGGATGCTTTCGCTGGCCGCAGTGTGGGTCGTGAGGACGCAGGTGCCCGATCCGCCGCCCGCGCCGCGCGAGGGGGAGCAGGCCGGCACGTCGCCCGCGGCGCTTCTCGACCCGGAGCTGCTGCGCCTGAACGCCGGTATCTTCATCCTGCACGTCATTCTGTACGCGATGTTCGTGGTGGTGCCGCCGCGCCTGGTCGATGCCGGCCTGCCGCTTGCCGATCACTGGAAAATGTACCTGCCGGTCGTGCTCGCCTCGTTCGCCCTCATGATCCCTGCCGTCATGTATGTCGACCGGCGCAATCGCCCGAAGCCGGTGCTTGTGGGCGCGGTCGTGCTGCTGGTCGGCGTCGAGGCGGCGCTCGGCGCGGCGCCATCGGGAGTCGCGACGCTCGCCGCGCTCATGCTCGCATTCTTCGTCGCATTCAACGTGCTCGAGGCGCTGCTTCCGTCCCTGGTGTCGCGCGTCGCACCGGCGCAGGGGCGTGGGGTGGCGATCGGCGTGTACAACACCACGCAGACACTCGGGGTATTCTTCGGCGGTCTGCTCGGCGGGTGGGTCGCGGGGAACTTTGGCGCCCGGGCCGTGTTCGCGGCCTGCGCGGGGCTCGCCGCACTGTGGCTCGCCGCGGCTGCCGGCATGCGGTCGGCGCCGGCTCCGGTCAACCAACTTTCGAGTCTGACGTTTTCCATTGCGACGGGCGTCGAGACCACGGGGCTGCGCGAGGCGCTGGCGCGCGTTCGCGGCGTGCGCGAGGCCGAGGTGCTCGCGCACGAGCGCATCGCGCGGCTCAAGGTGGTGCCCGGCCAGTGGGACGAGGGCAGCGTGCGTAAACTTGTTGCGGGCGAAACGTAGAATAGGGAGGCGTCATGGCATCCGTGAACAAAGTGATCCTGGTGGGAAACCTCGGGGCCGACCCCGAGACTCGCTATCTGCCGAGCGGCGAGGGCGTGACGAATATCCGCGTCGCGACCACCGATCGCTGGAAGGACAAGGCGAGCGGCGAGCAGAAGGAGGCGACCGAGTGGCACCGCATCGCGTTCTTCGGGCGCCTGGCGGAGATCGCCGGCGAGTACCTGAAGAAGGGCTCGCAGGTCTACATCGAGGGCCGCATCCGCACCCGCAAGTGGCAGGACAAGGAGGGCCATGACCGCTACTCGACCGAGATCGTCGCCGACACGATGCAGATGCTTGGCCGGCGCGAGGGGGCGGGAGAGGCGCGCGGGGAGCCGGCCGCCGGCGCGAAGAGCGAGCCCAAGGACGAGCCCAAGGCCGCTGCGGCCAAGAAGCCCGCCGGCAAGTTCGACGACATGGAAGACGACATCCCGTTCTGAGCGGGTCTGTCGGGTATAATTCACCCGCAAATCAGAGGCATAGGAATGCCGATCTACGAATACCGCTGCGCCGAATGCGGCTTCCAGGACGAGTACCTGCAAAAGGTCTCGGAGCCGCCGATGAGCGTCTGCCCCTCCTGCGGCAAGGCCTCGTTCGCGAAGCTCCTGAGCGCTGCGGGCTTCCAGTTGAAGGGCAGTGGCTGGTACGCGACCGACTTCCGGAACAGCGGCAAGAAGCCGGTCGCCAAGCCGGGCGAAAGCAAGGCCGACGCGAAGGTCGAGGCGAAATCGGACGCGAAGGCCGAGGCGAAATCGGACGCGAAGGCCGAGGCGAAATCGGACGCGAAGGCCGACGCCGCGCCGGCGAGCGGACAGGGCGCCTGCTCGGCCTGCACGACCGACTGAGCGCACAATACACACCCGACCGGCCCGGCGCGAGCCGGGCTTTTTTGTTTCCGGAATCTGCCGCGACGTCTTTGGTCCCTTGAGAAAATACCTCATCACCGGCCTGCTCATCTGGATCCCGCTGGTCATCACGATCTGGGTGCTCAAGCTCGTCGTCGACGTGCTCGACCAGTCGCTGCTGCTGCTGCCGCCCGCGTTCCGCACCGAGCAATGGCTCGGCATCCACGTCCCGGGCATGGGGGTGGTGATGACGCTGGTGATCGTGTTCGTGACCGGGGTGTTCGCCACCAATTTTTTCGGCGCGCGAATGGTGCAGCTGTGGCACGAGGTGCTGCACCGCATCCCGGTGGTGAATTCGATCTACTCGAGCGTCAAGCAGATTTCCGACACCCTGTTCTCGTCGGGCAGCCAGGCCTTCCGCAAGGCGCTGCTGGTGCAGTGGCCGCGCGACGGCATGTGGACGATCGCGTTCCAGACCGGCACGCCGGGCGCCGGCGTCACCGGGCGGCTGCAGGGCGAATTCCTGAGCGTGTACGTGCCGACGACGCCGAACCCGACCGGCGGCTACTTCATCATCGTGGCGCGCCAGGACGTGATCGAGCTCGACATGACGGTGGACCAGGCGCTCAAGTACGTCATCTCGATGGGCGTCGTGCCGCCGAACGGCCGTTAGCGAAGCCTCCCGGATGCGGACCCACTATTGCGGCGAGCTCTCCACCGCGCTGCTCGACCGGGCGGTGACGCTGACCGGCTGGGCGCACCGCCGGCGCGACCACGGGGGGGTGATCTTCATCGACCTGCGCGACCGCGAAGGCCTCGCGCAGGTGGTATGCGACCCGGACCGGCCCGAGGCGTTCCGCGTGGCCGAAAACGTCCGCAACGAGTTCGTGCTCCAGGTGACGGGCAAGGTGCGCCGGCGCCCCGAGGGCACGGTGAACCCGGATCTGCGCACCGGCGAGGTCGAGGTGCTGGCGCAGCAGCTGGAGATCCTCAACCCGTCGCACACGCCGCCCTTCCAGATCGACGAGGACAATCTCTCGGAGAACACCCGGCTCACCTATCGCGTCCTCGACCTCAGGCGCGAGCCGATGCAGAGGAACCTGCGCCTTCGCTACCGAGTGGCGATGGCGGTGCGCGGCTACCTCGACGAGCAGGGCTTCATCGACATCGAGACGCCGATGCTCACGCGCTCGACCCCCGAGGGCGCGCGCGACTACCTCGTGCCGAGCCGCGTGCACCCCGGAGAGTTCTACGCGCTGCCGCAGTCGCCGCAGCTGTTCAAGCAGCTGCTCATGGTGGCGGGGTTCGACCGCTACTACCAGATCGTGAAGTGCTTCCGCGACGAGGACCTGCGCGCCGACCGCCAGCCCGAGTTCACGCAGATCGACCTCGAGATGTCATTCCTCGACGAGCGCGCCATCCAGGACCTGACGGAGGGGTTGATCCGCCGCGTGTTCCGCAACGTGCTGGGCGAGGAGCTTCCCGAGCCGTTTCCGCGGCTCACCCACGCCCAGGCGCTCGAGCGCTACGGCTCGGACAAGCCGGACCTGCGCGTGCCGCTGGAGCTCACCGAGCTCACCGAGCTCATGAAATCGGTCGAGTTCAAGGTGTTCCGCCAGGCCGCCGAGCTGCCCGGCGGCCGGGTTGCCGCCTTGAAAACAAGCTGCGAGCTCACGCGCAAGGAAATCGACGACTACACGGCGTACGTCGCCAACTTCGGCGCGAAAGGGCTCGCCTACATCAAGGTGAATCCCGACGGCCTGCAGTCGCCGATCGTCAAGTTCCTGCCGGAAGGCGTGCTGCAGCAGATCGTTTCGCGAACCGGCGCCAAGGCCGGCGACCTGATCTTCTTCGGCGCCGACCGCGCGAAGATCGTCAACGACGCGCTCGCGGCGCTGCGCGCAAAGCTCGGCCAGGACAAGGGCCTCGCGCAGAAGGGCTGGCGGCCGCTGTGGGTGGTCGATTTCCCGCTGTTCGAGTGGGACGAGACAGAAAAGCGCTGGGCGCCGGTGCATCACCCGTTCACCTCGCCGAAGAACGGGCACGAGGACCTGCTGGCGAGCGAGCCGGGACGGGCGCTGTCCAAGGGCTACGACCTGGTGCTGAACGGCTGGGAGATCGGCGGCGGCTCGGTGCGCATCCACCGCGCCGAGGTGCAGTCGAAGGTGTTCGATGCGCTCGGCATCTCGGCCGAGGAGGCGCGCGCGAAGTTCGGGTTCCTGCTCGACAACCTGCAATTCGGCGCGCCGCCGCACGGCGGCATCGCCCTCGGCCTCGACCGGCTGGTGGCGCTCATGGCGGGCGCCGACTCGATCCGCGACGTGATCGCGTTTCCCAAGACGCAGCGCGCCCAGTGCCTGCTCACGCAGGCGCCCAGCCCGGTGGACGAGAAGCAGCTGCGCGAGCTGGGGCTGCGCCTCAGGGAGCCGCCGCAGGCTTGAGCGCCAAGCACCCGGTTTCGGTCCTCGTCGTCGTCCACACCGCGCGGCTCGAAGTGCTGCTGCTCGAGCGCGCCGCGCGCCCCGGCTACTGGCAGTCGGTCACCGGCTCGCTCGAGAGCGAGGACGAGCCGCCGGAAGCGGCCGCGGCGCGCGAGCTGCGCGAGGAGACCGGGATCGACCCGGCCCAGGGGCGGCTGGAGCGCTGGAACGTCGCCAATACCTTCGAGATCTTCGCCGAGTGGCGGCACCGCTACGCCCCCGGCGTGACGCGCAACACCGAGCACGTGTTCGGCCTGGCGCTTCCCGAGCCGGTCGCGGTGGTGCTTGCGCCCGAGGAGCATCTCGCATTCGAGTGGTTGCCGTGGCGCGAAGCGGCGGCAAAATGCTTCTCGTGGTCCAACCGCGACGCGATCCGCATGCTCGGCGAGAATGCCGTGACGGGTTAGACGTCGTGCGGCAGTGGCGCATGTTGCATGTCGCGATGCTGCTCGCCGCGGCCCACAGCGCCGGCGGGCGGGCGGCCGAGGACTTTTCGGTCGAGGCCGAGCGCCGCGGGGAGCGCGTGGACGTACGCGCACAGGCCGCGGTCGCCGCGCCGGTGGACGTGGTGTGGGGTGTGATCACCGATTACGAGCGGCTGCCGCGGTTCATTCCAGGGGTGGCGAAGAGCGTGGTGCGCTCGCGCGGCGGCAACCGGCTGGTGCTCGAACAGTCCGGCGAGGCGAGGTTCTTCATCTTCTCGTTTCCGATCGAGGTGACGCTCGAGGTGGCCGAGCGGCCGCGCGAGTCGGTGTCCTCGCGCGCGGTCGCCGGCAACGTGAAGAGCATGAGCGGCCGCTACGAGATCCATCCCGATCAGGCGCGAGGCATGGTGTGGCTGTGCTACTTCGGCGCGATCGAGCCCGATTTCTACCTGCCGCCGCTCGTGGGCATGGCCGCGCTTCGCGGCACGATCGAGGAGCAGTTCGCCGCCATGGTGGCCGAGATCGAGCGCCGCGCGGCGGGCGGCGCCGGGAAATGAACGTCGTCCTGCGTGGCCTGTGCGTCGCGGTGGCCGCCGCGGCCGCCGGCTGCGCGACGGTTCAGGATCCGTTCCCCGCCAACCTGCAATCGCCTTCGGAGCAGGTGCGCCGCTGCGCTGAATGGTTCCAATCGCTTGACGCGGAGGTGGACGCCGCCGGAGTGCGCGACGCGCAGTACGCGCGCGTGCCGGGATTTCCGTACCTGCGCGTCGATCGCATCTCGGCCTCGCTGCGCGGCCGCGCCGCGGCGAACGAGCCTGCGCTGCAGCGCTTCGCCGACCGGCTGCTCGACCTCGATCTCGAGTCGCGCCGCCACGAGATCGCCAACCTGCCGCGCCGGGGCTTCGACGCGCTCCCCGAGGCCGCGGAATTCGGGCGCGCAGGCGCGCTGCACTACACGCGCGCATGCGGCCGGCTGCTGCGCGATCTCGACCTGGCGAAGCCCGAGGCGCGCGCGGCGCTGCTGCGCAGCGCGTCGGTGCCGGATGACTATTCGACTGCGAGTCGCCTCCTGGGGCTCTATGCGCTCACGCGCATCGCGTTCGCCGACGGCGTCAGGCGATGGCAGGAGGAGGATCTCGAGGCGTTTCGCGCCGAGGCGCGCCTGCCGGCCGGCGCGGTGCTGGTGCGCTACGCCCCGCCGACGGCCGGGGCGCTCGCGCGAAGCGCAGTGGCCGCGATCCTGCGCTCCGCGCATCTCGACCCGCTCGGAATGCCCGAGCTGCCCGATACGGACTTCGAGCGCCTTGCCGCCGCGTATGCGCCGAGCTTCGAGATCGCGGTTGCGGGCGATGCGGATCGCTTCGGCGCGCTGCGCTGGCGGCGCGGCGACCCTGTTCCCGAGGTGAACGCCGCGGAGCCCGCGGTCTACGTTCAAGCGGCCTACACAGATTACGGCGACCGGGTGCTGCTGCAGCTCGTCTACACGATCTGGTTTCCCGAGCGTCCGGCGCAAGGCGCTTTCGATCTCTACGCCGGCCGGCTCGACGGCGTGATGTGGCGGGTGACGCTTGCTCCGGACGGCGAGCCGGTGCTCTACGACTCGATTCACAGCTGCGGCTGCTACCACAAGTTCTTCCCTACGCCGCGCGCCCGGCCGCGCCCGGCGCCCGATCCGCTCGAGGAATGGGCGTTCGTGCCGCAGCCGCTGCCGCGCGTCGCCGAGGACGAGCGCCCGGTGCTGCGCATCGCCTCGGGCACGCACTTTATCGAGCGTGTCACGCTTGTCCGGGGCAGCGATAGCGTCGCGCGCTATTCGTTCCTGCCTTACGACGCGCTGCGCTCGATGCCGCGGCTAGAGGGCGGAGCGCGCAGCGCGTTCGGCCCCGACGGCCTCATGGCCGGCACCGAGCGCGCGGAGCGGATCCTCTTCTGGCCGATGGGGATCGCTTCGGCCGGGGCAATGCGGCAGTGGGGACGGCACGCCACCGCGTTCGTCGGCAGGCGCCACTTCGACGACGCCGACCTCGTCGAGCGCCGCTTCGAGCTCGATCTCGGGGAGGAGCGGCGATGACGCGGCGGCTGCGCGTGGTGACGCTGAACATCCACAAGGGCCTGTCGCACTTCAACCGCCGCGTGGTGATCCACGAGCTGCGCGAGGGCCTGCGCGATATCGACCCCGACCTGGTCTTTCTCCAGGAGGTGCAGGGGCTGAACCAGCGAAACGCGCTGCGCTTCGCCGCCTGGCCGGCCGCTCCGCAGCACGAGTTCCTCGCCGGCGAGGACTGGGAGCACGCCTACGTCAGCAACCGGGTATACGAGCACGGCCACCACGGCAACGCCATCCTGTCGCGTTTTCCGCTGGTGTCGGCGGAGCACGAGGACGTGTCGGACCACCGCTTCGAGCGCAGGGGGCTGCTGCATTGCGTGGTGTCGGTGCCCGGCTGGCGGCGCAACCTGCACTGCGTGTGCGTGCACCTGTCGCTGCACGAGCGCGGCCGCGGCCGGCAGCTCGAGGCGATCTCGGGCCGGCTCGAGGAGCTGGCCTCGCGCGGGTTGCCGATCATCGTGGCCGGCGATTTCAACGATTGGCGCCACCGCGCCAGCAGCATCCTGGAGCGGCGCCTGGGCATGACCGAGGCGTCGCTCGCGCGCCACGGGCGCGCGGCGCGCACCTATCCGAGCATGCTGCCGATCCTCGGGCTGGACCGCATCTACGTCCTCGGTTTCAAGGTCGCCGCATCGCGCGTGCACCGCGGCAGGCCGTGGTCGATGCTCTCCGATCACCTCGCGGTGAGCGCGGAACTGGAACGCACGCCACGCAATGCGCTACGTCGGCGGTAACCGGCTGACGCTGCTCAAGAACGGCGAGCGCTACTTTCCCGCGCTCGTCGAGGCGCTCGATCGAGCGCGCGAGGAGGTGTTCGTCGAGAGCTACATCTTCGCCGACGACGAGACCGGGAGCCTGGTCGCGGACGCGCTCGCTCGCGCGGCGGCGCGCGGCGTGCGCGTGCACCTGCTGCTCGACGGCTTCGGCGCGCGCGACTTCGCGCCGCGCTGGCGGGAGTCGCTGCGCGCGGCGGGCGCCGAGGTGCTGGTGTTCCGGCCCGACGTCAGCCCCTGGAACCTGAAGCGCGGGCGGCTGCGGCGCATGCACAGGAAGATCGCGTGCGTCGACGCCGCGGTGGCGTTCGTCGGCGGCATCAACATCATCGACGACTACGACACCCCCGGGCAGACGCCGCCGCGCTACGACTACGCGGTGCGCGTCGCCGGGCCGCTCGCGCGCGAGGTGCGCGCCGCCGCCGCGCGATTGTGGGCGCAGGTGTCCTGGGCGACGTTCCGGCGCAGATGGCCGGATTTTGCGTCGCTTCGCACGGCGCTGAACCGTCCGCCCGAGCCGCGGGCTGCGGCCGACGGACAGCGCGCGGCGCTGGTGGTGCGCGACAGCCTGCGCCATCGCCGCGACATCGAGGACGCCTACCTGCATCACATCGGCGCGGCGCGCGAGGAGATCCTGATCGCCTGCGCGTACTTTTTCCCCGGGCGGCGGTTCCGCCGCGCGCTCACCGAGGCTGCCGCGCGCGGCGTGCGCGTGCGGCTGCTGCTGCAGGGACGGGTGGAATACGTTCTGCTTCACTACGCCGCGCGCGCGCTGTACGGCTCGCTGCTCGATGCGGGAATCGAGATCCACGAGTATCACCGCAGCTTCCTGCACGGCAAGGTGGCGGTGTTCGATTGCTGCGTGGCGTGCGTCGGCTCCTCGAACATCGACCCGTTCAGCCTGCTGCTCGCGCGCGAGGCGAACCTGTTCGTCGACGACGCCGGGTTCGCCGAGGAGCTGCGTGCGAGCCTGGAGCAGGCGATGGAGACCGGGTCGCAGCCGCTCGCGCGGCGGCAGTGGAAGCTGCGGCCGCTCCCCGAGCGCGCCCGGATCTGGATGGCCTACGGCATCGCGCGGCTGCTGATGAGCTTCTACGGCTTCGAGCGCTATCACTGAGTCAGGCGAGCACCCGCAGCCGGCCGCCCTCGAGCGCCGGCACCACCGGATAGGCGTCGAAGCGGCAGGCGAATTCCACCTCGTGCTGCAGGCCGCGCGCGGACATCATGCGGCCGACGCGCGAGTCGAGCAGCACCTCGGGCGCCCTGGCATTTCGGTAGAGCGCGCGCGCCGCCTTCGCGGCATCGGAGAGATCGGCGCTCGCCCCGAGCAGCTCGGCGAGGCGCTCGACGAAGTACCCCGCCCCGTAGAAGTCCTCGAGGTTGAAGTTGTTGCCCGAGCCGGCGCAGACCGCGAGCACGGTCTCGCGCGGATGGCGTGCCGCGATGTGCTCGGCGAGGCGCCGCGCGTTGAGCAGGGCGCCGCAAAAGACGCGCGCCGCTCCACCGCAGCGGGTCATCGCCACGGTGCCGTTGGTGGTCGAATAAATCACCGCTTTGTCCTTCACGCCGTGCTCGAGCAGCGCGAGCGGGGCCGGATGGGCGAATCCCGGCAGCGTCTCGGCGTAGAGCTCGCCCGAGAGCACGTAGCGCCCCGGGGGCCGCTTCGCGCCCTCGGCGCGCGCAGCGGATTCGTCGGCGACCGGGACGACCTCGGAGGCGCCGTGCGCGAGCGCGGTCACCATGGTGGTGGTGGCGAACAGGATGTCGAGCACCACCACCACTTTCCCCGGCATGCGCACCGAATCGAGGTCCTCCTTCTTGGCGAGGACGTGGACCTTGTGCTGGAGCTCGATGTGCGCGCTCATGCCTGCGGCGCCACGCGCTCGTAGTTCGCGACGCGGCTGCGCAGGTCCTCGGGCAGCGGCGCCGGGTTCATGGTCGACGGCTCGGCGTTCACGTAGACCAGCTCGGCGGTGGCGAGCGGCGCCGCGGCCGGCTCGGGCTCGTCGCGGTAGATTTCGAAATTGAAGGTCATGCTCGTCCGCCCCAGCCGGCCGACGCGGCAGCCGACCGCGAGCACCTCGTCATAGCGCGCCGACCCGAGGTATTCGAGCGTCGCCTTGCGCAGGTAAAGGTCGGCTGCGTAGCGGTCCACGTAGCCCGCCGGATAGGGCAGGCCGATCGAGCGCCAGTACTGGGCCACCGCCGTGTCAAGGTAGGTGAAGTAATGGCCGTTGAACACGACGCCCTGCATGTCCACTTCGGCCCAGCGCACCCGCAGGCGGCGGCTGCAGACGAAATCCTCGCGCGGCATCCTAGACGACGGGAGAAATTGCTGGCAACATCGAACGGGTAGCAGCGCAGTTTAAACCAGAGGAGGGGATCATGTTGCGTACCTTACTCGCC
Source organism: Betaproteobacteria bacterium RIFCSPLOWO2_12_FULL_68_20 (assembly GCA_001770655.1). Lineage (GTDB taxonomy): Bacteria > Pseudomonadota > Gammaproteobacteria > Burkholderiales > SG8-39 > 2-12-FULL-68-20. The sequence continues at coordinate 25,218 of MERQ01000108.1, forward strand.
GCGGCCGCCGCGGCAGCGATTGCCGGCGGTGCGCAGGCGCAGACCGTCAAGATCGCGATTCTCGGCCCGATGGCGTTCGTGCAGGGCGAGAACCACTGGGCCGGGGCCGAGATGGCGCGCGACGAGATCAACAAGGCGGGCGGCATCAACGTCGGCGGCAAGCGCGTGCAGATCGAGCTGATCCGCGCCGACACCAACGAGATCCAGTCGGTGCCCGACGCCACCAACGCCATCGAGCGCGTCATCACGCGCGACAAGGTGGACTTCCTGGTCGGCGGCTTCCGCTCGGAGGCGGTGCTCGCGATGCAGGAAGTGGCGGCCGACAACAAGAAGCTGTTTCTCGGCGCCGGAGCGGCCCACCCGCAGCTGGGAGCGAAGGTCGAGAAGGACTACAACCGCTTCAAATACTGGTTCCGCGTCACGCCGCTCCACGTCGGCGACCTGGTGAAAGCCTCCTTCGCGGTGCTCGGCGTGGCCGCCGCGCAATTCCGGCAGGAGCGCAAAGGTGCGACGCCGAAGGTCGCGATCATCGCCGAGAAGGCGATCTGGACCGAGGGGATCGTGAAGGCGGCGCAGGCGAACTTCCCGAAAATGAAGCTCGATCTGGTCGGCCTGTGGCAGCCGTCCGCGGTGGCGACCGACGTGTCGGCGGAGCTGGCGGGGATCAAGCGCTCCGGCGCGGACCTGGTGTTTACCGTGCTCTCGGGGCCGGTCGGCATCGTGGTCGGCCGCCAGATGGGAGAGCAGCAGCTCGCGGCGGTCGCCGTCGGCATCAACGTCGAGGCGCAAAAGGACGAGTTCTGGCAGGCGACCGCCGGCAAGGCGCAGTTCGTCTCGACGCTGGAGACGGTGTCCGAGGTCGAGATGACGCCGAAGACCGTTCCTTTTTACAACGCGTTTCGCGCGCGCTTCAAGAAGGGCCCCACCTACAATGCCGCCGGCGCCTACGATGCGCTTCATCTGCTGAAGGAGGCAATCGAGAAGGCGGGGACGACCGACACCGAGAAGCTCATCCCGGTTCTCGAGAAGACCATCTTCACCGGAGTGGGCGGGGTCATCGAATTCGACAAGCGGCACGACCTGATCTTCGGTCCCGGGCGCGTCACCGGGCTCGCGATCCAATGGCAGGACGGCCACAAAATTCCGTTCTGGCCCGCGGGCGTCAAGGGCATCAAGCCCTTCAAGCTGCCGGCGCCGTGACGGGCGCACGCGGCTAGCATCCGGAACGGGCGCGCGAGGCGCGCCCGTTTCATTTCCGGATGATCCAGGACATCCTCGTCACCGGGCTGGTCAACGGCGGCGTCTACGCGCTGCTCGCGATCGGCTTCTCGCTCATCTTCGGCGTGGCGCGCATCGTCAACATCGCGCACACGGCGTTCTACATGCTCGCGGCGTACAGCTTCTACACCCTGCTGGTGCGCGCCGAGATGGGATTCGCGCTGGCGGGAATCGTTTCTGTCGCCGCCGTGGTCGCGCTGTCCGTGCTCTGCTACAAGCTGGTCATCGAGCCGGTGCGCGAGCACGAGTCGGCCGTGCTGATCGCCACCATCGCTCTCGCGCTCATTTTCCAGGAGCTGATGCTGCTCGCCTATGGCGGGAACTACCTCGGTATTCCTTCCACGCTCGAGGGAGTGCTGATCCTTTTCGGGGTGAGCATCCCGTACCAGCGACTGTTGATTCTCGCGGTGGCGGCGGCGATGCTCGCTGCCACCTGGTTCCTGCTCTACCGCACGCGCCTCGGGCTGGCGATCCGCGCGACCGCGAACGATCTCGAGGTCGCCAATCTCATGGGCATGAACGTGGAGCGCGTAGCGATGGCCACGGTCGGCATCTCGGTGGCGCTCGCGGCGGTCGCCGGAGTCGTGGTCGCCCCGGTGTTCGTCGTCGATCCGTTCATGTGGCTCTCGCCCCTCGTCACCATGCTCGCCATAGTGGTGCTCGGCGGCCTCGGCAGCCTCAAGGGGAGCCTGATCGGGGCGCTGATCATCGGCTACGTAGAGGCGATCACGGTGTTCGCGCTGCCGGCGGGTGCGTTCCTGAAGGGCGCGGTAGCGCTCACCATCATGGTCGTGGTGCTTCTCGCGCGACCCGAAGGACTCTTCGGCGTGGCGTTCGAGGAGGAGCGCTGATGTTCCTCCTGCGCTGGATGTGGGCCAACCTGAGAAACGAAGTGCTGGTGCTGCCTTCGCGCATCCTCGCGCTCGCCTGGGTCGTCGCGGTGCTGCTGCTGCCGCTCGCGTTTCCGGACGCGTACGTGCTGCGGATCGCCACGTTTGCGTGCCTGTTCGCGATCTTCGCGGCGAGCTGGGACCTGCTCGCCGGCTATACCGGGCAGGTCAGTTTCGGGCATGCGCTCTTCTTCGGCGCGGGGGCCTACGCCTCGGCGCTGCTGTCGTTGCGCCTGGGGCTGTCGCCCTGGTTCACGGTCTGGATCGGCGCGGCGGTCGCGACCGTGTTCGGGGCGGTAGTAGGCTTCCTGTGCCAGCGCCTGCGGGGCGCGTACCTGTCGCTCGCCACCCTCGCGTTTCCGCTGATCGCCCTGGGGCTGTTGTTCGCCTTCCCGGACTTCTCCGGCGGCGAGCTGGGCGTTTCCGGGCTGCGGCGGCTCGCGGCAAGCGCGACCGGCAACTACTACGTCGCCGCGCTGTCGATGCTCGCGATCGTGTTCGGGCTGTGGCTGCTCGCCGACTCGAAGTTCGGAATCGTGTTGCACGCGATTCGCGACGACGAAGTGGCGGCGCGCGCATCGGGAATCAATACGCCGCGCTACAAGCTCGCGGTGTTCGCGCTGTCCGCCGCCGCGGCCGGCTTCGCCGGCGCGCTGTTCGCGCACTACCTGCGGATCGCGGGACCCTCCACGCTGGAGGTGGCGCTCTCGTTCCAGGTCGTGATCTGGGGGATCTTCGGCGGTGCGGCGACGATCTACGGACCGGTCGCCGCGGTGTTCATCCTGTACCCGCTTACCGAGTGGCTCGGCAGTTACGGGGCGTTCGGCGAGTTGCGCCTGCTTGCATTCGCCGTGATCGTGCTGCTCGTGCTGCTGTTCATGCCGCGCGGACTCGCGCCCTGGGTGCGCGACAAGGTCGAAAGCCAATGCCCGCGCTGCAAGCAGCGCAACCGCGCCTGGCGCAGCGTGTGCCGGCTGTGCAACGCCCCGCTGCGGCTGGGCGCCGCCTAGCTCAGAACTCGATCCGCTCGCGGATCGCTTCGATCCCGGCGCGCGCGCAGCTGTCGTCGGCCTCGCCGCCGGGCGCGCCCGAGACGCCGATCGCGCCGAGGATCGAGCCCTGCGCCTCGATCGGCAGCCCGCCGCCGACCATCACGACGCGCGGCAGGTTGCGGATGCCGCTTTGCGGCTGGCCGGGTTGCGTCATCTTCGCGAGCTCGGAGGTGGCGGTGCGGAAGCTGGCCGCGGTCCAGGCCTTGCCGATCGCGGTGCGCGGCGTGTGCGCCCCGGCGAAGCGGTCGCGCAGCATCACCTGCGGGACTCCGGCGCGGTCCGCCACCGCTACGGCGACCTGCCAGCCCGAGTTGCGGCATTTTTTCTGCGCCGCCTGGGCGGCGGCGAGCGCCGTTTCGGGGGTGAGCACGCGGATGGTGAAGGTGGCATCCTGCGCCGCGACCGGGAGCGCGAGGCCCGCGGCAGCGGCGAGCGCGGCGCCCGCAAGCTGGATTCTCATGTTGGTCTCCTACAGACCGAGGTAACCGGCGCGCAGGGTCTCGTCGGCCATGAGCTGCTCCGCTTTCCCCTGCGCGATGATCTTGCCCTGCGACAGCACGTAGCTGCGATCGGCCATGCGGAACACCTGGCCGACCTCCTGCTCGACCAGCAGCACCGGCACGCCTTCGGAGTGAATGCGCCGGATCGCCGCGAACAGCTCTTCCCTCAGGCGCGGCGCAAGCCCGAGCGAGGGCTCGTCGATGGCGAGCAGCTTGGCCTCGAACATCAGCGCGCGCGCAGTGGCGAGCATCTGCTGCTCGCCGCCCGACAGCGTCCCGGCGAGCTGCTCCTTGCGCTCGGCCAGGCGCGGGAACAGCGCGAAGCAGCGCTCGAAGCGCCGCGCCGTCTCGGCCGCGCTTCGCGAGAGGTACGCGCCCGCGCGCAGGTTCTCGAGCACGCTGAGCTCGCGGAACGGGCGCCTGCGCTCGGGGCAGTGCACCAGGCCCAGGCGCCGCACCTCGTGCGCGCCGAGCGCGTCGATGCGCCTGCCGGAAAAGCGCACCTCGCCTTCGAGCACGATGTCGCCGCTGGTGCCGCGCTTCATTCTCTCCTCCAGGCGCACCAGCCCGGAGATCGCGCGCAGCAGCGTGGTCTTACCCGCGCCGTTCGGGCCCACCACGCCGACGAACTCCCCCGCGTCGACCGAGAGCGACACGCCGTTCAGGATCACCGCCTTGTCGTAGCGCACCGAGAGGTTCGCCACCTCAAGCAGCGGCATGCTCGCTTCCCAGGTAGGCTTCGATCACTTTCGGGTCCCTGACCACCGCGGCGGGAGGCGCGTCGGCGATGATCTCGCCGTGATCGAGCACGATCACCCGGTCGACGATCGACATCAGCTCCTTCAGCTTGTGCTCGATCATCAGCACCGCCGGTCCTTCCGAGTGCAGCCGCCCGAAGCGCCCGCCCTTGTGCAGCCGCCGGATCGATTTCGCCAGCAGCTCCGACTCGGCGGGGTTGAGGCCCCCGAGCGGCTCGTCGAGCAGCAGCAGCTCGGGCTCGGTCGCGATCGCGCGCGCCACTTCCAGGCGCTTCAGGTCGCCCTGCGAGAGCGCCGCAGCGGGCTCGAGCGCCATGTCGGAGATGCCGACGAACTCGAGCGCGTCCATCGCCTTCGCCTCGATGCGCTTTATCCACTCGCCGCGGCGCCGCGCGCGCGGCGCGACCAGCGGCACCATCACGTTGGCGATGATCGGCAGATGGCGGAACGGCCGCATGTTCTGGAAGGTGCCGGCAATGCCGCGGTCGACGACCTCCCACGGGCGCAGCCCCGTGATCTCTTCGCCGTTGAAGACGATCCGTCCCGCGTCCGGTTTCAGGATCTTCGTGATCAGGCGCAACAGCGTCGTCTTGCCGGCGCCGTTGGGTCCGATCAGCCCGACGATCTGGTCGCGCCGCAGCTCGAATCCGACTGCGTCGACGGCGACGAGTCCGCCGAAGCGCTTGGTAAGGCGCTCGACGCTGAAGAAAGGAGGCATCGGGCCGGTGCTCGTCTTCTTCCCGCCATGTTAGCGCACCCCGCGCCTGCCGCTAGAATAGGCGTCACGAGCGATTCCCCCGCAATGGATCCGAAACGCGCGCCCTCGCAGGCGGACCGCAAGGTGATCGATCAGACCGACCCCGGGCTCGCCGGCTGGGACAACCCGATCGCGCGCCTCGGCCAGGCGCTCGAGAAGGACGAATTCTCCCTGTATTGCCAGCCGATCCTCGCGCTGCAGGGCGCCGAGCGCTACCCGATGGGCGAGGTGCTGGTCAGGATGCGCGAGGAGGAAAGGGCGATGCTGCCCCCGGGCGAGTTCCTGCCCGTGTTCGAGCATTACTACATGATGCCGCAGCTCGACCGCTGGGTGGTGAGCCACGTGGTGAAGCACCTCGCGCGCGGCTCGCGCTTGCCGCGCTTCACGATCAACGTGTCGGGCCAGACGCTCGACGACCGGGAGTTTCCGAAATTCGCCGCCGGCGAGCTGATGTCGGCCGGAGTGACAGCCGCCTCGGTCCTTTACGAGATCGACGAGAGCGACACCCTGGCGCGGCTGCAGGCCGCCGCGCGCTTCGCCACGGCCGTCAAGGCGATCGGGGGCGGGTTGCTGCTCGACGGTTTCGGCCGCCGCTCGGTGTCGTTCACCCCCCTCAAGACGCTGCGCGTGGACTTCGTGAAGGTCGATGGCAGCATCGTGCGCAAGCTCCTCACCAGCGAAGTGGCGCGCACCAAGATGAACGCGATCCTGCGCGTCGCCGAGTCCATCGGCATCGGCGTGGTGGCCGAATGCGTGGAAGACCAGGACGTGCTGGTGCGCCTCAAGGCGCTCGGCGTCGGCTACGCGCAGGGTTTCGGCGTCTACCAGCCGCAGCCGATCGACTCGATCGCCGCCTAGGGGCTTGTTTCGTCCCGCAGCTCGCGGCGCGAGACCTTGCCGACGTCCGTTTTCGGCAGCTCGCCGCGGAACTCCACGATGTGCGGCACCTTGTATTCGGCGAGCTGCTGCCGGCAGTAGTCCTTGATTTCGTCCTCGCTCACCTTGCCGCGCGCGTCGCCCTGCAGCACCACGATGGCCTTGATGCGCTGGCCGACCGACGCATCGGCGACTCCGATCACGCCGGCGGCCTTGACCTGCGGGTGGCCATAGAGCACGTCCTCGACGTCCTTGGCGAAGATCGAGTAGCCCTTGTACTTGATCAGGTCCTTGGAGCGGTCGTAGAAGTGGAAGTAGCCTTCGTCGTCCATGCGCACGATGTCGCCGGTGCGCAGCCAGCGCAGCCCCTGTGCCTCGACGAACGCGCGCGCACTCTCCTCGGGCCGGTTCCAGTAGCCGAGCATCACGTTCGGCCCGGACAGAACCAGCTCGCCCACTTCCCCGAGCGGCACGAACTCCCGGGTCTCGGGGTTCATGACAGCCGCGAGCACATTGGGAACCGGGCAACCGAACGAGCCGGTCTTCGGCCGGTCGAGCGGATTGACGTGGCTGATGGCGCAGGTCTCCGACAGCCCGTAGCCCTCGATGATGCTCGAGCCGGTGCGCCGGTTCCAGTCCTTCATCGTCGACTCGTGCAGCGTGTCGGCGCCCGAGAGCACCAGCTTGAGCCGCCGCCAGTTCACCTTGTCGGTGTCCTTGTGGTCCTTGAGGTACTCGTAGAGCGTCGGCACGCCGTAGAACACCGTCGCACGGTAGCGCGCCATCGCGGCCAGAATGGCCTCGGTGTCGGGGCTGGTGAACAGCACCAGCAGGTTTCCCTGCGTGATGCCGTTCAGCATGATCACCACCTGGCCGTAGATGTGGAAAAACGGCAGGAAGGCGAGGATCACCTCGCGGCCGAGCTCGAACCCCGGAAACGCCGCCTGGGCCGCTGTCTGAGCGGCCATCAGGTTGTAGTGTGAAAGCATCACGCCCTTGGGGTGGCCGGTGGTGCCTCCCGTGTAAGGCAGCGCCGCGATATCGTGCATCGGGTCGATGGCGATCGCCGGTGGCTTGGGCGGGTATTTCTTGAGCAGGTGCTGCAGCCAGTGGACGTTCGGCGCGGCCGGCACGTCGCCCTGCGTGCCGAACAATCGCTTCAGGACCGGCAGATATTCCCCGACATTCGTGACCACCACAAGATCGGGCCTGGCGCCCGATTTCGCCACCTTCTCGTAGAGGATGTCCTGGCAGATCACCGCGCGCGCGCCGCTGTCCTCGAGCTGGAAGCGCACCTCGTGGCTCGTGTACACCGGGCTGATCGGAGTCACCGTCGCGCCGCACTTGAGCGCCGCGAAGTAGGCGATGATGAATTGCGGACTGTTCACCAGGTATAGCGCGACGCGGTCGCCTTTGCGAACGCCCAGATCGGCGAGCGCGCAGGCGAGGCGGTCGGTCGCGTCTCTCAGCTCGCGGTAGCTGATGCGGCGGCCGTAGAACACCACCGCGGGCCGGTCGGGCGCGCGCCCGGTCGCCTCGTCGAAGGCCTGCGTGACCGCCTTGGCCGGCACTTCCACGAAGGCGGGCACGCCGTTCTGGTAGTGCTTCAGCCAGGGCTTGGAGAGATATTGGTCGATCGTGCTCATGTCGCTCGCAGCGCGATTGTAGCCGCGCGCGTCCGGGACCCGCGTCAACCTTGACGCGATGCAAAAAAGCTCTTTATAATCCGGCCTCTTTTTTACTGCGCCGGGGCGGCTACGGAGTTCCGATCGTGGCCGCCCGGTTCGTTTCTGGAAACGGAAAACATGCCCACAGTCAACCAGTTGGTGCGCGGCGTGCGCGCCGCGCCGCGCCGCAAGTCGAAAGTGCCGGCGCTCGCCGGCTCGCCGCAGAAGCGCGGCGTGTGCACGCGCGTCTATACCACCACGCCGAAAAAGCCGAACTCGGCGCTGCGCAAGGTCGCGAAGGTGCGCCTCACCAACGGCTTCGAGGTGATCGGCTACATCGGCGGCGAGGGGCACAACCTGCAGGAGCACTCGGTGGTGCTGATCCGCGGCGGGCGCGTCAAGGATCTGCCTGGGGTGCGCTACCACATCGTGCGCGGCTCGCTCGACACGCAGGGCGTCAAGGACCGCAAGCAGGCCCGCTCCAAGTACGGCGCCAAGATGCCGAAGTCCGCATAAGCCATGCCGCGTCGCAGAGAAATTCCCAAGCGCGAGATCCTGCCGGATCCGAAATTCACCAACGTCGAGGTGACGAAGTTCGTCAACGTGCTGATGACGCGCGGCAAGAAGTCGGTGGCCGAGAGGATCGTCTACGGCGCGTTCGACCTGATCAAGTCGAAGTCGGGCAAGGACCCGGTCGAGGTGTTCTCGCAGGCGGTGCAGAACGTGAAGCCGGTGGTCGAGGTAAAGAGCCGGCGCGTGGGCGGCGCCAACTACCAGGTCCCGGTCGAGGTGAGACCGGTACGCCGGGTCGCGCTGGCGATGCGCTGGCTGCGCGAGGCGGCGCAGAAGCGCGGCGAGAAATCGATGACCGTGCGGCTCGCCGGCGAGCTTCAGGAGGCGGCCGAAGGGCGCGGCGGAGCGATGAAGAAGCGCGAGGAAGTCCATCGCATGGCGGAGGCCAACAAGGCCTTCTCGCACTACCGGTTCTGACCGAAGAATGAGCATGGCCGTGGCCCGCAAGACCCCGATCGAACGCTACCGGAACATCGGCATCTCGGCGCACATCGACGCCGGAAAGACCACGACCACCGAGAGGATCCTGTTCTACACCGGCGTGTCGCACAAGATGGGCGAGGTGCACGACGGCGCGGCGGTGATGGACTGGATGGAGCAGGAGCAGGAGCGCGGCATCACCATCACGTCCGCGGCGACGACCTGCTTCTGGAAGGGCATGGACCAGTCCTACCCCGAGCACCGCATCAACATCATCGACACGCCGGGCCACGTCGACTTCACGATCGAGGTGGAGCGCAGCCTGCGCGTTCTCGACGGCGCGTGCATGGTGTACGACGCGGTCGCGGGCGTGCAGCCGCAGTCGGAAACAGTCTGGCGGCAAGCCAATAAGTACCGCGTGCCGCGGCTCGCGTTCATCAACAAGATGGACCGGGTGGGCGCCAGCTTCTTCAAGTCCTACGAGCACATTCGCAGCCGCCTGAAGGGCAACCCCGTGCCGATCCAGCTGCCGATCGGCGCCGAGGACAAGTTCGCCGGCGTCGTCGACCTGGTCGCCATGAAGGCGATCTACTGGGACGACGCGACGCAGGGGGTGCGCTTCGAGAAGAAGGAGGTTCCCGGCGAGCTTCTCGCGCAGGCGAAGGAGTGGCGCGAGAAGATGGTCGAAGCGGCCGCCGAGGCGAACGAGGAGCTGATGAACAAATACCTCTCCTCGGGCGAGCTCTCCGTCGAGGAGGTCAGGCAGGGCCTGCGCATCCGCACCATCAACAACGAGATCGTGCCGATGCTGTGCGGCTCGGCGTTCAAGAACAAGGGCGTGCAGGCGATGCTCGACGCGGTGATCGACTACCTGCCTTCGCCGGCGGACATCCCGCCGGTGAAGGGCTCGAACGAGAAGGGCGAGCCGGTTTCGCGCAAGCCCGGCGACGACGAGCCGTTCGCGGCGCTCGCGTTCAAGATCATGACCGACCCCTTCGTCGGGCAGCTCAGCTTCATCCGGGTGTATTCGGGCGTGCTCGCTTCGGGCGACACGGTGTACACCTCGGTGCGCGGCAGGAAGGAGCGCATCGGGCGGCTGCTGCAGATGCACGCCAACGAGCGCCAGGAGATCAAGGAAGTGCGCGCGGGAGACATCGCGGCGGTGGTGGGCCTGAAGGACGTGATCACCGGCGAGACGATCTGCGACGTGAAGCGAATCATCACGCTGGAGCGCATGGAGTTCCCCGACCCGGTGATCTCGCAGGCGGTGGAGCCCAAGACCAAGGTCGACCAGGAAAAGATGGGCGTCGCGCTCGGGCGCCTGGCGCAGGAGGATCCCTCGTTCCGCGTGCATACCGACGAGGAATCGGGCCAGACCATCATCTCCGGAATGGGCGAGCTGCACCTGGAGATCATCGTCGACCGGATGAAGCGCGAGTTCGGCGTCGAGGCCTCGGTCGGCAAGCCGCAGGTGGCGTACCGCGAGACCTTCAGGAAGTCGCTCGAGTCCGAGGGCAAATTCATCAAGCAGTCGGGCGGCCGCGGGCAGTACGGCCACGTCTGGCTCAAGCTCGAGCCGCAAGCCTCGGGCAAGGGCTTCGAGTTCGTCGACGCGATCAAGGGCGGCCGGGTGCCGCGCGAGTACATCCCGGCGGTGGAGAAGGGCGTGAAGGAAGCGCTGCAGGAGGGCGTGCTCGCCGGCTATCCGGTGGTCGACGTAAGAGTGACGCTGTCCGACGGCTCCTACCACGAAGTGGACTCGAACGAGAATGCCTTCAAAATGGCCGCGATCTTCGCCTTCAAGGACGGCATGAGGGCGGCGGCACCCGTGCTGCTCGAGCCGATCATGGCGGTCGAGGTCGAGACGCCCGAGGAGAAGATGGGCGACGTGATGGGCGACCTGTCGTCGCGCCGCGGCGTGATCCAGGGCATGGACGATCTTCCGACCGGCAAGGCCATCAAGGCCGAGGTGCCGCTCGGCGAGATGTTCGGCTACTCGACCACGCTGCGCTCGCTCACGCAGGGGCGCGCCACCTACACGATGGAGTTCAAGCACTACGCCGAAGCGCCGAAAAGCATCGCAGAATCGATCATCAATCCTGACGACAGGGACAAGAAGTAGGAGCCGGTCATGGCAAAGGGCAAATTCGAGCGCACCAAGCCGCACGTGAACGTTGGGACGATCGGCCATGTGGATCATGGCAAGACGACGCTGACGGCGGCGATGACGCACATCCTGGCGAAGAAGTACGGCGGGGAGGCGAAGAACTACGACCAGATCGATGCCGCGCCGGAGGAGAAGGCGCGCGGCATCACGATCAACACGGCGCACGTGGAGTACCAGTCGGAGAAGCGGCACTACGCGCACGTGGACTGTCCGGGGCATGCCGACTACATCAAGAACATGATCACGGGCGCGGCGCAGATGGATGGGGCGATCCTGGTGGTGTCGGCCGCCGACGGGCCGATGCCGCAGACGCGCGAGCACATTCTGCTGGCGCGCCAGGTGGGGGTGCCGTTCATCGTGGTGTACCTGAACAAGGCCGACATGGTGGACGACAAGGAGCTGCTGGAGCTGGTGGAGGTGGAGGTGCGCGAGCTGCTCTCCAAGTACGAGTTTCCCGGGGACAAGATCCCGGTGATCATCGGCTCGGCGCTGAAGGCGCTGGAGGGCGAGGACAGTGACTTGGGGGTGAAGTCGGTGTTCAAGCTGGCCGAGGCGCTCGATGCCTACATTCCGACGCCCAAGCGCGAGATCGATAAGCCCTTTCTGATGCCGGTGGAGGACGTGTTTTCGATCTCGGGGCGGGGCACGGTGGTGACCGGGCGGGTGGAGCGCGGCATCGTCAGGGTGGGCGACGAGATCGAGATCGTGGGCATCCGGCCCACGCAAAAGACGGTGTGCACCGGGGTGGAGATGTTCAGGAAGCTGCTGGACGAGGGCCAGGCGGGGGACAACATCGGGGTGCTGCTGCGCGGCACCAAGAGGGAAGAGGTGGAGCGCGGGCAGGTGCTGGCGAAACCCGGCTCGATCACCCCGCACGCCAAGTTCGAGTGCGAGGTGTACGTGCTCTCCAAGGAAGAGGGCGGGCGGCATACGCCGTTTTTCAACAACTACCGGCCGCAGTTCTACTTCCGCACCACGGACGTGACAGGCGCGGTGGAGCTGCCCCAGGGCACCGAGATGGTGATGCCGGGGGACAACGTGAAGATGGTGGTGACGCTGATCACGCCGATCGCGATGGAGCAGGGGCTGCGCTTCGCCATCCGCGAGGGCGGCAAGACCGTGGGCGCCGGAGTGGTGGCG
>MERQ01000109.1 GCA_001770655.1 Betaproteobacteria bacterium RIFCSPLOWO2_12_FULL_68_20
CGCTCGGCATGAGCGCATTGTTCGTCGCCGGATTCTCGGCAGTGTTCATCGCCTTCGGCGCCAGCGCCAGCGCGCTCGGCCAGCTGCTGCTGCGCTACCGCTACGAGGCGAACCTGGTTGCCGGGATCATCGTGATCGGCTTCGGGCTGTTCATGCTGGGGCTGGGGCGCTGGGTGCCGTTCCTGCAGCGCGATCTGCGCCTGCACCCGCACCTCGCGCTCGCGCGCGGCAATCCGCTCGCGCCGTTCGTTCTCGGCGCAGCGTTCGGGTTCGGCTGGACGCCGTGCATCGGACCGGTGCTCGGCGCGATTCTCGCGGTGAGCGCGGCGGGCACGAGCGCGAGCGGCGTCGGGCTGCTCTCGGCGTACGCCCTCGGGCTCGGCGTGCCGTTCCTGCTCGCCGCCTTGTTCGTCGATCGCGCGGCGCGGCTGCTCGAGCGGCTGCGCAGCTTCGGCGCCGCGCTGCAGATCGTGGGCGGCGTGGTGCTGGTCGCGCTCGGCGTCGCGATGGTCACCGGACGCCTGACGGAGTTCTCGCTCTGGATCCTGCAGACCTTTCCGGTGCTCGGACGGATCGGATGAAGGCCGTCAGCGCACCACCGTGTCGATGACCACGGTGACGCCCGCGGCGTCGCTCGCGACCGGCGCGCTCGAGCCCTGAAGGTCGCCCGGCTGCGGTGCGGCGCCGGCAGATTTCGAGACGCGGGCACTGACCACGACGCGCTGGAATCCCGACAGCCGCATGCTCGGCGCCATCGCCATCGAGTCGTCGAGCGCGAACGAGACCGGCAGGTCGCGCGCCCGGACGCGCAGCACCGCGAGCGGCATGGGCGGGCCGTCGGCGGCGCGCGCGAAGATGAACAGCGAGTCGTCCGGCGCGACTTTTCCCTTGAGCTCCGGAGCGATGCGCACGATGCCGCGCAAGCCCGTGGGCTTCGCGGCACCCGTTCCGGCCAGGGCGCGCGCTTCGTCGATGCTCGACTGGATGGCGCGCGCATCCTTCGAGTCGGGCGGCACCAGCGGCAGCATGCGCTGCCAGTGGCCGGTCGCGGCCTTATAGTCCTTGCGCTCGAACGCCGCGGTGCCGGCAAGCGCGAGCGCCTTGAGATTGCCCGGGTAGATCTCGAGAGCGCGCAGCACCAGCTTTTCGGGCTCGCCCTGGAGGCTCTCGCCGCGCGTCATGGCGAGCGCGTCGGCGAAATCGGCGAGGAGCTGCGGGTCGCGCGGTGCCTGCGAGGCCGCTTTGGCATAGGCATTCACGGCATCCGCGAAGCGGCCCAGCGCGGCGTGGGAGCGCCCCAGCAGCTTCCAGCCGTCGGCGTCGTCGGGGTTCTCGCGCAGCCGCGCCGCGAGCCGTTCGACCATCGCCTCGATCTGCTGCGCGGTGACTTCGCCGTCCGCGGCGCGCCGCGGGTCGAGGGCGCCCGGGTTGCCGATCGCGAAATACAGCGCCACAGCGAGCGCCGGGATGGCGATGCCCAGCACCAGAGCCATGCGGCGCCCGCCGACCGCTTTCACCGCGGCGGCGGGCTGGTCGACGTCCTCGAGCAGCCGCGTCTCGAGCTCGCGCCGCGCGCGATCGTAATCGCCCCCGGCGAGCGTCCCGGCGGCGAGGTCGGCTTCGAGCTCGCGCAGCTGGTCGCGGTAGATCGACAGGTTCGCCGCGCTGCGTGAAATGCCCTGGCCCTCGCGGCGCGAGAGCAGGGGGCGCACCAGCAGGACGAGCGCCGCTGCGGCAAGGAGGGTGCTCAACACCCAGAACAGGATCATTTCAGGGTTCATTTTGTCTGGATGGTTTTCTGCGCTCTCTCCACCGCATAAGCCGCTTCGGGCGGCATGTAGTTCTCGTCGTGCTTGGCGAGCACCTCCCGCGCGCGGAACACCCCGTCGGCGCCGAGCTCGCCCTGCGCGACCACGCCCTTGCCCTCGCGAAACAGGTCGGGCAGCTGTCCGCGGTAGAGCACCGGGATGGCTTTCGCCGTGTCCGTGACGACGAAATTCACGTCGACGCCATCCCTCTTGACGCTGCCGGGCGCGACCAGCCCGCCGATGCGGAAGGTGCGGCCCTGCGGCGCCTCATTGGCAGCGACCTGCGACGGCGTGAAGAAAAACACGATGTTCCTGTTGAACGCGACGAGCACGAGCGACGCCACCACGCCGAGCGCCACGACGCCGAGCGCTATGGCCGCCATGCGCTTATGCCGGGGTTTCATGGGGTTCTTCGTGCGTTGCGCGAGCGATGCGCAAGCAGGATCACTTCCAGCGCGAGCAGCGCGAAAGCCACGCCGTACGAGCCCCAGACGTAGAGGGCATACCCCCCCATGGCGAAAAATTCACTCATTCCCTCTCCAGGATGATGCAGCGCACGCGCACCAGCGTGACCGCGATACTGTACATCCAGAACGCAGCCGCCATCACGATCATGCCGGCGAACATCGTCGCCGCCATGCTGGGGGCGCTCTTCAGGCTCACCGACGCACCCTGGTGGAGGGTGTTCCACCACTCGACCGAGTAATAGATGATCGGGATGTTGATCACGCCGACGATCGCGAGCACCGCGCCGGCGCGGTCGGCGCGCCGCGGCTCGTCGATCGCCGCCTGCAGCGCCATGAAGCCCAGGTACAGGAACAGCAGGATCAGCTCCGAGGTGAGCCGGGCGTCCCACACCCACCAGGTGCCCCAGGTCGGCTTGCCCCAGAGCGCGCCGGTCCACAGCGCGACGAAGGTGAACAGCGCCCCGGTCGGCGCGAGCGCCGTTGCCATCATGCCCGAGAGCCGCGTGTTGAACGCGAGCCCGATCGCCGCCCAGAACGCCATCACCACGTACAGGAACATCGACATCCACGCCGCCGGCACGTGGATGAAGATGATGCGGTAGGCCTCGCCCTGCTGCGCGTCGGTCGGCGCGACGAAGAAGCCGATGTACAGGCCGATCACGGCGAGCACCGCGGCGGCGACTGCGCAGCCGCGCGCCAGAATCCCGGCGAGCGGGTAGAACGTCTGCGGCGACGCGTACCAGAGCCACTTGAGGCTGTCGGTGCTCATTCGATCGAAATCCGCAATGCCGCCGCCACCGCCCAGGGCGCGAACGCGGCTGCCGTGATCAGCATCGCGGCGAGCAGCAGGAGCTGCGCATCAGGGGCCAGCCCCGCAGCCGCCATATCGACGCTCCCGGCGCCGATGATGAGCACTGGAACGTACAGCGGCAGCACGAGCAACGAAAGCAGCACGCCGCCGCCCCGCAGTCCGAGCGTCAGGGCGGCTCCGATCGCGCCGATCATGCTCAGAACCGGCGTGCCGATGAGCAAAGACAAGCTGAGAACCCAGAATAGCGGCAGCGCCAGATCGTATTGTAACGCCAGCACCGGCGCGATCAGCACCAGCGGCAGCCCCGACACCAGCCAGTGCGCAAGCGCCTTGGCGGCGACCACCGCGCCGAGCGGCGCGGCCCCCAGCAGGATCTGCTCGAGGGTGCCGTCGGCGTAGTCGGCGGCGAACAGGCGCCCGAGCGAGAGCATCGACGAGAGCAGCGCCGCCACCCAGATCACCCCCGGGGCGATCGAGCGCAGCAGGTTCGGCTCGGCGCCGATGCCGAGCGGAAACAGGCTCGCCACGATGATGAAAAAGAGCAGCGCGGTCGCGACGTCGCTGCGCCGGCGCAGCGCGAGCAGCAGGTCGCGATAGACGATGCAGCGGAGCGCGGCCAGCACGTCAGGCCGCCGCGGTTTCGAGATTGATGATCCGGGCTGCCTCGATGCCGACCTCTTGATGCGTCGCATAAACCACCGTGGCACCGCGCGCGATGTGAGCCTCGATCAGCGCCCGGGTCAGCTCCGCGGCCGCCGTGTCGAGCGCGGCGAACGGCTCGTCGAGCAGCCACAGCGGCAGCGATTCGCTCAGGAGCAGCCTCGCGAGCGCCGCGCGCCGGCGCTGGCCTTGCGAGAGCCGCCTCACCGGGATTTCGCCGGGGGGCAATCCGTACTGCTCCAGGGCTTGTCGAACGGCGGGTGGCGCGACCGGCATCCCGGCAAGCGTGCAGGCGATCGAAAGATTCTCGGCCGCGGTGAGATCGTCCTTCACCGCCGCAGCGTGCCCGACGTAGAGGAGCTGGCGAGAATATTCCTCGCGCAAGCGCTGGATCCCCATCCCCTGCCAGCGCACCTCGCCGGCCGTCGGCGAGAGCAGCCCGCACACGATGCGCAACAGGCTCGTCTTGCCGCTGCCGTTCGCTCCCGCGACGCGCAGCAACTCGCCCCCGCGCAGCGAAAAGCTGAGCCCGGTGAACAGCGTGCGGCTCTGGCGCACGCATTCCAGACCGGCAGCTTCGAGCATCGGATCCGCTGTCCTCGGAACGCACAGGGTGTCGATTAGACACCATCTTCGCGGAATTGCGGAGCAGCACAAACGCGACGCGCCGCCGCGAGCTCGCGGCGGCGCATCGAAGCGGAAATAGCGCGACCCGCTTCCTACTTGAGCTTGACCGCCTGGATGTCGGCCTTGGCGCCGAACCCCAGGGTTTTCACGAAGGAGACGTGGTGGCCGCGCGTGGTGATGTTGTCGTCGTGCACCGCGAAGCCGACGCTGTAGACGCCGCCGTCCTTGAACGCCTTGTCGTCCGGGTTGGCGAGGCCGAGCGGGCGGGTGATCACCACGGTCCACATGCCGCCCTTCCAGGTGCCCGCGCCCTTGTTGTCGGCGGCGGAGCCCTCCGCGGGTTGCAGGTAGTAACGCGGCACCATGTCGCCTTCCTTCCAGCCAGCGGCGGGATCGAACGGAACGGCATTGACGCCTGTGATCAGGAACGGGTCCCGCTTGCCGACGTCCTTGGCGGTGGTCGCCTTGGACTTGAACTTCTTGGCGTCGTACATGAACTTCGGCACTTTCTTCTCGTTGTCCATGTTGGAGGCGAAGTGGTTCTTGCCCTTGTCGAAGTTGCGATACTCGAGCACGTAGCCGTCGTCGACGCCGCCGACCGGGTTGCTGCGGTGCGCGCGCCACTGGATCAGGTCGACGAAGCCGCCTTCGGCCTTGAGTTTGGCGATCTCGTCGGGCGACTTGACCGTCGTCCAATCGGACGGGTTGGTGCGGCTGGCCGGGAGGTACTTGCGCACGTCATTTTTCTTTAGCACCTTCTGCGCGTCGGCCTTGGCGGCGACGTTGGGCATGTCGCGCTCGCCGGTGTGGCAGGTGAGCCAGCAGCCTTGCTTGTCGAAGCCGGGCACCTTGCCGTCATCGATCATGAGAGTGAGCCGGTCTTCGTACATGGCAACCTGCTTGCCTTCCTGCACCGACTTGTTCAGCCTGGGCTCGCCGTAGACCTTCCATTCCTTGCCGTCGAAACGGTAGTAGGGGTACTCGATGCCGGGCTTGTTGGCGTTGGTCTTCCACTGGAAGCGCAGGTACGCGTTCTTGTCGTCGTAAGCGGCCTGGACCTTCAGCTCCTTGGTCGCGTCTTTCCCTTTGACCGGAGACGGCTCGAGGGGCCCGCCTTTGACCAGGCTCTCGCCAAGCTTCTTCTCCTGGCCCTGATGGCAGCCGGCGCACGGCAGATTCGCCTGGATGCCCTGCGCACCCGGGTGCTTGTCCGAGAGCAGCCACTCGTACGAGGACTGGCCGGGATAGAACAACGGCACCGTCGCGGCGGGAATCTTTGTCCAATTGATGGTCGCCGGATCCGCGGCCACGGCGGGCGCCATGGCGATGGCCGTCAGGCTCGCTAACAAGGCTCTCTTCATGATGGGCTCCTGGTATCGGGGCTGCTGCGCGCAAGGGTAAGGCCGCAGACCGCGGGCGGCTTGACCTGGATCAAATCGCGTCCAGCGGCCGTGCGAAAGCGTCCGCGAAGCGGTCCACGCCGTCCCAGTCGGTGTATTCGTAGTCGCGCGACATATCGGTGTCGCCACCGGCGAGGCCGACGAAAGCGAGCATCAGCAGGCGTTTCCAGGCCGGGTACTTGCTGTACGGCAGGGCGCCGGCGAAGGTCTGCGCCTGCTGCGGCTGCCAGCCCGCCCGGCGCAGGAATTTGCGGACGTAGCGTTGAGCCGCGGCGGGTTTATGGCGCGCGCTGAGGCTGACCGAGAAGAAGGCGCTGCGGCGCGCGGCCAGCGCAGCGCGGTGCTTGCGAAGCAGCGCACGCAGATGCCCCGGATGGCGGCCGTAGTGCACGGACGCGCCGACGATCACGCCTTCATAGCCTGCGAGATCGAGGGACGCCCCGGCCGGGTCGGCCCGATGCAGGTCCACGCGATATCCTTTGTCTCGCAGGCCTTTCGCGATACGCTCCGCGACGCGCGCGGTATGGCCTTCGATGGTGGCGTAAAGTATCAGGATTCCTGCCATCGTCCAAGAAGGAACACCAACGTGCGATGGACAAGGTTGATCTCGATCAATTGCCGGAAGGGGCCGCTTGCTAGCGTGAGCGATTTATGAAAACGATGCCGCTGCTGCTGGCGATGGCAGGCATGCTGCTCGCGAGCGGGACGAGCGCCCAGTCCGGCGCGGAACTGCTGACTGCGAAAGGCTGCCTGGGCTGCCACGACGTCGAGGTGAAGAAAGTCGGGCCGGCGCTCAAAGACGTCGCCGCGAAATACAAGGGCGACAAGCAGGCCGAAGCGAAGCTCGTCGCGGCGCTCAAGGAAGGCAAGGGCCATCCGGTCAAAGCGGACGGCTCCGACGCCGAGCTGAAGGCTATGGTGAAGCAGGTCCTCGCCGCAGCGGCGGCGCCCGCCAAGGGGGCCGACCCCGCCGCGGCAAAGCCGGACAAGGAGGCCGAGGCGGCCGCAGCGAAGCCGGACAACGCCGCCTGCCTGGGCTGCCACGGCAACGAGGGCTTCTCAGTGCCGGGCCTGGACGGCAAGCCGCGCTCGCTGCAGGTCAGAAAGGAGAAGTTCGAGAACAGCGTGCACGGCAAGCGGGGCTGCGTGGGGTGCCACCAGGACATCACGGAGATCCCGCACAAGAAAGTCCGGCAGCGCAAGGTCAGCTGCGTGCAGTGCCACGAGGCGCTGTGGGAAGCCGCCAACCGCGAGGGCAAGACCCAGGAGAACGGAAGGCTGGGCGTGGTGGTCGAGCAGATCGACAAGTACCTGGAGTCCGTGCACGCCCGGCCGAGCCGGGAGGACCAGTCGCTCACCAACGCAACCTGCTACAACTGCCACGACGCCCACTACGTTTATCCCAAGGGCAGTGCGATCCGCGCGGAGTGGCGCCTGGGCATTCCGGACACTTGCGGGGCGTGCCACGGCAAGCAGCGCGAGCAGTACTTGAAGTCGGTGCACGGCAAGGAAGTCGTGGAGAAGGCCAATCCGAACGCGGCCATCTGCTCGGACTGCCACACCACGCACGACATCGACCGTCCTGCGATGGATTCGATCAAACTGCTCATCACCAAGAACTGCGGAAACTGTCATGAAGAGAACCTGAAAACCTACACCCAGACCTACCACGGGCAGGTCAACACCCTGGGCTTCGCCTACACCGCCAAGTGTTTCGACTGCCATGGGAGCCACGCCATCCAGCGCACGGCGGATCCCGCCTCGACGGTGCATCCGGACAACCGCCTGGGCACCTGCCAGAAATGCCACGCGAACGCGACCCCCGGCTTCGTGACCTTCGAGCCGCATGCCACGACGAGCGATTTCAATCGTTATCCCTATGTGTGGGTCGCGGCGAAATTCATGATCGCGCTGCTGGTCGGGGTGTTCATCTTCTTCTGGTCGCACACGGCGCTGTGGTTCTACCGGGAGTACAAGGACCGCCAGGAGGGCAGGAGCAGGCCGCACGTCGCAGTCGATGAATCGCTGCAGCTCAAGGGCAAGCAGTTCCAGCGGTTCGGGCCGATCTGGCGCCTGGCCCACCTGGTCTTTGCGCTGAGCGTCATGACGCTCGTCCTCACCGGCATGGCGGTGTTTTTCGCCGACAGCGCCTGGGCGAAAGTCGTGGTGAGCGTGTTCGGCAGCCCGAAAGTGGCCGCAATCGTGCACCGCACGGCGGCGGCGATCATGCTGGGGATATTCTTCGTGCAGCTGGTCTATTTCCTCGTCCGCATCGGCCGCAACCTGGGCACGTTCCAGTGGTTCGGGCCGCTCTCGCTGGTGCCCAACTGGCAGGACCTGAAGGACATCATCGCGATGTTCGGCTGGTTCGTCGGCCGCAGGCCGCGGCCGCAGTTCGACCGCTGGACCTACTGGGAGAAATTCGACTACTGGGCGGTGTTCTGGGGCATGGCGATCATCGGCGGGAGCGGCATGATGCTGGCGTTCCCGGCCGCGACCGCCTCGGTGCTGCCCGGGTGGACGTTCAACGTGGCGACCATCGTCCACGGCGAGGAAGCGGTGCTCGCCGCCGTGTTCCTGTTCACGGTGCATTTCTTCAACAACCACTTCAGGCCGGACAAGTTTCCGCTCGACACCGTGATGTTCACCGGCGCGGTGCCGCTCGAGGAGTTCAGGCGCGAGCACGCCCTGGAATACAAGCGCCTGGTCGAAACGGGCGAGCTCGCGAAGCATCTGGTCGACGCTCCGTCGCGGCCGATGACCCTGGGCTCGAAGATCCTCGGCTTCACGCTGATCGCGATCGGCCTGACGCTGCTCGTGCTGGTGCTGGCCGGGTTGGTGGGCCGTGGGGGGTAAATTTTCATTCGTCAACAAGGAGGCATCATGAAGGCAGCGCTGTTGATTCTGGCCGCGGCGGGCGCGCTCGCGGCGGGTCCGGGCTACGCGCAATCGGGCGCGGAGGTGCTGAAGACCAAGGGATGCATGAACTGCCACGATGCGGCGACGAAGAAGGTCGGCCCGGCCTACAAGGACGTGGCCGCGAAGTACAAAGGCAAGAAGGACGCCGAGGGCGAGCTGGCCGCCAAGATCAAGGAGGGCAAAGGCCACCCGAAAGTCGACGCGTCCGACGCCGAGCTCAAAGCGGCCGTGCGGCAGGTGCTGACGACAAAGTAACTTCTCATCCTCTCCCCCGGAAGGATTGACGCAGATCAATCCTTCACGGGGAAGCGCCTTGTACCGTCCCATGACATCGACCGGGGTCAGGGAGAGGCGTGCCCAAGCACATCGTCCGATTGCTGATGCTGATTGGCGGAGCGCTTGCGCTCGGGCTCGCCGCGAAGTGGTACTTCACCGATCCGTCGTTTTACCGCTACGGCTTCTACCGCGCCGACTCGGTCGCCGAAATCGCGGCCCAGGGGCCGGCGTTCAAGACCGCGCGCTACTGCGAGAGCTGCCACGCCGAACGCCTCGCGCAGTGGTCGGCCGCCAACCACAAGACGGTGACTTGTGAAACCTGTCATGGCGCCGCCCAGGACCACCCGCAAAAGAAGGCCAAGCTGCCGATCCCCGCTGATGCGGTAAAGCTGTGCACGCTGTGTCACGAAGCAATAGCGGGGCGGCCCCGGGCGCAGCCGCAGGTCGTCGTGGCTCAACACGCGGGCGCCCAGCAGTGCGTGGCTTGCCATAACCCCCACGCGCCCAAGCTCGCGGGAGTCGTCGCCAAGGTGAGCGGCGACGTCGCGGCAGGAGGCAAGAAGCACGCGGCGAGTTGCGCAAGTTGCCACGGCGCAAACGCGATCAGCCCGAACGACACCTGGCCGAATCTGGCGGGTCAAAACGCGGCGTATCTCGTCAGGATCCTGGCGGCGTACAAGTCCGGCGCCCAGACCGACGTGATGATGTCGCCGATGGCGAAAACGCTGAGCGATGCGGAGATCCAGGATCTCGCCGCCTATTACGCCGGCTTGAGCTGCAAAGCGCCGCCGGGCGCTCCTGCCGCGGGCGATGCCGCCGCCGGCAAGCTTCTGGCGAAGAATTGCGCGGGCTGCCACGGCGAAACGGGCGTGACGCGTAATGCCGCCTGGCCGCATATCGCCGGGCAGAAATCCGTCTACCTTGCGAACACGCTCAAGGCCTTCAGGGCCGGCTTGCGCAAGGACCCGATGATGGCGGGAGTGGCGCGGGGCCTGAGCGACGCGGACATCGCAAACCTCGCCGCGTTTTACGCTGCGCAAAGCTGCGGGCCCGCGACCGAGACAAGGAAGACGCAATGAAAGGGGAGAGGATATCTTCGCTGGTCGCGCGGCGCGCATTCCTGCGCAAGATCGGCGGCGCCGCGGCGGCCGCGGGCGCCGTCGCAGCGACCGGGATCCCAGGCGTCATGCGAAAGGCTGCCGCGAAGAGCGAACCCGCGGCCACCCAGGAGTCGTTCCCCACCCCCGATTACGACTGGACGAAGCACCGCTGGGCGTTCGGCGTCGACGCCACGAAATGCATCGGCTGCCTGCGCTGCGTGGAAGCCTGCAAGCGGGAAAACCATGTGCCGCTCGACGCGCATCACTTCAACACCTGGGTGGAGCGCTACGTCTATCTCGAGGGCGAAAACAGGGCGCGCGTCGACAGCCAGGCGGACCCCGTGAACATTGCGGCCTCCGGCTCGCAAGGCGAGTACCGCTTTGCCAACCGCTACCAGGACGCGCACGTGGAAAAGGCCTTCTTCGTGCCCAAGCTCTGCAACCAGTGCACGTATCCGCCCTGCGTGCAGGTGTGCCCGACCGGCGCCACCTACAAGGGCAAGGACGGGGTGGTGCTGATCGATCAAAGCTATTGCATCGGCTGTCGCTACTGCGTGCACGCCTGTCCTTACGGTGCGCGCTGGTTCAACGAGGCGAGAGGCGTCACGCAGAAGTGCTACTGGTGCTATCACCGCATCACCAAGGGGATGCAGCCCGCTTGCGTCGAGGTGTGTCCGGTCGGCGCGCGCATCTTCGGCGATCGCAACGACAAGCAAAGCCCGATCAGCCTGTTCATTCACAACAACCGCGTCCAGGTGCTCAAGCCCGAGACCGGCAATGAGCCGAACGTCTTCTACGTGGGCATCGACAAGGAAGTACGTTAGTGGAACCTCTCAATCACTTCGCGCCATACACGGGATGGGTTTACCCGAACGAAACGGTCATCGAGTGGACCGTGCTCATCGTCGTCTATCCCTATCTCACCGGGCTGGTGGCGGGCGCGTTCACGGTGTCGAGCCTGTACCAGGTATTCGGCTTCCAGCGCCTGAAGCCGGTGGCGCATCTTGCGTTGCTCACCTCATTGGCCGTCATGGTCTTCGTGCCGTTGCCGTTGCTGCTGCACCTCGGCCGTCCGGAACGGGCGTTCAACGCCCTGATCACGCCGCATTTGACCTCCGCCTTGTCCATGTTCGGCTTTTTCGCGACGTTCTACGTCGTCCTGCTCCTCGTCGAAACCTGGTTCTCGTTTCGTCCCTTCATCGTCGAGCAGGCCCAGAGAAGGAGCGGGCTGCCGGGAATGTTCTACCGCGTGCTGACCCTTGGCTCGTACGATCTGTCTGAGGAAGCGTTGCGCTGCGACCGGGAATGGATCTTCTGGCTGGCAATCACCGGCATCCCGGGCGCGCACGGCCTGCACGGCTATGTCGGGTTCGTGTTCGGCTCGCTCAAAGCCCGTGAATGGTGGTCCTCCGATCTCATGCCGGTAGTGTTCCTGTTTTCGGCCATCATCTCCGGCGTGGCGTTGCTGATCGTGCTTTACGTCGTGTCCTGCAAGCTGCGCAGAATCCGGATCGATCTTGCATGCCTGAAGGGCCTGGCTTACACCGTGTGGGCATTCATCATGGTCGCGCTGATCCTTGAGGGCCTGGAGTTCGCCAATATCGTCTACAAGGCCCGCGAGGGTGTAGAGGTGATCATGGAGTACGTCACCGGGCCGCTCCTCATCCCCTATTTCGTGCTGCAATTCGGCATCGGCGCCATCGTGCCGCTGCTGTTGCTTTCCTATATGATCTGGCGCGGTACCACCGGGAAGGCGCTGATCGCGGGCGTCACGCTGAGCGCCGTGCTGGTGCTGCTGTCGGTCTTCATGATGCGCTGGAACGTGGTCATCGGCGGGCAGGAAATCTCGAAAACCGGCATGGGATTGTTGAGCTATCAAGTAGAGCTTTTCGGGAAGGAAGGCTTGCTCACCGCCGCGCTGCTGGTGGTTGCCCCGCTGGCATTATTGTGGTGGTTGACGCGCCTTTTCCCGCCCTGGGCGGACAAGGCGGCATGAAGATTCTTGCCGTTGGCGCAGTCATCGCCGCTTATTCGCTCGGAGCGGCCGCGCAACCCGCAACGGTGAAGCCCGGAGCCGACGACGAGCTGCGGGCCGTCTACGCGACCCCCGTCGAAGTCGCCGAGGGCGGGCGCATCGCCGAAGCCTCGTGCGCCCGCTGTCACGGCGCGAACGG